>NZ_OW485601.1:115000-768750 GCF_937425535.1 Rhodovastum atsumiense
ACTGCTGATCGCCGCCTTCCTGGCCATCGTGACCTGGGAAGGCACCAACGGCAGGCTGGACCGGCGCATCGCCCGGATGGCCGCGCGCGGGGACATCGCGCATTCAGCCCGGCTGCGCACCTTGCTGCCGCTGCTGCGCTCCTCCCCGCCCCCGGGCGCGCCGGCCGCTCAGCGCAGATGCGCCGGCACCGGGACGGTGTTCGCGGGATTGGTGTCCTGCTTGTAGACGCGCGTCACCGCATGGTCATCCACGAGGGGAAGCAGCTCCGCCTCGAGCGCGTCCGCCGCCGCACGGCCATACACCTCGTGCCCGGCCACGTGGATCACAAAGGATCCAAGATACTTCTTCATCTTGTCCGGATCGTCGATGGTCAGCTTCGTCCACCGGTACAGCGGGAAATTCTCCGGACCGTTCTTTTCGGCCTCGGCAACGTATTCGGCGAAGGCATCGTACTGGCAGACCAGGCGCGCCTTGTGCCGCGCCAGCACCTCCATGAGCGGCCGGAGCGCCGGATTGGCGGGATCGCGCCGGGCCGCCTCGGCCAGCGCCTCGCCGAGATCGAGCCGCACCTGGTACTGCCATTCCCTGGTCATGGCCGGTTCCTCCCTGGCTGCCATGAGCTTCATCTTGTGGCGCAGCGGCGGCAAGCGATCCGTTCAACACCGCGTCGCCGGCCCCGGCGAAGAGGCCGCATCAGTTTTCCGCGATCGGCTCGCCTGTCCTGCCGGTGGCGGCAGCGGCCTGATCGAGCGCCTGCCCGGATCGCAGCATCAGTTGCAGGATGCGTTCCGGCCAATCGCCATCGGTCACGGCGAAACCCACGGCGAAGTCGGGCATGCCCGCGCCCCCCCGGGCGGTGCGCGCGGCCTCGCGCAGGCGGCGGACGATGCGCAGGGCCCGCACCCGATCCAGCCCGGGCATCAGCACCGCGATCTGGGCATCACCAAGTTGTGCCAGCGTGTCCGTCCCCCGGGCCGCGCGGCGCAGGGCGCGCAAGGCATCCATCATGACGGCTTCGGCCTCCGCGCGACCGCGCTCACGCGCGATCGCCTCCAGGCCGAGCGGCGAGAACCGGGCCAGGCAGAGATCGCCACCGCCGGCGGCCAGACGCCATCCCGCCGCCATCAGCATGTCGGGAGGCACCAGCGCGGCGGGCTCACCGGCGACATCCTGCGGCCCGGCCGCCACCGCCTGCGCTTCCGTCGCCTCCAGGATGACCGCGCGCCATGATCGCGCCCGTCCCGCGGCGAGAATGGCGGCGACATCGGCCGCGGCGATCGGCCGCGCCAGCGCGAATCCCTGGGCCGCGTCGATCCCGCTGCGAACGGCCACGGCGAGGCCGGACGGCGTCTCGATCCCCTTGGCCATGACCTCCAGCCCGGCACTGCGGGCCAGATGCAACACCGCCTGCAGGAACCCCGCATGGCTCGCGGCCAGGACCGCGCCGGCCCGCGGCAGCAACGCACTGTCCAGCTTCACTTCATCGGCCGGCAACAGGCGCAGTTGCGACAGCGAGGAGTAGCCGGCGCCGAAATCGTCCACCGACACCCGGATGCCGCGACGGCGCAGTTCCGCCAGGGTGGCGGCAGCGGCCGCATGGGTGAAGGCATCTTCCTTCACCTCGATGCACAGCGCCCCCACCGCAACGCCGTAACTGGCCAGCAGCCGCTGCGCCGTGACGACGAAATCCGGATGCATCAACTGCCGCGCGGTCATGTTGACCGAGACGAACGGCATCGTCCGCCCCGCCGGCAGCCGCGCCGCCCAGCGCCGCACCTGGCGCAGCGTCGCATCCAGCACCCGCACGCCGACCGCCCCCCCCAGATCGGCTTTCTCGACGAGAGGGAAGAATTCGGCCGGGCCGATGACACCGCGGTCGGGATGCTGCCAGCGCAGCAACGCCTCCAGGCCGCGCAGCGTGCCCTGGGGAAGCGCGACGATAGGCTGGAAGTCAAGGAAGAACTGCTCGCAATCCGCCAGCATGGCGGCACGCAGATCCTGCTCAAGCGTGTTCCTGGGCATGGCATCGGCCGGCACCGGCACGGAGAAAGTCTCGGCCCGGTTGCCGCCCAGCCGCTTGGCCGCATACATCGCGGTGTCCGCAGCCGTCAGCAACGCCGAACCGCCCCGACCGGCGCGGTCACTGTCGGCCACGCCAATGCTGGCATGGGCCTGGTAGGGCCGCCCGGCGAGATCGAACGGAACGGCGAACTTCGCCCGGATGCGCTCGGCCAGCGCCTCGGTCCCGCCGGCCTCCAGCCCGGTGCAGAGCACGACGAACTCGTCGCCGCCGAGCCGCGCCACCAGTTGCTCGGGCGGCACCACCTCACGCAGCCGCCCGGCGACCTGCACCAGCAGGGCGTCACCCGCGGCATGGCCGAGCGTGTCGTTGACCTGCTTGAAGCGGTCGAGGTCGAGAAACACCAGCGTGACCCGCTGCGGCATCAGCCCGGCGGCGATCGCGTCGAGGCGCTCCTGCACGCTCCGGCGGTTCGGCAGGCCGGTCAGCGGGTCGGTGTCGCGCAGGCGGCGCAATTCCGCCTCGGCCCGGCGCAGCAGCGCCTCGCCCACGATGGCACGCAGATCGCGGGCGATGTCCTTGTCGACATCGTTCCAGGGGACTGACCGGTCGCGCACCTCCTCGCGCCAGGCCGCGAAGGAAGCACGGGGATTGAGCTGCCCGGTCGCCGGATCGGTCGTCACCGCCTTGCGCGGATCACCGCCCCAGCGCACCGTTTGCGCCACTTCCGGCCGGTACCAGACGACGGCATCGCCGGGCGCATGCAGGATCGGCAGCACCATCGCCCCGGCGGCCAGATCGACATGGGCCCTGGCTTCGGGCAGGAGGGCGGAGACTTCGTTGCTGGCGGCAACATCACCCAGCGCCATGCGCAGCAACTGCGCCTGCACCGCCACCGCGAGATCCGGCGGCGGCACCTGGCCGGCGGAGACGGTATGCCCGCCGATGGTGATCGTCGCCCCGCTCGCCCGGACGATCCCGAGCAGCGGCCCGGCAACGGCAAGGGCCTCGGCAACCGGCGCCTCGCTGCGGGCGACCGCCTCGGCCAGGTTGCGCAGGCCGACCTGACGGCTCAGCCGGTCGTCGAAACGCTCCCTTTCCTCGAAGACATGCAGGGTCAGGGACAGCAACTGGCCGATCACGTCCCCCAGCCCACGCAACCCGGACGTGGCCCGGCGCGGGGTGCGGTGATGCCCCATCAGCAGGCCCCAGAGCTGGTCATCGCGCAGCAGCGAGACCGCGAAGGACGCACCGACCCCCATGTTCCGGAGATAGTGGAGGTGGATCGGCGACACGCCGCGCAACTGGCAGCAGGTCATGTCGACCGGTTCCCCCCCGATCCCGGGCCCGGCGAGCAGTGGCACCGGCACCGCCGCGACATCGGCAATCGTGCGCACCGGCTGGCGGACATAGAGGCGCCGGGCCTGGCGGGGGATGTCGCTCGCCGGGTAGCGCAGGCCAAGATAGGGATCGAGACCCTCAGCCCGCGATTCGGCCACCACCTCGCCATGGCCGTCGCGGTCGAAGCGATAGACCATGGTGCGGTCATAGCCGCTGATCCGGCGCAACCAGCGCACCGCACTGTCGCAGAGTTCGTCACTGTTGCGCGCGCGGCGCAGATCCCGCAGCACCGCCCCCATCTCCGGCAGGTTCGGGGCCGCTTCGTCAGGTCCCGCGACCGGCTCGAACTCGGCAAAGATCCGCGCCTCGTACCGCCGCAGGCTGACCGTGAGCGGACCGGCCGGCAAGCAGGCATCGGCAAGGACGAACTCCTCGGGCAGGCCTGCCTGCGGCGCGGCCTGGCCCAGCAGCGCCTTCAGGGGACGCCCGAACGCGGCTTCGGGCGCGCAGCCGAGCAACGCGGCCAGGTTGGCACTGGCGTGGGTAACCTCGTCGGATGCGGCATCGGCCACCAGCAGCGCGCCATGCGGCTGGATCTCCCCGGGAATATGGATCGGCTCGAGATCGCAGGCCGTGACGTCGAGATCGCCGGAAAGCCTGGACGAAGCGAGACTGTTCACGACGGCGGCGCCTGCTGGAAACGGGATACGGGAGAGGCGGCGGGCGGAAGCACGGCATTCATTCAGATCTTCCCGCCAGGATGGGCCACGGTGCGGCGAACGCGTCCGATGCGGGGCAACACGGCCTCGGCGCGCGCGATCAGGCGGTCCAGACCAGGAAACGGCGAACGGGCCGGCACGCAGGCAACGCCGACGCCACAGCTTGCGCGCACCGGCCCGGACGGGGTCGGGACGGTCGCCACGGCGAGGGTCCGGCGCAGCCGTGCGGCGATGAGGTTGGCTTCGGTGGTGGTCGCCAGGCCGGGCATCAGAATGGCGAAGCGGCGCCCCCCCAGGCGGCCGACCAGGTCGGCCCGGCGCGTGTACGTCATCAGCAGGTCGGCCACGCCCAGCAGCAGCGCGGGGGCGGCTCCGTCCCCGGGTGCCACGGCGGCCGGCGTGCCCCTGACCTCGATCAGGACAAGCGTGCAGCCCTCTTTCCCGGCCAGGATGCCGGCGGCACGCCGGGCAAAGCCGCGCCGGTCGAGGACACCGGTGGCCTCGTCGCAGCCGATGGCCCGCTCACCGGCCGGTCCCGGTCGCGGCCCGGCGGGACCCAGGGCCGCAGTGGCCGTCCGTGCCAGGACACCGTGCCAGGGCATCTCCGCCGGGCCGGCCCGCAGCAGCGCCCCGGCCGGTTGCGCCGGCATCGGACGCGCGAGCAGATATCCCTGCACGGCATCGCATCCCGCCCGCCGCAGCAAGGCCAGTTGCGCCTCGGTTTCGACCCCCTCGGCAATGAGGCTCAGCCCGACCGTGTGAACCAGGCGGATCACCGCAGCCACGAACGCCTCCGCCCCCCCGTCATCGGCGCCGCCATCTTCGGGCAGGAAACTACGGTCAAGCTTGATCACATCTGCCGGCAGCCGGTGCAGGTAGGACAGCGAGGAATAGCCGATGCCGAAATCATCCACCGCGACCCGCACGCCAAGCGCGCGGATCCCGGCGAGCACCGCGGCGGCCGCCTCGTCGGCCAGGATCCGTTCGGTGACCTCGAGCCAGAGCGCCTCGGCGGGCAGGCCATGGGCGCGCAGGCGCTGGCCGATATGCGCGGCGAAGCCCCGGCGCCGCGCCTGCAGCGGGGAGATGTTCACCGCGACCTGCGGCCCCCCGCCCGGCCCGGCCCCGGCCCACCAGTCGGCGAGCTGCGCCAGGGCGGCTTCGAGGACCCAGTCACCGAGCAGCTCGATCAGGCCGGTTTCCTCGGCGAGCGGGATGAAGGCATCGGGCGGGATGCGGCCACGGGTCGGATGGTTCCAGCGCAGCAGCGCCTCGAAGGAGCGCAGGCTGTCGGCCGCGTCGAGCCTGACCACCGGCTGGTAATGCAGCTCGAACTGCCGCCCCCCCTCCCGCAGCGCGGCGTGCAGGTCCTGCTCCAGTTCCAGCCGCTCCGCCGCCGCCTGGCGCAGGCCCTCGGTGAAGACGACGGCGCAATTGCCGCCGCGGCGCTTGGCCGCGTGCATGGCGGCATCGGCCGCGGACAGCAGGTCGCGGGGACCGCCGGAAGTGGCGGTGTGGGCGATGCCGATGCTGATACAGGTCTGGACCGGGCGGCCATCCAGCTCGAAGGGCAGCTCGAAAGCCAGCCGGATCTGCCGGGCCAGCGCTTCCGCCTGCCCGGGCGGGATGTCGGTGCAAAGCACCGCGAACTCGTCGCTGCCGACCCGGGCCAGCAGCGGCTCCGGCCCGACCACGGTGACGAGCCGGTCGGCGACGCTGCCGAGCAGCCGGTCGCCGATCTCGTGGCCGTGGCCTTCGTTGATGGCCTTGAAGCGGTCGAGATCGACCACCAGCATCGCCGCAGGCAGCGCCGGCGTCGCCGCAGCGAGGCTGTCGAGCCGGTCCTGGACGGCGAGCCGGTTCCGCAGGCCGGTGAGCGGATCGAGCGCGCGCGAGCGCAGCAGCTCGACCTCCGAGCGCCGGAGCAGCACGGTGCCGATCTCCCGCCGCAGCGTCCGCGCCATGACCAGGTCGAGGTCACGCCAGGGCACCGACCGCCCGCGCACCTCTTCGCGCCAGATGGCGAAGGACTTGCGGGGAGAGAGCTGCCCGGTCAACCGGTCCGGGATGGTCGCCTTCGCCGGGTCGCCACCCCAGGTCACGACGGTGGTGACCTCCGGGCGGAACCACAGCACGCCGTCATCCATGCCGTGCAGCAAGGGCAGCAGCATGGCGCCCCCGGCACAGGCCATGAAAGGCGCCACCCCGGGCACGCTGGTCGCCAGCGCCGGCTCGGCGACCACGTCGCCGGCCGAGCGCAGGCGGAGCTGCGCCATCACCTGCAGGGCCACCGGCTCGGGCGGGGTGTGGCCGAGCGTCATGACCCGCCCGCCGAAGCGGGCCACGCAGCCACCGGCGTTCACCAGCCGCAGCAGCGCCTCCCCCGCCTGCGCGAGCATCCCGGTGAGACAGGGTTGGTCCTGCTCCAGCACGGCGATGATGTCGCGCAACGCCGCCTGCCGGACAGCCCGCTCGGCGTTGGCCGCCCTGGCCTCCAGCCCGGCGAGCAGGATCGACAGGCGCTGGCCCAGCAGCTCGCACAGCGCCCGCATGTCGGCCGGAATGCGGCGGGGGGTCATGTTGTGACAGACCAGCAGCCCCCAGAGCGCATGGTCGTGCACCAGCGACACGGCGATCGTCGCCCGCACGCCCATGTTCCGCAGATACTCCCGATGCACCGGCGAAACGCTGCGCAGGGAGCAGAACGACAGGTCGAGCCGCGAGGGCGGCTGTGCCAGGTCCGCCAGCAGCGGCACGGGGTCGTACACGGCGTCGGGAATGGCGCGGACACGCTGCAGCAGATAGAGGCGCCGCGCCTGCCGGGGAATGTCGCTGGCCGGATAGTGCAGGTCCAGGAACGATTCCAGCCCGGCCGCGCGATCCTCGGCAACCACCGCGCCATGCCCGTCCGCGTCGAAGCGGTAGACCATGCAACGATCGAAGCCGGTCAGGTACCGCAAGGCACGCGTCGTCATCGCGAACAGGTCGTCGGGCGAGCGCGCCTGCCACAGCGAACGCATCACCTCTCCGGCGCGGTCACGGTCCGGGCCATGCCCGGCCGTCTCCGCGACCGGCTCGATCTCGACGCAGATGCGGTGGTCGTCGGCACGGTGGATGGACAACCCGAGGGATGGCGGCGTATCGCCGGGCCGCGCCGGCAGGCCGGGCAGGATCGCCGCCCCCGGTGCGCGGACATCGCCACCGAGGGACGCGAGCGCCGCCCGGGTGGCCTCCGCCCCGATCAGATCGGCGAGCCGGCGCCCGAGGGCATCCTGCGGCGCGACGCCGAGAAAGGCGGCCAGGTTGGCGCTGGCATGGGTGACCACGAGATCAGGCCCTTCCGCGGCAAGCAGGGCCCCGTGCGGCTGGATGGCCTCCGGAACGTGGATCGGCTCGCGGTCGCAGCTTGTCAGGGCCTCGACGAGGTCGCTCATGAGCCGCTTCCGGTCCCCTGGAAAGCAGCGGAAAACCAGGACACATAGGCGGCGAAGCTGCGCTGGGCGCCGGTCACGACGCGCCTGGCGGCATCGGGATGGGCGGCGCCATGCGCATTCAGCGCGGCGCAGAAACCGCGCCAGGCGCTGCCCGCCGCATCGCCACGCCCATCGAAGAAAGCCAGCGCCGCGGCGATGTCCGGACCCAGGCGCTGCCTGAGATCACGGGCAATGACGCGGCCGCCGAGCGTGGAGCCTTCGAGCACATACAGCGCGCCCAGGGCTTCGTGGAAAGTGGGCAGGACAGGCAGCGCCTCCACCGGGGCGCGGGTCACCTGAGCAGGATCATGGCCGAGCGCCCGCAGATCGACCGTCAGCGCCGCCGCGCGGCGGCGGGCGGGCAGGTCGATGCCGGCGGCATCCCAGTCACCGAAACGGGCCAGCGCCGCCTCCAGCGGCTCGTGCAGGCCGAGATGAGCACGCAGGCAGCAGGCGTAATCGTCGATGTCACGCACCGAGGCCGGAAGGCCCAGCAGCCGTTCCAGCTCGGCGTGCACCGGCGCCGTGGCACGACGCAGGCGCGCCTGCAGGGGCTCCGCACCATGGTCATCGGGACCCGGCAATTCTGCCGGCGACGAGCGCAATGAAAGCATGGCGAGGCGTCCGTGCTGAGTGCTGTTACGGTAGCGAAGGGCAAAGCCGTGGAACGGAGCCACCCGAGACCGGCACGGCATGCCGCGGAAGGAAGCAATCCGAAGCAACGGCGTTCACGACCCCGGACAACCCATGGTGGTTCGTATGGTGTTTTGGATTGCCATAAAGCGCGCCCCGGATGAAGCGCCTCTTCAAAATACAACCCTTAGAAGTTCTAATACACCCAATATTCTATCCATGCGAGCAAAATAAGACCTTTGCACTGACAAAACATCGTTGCCGATGAAAGCGGAAAATCCCGCTCAGATTTGGTGACATCCGTAGATCATTGCTTATTTGACACGAATCTTCGTGCATCCCCACGGCCCACGCCCTCCCCCTCGCTCCTGCCGCATCGTCGGCTTGCGTTGTGGCGACGCTCGCCGCAAAGGAAGGGCGGGACGCGGTTTCACCGAATCGGACGGGTGACGCAGATCACAGGAGACACGCGTATGGACATCCCCGCTTCTGCCCTGACCAGGGTCGCAGACAGTCTCGCCCCGATCTCACGGCAGATCTGGGATGCCAAGTACCGGCTCAAGACACCCGATGGCACGCCCCTCGACGCCACTGTCGAGGATTCCTGGCGGCGCGTGGCACATGCCCTGGCCGCGGCGGAGCAAGAGCCGCAGCTCTGGGAAGAGCGCTTCCACGGGGCGCTGACCGATTTCCGCTTCCTCCCCGCCGGGCGGATCCTCTCCGGGGCCGGCAGCGACCGGCGCGTGACGCTGTTCAACTGCTTCGTGATGGGCAGCATCGAGGACGACCTCGCCAGCATCTTCACCCATCTGCGCGAAGCCGCGCTGACCATGCAGCAGGGGGGCGGCATCGGCTACGATTTCTCGACCCTGCGCCCGCGCGGCGCGCCGGTCCGGGGCGTGGGCGCGGATGCCTCCGGTCCGCTCAGTTTCATGGATGTCTGGGACGCGATGTGCCGGACCATCATGTCCGCCGGGGCCCGGCGCGGCGCGATGATGGCGACGCTGCGCTGCGACCACCCCGACATCGAGGCCTTCATCGCCGCCAAGCGCGAACCGGGGCGGTTGCGCAACTTCAATCTCTCGGTGCTGGTCACCGACGCCTTCATGGCGGCAGTGGACCGCGACGCGGACTGGCCGCTGGTCTTCGGCGGCACCACCTACCGCACCGTCCGGGCGCGCGAGCTCTGGGACGCCATCGCCCGCGCGACCTATGACTACGCCGAGCCGGGCGTGATCTTCATCGACCGCATCAACGCCCGCAACAACCTGGCCTATTGCGAGACCATCCAGGCTACCAATCCGTGTGGCGAGCAGCCGCTGCCGCCCTATGGCGCCTGCCTGCTTGGCTCGATCAACCTCGCCCGGCTGGTGCGCAGCCCCTTCACCCCGGACGCGCGGATCGACGGCGACGAACTGGCCGACCTGGTCGGCACGGCCGTGCGCATGCTCGACAACACCATCGACGTCTCCGGTTTCCCGCTGGAGGAGCAGCGCCAGGAAGCCCTGGTCAAGCGCCGGATCGGGCTTGGCATCACCGGCCTGGCCAACGCGCTGATGATGGTGGGGCTGCGCTACGGCTCGCCGGAAGCCGCGGCACAGGCCGGGCACTGGGCCGAGGCGATCAGCCACGCCGCCTACCGTGCCTCCTGCCGCCTGGCCGCCGAGAAGGGGCCGTTCCCCCTGTTCGACCGCGACGCCTATCTCGCCGGCGAAACCATCCAGGCCCTGCCGGCCGATATCCGCGAGCGGATCGCCGAGGCGGGGATCCGCAACGCCCTGCTCACCTCGATCGCGCCGACCGGCACGATTTCCCTGCTTGCCGACAATGTCTCCAGCGGCATCGAGCCGGTGTTCGCGCACAGCTATGTGCGCCGCGTGCGCGAAAAGGACGGCAGCACCCGCGAGGAGGAAGTGTCGGACTTCGCCGTCCGCCGCTACCGCCACGCCTTCGGCGCCAAGGCCGCGCTGCCGGCACATTTCGTCACCGCCCAGGATCTGGCGCCGTCCGAGCATGTCCGCATGCAGGCCGCGGTGCAGCGCCACGTGGACAGCGCCATCTCCAAGACCGTGAACGTGCCGAAGGACATCAGCTTCGAGGACTTCAAGGAAGTCTATCGGGATGCCTACCGGTCCGGCTGCAAGGGCTGCACCACCTACCGGCCGAACGAGGTGACCGGATCGGTTCTGGAAGTGAAGCCGGCGGAACCCTCTCCTGCCCCCGCCGTGAGCGATTCCACCGCCGACCTGCTGGTGCGCGCCGACAAGCTGAGCGGCGCCACCTACAAGCTGCGCTGGCCGGACACCGATCACGCCTTCTACGTGACCGTGAACGACATCGAGCACGAAGGTATCCGTCGTCCGCTGGAAGTCTTCATCAATTCCAAGGCGCTGGAGCACTACGCCTGGGTGGTGGCGCTGACGCGGATGATCAGCGCGGTGTTCCGCCGCGGCGGAGAAGTGTCCTTCGTCGCCGAGGAACTCAAGCAGGTCTTCGACCCCCGCGGCGGGCAATGGGCCAATGGCCGCTATGTGCCCTCGCTGGTGGCCGCGATCGGTGACATCCTTGAACGTCACATGGTCGATATCGGCTTCCTGACGCCGACCGGCCCGGGACGCGCCGCCGCGGCGGCACCGGTGGCCGGCGCCGCCCCGGGAACGTTCTGCCCGAAATGCAGCCAGCCGGGACTGATCAAGGAAGAAGGCTGCCTGAGCTGCCTGCATTGCGGCTGGTCGAAATGCGGCTGACCCCGCCCCGCTGACGCGCAGCATACCATTCAGCGCTTCGTTGACGCGGAATCGGGCGAGCAAGCCGTCATGGTCGTCGGGCGTTTTTGGCAACTCATACCAGCCGCCCAAAGTGTTGACTCTTATGTGAGTTTCGGACTGGCGCTGGTTCGGTTCACTCTGGTTGTCGGGTCAAATGACGGGAGGGGACATGGGCCGGGCGGTGACGATCACGCGGCGGGAGTTTGATGCGGCTGACCTGCGGCGCGAGGCATCGCGCACGCGGGATGGGCGTGTGTCGTGTCGCTTGCTGGCCCTTGCGATGGTTCTGGAAGGCGCTTCGCGGGCCGAGGCGGCGGCGGCCGGCGGGATGGACCGGCAGACGCTGCGGGATTGGGTACACCGCTATAATGCGGAGGGGATTGCCGGACTGGCAGACCAACCGCGCGAAGGCCGGCCACCTGTGCTGACGGCCGAACAGATGCAGGAGCTGAAAGCGTTGGTGGTGGCGGGTCCAGACCCGGAGCGCGACGGCGTAGTTCGTTGGCGCTGCGTTGACCTCCGCCAGCAGATCGCCACGCGCTACGACGTGGACATCCATGAGCGTACGGTCAGCAAGTTGTTGCATCGGCTGGATCTGGTGCCCCTGAAGCCACGGCCTTGCCATCCCAAGAAGGATGCTGATGCCCAGGAGGCTTTCAAAAAAACTTTGCCGACCTGGTAACCGCGGCGCTGCCACCGGGTGCTACCGACAAGCCGATCGAGATCTGGTTTCAGGATGAAGCCAGGGTCGGACAGCAAGGTACGCTGACCTACGTTTGGGCGCCGCGTGGTTCGCGTCCGGGGGCGGTACGCGATAATCGTCATGATTCTGCCTACCTGTTCGGTGCCATCTGCCCCGAACGGGCTGTTGGTGCCGCGATCATCATGCCGGCGGTCAACAGCGAAGCCATGGCCGAGCATCTGATCGAGATCAGCCGGCAGGTGGCACCCGGCGCGCACGCTGTGTTGGTCTGTGACGGGGCCGGATGGCACCAGCCCAGCCAACGCCTGCCTGTGCCCGACAACATCAGCCTGCTGCGCCTGCCAGCCTACGCGCCGGAATTGAACCCGATGGAGAACGTCTGGGAATATCTGCGGGCCAACAAGCTCAGTCTGCGCGTATGGAACAGCTACAACGCCATCCTGGTCGCTTGCCTGGATGCCTGGAACTTTCTGATGGCTACCCCAGACACCATCAAGTCCATCACTCAGCGTGCCTGGGCATCGGTCAAAATTTAGGGCGGTTGGTATCACTGATCGCGCGTCAGCTCGTCAGTGATCGGCTGATTTCCCAGATCCTGCGCGCGGTTGCTCTGAGTGACAGGACTCAGGGCAACCGCTTTGCTCTTTAGTCGCTAGTCGTTGTACCTGCCGTGTTGATGCGGATCGTGAATATGGCGGCGATGGGATCGAGGATCTTTCCGCGGCGGCGGCGGGACGTCGCAACTGCCGCCACAGACCATGTCAACTTCGGCGTCTGTCAGCTCGATCAGCTTGGAATTTTCGTTATCCATTGGCCATGTCCTTAATACAAGTGAGAAGAAAGTCAGTTTTACCGGCCACAAACCATAAAGTTTACTTAGCCGGCTCGAGCTATGTGGGAATTTTTCCCACAAACCCGGCGCAAAACTACTCCCCAGTTTCGATGCGCGTCCATTGAGCCAAAAGGTACCATTCCCCTGGTACCGGTATGCCGCCTGCCTGGCCCAACACAACCGCGCGTGGCCCATATGTTCTCCGCGCAGGCGAACATTGGGCCATCACCAAACGGGCGTTTTCCGGCTCCGGATCTTCCCGGAGCCGGGAATGAACACCGTGTGTGGCAGCGCTCCTTATTGGAATCCGATGGTCAAACAGGCTCTCAGGCCGGTGGAACGTTGCGCTCCAGTTCCTCCAGCCAGACCGCGGCATTGCCGTCGGAGGGCGCCCGCCAGTCGCCGCGCGGCGACAGCGCGCCGCCGGCCGAAACCTTCGGCCCGTTCGGCATGGCCGAGCGCTTGAACTGGCTGAAGGCGAAGAAGCGGCGCAGGAACAGTTCCAGCCAGTGACGGATCTCGGCGAGGGTGAATTCCCGCCGCCGGTCCGGCGGAAAATGCGGCGGCCAGGTGCCGCGCGCCGCGTCCGCCCAGGCATGCCAGGCCAGGAAGGCGACCTTGGACGGGCGGAACCCGTGGCGCAACGTGTAATAGAGATGGAAATCCTGCAGTGCGTAGGGGCCGATATAGGATTCCGTGCTCTGCGGCGCGGCACCTTCCTCGGCCGGCACCAGCTCGGGTGAGATCTCGGTATTCAGGATCGCCTGCAACGTCTCGCCAACCTCCGCGGCGAACTGCCCGGATTCGACCACCCAGCGGATGAGGTGCTGGATCAGCGTCTTCGGCACGCCGCCATTGACGTTGTAGTGCGACATCTGGTCGCCGACGCCATAGGTGCACCAGCCGAGCGCCAGTTCGGAGAGATCGCCGGTGCCGAGAACGATGGCGCCGTTCTGATTGGCGAGGCGGAACAGGTAGTCGGTGCGCAGCCCCGCCTGCACGTTTTCGAAGGTAATGTCATAGACCGGCTCGCCGCCGGCGAAGGGATGACCGATATCGGCCAGCATCTGTCGCGCCGCGGGGCGGATGTCGAGCTCCTGCGCGGTGGTGCCGAGGCTGCGCATCAGCCGCCAGGCATTGGCCTTGGTGGCCGTGCCGGTGGCGAAGCCGGGCATGGTGAAAGTCAGGATATTGGTCCGGGGCAGGCCGAGCCGGTCCATCGCCCGGGCCGCGACGATCAGCGCATGCGTGGAATCGAGGCCGCCGGAGATGCCCAGGACCACGCGTTGCAGGCCGGTGGCGCGCAGCCGCTGCACCAGCCCGGCGACCTGAATGTTGTAGGCCTCGTAACAATCCTGCGCGAGCCGCCCCGGATCAGCCGGCACGAAGGGAAAACGTTCCAGCGGCCGTTGCAGACCGAGATCGAGGTCGGGCGGGTCGAGGCGGAAGGAAACGGTGCGGAACGCATCGGTGACGGCGGCATGGCTGCGGCGGTTGTCGTCGAAGGTGCCCATCCGCATGCGCTCCTGGCGCAGCAGATCGAGATCGATGTCGGCAACCAGCACCTGCCCGTCCGGCAGGAAGCGCTCGGCCTCGGCGAGGCGCACACCGTTCTCGAAGATCATCGCCTGGCCGTCCCAGGCCACGTCGGTGGTGCTCTCGCCGGTGCCGGCCGCGGCATAGAGATAGGCGGCGAGGCAGCGCGCCGAGGCGGATTGCGCCAGCAGGCGCCGGCTGTCGGCGCGGCCGATGGTGATCGGGCTGCCGGAGAGATTGGCGAGCACGCTCGCCCCGGCCAGCGCCGCCATGGCGCTCGGCGGCACCGGGACCCAGAAATCCTCGCAGATCTCGACATGCAGCACGAAGCCCGGCACGTCCCCGGCGGCGAAGAGCAGGTCGTTGCCGATCGGGGCGCGCTGGCCGGCGAGCAGGATCTCGCCACGCAGCATGTCTCCGGCCGCGACCTGGCGGCGTTCGTAGAACTCGCGATAGGTCGGCAGGTAGGATTTCGGCACGACGCCCAGCAGCCGGCCCCGGTGGATGACCAGGGCGGTGTTGTAGACGCGCCCGGCATGGCGCAGCGGCGCGCCGATGACGAGCACCGGGGTCAGGTCGGCGGATTGCGCCAGCACGGTCGCGATCGCCTGCTCAACCGCATCGAGCACGGCGTCCTGCAGCAGCAGATCCTCGATCGAGTAGCCCGATAAGGTGAGTTCGGGAAAGATCGCCAGCGCCACGCCCTGCCGGTCGCAGTCGCGCGCCATCGCCAGCACGGCCTCGGCGTTCCGCGCGGGAACGGCCAGGGACGTGGCGATGGTGCAGGCGGCGACCCGGGCGAAGCCGTGGGCGTAGAGCGAACGGAAGGTCTTGGGGGAAGCAGACATGGGACCGCCCTGGA
The DNA here is from genome assembly GCF_937425535.1 of Rhodovastum atsumiense. NCBI lineage: Bacteria > Pseudomonadati > Pseudomonadota > Alphaproteobacteria > Acetobacterales > Acetobacteraceae > Rhodovastum > Rhodovastum atsumiense. The sequence goes on from NZ_OW485601.1 coordinate 129,889, forward strand.
ACGACAGATGACGATGGCAGCCGAAGGGGCCGCATGTTCGCACAGGACATTGCCGGGGGGCAACGCAGTCCCACCCCCGCGCCATTGGCGCTGACGGCACCAGGCAGTAAACGCAATGGTGAACCGCGCATGGCAGGCGCCCGGTTTCCTGCCGTGCCGAACCGCGCCGCGCTCACCCATCGTGGGGTATTGCCGTATTCCTGTCGCGGCAACGCCAACCGGGAAGCGCCCTCGCATGCAGAAGCTGACCACCTATATCGTCCTGGCCATGCTGCTCGGCATCGGCGTTGGTTATGCCTGCCACGAATTATGGCCCGATCCGCGGGCCGCGCAGGCGATCGCCGGCTACATCTCCCTGTTCACCGACATCTTCCTGCGCCTGATCAAGATGATCATCGCGCCGCTGGTGTTCTCGACCCTGGTGGTCGGCGTCGCCCATATGGGCGACATCAGGGCGGTCGGGCGGATCGGCGGCAAGGCGATGCTGTGGTTCGTCTCGGCCTCGCTGGTTTCGTTGCTGCTCGGCCTGGTCCTGGTGAACCTGCTGCAGCCCGGCCAGCACCTGAACCTGCCGCTGCCCGATGCCAGCGCCACCACCACCATCCGCGCCTCCGCGCTCTCGCTCAAGGATTTCGTCGCGCATCTCGTGCCCGTCTCGATCTTCGACGCGATGGCACGCAACGAGATCCTGCAGATCGTGGTGTTCTCGCTGATGTTCGGTACCGCCGCCGCCGCGCTGGGCGAACGCGCCCGCACGGTCGTGCAATGGACCGAGGAGCTGTCGCACATCATCCTGCGCGTCACCGGCTACATCATGCAGCTCGCCCCGCTCGCCGTGTTCGCCTCCATGGCGGCGATCATCACGACGCAGGGCCTGGGCGTGCTGGTGACCTACGGCAAGTTCGTGGTCGAGTTCTACCTCGGCCTCGCTTTGCTCTGGAGCCTGCTGACCGGGATCGGCTTCCTGTTCTTCGGCCGGCGCGTGATCGAGCTGGTCTCGCTGCTGCGCCAGCCCTTCCTGCTCGCCTTCAGCACCGCCAGCAGCGAGGCCGCCTATCCGCGGCTGATGGAACAGCTCGCCCGGTTCGGCGTCAGCCCCAAGGTGATCTCCTTCGTGCTGCCGCTGGGCTATTCCTTCAACCTCGACGGCTCGATGATGTACTGCACCTTCGCGGTGGTGTTCATCGCCCAGGCCTACAACATCGACCTCAGCCTCGGCCAGCAGGCCACCATGCTGCTGTTGCTGATGCTGACCAGCAAGGGCATGGCCGGCGTGCCCCGCGCCTCGCTGGTGGTGATCGCGGCGACGCTCGCCACCTTCAACATCCCCGAGGCCGGCCTGCTGCTGATCATCGGCGTCGACCAGTTCCTCGACATGGGCCGTTCCGCCACCAACGTCATCGGCAACTCGCTCGCCGCCGCCGTGGTCGGCAAGTGGGAAGGCGACCGCACCGCCGAACCCGGGGGGGCGATCCTGCCCGAACCGGCTGCGGGACTCTTCGACAAGGCGGAAACCGAGGAACCGGCCCCGACGCCGCGTTCGAGCTGAGCCGCGCGCACGCTCAGCCCGGCGCCGGCACCGCCTGCGGCGTGTCCATGTGCCCTGCCTCCGCGGGCGCCGGCTGTTCCGCCTTCGTGGCCTTGCGCGCCGCCTCCAGGCAGGCCTGCACGGTGTCGCGCAGCGTCGTCGTGTAGGTGCTGGCCCCGAGCGCGGCCCGCAACTGCTCGTCGCGGAGCACGGCCGCCTCGGCCGGCCAGAACCCGACCAGGGTCGGCGCGCCGGGCAGGCGCGCCTGCAGGCGCCGCAGCAGGTAGCGCAGATGCGACGGCGTGCCGGCGATGTCGAGATAGGTAAAGCAGATCATGGCGGCGTCGGAGATGTCGAGGCTGCCGACCCGCGCGCGTGAAACGGCGTCGTGCGGCAGCACCCGCGCCCCCAGCCCGTGCTTGCGCAGCAACTGCGCCAGCATGGCGGCGGCCGCCTCGTCGAGAGGCCCGCGCCCGGCGATGCACAGCACCGCGCCCTCCCCTTGCCAGGCGGAGGGCAGCGCCTCGCGCTCCGGCAAGGACACATCCAGGGCCGGGCTGGATGGCAGGGCACGTTCCGCGGCCGAGGGAGGCATGGGATCGGCGATGGGAGCTTCAGGGCGCGGATCACTGTCGTCATGTCCTTCGAGGTCATCGACCAGCGACCGCACCGCCTCGCGGACGCGATCCATCTGCGCCGGGCCCAGCACGCCGCGCTGCGCGTCGCCCACGGCCAGATGCAGCCCCTTCAGCGCCACCTCGTCATAATAGGAGGCCAGGGAACGTTCCCGCAGCAGCAGCTCCGCCTGGTCCAACGCCTCGTCGGGATCGTCCGCCAGCATGCGTTGGTAGAAATTCTCGACCGGTGTCAGCGCCGGGCGGTCGCCGAGCAGCACGTCGAGGAATTCCATGTGCTCCACATAGCGGCCCAGCACGACCAGCAGCAGGGTCAATGGCGTGGCCAGCAGCAGGCCGATCGGCCCCCAGAGCCAGGTCCAGAAGGTGGCGGCGACCACCACCGCGAAGGGCGAGAGGCCGGTGGAACGGCCATAGACGACGGGTTCGATCACATGGCCGATCAGCGGCTCGACCACCAGGTAGAGCGCCGCCGTCCACAGCATCATCGACCATCCCGGATCGACCGCCGCCGCGATGGCCAGCGGCAGCGCGGCGGACAGCAGCGAGCCGACATAGGGAACGAAGCGCAGCAGCGCGCCGAGAATGCCCCACAGCGCCGGCGACGGCACGCCGATCAGGAACAGCCCGAAGCCGACGATGACGCCGAAGCTGGCATTGATGGCAAGCTGGAACAGGAAGTAGCGGCTGAGGCGCCCGGCCGCCTCGTCCATCGCCGCCGTGGTGCGATGCAGATCCCGTGATCCGAACAGCCGGATCAGGCGGTCGCGCAGATCCTCGCGCTGCAGCAGGATGAACACGGCGAAGATGAAGACGATGGCCGTGGTCGACAACGGCCCCAGCACCGGCGAAAGGACCCGCTCGGCCACCTGCAGCGGCGAAGAGGCGGGTTCGTGCACTTCCACGGGCAGTGGGGCGCGGCCCTGCTGGAACGGTGTCCGCGCCGAGGGGGACGCGGGCGTGGTTTCCGTCGGCCCGCCGCTGGCGCGTTCCACCTGCCGTCCCACGCCGCGGATGATCTCCGTCAGGCGGCCGATGGTGACATCGCGCACCGCGCCGACCTTCTGCTCGATCGTCACCTGGTACCGCGGCATCTCCCGCGCCAGGTCGGCGACCTGCATCCCGATCAGCGTGCCGAGCGAAAGGATCACGCACAGCGCGACCACCACCGCGAGCAGCACGGCAGGCACGCGGCCCAGCCGCAGGCGGCGGAGCAGCCCGACCAGGGGCGCCAGCACGAAGGACAGCAGGATGGCCAGGGTGACCGGGATCAGCACCTCGCGGCCCAGATAGAGCGCCGCCACCACCACCACGCCCACCGCCAGCGCGAGCAGGCGGCCAAGCCCCGGCGTCTCGGCCGGCGGTACCCGGGCGGGGGCACGAAATCGCGAGGCGCTGTCATCGGACATGCGGATTTCCCGGTCGCGCTGGCCCCGGTCGGCCGACAAGGTCACGGCCCGGCGGACTGCTCAACACGGGCGGAGCGACACGGTTCCGTTTGTCGGATGGCCGTGACCGGCACCACCTCCACCGGCAGCATCGCCAGTTCGGCCACGAGCTCGCTGGCGGCCGTCCAGCGGGCGCGGTCGCCTACCACATAAAGGCGCCGCTGCGCCCGGGTCACGGCGACGTTGAGGATGTTGGGAGTGAAGCTGGCCCAGCGGATGGCACCGTCCGAAGTGCCGCCCAGCGCCAGGATGACGGTCTCCCTCTCCCGGCCCTGGAAGGCATGCACCGTTCCCACCGCCTTCCGTCCCCAGGCAAGCACGCGCTCTTTCGGGGCCTGCGCCGCGAGGTCCTGGCAGAGCAGCCGCCGCAACTCCTCGGCGACGGAGCGGAACGGCGAGATCACGAACAGCGGCGGCAGCCCGTCAGTGTCCACCAGCCCGGCGGCGAGGCAGGCCGCGACCAGATCCCGCACCACCGCGCCCTGTTCGGGAATGAAATGCTTCGGGCCACCACTTTTGGTCCCGACATCGATCCAACGGCTCGGGCCGAGCAAGGGCCGGGACACCGTCAGCGCCGCCTCGGCCGCCGCCTTGTCGCGGGCCAGCACCATGCCGCCGGCATAGGCGAGCCGGTTGGAGATCCCGAACATCGGCTCCACGCAGCGCCGGTGTACCCGGAGCGGACAGCCAACCCAGACCGGGGCCCCGCGATGCGAGCGCACCCAGGCCCCGTACCGGCTGGCCGTATCGGCCAGGGTCTGCGCCGAGGCCAGGGTCGCGCGATGGCGATCCGGCACCCCGCGCCGCTGCGCCAGCTTTGCATCGGCGTTGCGGTCCATCGCCACCACCGGCTCCACCTGGAACGGGTCGCCGACCACCACGGCCCGGCGCGCCCGCCATACCGCACCCACGGCCTGGTGCGGCACCGCCTGGCCGGCCTCGTCCAGCAACAGCCAGGGAATGCTCCCCGCCCCCATGTGCGGGAAGGTCCGCGACAAGGAAGCGAAGGTGGTGGAGACCACCGGCGTGACCAGCGCCAGCGTGGCCCACAGATGCGCCGCCGCCTTCTGCACGACCGGCTGCACCTCCGGACGGCCCATCAGCATGTCCAGCGCCACCCGCAGGTTGCGATCGAACAGCTCCGGCCCGGCGGCGCAGACGAAGGCGAAATGCACGCGCATCGCCGAGACGAACAGCCGGGCCCGCGCCTCCGCCAGCGTCCGGCTGGATCCGGGCAGCATCGCCTGCCGGACCGCCTCGTCCGGTTCGCCCGCCACCGCCGCGACGGTCACCAGTTCCGGATGGCGCTCCGCCAGCCGCGCCGCGGCTTCCTGCGCCGCATCCGCCTGCAGCCGCAGCTCCGCGAGCGCCGTTTCGGCTGCTTCGGCGCCCTGCCGGGCCCGCTCATGCGCCGTTCGCGCCACGCGCCGTGCCTGCTCGGCGTCGCTCAGGCCGCGCTCGGCACCCGCCCGCAGCGTGACCGCCTCGGCGAGCAGGTCCTTCCAGCGTGCGGTGCGCCACCCCAGCAACGAGCCGAGGCCGGTGGGCCTGGCCTCGCGCGCCAGGTCGACACTTCTGTCGGCGCGGTCGAACGCCGCCTTCGCATCAGCCCAGGCCACCTCCGCGGCGTCATCGTCGGCCACGGCCCGCCGCAATGTCGCCGCCGCCTGCGCCGCCACCGCCTCGACGGCGACAAGGCGGGCGGGCAGGTCCGGATCGACCGGCCCTTCCGCGGCGGCCACCTCGGCGCGCAGCGCCTCCACCGCCGCCAGACAGCGCAGGAAGTCTTCCCGGGCCGCGCGCCAGTCCACCCCCTGGCGCCGCGCCTCCTCCAGTTGCCGGAAAACATTGCAGGCGGCGCGCTGCCCCTTGCGCGGCCCTTTCTGTTCATGCGCGTCCATGATGCGCACGAAGCGGGCCTTGTTGGCGACACGGCCGAGCGGCGCCGACATCAATCCCCAGGCCCGGCGCTCCACCGGCGCCGCCTCCTCCGAGTCCTCCTCCTCGGCATCTCCGCCCTCGCCGGGCCGAAGCTGCAACAGCGCGTCGGCGGTCTCGCCGAGGAAACGGAAGCCGTCCAGCAGGCGTTCCTCCACCTTCGCCGCACTTGGCAGTTCGCGCGTGATGTTCTCGACCGCACCATTGTTGCTGCTCGCCACCACGATGAGATGATCGAGCAGGCTCTCGTGCAGTCCATGCACCCAGCCCAGCGGCGTGTTCCACATGTCACGCGCGAAGGCGTCGGCCGGATCGGCGAAGCCACAGAGCAACACGGCCCGGCGCGCCACCACCGCGGCGACCAGATCCATCAGCAGCGTCGTCTTGCCGGTGCCGGGCGGCCCGTTGACGGCGAGCAATCCCCCATCGGCAAGGTCGGCCACCGCGAGATCGACGGCGAGCTGCTGCATCAACGCCATGCTGTGCGCGGCGGGCCAGCGCGCGCGGGGATGCGTCCGGGCAGTGCAGGCAGTGGCGACGAAGCCGCGCCCGGTGCAGTCGCTGCGCTCGGGCGTGCCGGCCAGGTAGCGCGCGACCAGGCCGCCATTGCCGTTGCGCACGGCCCGCAGCACCAGCCGCAGGTCATCGAAATAGAAGCTGTCGACAGGCGGGATCTCCGCCTTGCGGGGCTTCTCCCGGCGCAGCCGCGCCAGCCCGCCTTCCGCATCCGTGCCACCGCGCGATTCCACCTCGACGAACACGCTCGAGACCACCGAGCGCACGATCGCCTGCGGCAGGCCGGGCGAGAGGTCGCGCAGCCAGGTCAGGGTTTCGGCGGTCACGTCGTGCACGGCCCTGACGAAACGTTCGTCGACCTGGCGATCGGCGCCGGCATAGGCATCCACGATCTCGTCGAAGATCGCCCGGGCGCCGCGGCGGAAGGTCTCCAGTTCGTCATCGAAATCCAGCGGGGATCCTTCCCAGAGCCGCTCGAAGGCCAGCCCGAAGGCAGGCAGGCGCAGGCTGCCGGCGATCGCCATGCCGTCATGGCCCACTTCGAACAGGCCGGCGAAACCGAACCGCTTGCCCTTGATCACCGGCCGGGTGTCGTGGTCCTCCTCGGGATCGGTCGCCAGGGCGCGCACGATCTCGGCCTGATAGAGCTCCTTGCCGAACACGCCGAAGCGGACGAAGTGCCGGTAGCGCCGGTCCGGATGGCCGAACGCCTCGTCGCGCCAGGGAAAATCCCGATCCGGCACATGCCGCGCGACGAAGCTGGCAGCGGTATCCGTCTCGCCGTCCTCCTCGGCCTGTGGCGGCGTCAGCGCCTCGACATCCATCCAGTAAAGCAAGGTCCGCGCCGTGTCTTCCACCAGCCACGCCGGATCGGTCCGCGCCTCCTGTCGTTCCTTGCCCATTCCGAGGGCCCCCATGGCGTCAGCCGGCAGGCTAGAGCGGTTCCAGGCCGACCGACAACGGGCAGTGCGGTTTAGCCATTTGTTATAAGGCACAATTTCATTGGCGCAGCGCCTCGTGGCGGCGCCACACGGGCGAACCCGGGAGGGGAAACAACGCAATGCGGTTGCACAGCCGGATGCGACACCAGATATGACGTCCACCGATGTCCATTCTCAAAGCCGGCCTCCTGCTCTTCGCCCTGTTCTTCGTCCTGCCGCTCGGCATCTCGGCGGCACTGCATCGCTTCAGGGGTGTCGGCGCGGATTGGTGGACCGCCGACCGATCCAGCGCCGGCCTGTTGCCGCCGGCCGCGCAGCATCGGGACGCCGTGGTACGGATCTTCGCCGCCCCCACGGTGCGCTGGCGCGGCATCTTCGCGGTGCATTGCTGGATCGTTCTCAAGCCCGAGGGGGCAAGCGCCTATACGCGCTACGACTACACCGCCTGGGGCGATCCGATCCGGGTGAACGGCTTCGCCCCGGATGGGCGCTGGTTCGGGCGCGTCCCCGAAACCGTCTTCGCCGCCGACGGCCCGGCGGCGTCCGCCCTGATTCCGCGGATGCAGGCCGCCATCGCGGGCTATGCCTGGCGCAACCAGGGGGATTACCGGGCCTGGCCGGGCCCGAACTCCAACACCTTCGTCGCCGCGGTGATGGATGCCGTGGCGGAGATCCCGATCACCTTGCCGCCAACGGCCATCGGCAAGGACTACCCCTATGACGGGCGCTGGCTGCGCCTGACGCCATCGGGCACGGGTCTCCGCCTGACCCTCGGCGGTTATGCCGGCCTGACCCTGGGCTGGGTGGAAGGGATCGAGGTGAACATCCTCGGCGCGGTCGCGGGGGTCGATATCCGCCGTCCCGCCCTCAAGCTTCCAGGCCTCGGGCGGTTCGGGCTGCGGGGACCGGACGGGGCATCGAACCCGCTTTCCCCGCCCCTCTATCCGGCCCCCCCCGGGGATGGGCGCTGAAGCAGGGCACCGTACACCCCCCTCCCGAGTTGCGACGCAACGAAGATGCGATGCATCCGTTGTCTCACCGCTGATCGAAACGGGGCCAAAGCATGCGTGACGGAGCGGGGGAATGAACCGGGTGGACAGCGTGAAACTGCCAGAGGCGCCCCAGGTGATGCGGCGCTCGCGGATCCGCGAGGGGCTGCCGAACCCGCGTGGCGTCACCTGGGACGGGCTCGGGGTGAACTTCGCCCTGTTCTCGGCCCATGCCACCAAGGTCGAGCTCTGCCTGTTCGATGATGCCGGCGAGACGGAAATCGAGCGCATCGAGCTGCCGGAGTTCACCGACGAGGTCTGGCACGGCTACCTGCCCGATGCCCGTCCGGGCACGGTCTACGGCTACCGCGTGCATGGCCCGTACGAACCGGACCAGGGGCATCGGTTCAATCCCAACAAGCTCCTGCTCGATCCTTATGCCCGCGCCATCGTCGGCGACCTGAGCTGGGGGCCGGAAGTCTTCGGCTATCAGCTTGAAACCGGCGATGACCTGACCTTCGACGAACGCGACAGCGCGCCGCTGATGCCGAAATGCCAGGTTGTCGACCCGGCCTTCACCTGGGGCCGTGAACGCCGCCCCACCGTGCCGTGGGAACGGACCATCATCTACGAAACGCACGTCAAGGGCTTCACCCAGTTGCATCCCGCGCTGCCCGAGGACATGCACGGCACCTATGCCGGCCTGGCCGCGCCGGAGGTGCTGGCCTATCTGCGCGAGCTTGGCGTCACATCTGTCGAGTTGCTGCCCATCCATACCTTCGTCAACGACGCGCTGCTGATCGACAAGGGCCTGACGAATTACTGGGGTTACAACACGATCGGCTTCTTCGCCCCGGTCCGACGCTATGCGCGCAGCCCGGTCACGGTGGCCGCCGAGTTCAAGGAAATGGTGGCGCGGCTGCACGACGCCGGGCTCGAGGTGATCCTGGACGTCGTCTACAACCACACCGCCGAAGGCAACGAGCGCGGCCCGACGCTGAGCTTCAAGGGGATCGACAACGCCAGCTACTACCGGCTGCTGCCCGACCAGAAGCGCTACTACATCAACGAAACCGGCACCGGGAACACCTTCAATCTCTCGCACCCGCGCGTGCTGCAGCTGGTGACCGACAGCCTGCGCTACTGGGCCACCGAGATGCACGTGGACGGGTTCCGCTTCGACCTCGCCACCATTCTCGGCCGCGAGCCCTATGGTTTCGACGAGGGCGGCGGATTCCTCGATTCCTGCCGGCAGGATCCGGTGCTGTCCTCGGTCAAGCTGATCGCCGAGCCCTGGGACATCGGCCCGGGCGGGTACCAGGTGGGTGGCTTCCCCCCGGGCTGGGCGGAATGGAACGACCGCTTCCGCGACACCGTGCGCGCCTTCTGGAAGGGCGACGCCGGCCAGGCGGCGGAACTCGCATCCCGCCTGACCGCATCGGGGGACAAGTTCAACCGGCGCGGCCGCAAGCCCTGGGCGAGCGTGAACTTCGTCACCGCCCATGACGGCTTCACCCTCACCGACCTCGTCTCCTACAACGACAAGCACAACGAGGCGAACGGCGAGGACAACCGCGACGGCCATTCCGACAACCTGTCCTGGAACCACGGCGCGGAAGGGCCGACCGAGGATCCGGAGATCCAGGCGCTGCGGGAGCGGCAGAAGCGCAACATGCTGGCAACGCTGCTGCTTGCCCAGGGAACGCCGATGCTGCTCGCCGGCGATGAGTTCGGCCGCACCCAGCAGGGTAACAACAACACCTATTGCCAGGACAACGAGCTGAACTGGGTAAATTGGACCGGCATCGACGCGAAGGACCGCGACCTCGCCGCCTTCGTGCGCAAGCTGATCGCCCTGCGCCAGGCTTTCCCGACCCTGCGCCGCGGCCGTTTCCTGACCGGCACCTACAACGACGCGGTCGGCGTCAAGGACATCACCTGGCTGACGCCCGCGGGAACCGAAATGCAGGCGGACCACTGGACCGACCCGAATGCGCGCTGCTTCGGCATGGTGCTGGATGGGCGGGCCCAGGCCACGGGGATCCGCCGCCCGGCCGCGGACGCGACGCTGCTGCAGGTGCTGAACGCGCATCACGACGTGGTCGCGTTCTCCCTGCCGGAGCCGCCGGCCGGGCAGCGCTGGCTGCTGCTGGTGGACACCAACCGGCCGGATATCGACGAACCCGAACCGTTCGAGTTCGGCCATCCCTACATGGTGACCGGCCGTTCCCTGCTGCTGTTCGTGCTGCGCCCGGAGCGGGGTGGCGGCGCGATCCTGGCCGCGGCCCGTTCGGCCCTGCTCGCCGGAACCGAACCCCCGATCCTGGCCGACCACCCGACGTAAAATCTGTGCCGCGCAGCGCGAATGGGATCCAAGGGCCTTGTGGCCCTTGGTCGGTCCAGGGCGAAGCCCTGGCCTTGCCTTTGGTCATCCTACCTTCACAACCCTGTCACCTGGGTTTGCCTCCCCCGCCATAGCTGCTACGGAACCGCGCAAAAGGCGAATCGGGTGTCTCCGATTTTGGCATTTTGCCCACCGATTGCCACTGGCAGCTGGAGAGATGACGCAAAACGAGGCAGAGGCGGATCCAATCGCCGTCAAGGCTGAAGCGGCGCGCGCGGCGCTCGCCGGATTGGCCCCCGCTGGCTTCTTCGAGGACAGGCCGGGCCGGGCGATGCTGCTGGTGACGCAGGAAACCGTGGGCATGTCCCTGTCCATGGCGGTGCGCTCCTGCGCGCTCACCCGGCAGATTCCGGCCGTGGCGCATTTGCTGCGGGATCTGCGGGCGGAACTGGCCCGGCGGCTCGGCGAGGACCGCGTCACCCAGTTGCGTGGCAGCATCAGCAGCGGCACCCCGCCCTGGTTCGAGGCGATCGACCACAAAGGGCGGGTGGTCGTCTCCGGGGAACGTCCCGATACCTGGACCGCCTGACTCCCTTGAACGGCTCCTGAGCAGATGATTCGGCCCCCAGGGTAAACTCCTTCCCTGCACCGGCATTCTGTCGCTTGCCCCTTCAAGGCGCAGCAATGATCGCCGGTTCAGGTTCTCGCATGCTCCCGGTCCCTTCCCAGGCAGATGCCTTGCCCTCCGTGCTGACGGTGCGTCACGTCACGACCTACCGCTATGCCAGCCCGGTCAGGCCCGGCGAGCACAGGATGATGCTCCGCCCCCGCGAGAGCCATGACCTGAGGTTGATCCGGGCGCGGCTGACCATATCGCCGCAGCCGGCGCAGTTGCGCTGGGTGCACGATGTCTTCGACAACTCCGTGGCGGTCGCCACCTTCAATGACCAAGCCACCGAGCTGGCGTTCGACAGCGAGGTGAGGCTGGAACACACCGAGGTGCCGCTTCCCGAATACACCCTGGACGCCGCGGCGCAGCACTTCCCCTTCACCTACCCGTGCGATGACATGCCGGACCTGTTACGTGCCCTCCACAGGCGCCATCCGGAGCCCGACCTCGACCTCTGGGTGAAAGCTTTCCTGCCCCGTTCCGGCAGGACCGGCACCATGGCCCTGTTGCGGACCATCACGGCGGAGATTCGCGAGACGTTCCGCTATTCGCGGCGGCTGGAGCGCGGCGTACAGGCCCCCACGGAAACATTGTCCCGCAGAAGCGGCACCTGCCGCGATTTCGCGCTGCTGATGATGGAAGCCGTGCGCACCATCGGCCTCGCGGCGAGATTCGTCAGCGGCTACATCTTCGTCCCCGGCTTCGAGCCTGACCCCATCCTGGGGGGGGGCGCCACGCATGCCTGGCTGCAGGTCTACCTGCCTGGCGCCGGCTGGGTGGATTTCGACCCCACCAACAGCATCGTCGGCAACCGCAACCTGATTCGCGTGGCGGTTGCCTGGGATCCAGCGCAGGCCCTGCCTTTGTGGGGAAGCTATTTCGGCTTCGGCTCGGCCTTTCTCGGCATGGATGTGTCAGTCTGCGTCCGGGAGGAAAGGCAACGATGATCAGGCGGTGCGGCGGCGTTGCAGATAGGCCGGAAGCTGCCGCGTATCGACGATCTCATCCGTCCAGACCTTGAAAGTTTTCAGCGTGCCCGGGCCGAAGGTGGTGCTGATGGCGACGTCGGCCGCGTCCCGCCCGTAGGCGATCGGGATCCTGCCAATGCGCGGGACATTGTGGCGTGCATCGAAGCTGTGCCACCGGCCGCCGAGGAAGGCTTCGAACCATCCGGAGAAATCCATCGGTTCCGGCACGGCCGGCACACCGATATCGCCCAGGTACCCCGTGCAGTAGCGCGCCGGGATGTTCATGCAGCGGCACAGCGCGATCGCCAGATGGGCGAAGTCCCGGCAGACGCCGCGTCGCTCCTTCAGGGAACTCCAGGCCGTGCGCCGTGGATTCGCGAAGGGGTATCCGAAGGTCAGGTGGCCGTGCACGAAATCGCAGATCGCCTGCACGCGCGACCATCCAGGCCGGGTGTTGCCGAAGGTCTTCCAGGCGAATTCGGACAGCAGGTCGGTCTCGCAGTAGCGGCTGCCGAGCAGGAAGACCAGGGTTTCCGGCGGCAGGTCCTGCACGGGATGCTGGATCGCGTCGGCAACGACCGGATCAGGCAGGCCGCTGTCCGCGACAAGACCATCGGCATGAAACCGGATGGATCCGGACGGCGCCAGCAGGCGACTGCAAAGATTGCCGAACTGGTCGCGGTAGGTTTCCACCGGCACCACCGGATCACTCACAAGGAGAGGCGGAACGACCAGATCCGCGCCGCGCGAGGGATGCACCGTCAGCATGAGGACCATGGGGGTCGGGGCGGTATGATGGTACTCTAGCTCGTATCCGATACGGATCAGCATGCGGCTTCCTGGATCGTGATGGAATTCACTCTGCCCCGAAGCAAGGGGCTCATGGGTTCATCAGCGTCCCGTTCCCGGATTTGTTCCCGAAGACCTGCCTTGCGCCGGAAGATATCCGCAACTCCGCCCACGGATCGACCGGTTGCATTCGGAGATCGTCTTTCCCCCGGCCCAATGCGAAACGGGAGTTGCAAGGCTGCAACTCCCGTTTCGATGATCACGCAGGGCTTGTCAGGCTCTCGGCATCCGTGCCGGGCGATAGTAGCCGGGATAATACCGGTACATGTGGGCCAGGCCACCGGTGCTGAGCCGGGTGAAGCGGGAGAGATGCACCTGCGTCAGCACCGTGCCGAGCAGGCGTATATCCGCCCCCCGCAGCAGCCGCAGCGCATCCCGCGCCGCCGCCCGCGGTGTCCGCTCCCAGCGCACGACGAAAAGGGTGGCATCGACGATGCGCGCGAGAAGTTGCGCGTCGGCGGCCGCCAGCACCGGCGGGGCATCGACGATGACCAGATCATAGCGCGTGCGTGCCATATCCAGGATGCCGGCCAGGCGACGGGAGGTCAGCAATTCCTGGGGATCATGCTCGGGAACACCGGTCGGGATGACATCCAGGCCCTTGGTCATGCGACGCACGACAGGGTTGCCGTCGCTCAGGCTGTTGGTGCCGAGCACCTGCGCCAGCCCCGGCTCCGGGTCGATGCCGAACGCGGCGGCCACGCTGGGATTGCGCAGGTCGCAGTCGATCACGCAGACACGCCAGCCGGCCTGCGCGGCATTGCGCGCGAGGCTGGTGGCCAGGACCGTCTTGCCTTCCTGCGGCAAGGCGGAGGTGATCATGACGACACGCGGCCGGGCCTGCGCGTCGATCACCTGCAACGTGCCGCGCAGGCGGCTGAGCGCCGCCGCGAAATCCGCGGCCCCCCGGCCGTACGGGGCATCGCCGCGCGCCTTCGCGCCCACCGACGGCACCAGCCCGAGCGAGGCCAGGCCAAGCTCCGCCTCCAGGGCCTCGGGCGTGGACACACCCTCTCCCATGCGATCGAACATACAGGCCAGGCCAATCCCCAGGACCAGGGAAAAGCCGAAGCTGACCGCAAGCAACCTGCCGGCGCGCGGGGAATACGGCTCCGAGGGAATCGTCGCCGCCGAGACGAGTTCCGCGTCCGGTTCCTGGATCCCGGCCACATTGGCGAGTTGCGTCGCGCGGGTGAGGAAACTCTCGTAGATGGCGCGGTTGGTATTGGCCTCCGAGATCAGGCTCTGCAGGCGCACCTCGGCCTTGTTCTCGGTGGTGACGGCCGAGCGCAGGCTTTCGAGCCGGGCCCGCAAGGCGGATTCCTGCACGGCTGCCGCGGCAACCTCGTTGGCGAGGCCACTGGTGGCATTGGTCATCTCTTCCTGCAACTTCTGCTGCAGGCCGCGGCGCTGCGAGCGCAACGCCATCAGCTCGGGCGCGCGCTCGCCAAGCGAGACCGACAGCTCCGCGTCACGCCGCGCCAGATTGGCTTCCTGCTCGCGCAATCTCTGTACGAGGGGGGAGTTCAGCACTTCCGGCAGGGCGTCATAGCCGCGTTGCGCGCGCAGGGCGGACCTGGCCTGCGATAGCTGGGCTTCCTTGCGCGCCTTTTCGCCCGAGACGATCACGAGCTGGCGTGCTGCCTCGTCGAGCTGCTGGCGGTTGATGGTGGGCGAGGTCGGCGCATTGCGGGTGTTCAGCACCTCGGCCAGCCCGTTCTGCAGCCGGTAATTCTCCACCGCCTGCTCGGCCGCGCGTGTCTTGGCCCCGAGTTCGCCGAGACGTTCGCTGAACCAGGTATGCGCCCGTTCCACCGCGGCGAATTTCTGGTAGCGCTTGAATTCGAGGTATTGCTGGGCGAACTGGTTGGCGATGTCAGCACTCAGGTCCGGCGAGACGGTCTCCGCCCAGATGGTGATGACGTTGGAGCGTGGCTCGTTCTGCTGCCCCACCATGGCGAGCAGCGCGGTGGTCGCGTTGTCGATGCGCTCCTGCGGCGTCAGCGGGCGCGAGTCCAGCAAGGGAACGCCCAGCAGGGTGCCGGCCATGTGCAGCACCCTGGTGACGACACCGTCATGCGGCGCGAAGGCCGGGTGGTCGACCAGGGCAAGCCGCTCGACCACGCGCCGGGCCAGGGCGGGCGAGCGCAGCAGGTCGATCTGTGTCCGGATCAGGTTGGCATTGCCGGGATCGGCGGCGATCGCCTGCAGGTCGCTCACCTGGGTCTGCCGCGGCTCGACCAGCACGGCGGCTTCCGCCCGGTAGGTCCGCGGCGCCTTGGCAAGATAGAGCCCCATGCCGCCCAGGCCGAGCGTCATGACCAGCAGCACGAGCAGGAAGCGCCGGCGCAAAATGGTGCCAAGCCGCCGCAGCGGCACGCCGATCGGCTCAAGCGTGTGGACGGGATCCGGTGCGGGGCCTGTCAGAGCGGGATTCGCCGTCATGTTGCTCCTCTGTCCAAGAGCGCCCGGGCCCCCTCGACATGTCCCGCACCGTGCGCCGTCGGCAAAAGCCGGATCGGCTCATCGGCGCGCTTCTGCGGGACGCGACCCGCCACATGGTCATGCCATGAGAGGCCGATCGATCTCATGCTGCGTCGATCTCGTCGCATGCTCATAGAACTAGCGGTCGAATCGCCAGCGCGATGATCAGGCGGAACGGAAACTTTTCATGCAAGGCATGGCAAGCCCGCTCACCGCGCACAGGCCAGCAGCGGCCGGATCTGCCCGACGCGGCGCTCGATGATGGCCGCCCGCTGCCGCACATGCGGGGCCGGGGATGCCGCCGACCATTCCAGCGGGCGCGGCAACACCGCCGCCAGCAGCGCCGCTTCCCGCGGCGAGAGCTGCGACGGCACCTTGCCGAAGAAACGCCGCGCCGCCGTCCCCGCGCCATAGACGCCCGGGCCGAATTCCACGATGTTCAGGTAGACTTCAAGCACCCTGCGCTTGGGCCACAATACCGCGATCTGGGGCGTCAGCCACGCCTCCACGACCTTGCGGACCGGGTCGCGCCCCGGCCAGAGCAGCAGGTTCTTGGCGGTCTGCATGGTGATGGTGCTCGCCCCGCGGGGGCGCTCGCCGTTCGACCAGGTCTCGATCTGCCCGCGCATGGCGGCGAAATCGAAGCCCAGGGTTTCCTCGCAGAACAGGTTGTCCTCGGCGGAAATCACCGCCTGGGCGAGCGCCGGGGCGATATCCTCGTAGGCAATCCATTCCCGGTGCAGGCCATACCCCTGGATCAGGCGGATCACCATCAACGGGGTCAGCACCGGCGGCACGAAGCGGAACAGCACGATCAGCAGCAGCGGCCCCAGCAACGCCAGCAGCAGGGCCCGGCCGACCAGCCGGCGCAAGCGCGGACGCCAGGAACGCCTGGGTCGCGCCTGGACCTCCGGTACCCCCCGGCTCGGGCGGCGTGCCTGCTCGGCATCGGGGCGAGGACTGGCCATGCGCCCCTCATGTCGCACCTGACCAGCCGCATCAACGCCCTTTCAGCCTGGGCGGCGATCCGGACCCCGGCGGGCATCGCCCTGCCGGAACGCCGCGCGGGCAGCCCACGCCGTCCGGTTCGGCCCGCGCGGCTTGCGCGGCGGCCGCGACGCCCCATCTCTCGTGCCGGCGGAAGCGGCCGGTGGCCCCTCGAGCATGGCATCGATCAGCCAGGCGGCCACCCGGCCCAGGGTCGCGCGCCCCGCCTCACTCAGCCTCGCCGTTCCCGGCTCGAAGGCCACCCCCGCCGGCCTGAGGGCAGCCGGCCGGTCGAGCGGATGAAAGCCGCCGCGGAACGCACGCGGCATGACGGTCAGCGTATCGGGCGCCTGCCAGCGGAACTGCGGCTCGTTCAGCGTGGCGTCGACGCAGAACTCGCCGAGCGCTGCACGGAAGATCCATCCGTTCGACTGGCTGACCTCGGCGCCGCGCCCGGCCAGCTTCGCGCCGGCCTGCAGCAGCAGCCGCATGATTTCCGCGCGCCGGGCATTCCAGAGGGCATCGGTCGCAGGGTCGGATCCGGTGGCCATGGGGGTCCTTTCCAGAAGGAGATGCCCCCGATATAGGATTTGTTCATGTTTTGTTCCAGACCCCCGGCCCCCTAAAAGAGCATCCCCGCCCCCACGCGAACGGAGACCTCACCCCAGGCGTTCATCTCCGTCATGGCATTCCAGTCAGCAGCCCCGATCATGCGATGGCTGCTCGGCCTCGCACTCCTGTTCGGACTGGTTGCCCTGGGGCTGCGTCACCTGCCGCCGGAATGGGATCCGCGGCGGCCGCTCGACCTCACCGCCGCCCCCAATGCACTCACCGGGCTGAAGCTGCGGGCCCTGCAATTGCAGCCCGATCTCTGCCCCGCCGCCTTTACCGGCTCAGGGCTTCCGTTCCTGCCGGTGCCCGACCGCCCTGCCGATAACGGCTGCGCGATCGAGCATGCCGTGCGGCTGACAGGCCCGGTCCGCGCCATGCCGGCCAACCCGGTCGTCACCTGCCCGCTCGCCGCCGCCTGGACCCTGTTCGAGCGCAACACCCTGCAGCCCGAGGCGAGGCAGCTTCTCGGCACGGAAGTTACCGCCATCCGCCACTACGGCACCTATGCCTGCCGCAACGTCAACCACGCCCAGGCCGGACGCCGCAGCCAGCACGCCACCGCGAACGCGATCGACATCGCCGGCTTCGTGCTGCGCGACGGGCGGGAGGTGAAACTGGCCGGCAACTGGGGCGGCAGCGGTCCCGAATCAGCCTTCCTGCACGCCCTGCGCGACGGCGCCTGCCGCTGGTTCCGCGGCGTGCTCGGCCCCGAGTACAACGCCGCCCATCACGACCATTTCCATCTCGACATGGGCCCCTGGCGGATCTGCCGCTGATCACGCCGGCGAGGTCGGCCCGGCATCCGGCGCCCGCCACGGGTTGCGCAGCCCCGGCGGGGTGCCCCCCGGCCCACCCCCCGGACCGGCATTGCGCGCCGCCTGCACCATCATCATCTCGCCGACATTCTCCGGCGTGATCAGGCCGACCAGCCGCCCACCGCCATCCTCCACCCCCACCGCCGGCAATTGCCGCTCCTGCAGCAACCGCAACGCATCGGCCAGGCTGGTGCGGTGATTCACCATCGGGATGTCACGCACCATCACCTCGATCACCGGCGTGTCCGGGCCACCCTCACGCAACGCGCGGATCATGGCGTCGCGCGTCAGCACCCCACGCAACCGCCCGCCCCCGTCCACCACCGGGAATTCGTGCTGCGTGGTGCGGATCAGACATTGCACCGCATCCTCGACCCGGCTCATCGGCGAAAGACTCTCGAACTGCGTCACCGCGGCATCAGCGGCAATGATCCCCCGCGACGCCTCGCGGATCTGCACCGCATGCGCCTCCGACGCTGCCCCGAGCCAGACGAACAAGCCGATGAACAACAGGATCGGATTGCCGAACAACCCAAGCACCCCCAGCGCGAAGGCAAGCCCCTGGCCGATCGAGGCGGCGATCTGGGTCGCCCGCCCATAGCCGAGGCGCCACGCCAGCAAGGCCCGCAACACCCGCCCGCCATCCATCGGGAACGCCGGAACCAGATTGAACAGCACCAAAAACAGATTGGCTACCGCAAGCCGGGCCAGCAACCCGGCATCCTGCGCATGCATCTGCAGGCTTTGCTCGGGCAAGGTCCCGCCCAGCACCAGGAACAGGACAACAGCGATCACCAGATTCACCGCCGGCCCCGCCAGCGCCACCACCAGTTCCTCAACCGGGCGTTCGGGAATGCGCTCCAACCGGGCAACGCCGCCGATCGGCAGCAACGTGATGTCAGGGGTCTGCACACCATAGCGCCTTGCGGCCAGCACGTGACCGAATTCGTGCAGCACCACACTCAGGAACAGCAGCAAGGTAAAGGCGACGCCCTGCACCAAGGCGGACATTCCACCCTGCGCATAGTGCGCGGCAGCAATCCAGGCGAGAAACAACAGAAACGTCACATGCAGGCGAATCACCGTGCCCTTCAAAGTGACGATGGGAAACGACCAGGTCATATACATCTCCCGGATCACGCCAGCCCGGGGCGTTGCCCCGAACCCACCAGGAGGCTTTGCCTCCTGGACCTCCACCAAGGGCCACAGGCCCTTGGATCCCATTTGGGGTCAGGTGCCCTCAAGCACCAGAACGGCAACCGGCAAATCGCCCAAAACCACCTCGATGCCCACCCCATTGTCGCTGGGCACGATCTCACGGCCACTGAACAGGTCACACCAGCGCTGCCCCTCGATCCGGGGCCAGGGAAGCACCGTGCCGGCCCAGTCCGGGTCGGCTGCCAGCCGCACCGGGAAACGCGCCGCCACCACCACCGCCGCATCTTCCCCATGACGCCGCGCAAAGGCACAGACCTGCTCAGCCCTCGCCCCCACCGCCACCAGCGGCTCATACGCCCCTTCGGCGAACAAGCCCGGATGCGCGCGGCGATACGCCAGCAACAGGCTGGTCACCCCCAGCTTGATGCGGCCGTCCCGCCACTCCGCCAGCATCTCCCGCAACGCCGCCCGCCGGTCACGCTCCAGCGCCACCGTCACCTCATCGAGCAGCCACATCCGGCGCTCATAGTCCACCGGACGCCGGTTGTCCGGATCCACCAGGCTGAGATCCCACACCTCGGCCCCCTGGTAGATGTCCGGCATGCCAGGAACCGTCAGCTTCAGGACGGTCTGCACCAGACTGTTGTGCACGCCAAGCCGCGCCACCCGCTCCTGGAACGGCAGGAAAGCCCCCAGGAACGCATCGGACGCGGAAACATCCAGGGCATCGCGCACGAAACCGAGCATCGCTTCCTCGTAAGCGGCATCCGGCGCCGCCCAGGTGGAATGCAGCTTCGCCTCGCGCAGGGACTTGATGATCGCCCCTTCCATGCGCCCGACAAAGGCACCGACCTGCCCGGCATCCAGGCCACCGACGCCGGTGAGTTCGGCCGGCCAGGCACCAAGCAGCAACTGGTAGAACAGGTATTCGTCGTTGCGGTCGGGCGGCGCGGTGCCCTCCACGTCGCCGCGACGGGCCCGCAGGATGCGGCTCCAGGCCTGCACCTGCCGCGCCCATTCCTCCGGCAACTCCGACAACACCGCCAGCCGCGCCCTGGTGTCCTCGCCACGCTTGGTGTCATGCGTCGACGTGTTCAGCATCGCGTGCGGCCAACGCGCGGCACGTTGCGCATTCGACTTGTGGAAGGATGCCAGCGAGACGCCGAAATGGTCGGGATGCCCGCCCACCTCGTTCAGCGCCACGAACCGGTTGTAGCGATAGAAGGCCGTGTCCTCGAGACCCTTCGCCATCACCGGGCCGCTGTATTGCTGCACCCGCATGGCGAAGCGCACCACCGTGTGCCGGCTGAAGCCGCTGCGCGGCTCTGCCACCAGATCCGTCGTCAACAAACGGTGCAGGAAATCGAAGACACTCGGATCGACATCCGTCTCGTTGCGCCGCGCCTGCGCCACCGCCCAATCGATGTAGCGGCGATCCTCCTCGACCGGCACGGCGCCGTCCACATAGGTGCGGTAGACCGGAAAACAGGCGACGATCTCCTTCAGCGCCCGCTGCAGGATGTTGCGCGTGAAATCGGCGGTACGCGGATTCTGCCGGGCGATGCGCGCCGCGTCACGGGCCAGCACGTTCAGCTCGCTCGCCATCTCGTTCAGCATGATGCGGATCTTGCAGTCGCGCACGATCTCGCCAAAGGGACGCGCATCCTCGGCAAAGCCGGCGTAGACCTTGGAAAGCCCCGCTTCGCCCGCCGGATCCACCAGCACCCCGAGCACGAGGTTGGCGAATTCGTAGCCGGTGGTGCCCTCGACCGGCCACTCCTCGCGCAGCGCCTCGTGCCGGGCCAGGATTTTCTCAACGACCAGATAGAACGGCCGGGGCGCCTGCTCGCGCAGCCGCAGCAGGTAGCCCTTGGGATCGAACAGCCCGTCCACGTGGTCGATGCGCAGCCCGTCCAGCACGCCCTCGCGCAGCAGCGAGAAAACCAGGGCATGCGCATGGTCGAACAGCTCCGGCAGTTCCATGCGCAGCCCGGCGAGCTCGTTGATGTTGAAGAAGCGCCGGTAGTTGATGTCATCCGCGGCGACGCGGAAATGCGCGGCGCGCCAGTGCTGCTCCTGGATCAGCGCATCCAGCCCGCGCCAGGTCTCCAGCCGGCCGGGCTCGCCGTTGAGCCGCGCGACCGCCGCTCCCACCGCCTCCCGCACATCCGCCCGCTCCCGCGCCAGCGCGGCCAGCACGGCCTGCAGGTCCCTGGCACGCTGCACCACGCGCGGCCGCCAGTTCGGCAGGCCGGAAAACGCGTCGCCCAACCGTTCCAGCTCCGGGTGTGCATCACCGAGCACGTGCTGGTACTGCAGCGGACAGATCGGCAGCTTGTGCGTGTCATAGGCCCATACCGCGAAGCTGCCGGTCTCCGGCTCGAAGCGCAGGCTGAGCTGGCCGGATTCCAGAACGGCCCCGTACTGGTCACCCAGGAAAGGCACCAGCAGCTTGCCCAGCAGATAGCGCCGGTCCGGCTCCCAGTCGATGTCGAACCAGCCCGCGTAGTCGGAATCCGGTCCCCATTCCAGTACGTCGAGCCACCACAGGCTGTCGGAACCGCCGACGCCCATGTGGTTCGGCACGAAGTCCAGCACCTGCCCCAGCCCGTTCGCCCGGAACGCCGCGACCATGTCGCGGAACGCCGCCTCGTCGCCCAGTTCCGGGTTGAACCGGCCGTGATCGACGATGTCGTAGCCGTGGCTGCTGCCCGGCCGCGCCTTCAGATAGGGCGAGGCATAGACATGGCTGACGCCGAGCCGTGCCAGGTAGGGCGCGAGCGCCGCCGCCTCGGCGAAGCCGAACTTCGCGTGGAACTGCAGGCGGTAGGTCGCACGCGGCACCGGCACACGGGTTTCACTCATGGTCGCTGCTGTCCTCGGGCTGCGGGGTGCCGCGCTCGGCGCGGAAGATCTCGGCGATGTCGATGAAGCGTGGCCGCACCGCGAGCTCCTCCAGCGTCATCGACAGGCGGCGCCGCCAGTTCGGATGTTCCTCCGAGGTGGTCGGGACATTCACCGGATCAGCCTCGTCGGTCAGGTCGTCGATCTGCGCCATCGCCAGCACGGCGGGGCTGCGGGCGAGGAAAGCATGCACCGCCCGCGCCAGCTTCGGGATGTCGGGTTCGCCCTCGTCCGGCAACAGGCCCTCGGTGCGCAGTGCCTGCAGCAACTGCGTCCGGTCACGCGCGCGGGCCTCGCGCTGGCGCGATGCGTCCGCCGGATCGGGGAACAGGCCGAGCTGCTCCCTGATCTCGATGTCGCGCTCCGTCCACCAGCCGCGCAGGGTCGGCAGGTCATGGCTGCCGATCACCGCCAGGGCCAGCCCCGGATAGGCCGCGGGCGGGAAGAAGGCACCGGTCGTGAAGTCCTGCTCGAAATACAGCACCCGGTAGGAAAGGATATTCGCCGCCGCCATGTGCTCGCGGAACCCCTCAGGCACCGTGCCGAGGTCCTCGCCGACGACGAGGCAACGCTGGCGATGGCTCTCCAGCGCCAGGATGCCGACCAGATCCTGCAGCGGATACTGCACATAGGCGCCGTCCGGTGGCTTGCGGCCCCGTGGCACCCAATAGAGGTGCTGCAGCCCCATGACGTGATCGATGCGCAACCCACCGGCGTGGCGCATATTGGCGCGGATCAGTTCGATGAAGCTGCGATAGCCTTCTTCCCGCAATGCCCGGGGATTGAAGGGCGGCACCCCCCAGTCCTGGCCGGCCGGGTTGAGGATGTCGGGCGGCGCGCCGACCTGGGCGCCGGAGACCACGGCCGCGGCATTGACCCAGGTCTCGGCACCGGCACGATCGGCCCCCACCGCGAGGTCGCGGTAGAGCCCCACCGCCATGCCGCGCGCGGACGCCGTCGCCGCGGCGGCGGCAAGCTGCGTGTCGGCCAGCCATTGCAGCCACGCAAGAAAATCCAGCCGCTCACGGTTCGCTTCGGCAAAGCGTGCCACCGTGGGGGAATCCGGGTCACGGTACTCCTCCGGCCAGCAATGCCAGTCGGCCAGGGCGGGATCGCGGGCGGCGAAATACTCGCGCAGGGCCAGGAACAGGCAGTTGCGCTCCAGCACCGTGCCACGCTCGCGCCGGAACGCCGTGAAGCCCTCCCAGCGGGCGGGGTCGGCGGCCGTTCTGCAGGCATGGAACAACTGCTCCAGCACCGAGAACTTGAGGGCAGTGACCTCGGCATAATCCACGAGGGGCCGCGCGCTGCACGCCGCCACGCGGGCGCGGAACGCCTCCGAGGTGATCAGCTCCCGGGTCTGCGGGCAGTCCAGCAGTTCGGGCACCGCTAGCACGTCGATGTTGAGCACGTTCAGCAGCAGGCGGCTGGCCGGCGAATAGGGGCTGGCATGCTCGGGGTCGTCGTGGAACAGGGCGTGCAGCGGGTTGAGGCCGATCACGTCGGCCCCGCGCGCGGCGGTCAGTTCCACCAAACTGCGCAGATCGCCGAAATCACCGATGCCCCAGTCGGTGGCGGAGCGCAGCAGATAAAGCTGCGCGGCGATGCCCCAGAGCCGGCGCCCCTCGGCCAGCCCCGGCGGCAGCCAGCAACGTCCGGGGGTCACCACCAGTGTCGTGGCCGCCTGCCCTGGCTGGAAGGAAAACCGGTGATAGCCCCATGGCAGATCGTCGGGCAGCACCAGCCGGCGGCGCTGCAGCGCCTGGCCGTCGACATGGCAGGACGCCACCAGGTCGAGCCGGTCGAACGCCACCTGCGCCACGATCTCGCTGCCGTCTTCCAGGGCCAGGTGCCAGATGATCTGGCCGGTATCGGGGGGCAGGACGATCTCCACCACCAGCGGCCCGGCAGTGACGTCCAGAACCACCACGGGGGGCAACGGGCGCTGCCAGTCGGCCCGCTCCAAGGCCTCAAGGGTCGCGCGGACCTGTGCCTCGTCGTCGGCCGCAACCCCCATCGCGGCGAGCAGGCTGCGCTTGGTTTGGGCGCTGGCCCGCACCGTTTTCCCCCGGGCGTCACGGAAGACGGGTTCGATGCCCATCCGCCCGGCCAGCTCGTCCAGGGTGGCGCTGCCGGATTCCGCCGCCGCCTCGATCGCCCACCGGACCGCCCACGGGCCGAAACGCCCGTCCGCCTCCGCGCCGGTCTCGCCTTCCTGCCACAGCACCTTTCCGGCAGCGACGGGAAATCCCTCGACCGGCGTTGGGGAGAGATTGGCCGCCAGCACCAGCGCGCCGCCTGCCCCCGTCCCGGACTCACCAAGGTTCCAGCGCACCACCACCGCGCCGTCGCCGATGATCTCGTAACGCCCACCGGCGCGGATGCCGGTCAGAAGCGGCACGATCTCGGCATGGCGAAGGGCCAGGACACGCCGGTACCAATCGAGCCATCCCGCATGCGGCGCGCGCGCCAGATCCTCCCAGCGCAGCTTCGCCGCGGCGAAGGTGGCCTCCGCCGTGGGATCGGGGATGCGCTCGCGCGTCGCCGGGTCCTGGAATTCGGGGAAGCGGGCGAATTCCTCGCGCCGGCCCCGGCGCACCGCCTCGGCCAGATCGCCGCTGAAATCACAGAAAAACGGGAAAGGCTGCGCGGCGGCCCATTCCTCGCCCATGAACAGCATCGGCACCTGCGGCAGCAGCAGATAGACCGATGCCACCGCCCGCACCGCAGCTTCCGGGGCGAAGGCGGTCAGGCGGTCGCCGAAGGCGCGGTTGCCGACCTGGTCGTGGTTCTGGATGAAGGCGATGAAGGCGCCGGGCGGCAGCGCCGCGCTCGGCTCGCCGCGGGCATGGCCGCGATAGGGCATGACCTCGCCCTGGAAGGCGAAGCCCTCGGCCAGGGCACGACCGAGCCTGTCGGTATGGCCTTTGTAGTCGGCGTAGTAGCCCTTGGCCTCGCCGCTCGCCGCCACGTGCAGCACGTGGTGGGCATCGTCGTTCCACTGCGCGGTATACCAGCGCGGCCTGCCGTCCGCGTCGCGGACCAGGCGGGAAGCCTGGTTCTCCTCGTTCTCCAGCACGAGATGGACGGGCCGGTCCGGCACGGCTTCGCGCACGCGCCTGGCCAGATCCTCCAGCAGATGAAGCGGGCTGTCGTCGAGGATGGCGTGCACCGCATCCAGCCGCAGGCCGTCGAGGTGAAACTCCTCGATCCAGTACAGGGCGTTGTGGATGAAGAAGTCGCGGACCGGGCTGGCCTCGGCACCGTCGGTGTTGATGGCGGCACCCCAGGGCGTCTTGTGGCGGTCGGTGAAGGCCTGCGGCGCGATAGCGTGGAGATAGGCGCCCTCCGGTCCGAAATGGTTATAGACCACGTCGAGCAGCACCATCAGCCCGCGCGCATGGGCGGCCTCTACCAGGGCCTTCAGGTCCTCGGGGCGGCCATAGCTGCCGTCGGGCGCATAGGGCAGCACGCCGTCATAGCCCCAGTTGCGCAGGCCGGGGAAATCGCCGACCGGCATGATCTCGATCGCGGTGACGCCCAGCGCCACCAGATGATCCAGCCGGTCGATGGCGGCGCGGAAGGTGCCGCCCGGCGTGAAGGCGCCGACATGCAGCTCGTAGACCACCGCCTCTTCCCAGGGACGGCCCTTCCAGGCGGCGTCGCCCCAGACATGGGCGGCCGGATCGATCACCTCGCTCGGCCCGTGCACATCGTTGGGCTGGTGGCGCGAGGCCGGGTCGGGCACGTGCAGCCCGTCCGGCAGCACGTAGCGGTAGCGCGTGCCGGCACGCGCCCGGTCGGTGACCAGCTCGTGCCAGCCACCGTCCTGTGCCTGCAAGGCCAACGTCTCCGCCGCGCCGTCGAGGGCAAGCCGGATCTGTTTGTGGGCGGGGGCCCAGAGGCGGAAGCGCACCCGCCCATCGGCCTGCAGCTCGGCACCGAAGGGCATGGCATGCCGGCGCGTCACCGGCGCGGCATCCAGCAGCGCCAGCACGCCGCGCAACGGGATGGCGACCCAGTCCGGTCGGTTGGCGCGCTCGTAGGCGATCTCGTAGAGCGCCCTCTCCAGCATGAAGAAATGCACCAGCCGTGCGGCCGCCGGTAGGTCAGCCGGGCAGCCCGGCGTTCCCTGCGCGGCCGCAAGATAAGCATCGAAGAAGGCGCGCGATGCCTCCGCCTCCCAGGCGTCCAGGCGGCGCAGCGCCGCCGTGCGTTGCGCCTCCGGCAGGTCGGCGGGCAAGGCGCGGCCGGCGGCCGCGGCGGCATAGGCGACAGAGCGCAGCAGCCCCGCCACGTCGCGCAACGGCGCGTGATGGGCGCGGCGCTCGGCAAGCGGGCGCATGGGCTCGCCCTCGAAATCGATGATGATCGCGTCCTCCCCGGCGACCAGCACCTGACCCAGATGGTAGTCGCCATGGTGGCGCGTGCGGGCGAAGGCAGGGGCATCGCGCAGCACCGTCTCGAGTTGCGCGGCCAGTTCGTCCCGGCGCCCCAGCAGGGCGGCGGCCAGGTCCCGCGCCGGCGGCGCCAGTTGCCGGGCATCGGCCGCGAGCCCGTCGAGGACGCGTCGGGCCAGCGCCTGCGCCGCCTCGGTCCAGCCCTGCCGTTCCGCCGGCCCGACCGCATGCGGCCGGAAGGCCGGATCCTGGCTGTCGATGCCGAAGGCGCGATGCATCTCGGCGGTGCGCTGACCCAGGCGGCGCAGCCAGGCGGTCGTTTCCGCCAGCATCTGCTCCGAGGCAGGTTCGTCGGCCGCGACGGCGCGCCCCAGTCGCCCCAGCACCCAGTTCCAGCCATCGCCCTGGTTCGGCACGAAAGCCTGCAGCACCGACAGCGTGATGGACCCGGTGGCGCCCGGAAGGTCCAGTTCGGCCCAGCCGAGCAAAGCCGGCGTCGCCGTGAAGCCGGCCTCGCCGGTGAGGAAGCGACCAACCTCCAGCTCGGGATGGATGCCCTGCTCCAGCTTGCGGATCACCTTCAGGATCGCCCCCTCGCCGATCCGGATCGAGGTGTTGGACTGCTCGGCATGGCTGCGGCGCACCGCCCAATTGCCGCCCGGCTCGAGCCCGGCCTGCGCCAGGCGATCGGTGTGGCCCGTACGCAGCCGGTCCCGCGCCGTGCCCTTCCCCCGCACCAGCGCGCCGATCCAGGCGCGCACGAAGTCATCGGTGGAAAAGGCTTCCACCAGCACCCCGGCCGGGGCGGCCCCGCCCGGCGCCGAGGCGGGAGCGGGAGCAATCACCTGGGCCGGATCCGTCCCCCCCCCGGCCGGAACCAGCGCGAGCGGCACGAAGAGCAGCAACGGCGCCTGCCCCGGCGGGGTCACTCGCCAGATGGCGAGCGCGGCAGGCTGGCGGGGGCTCGGAAAGGCAACCAGGGTCGCGAGCGTCACCGCCGGCCGGCCGGCGTCCTTGGCGGGGTACCAGCGTTGCCGCAGCAGGAAATCCGGCAATGCGGCCTCGGCCACCGCCTCCAGCCCGGACGGCCAGGATTCGGCGGGAGTGGCATTCTTGTCGGTTGAAGAGCGTGAGGATGACGACACGGCGCACCACCCGAGTTGGTTCGGACCAGACGAAACCGCGAGCCCCCCCCGACGTTCCGGGGACCTGCCAGAATTCTTGCGTTCGCCATGGATTCCAGGGACCTCCGCCCCGTTGCGCGAGAGCCCGGCATCGACGGCGGGCGCAAACTGGTGGAACGTGGCGGCCATCGGATCCGCAACTGTGACACCAGGAAGGAACGTCCCGCATGGCCTTGGAGTCCGTCTCCCGCGCCCGCTGTTTCGGCGGCACCCAGCACGTCTTCCGCCACCGCTCGGCCGAGACCGGCACCGAAATGCGGTTCGCCGCCTTCGTCCCGCCGCAGGCCGGGGCAGGCAGGCTCCCTGTGGTCTGGTTCCTCTCCGGCCTGACCTGCACCGAGGAAAACTTCACCATGAAGGCCGGGGCACAGCGCGTGGCGGCGGAGCTGGGCCTGCTGCTGCTGGTCCCCGATACCAGCCCGCGCGGCGAGGGCGTGCCGGATGACCCCGACGGAGCCTACGATTTCGGCCTCGGCGCCGGCTTCTACCTGGATGCCACGCAGGCGCCCTGGGCGCGGAATTACCGGATGGAGAGCTACCTGCTGCACGAACTGCCCGCCCAGGTCGCGGCCGAGCTTCCGGCCGACCTGACCCGGCAGGCGATCATGGGTCACTCGATGGGGGGACATGGGGCGATCACCCTGGCGCTGAAGACCCCGGGCCGCTTCGCCAGTGTCTCGGCCTTCGCCCCGATCAGCGCGCCGATGCGCTGCCCGTGGGGGGAAAAGGCGCTGGGCGGGTATCTGGGCCCGGACCGGTCCGCCTGGCGACGCTACGACAGTTGCGCCCTGATCGAGGATGGCGCCCGCCTGCCGGAGCTGCTGGTCGACCAGGGCATGGCGGACACGTTCCTCGAAAGCCAGTTGAAGCCGGACCTGCTGCGGGCGGCCTGTGCCGATGCGGGCATCCCCCTGACCCTGCGCCTGCAGGAAGGCTACGATCATTCCTACTTCTTCATCGCCAGCTTCATCGAGGACCATCTGCGCTGGCATGCCGGACGGCTCGGCAGGGCGGCGTGACCGTCCCGCCCCGCGCCTAATGCTGCGGCAATCGCTGCGCCAGGCGCAGATGCTCCTGCAGCACCGGTACGTTGCGCGCGGCAAAGGCCTTCACGTCGGCATCGGTGCCGCTCTGCGCCTCGGTCTGGTACGCCTGCAGATCGGATCGGTGGTCCTGCACCATGGCCTTGGCATAGGCCCGGTCGAAGGCGCGGCCATGCAGCTTCGCCAGGGCGTCATAGGTCTGCTGGTGCTCGGCGCCGATCCCGTCCGGCAGCGAGATCTGCTTCTGCTGCGCCAGCGCCGCGAGGTCCTGGTTGGCGCGCCCGTGGTCGGTGACCATACGCTGGCCGAAGCGCTTCACCGCCGTGGAGCGCCCGTTCGTCTGGGCAAGCTGGCCGAGCTGCACCTCGGCCATGCCACCGCGCGCAGCCGCGGTGATGAAGGCGGCATCGCTGGTGGACAAGGTCGGATTGACCTGCGCCTTCGCCGCGGCGACGGTGGTGTCCGTGGCCTTCTGCGTTTCCGCGCAGCCTGCCAGCAGCAGCAGCGCGAGAGCGGTGCTGGCCAGGATCCGGGTCATGATGTCTCTCCGTCGTTGCGGTCCAGGACACCAACGTGCGGAGAGGAATACCGTTCAGATCGAAGGCCGGCCGCCCGTCCCGTGGGTGCCGGTGACGTGGACGAGGATCTCGTCGAGAGTCGAGAACAGGACGGAGGGTGCCTGCGCCGCCAATGCCTCTGGCTGCGTATAACCCCAGGACACGGCCCCGAAGGCAATGCCGAGGGAATGCGCGGCCTCGACGTCGCGGATTTCGTCGCCGATCGCGATCGCCTCGCCGGGGCGGAAACCGGCCTGCCGCAGCAGGTGCCGCATGCGGGCGGACTTGCCGAAGACCGAAGCCCCGCAGGCATAGTGATCGATCAACCAGGCATTCGTGGGCCCCAGCGTCCGGCGCACGTTGCTTTCGACATCGGAACTGACCACCGCCAGCGTCACGCCGCATTCCTTCAGGCGACGCAAGGTCGCCGGCACGCCGGGAAAAAGGCGCATGCGATGGTGGTCGCGGGCCTTCAACCGGCGCATGTGCCGCACGATGAACGGCAGTTGCCAGCGTGGGACGCCGAGTTCCTGCAGCGTCTCGCGCGCGCCCAATGAGCGGAGGGCTTCCAACCGGGCGTCGTCCAGGCGCGCGAAACCGAAGTGCTCGGCGACGTCGTTGATCACGTCCTGGAACCAGGGGAAGGAATCGGTCAGCGTGCCGTCGGAATCGAAGATGACGAGACGGTAGCGGGGGGTCATGGCGTGCCGTATGCCCGCTTTTGCCAGGCATGGCCACCCCCCGGGCGCCGGTTCACCAATACAACTCAGGGGCGATAAACCGACCCGGTCCCTGCTGGCCTGCATCACACGCCCCGAAGAATGAGGCGGCCGTGCTTGCCAATGCAGCACAGGAGGACCAAGCTATTGACCATCCACGGCATCAGATGGGAGCCGGGCATGCGTCGTCTTATTCTTGGCGTGGCCTTCCTGCTGCTTCTGGTCGCTGCACTCGCCATCCCCGCCGTCCGGCGCCCGCTCGGCACGGGTGTGGAGGCGGCCTATCACGGTGTTGCCGCGCATCTTCCCTGGAGCCCGCCCGCCCGCATCGCCGAGCAGGCCGAGGGGGCGCCGCCGGAGCGCGCGGCCATCATTTCCGAACTCAGCCGGGTCGCCGAGCAGCGGCAAAGCCTCAAGCCCACCGACGCCACCCGTGCGCGCATGCACGAATTGCTGCGCCGCGCCGCCGCGATGATGGCCGGCAGCGAGGCAATGGGATCGCTGCGCGACATGCAGGAGGCGCGTGGCCGGCTGCGTGACCTCGACGCCCGCATCGCCGACGGCCTGCTGGCCGGACATGACGTGAAGGAATTGCAGCAGGCGCGCGGCAAGGCCGCCGTCGACCTCACCCGCGCCACCGACGACTTCGCGCGGCGGCTCACCGAACTGGGCGTGCCGATGACCCCCGCCCAGGCGGAGATGATCGCGATCGCGCCGAACGGCGACGACATGGTGGCGCTGCTGGGCATGCAGGCCAATGTCGCCCACTTCGTCACACAACTGCGCGAGACGGTGGAGCAGAACCGCGGCAACACCGACCTGCTGCGGCGCTACTACGGCCTGAACGTCGTGCTCTGCGAGATGGTGGAAACGCTGCAGACCGACGTGCGTGACCGCATCCGGGACCGCTATCTGCCACGGCTGGCCGGGATCGAGCAGGAGAACCTCGCCCTGCAACGCAAGGCCGAGGAAAAGCTGCGCGAGGCGAGCGGGCCCGAGCGGGACGGCTACGCCGGCAACCTGCGCGCGCTGCAGGGCACGGCGGAGATCATGCCGACCTATCGGCGCTACCTGGCACAGCAGGGCGCGCAGCTCGACGAGGCCATCCGGCGCACCCAGACCCTGCTCGACCTCGCCGCCAACACCGCCAGCACCATGGAGAACACGGCGGAGGTGCTGGACATGGTGAATGCCGCCAACCGCGATGTCGGCGCGGTGATCAACCTGGTGCCGCCCGGCACGCTGCCGCTCGACAGCGACATGCTGCGCCAGGAATTCGAACGCCTGTCACGCAAGCTGAGCGAGCCGACCAGCTAGGCGGTCGGCCAACTGAAACGGGCGAAGGAGCCGTTGCTTCTCAGCACGGCTCCTGTTGACGCAAGAGGTTGCCTCAGCCTGGACCCGGCCCGCGCGAGGACATCGCAGGCCGGCATGCTGCGACGCCCGGCCTCAGGCGGCCTTGACGCCGCGGATGAAGTCGCCGACCTCGCCGCCCAGCATCTCCGACTGGCGCGACACGTCCTCGGCGGCTTTCAGCACATCGGCCGCCGCATCCCCGGTCTCCGCCACCGCACGGCTGACCCCGGCGATGTTGCGCGTGACCTCCTGCGTGCCGGCGGCGGCCTGCTGCACGTTGCGGGCGATTTCCTGCGTCGCCGCGCCCTGTTCCTCCACGGCGGCGGCAATGGTGCCGGCGATCTCGTTCACCTCGTCGATCGTGGTGGCGATGCCCTGGATCGCCACCACCGCATCCTGGGTCGCCGCCTGGATCTGCCCGATCTGCGTGGCGATCTCGTCGGTCGCGCGGGCAGTCTGGCTGGCGAGGGCCTTCACCTCGCTGGCCACCACGGCAAAGCCGCGCCCGGCTTCGCCGGCCCGCGCCGCCTCGATCGTCGCGTTCAGCGCCAGCAGGTTGGTCTGGCCGGCGATGTCGCTGATCAGCCGCACCACCTCGCCGATCCGCTGCGCGCCGTCGGACAGGGCGCGGACGGTGGCGTTGGTGCGCTTCGCATCCGCCGCGGCGCGGCCCGCCACCCGGCTGGACTGCGCCACCTGACGGGAAATCTCGGCGACGGAGCTGGAGAGCTGCTCCGCCGCCGCGGCCACGGTCTGGACATTGCCGCTGGCCTGCTCCGCCGCGCGCAGCACGGCGCCGGCCTGCTCGCGGCTCTGCCCGGCGCCCTGCGACATCGTCCGGGCGGTGGCCTGCAACTCGGTGGCGGCAGAGGCGAGCACGCCGACGAGCTGCCCGACCGAATTTTCGAAGCCGCTGGTCAGCGCCTCCAGCCGGGCCGCCCGTTCCACCCTGGCCTGCTGCGCCCGTGCCTGTTCCTCCACCATCCGGTCGGCGGCGATGATGTTGTCCTTGAAGACCTGGACCGCACTCGCCATCGCGCCGATCTCGTCACGCCGGCCAAGCCCCTCCACCGGCGTGGACAGGTCGCGGGCGGCGAGGCGGCGCATGGTTTCCGTCATTGCCTTGACCGGGCCGGCGATGCCGCGGGCGGTGCCCACCGCGATCGCGCCACCGGCCAGGACCAGCAGGCCCAGCACGACAGAGATCATCGTGGTGGCCGCGGCGCCGATCTCGGCACTGTGCCGGGTCGCCGCCCCGCCATGGTCCAGGGCGAAGTCCAGCCCCGTCCTGACGGTTTTGCGCACCTGCAGCAATGGCTGCTGCATCTGCATGAACAGGATGTCGTAGGCGACGTCCTTCTGGCCGGCCCGGACCGCGATCGCCAACCGCTCCGATGCCGCCCGGTAGGTCAGCCATGCCGCCTGGATCGCCTCGGCGAGGCGGCGTTCCTCGGCGGTCGCGACCATGGCGGCGAAGCGCGCCTGGAGGCGGTCCATGGCGGCCAGGCTCTCGGTGACATCCCCGATCTGCTTGACCAGTTCCGGCCCGCTCCGCAGCAGGGTCTGCGATTCACGCGCGCGCAGCTTCTCGAATTCCGTGGAAAGCTGCCCGAGCACCTGGCCCATCGGCATCCATTTTCCGGCGACCACCGCGCCGGCATCCCTGACCGCGCCCAACCGGCCGATCGAGAACAGGCCGATCCCCAGGGTGCAGCACAGCATCAGAAGAAAAGCCGAGGCAATCTTGCCGCGAATGGTCAGGTTCCGGAAGGCGCGCATGCGAAAAGTCCTTCTATGGCCGTTAGCGCGCTCCCCCTTTTGTATCCGGCATGTTTGTGCCGCAGACGCGCCAGAAACCATTGGTTTCGATGCCAAATTGGTGGCGGAATTGCATGCGAAAGGCAATGCAAAAATTTTCGCATACCGCATCCAGAATCCGGCAATGAACTGCCTGGCGAGGCGGCCAAGCCCCGCAATTCCAGCCAGATATTCGATTAATTAATTGATATTAAAAGATAAATTTTCTTTGCCCCATGCACGGCGCCAGGTCACCGGCAGGATGGAGGCCCCGTTATGGGCCGCCGATCTCCGTGCGAAAATACAAGTGTTTCGAGAAAGCAGCGATGCCGGACCGGTCGGTCAGGCGCTATGCTCTTGGTTTCGCGCTCCGCCGCGCAGCCAGGGCCGCCTCGCGGCCGGCAACCCGGCCGAGCCCGACCGCCGTCAGCAGCCCGTTCCCGGAAAGATAGCCACTGGCCGCCGGGCCGGACACGCCACAGGCAGCGCCGCCCGCGGCATAAAGTCCGGGGATCGCCGTGCCGTCCTGCCGCATCACACGGGCCGCCGTGTCCACCACCAGGCCGCCCTGGGTATGGAACAACGCCCCGGTCACCCGCACCGCCCGCAACGGCGGGACGAGCACGGGCGCCTGCGCGAAGTCACGCCCGAACCGGTCACGGCCCTGCCCCGCCTTCAGGCGATCGACCTCGGCGAGCGTCGCCAGCAGCGCCGGCGCGGGCACCGCCATGCGCGCCGCGAGCGAAGTGGCATCCGGGGCCTCCAGGATCGCGCCGATCGCCTCGGCCTGCCGGAAATCCTCGAACTGGCGCGCGATTCCGGCGATCCGGGCATCGAAGATCGTCCAGGCGATGCCACCGGGCTGGCGCAGCACCGCGGCGGCCTGTTCGGAATAGCCCAGCGCC
Source organism: Rhodovastum atsumiense (assembly GCF_937425535.1). NCBI lineage: Bacteria > Pseudomonadati > Pseudomonadota > Alphaproteobacteria > Acetobacterales > Acetobacteraceae > Rhodovastum > Rhodovastum atsumiense. Next base: position 163,636 of record NZ_OW485601.1, read on the forward strand.
TCGTTGGAAAATCGCGTCCCGGCGGCGTTCACCTGGACACCACCCTCGGTGATGGTGGCCCAACTGATCAGGATGCCGGCGGGATGGGCGACCGAGCCGTGGCCCTGGTAGCCCGACAGATGCCGCGTCGCCGCCCCCAGCGCCTCACCCCACAGCAGCGCGTCGCCCTGGTTGCCCTCGTGGCCGAAATAGAGCGCCCCGGCCATCTCCGGCACGTGGCGGGCCACCAGCGCCTTGCTGCCGCCATAGCCGTTGCAGGCCAGGACCAGGGCATCGCAGCCGACCCGTTCCTCGGCGCCGTCGGGACGGCGATAGACGACGCCACGCACCCCGCCGGCATCGGCCACCACCGCGGTCACCTGCGCATGGCACAGCAACTCGGCGCCGGAGCCCTCGACGGCGGCCCGCAGCGCATCCACCAGTTCCCGCCCGGAGCGGGATGGCAGGCCATGCATCCGGCAGGCGCCATGGCCGGGATAGCGGAAATCGGTGATGACGGAAAAGTCCAGCCCGTAGCCCGTATGCAGCCATTCCAGCGCCGAACCGGCCGCGTGGGTGACCAGCCGCACCAGTGCCGGATCAGGCGTGTCCTGTGCCTTCGCCATGATGTCGCCGGCGAAGCGCTCCGGGCTGTCGGCGATGCCGGCGGCGCGCTGCCAGCGCGTACCGGCGGCGGGGATCAGCCCGGCCGAGAGCGCGGTGGAGCCGCTCGGCACCGGGTCGCGCTCCAGCAGCAGCACCTCGGCGCCGGCCTCGCGCGCCGCCAGCGCGGCGACCAGCCCGGCCGCGCCGCCGCCCACCACCACCACCGGAAAGCTCAGGTCAAACCCGGCCGGATCCGGCGCCAGGATGGTCATTGTGCCGTGTCCGCCTGCATCACTTCGGCGAGGGCCTCGGCGATGCGGGCGATGCGGCAGACCGGCCGCAGCGCCGCGATCGCCGTCTTGTGCGTCGCCGGATCGAAGGCGGCGCACCCGTCCTCCAGCACCGTCACGTCGAAATCGCGCACATGCGCGTCGCGCACGGTCGAGGCGACGCCGCCATTGGTGACGATGCCGCCCACCAGCAGGCGCCGGATCCCGGCCTTGCGCAGCACCCATTCCAGCCGCGTCATGTAGAAGGCCGAATAGGCGATCTTCTCCACTGTGAAATCCGCCGGCTGCAGCGCGTCCACCAGCCGGTGCCCCCAGGCCCCCGGCGCGAAGTCGCCGCGCCCGAGAAACGGCCGCAGCGCCTTCAGGTGCGGCGAGATGATCGGCTCGCCGCCGCGCCCGGGCACCAGCGTGAACTGCGTGGCGACCACGCAGCCGCCGGCCCGGCGCAGCGCCTGCGTCAGCGGTACCAGACGGCCCGGCAAGGCCGCGCTCGCCGCCGCGACCTGCCCGGCCCGGCCATAGGCCCCGGCGGGATCGAGAAAATCGTTCTGCAGGTCGACCAGCAGCAGCGCGGTCTCGGCCGGGGGAATGGCTTCGGTCATGGCGCGGGCTCGAGAATGACGTTGCCCCACGCATCGACCCGCGCCGTCAGGCCGGGATCGACGACGATGGTCGCGTCGGGCTGCTCCAGGATGGCGGGGCCGGCGAGCACGCTGCCCACCGGCAGCAACAGGCGCGCGAAGATCTCCGCCTCGTGCCAAGCCCCGTCGAACCAGACCGGCCGGGTGCCGAGCCGCGCCTGCTCCAGCGAGGCCTCGGGTCCCGGCGCCAATGCCGCGAGATCGAAATGCGGGCGCCGGCCGATCGCGGTGGTGCGCAGGTTGACGATCCGTGCCGGCACGCCGGGCAACAGCCGGCTGAACGATTCCTGGTAGGCCGCCTCGAAGGCCGCGCGCGCAACGTCTTCGGTCAGGCCGGTGGTCCCGCCCGTCACCGTGAGCGGCAAGGGCACCGTCACGGTGTGGGTCTGGCCGACATAGTGCATGTCGAAGGCAAAACTGAGATCGACGCGCTCCATGGCGAGGCCGGCGGCGTCCACCACCGCGCGGGCGGCGCGTGCCTCCTCGACCATGCGCCGGTCCAGCGCCCCGGCATCGAGCCCGTCGAGGGCAAGGTTCACCGTCTGCACCTGGTCATGCCGGATATCGGCAATGACGCAGCCCAGCGCCGAGGTAACGCCGGGATAGCGCGGGATCAGCGCCGCCTTCAGCCCGACATCGCGCAGCAGGGCACCGGCATGCAGCGCGCCCCCTCCCCCGAACGGCACCGCGGCGAAGCGCGCCGGATCGTGGCCGCGCTCGATCGAGACGAGGCGGATGGCGCCGGCCATGTGGCCATTGGCCACGCGTACGATCGCCTCGGCCGCCTCCATCACCGACAGGCCGAGCGGCCCGGCCACCGTCGCGGCGATCGCCGCGCGCGCCGCCTCGACATCCAGCCGCGCCAGCTTGCCGCCGATCGGGCGCTCGGCATTGATGCGGCCCAGCACCACATTGGCGTCGGTCAGCGTGGGCCTGGTGTTGCCACCGCCGTAGCAGACCGGACCGGGGCGGGAGCCGGCGCTCTCCGGCCCCACCTGCAGCAGCCCGCCGGCATCGACCTGCGCGATCGAGCCGCCGCCGGCGCCGATCGTGGTGATCTCGATCATCGGCGTGCGGATCACCAGGCCGAAATCGATGGTGGTCTGCGCCGCCAGCGAGGTGCCGCCGCCCACCACCAGCGACACGTCGAAGGAAGTTCCGCCGAGATCGCCGGTGATCACGTCCGGGAAGCCAGCGGCGCGCGCGATGGCGGCGGCGGCGATCACCCCGGCGGCGGGGCCGGACAGCGCCGTGCGCACCGGCAGGCGCCGCGCCGTCGCCGTCGACATCACCCCGCCATTGCTCTGCACGATGTGGAAGCGGCCGTCGAACCCGTCCTCGCGCAGCGCCGCGTCCAGCTTGCCGAGATAGCTGCCCACCACCGGCTGCAGATAGGCGTTCAGCGCCGTCGTCGAGGTCCGCTCAAATTCGCGGATCTCCGGCAGGATCTGCGTCGAGCAGGCGATGTTGCCGTTCGGCCAAACCGCCTCGGCGGCGGCGAGCGCCGCGCGTTCATTGGCGGGATTGGCGTAGCTGTTGACGAAGACGATGGCCAGCGCCTCGGCCCCCGCCGCCAGCAGGTGCCGCGCGGCGGCGGCGACTTCGGCCGGATCGACGGCCTCGCGGATGGTGCCGTCGGCCAGGGTACGCTCGCCCACCTCCAGGCGCATGTCGCGGTCCACCACCGGCACGAAATCACCGGTCAGCCCCCAGGTGCGGCGGCGGTCGCGCCGGCGCATCTCCAGCACGTCGCGGAAGCCGCGCGTGGTGATCAGGCCGACGCGCGCACCTTTGCGTTCGAGCAGCGCGTTGGTGCCGACCGTCGTGCCATGCACGATCGAGCCGAGCGCGGCCACGGCGCCGAACTGGCGCAGTCCTTCGAGGAAACCCACCGCCTCGTCGCCGCGGTTCGACGGCACCTTGGCGGTACGGAAGTGCCCGGTGGCCTCGTCGTAGAAGAACAGGTCGGTGAAGGTACCGCCGACATCGACGCCGACGATGGTCGCCGCGCTGCGGGACTGGCTCATGCCGTCTCTCCCTGCCGCGCGGCCGCCGCGGCGCTGACATAGCCGAGCGCGACATCGCGGGCGACCGCCTGCGGATCGCGCCGCGCCGGATCGCCCCAGCCACCGCCGCCGGGGGTTTCCAGCCGCACCCGCTGCCCGGCGCGGATCGACACATCGGTGACCTTGGACACCATGGGCGGCGACCGCTCGCCGTCGTCGGCCTGCCAGATGAAACGGTTGAGCGCCGCGGCGCCGCCACCGGCGACCCCGAACGGCGCTGCCTTGCCGCGCTCGCCCAGCAGCGAGACCGAGGCATCGGTCAGCGCCTCGATCTCGTAGATCGCCCCGAGCCCGCCGCGATGCGTGCCCGCCCCGGCCGAATCCGGGCGCAGCGCCCATTGCGTGAACATCACCGGATAGGCCGCCTCCAGGATCTCCACCGGCGGAATGGTGGCAGTGGAAATCGGGTTGTTGGCATGGCTGAGCCCGTCGCCCTCGGGATTGCCGCCCAGCCCGCCGCCGAAGAAGGAGAACATCACCCAGCGCGAGCCATCCGCCCGGTAACCGGCCAGCGACAGCGCGTTGATGGTACCGAAGGGGCCGGCCATCGCCCGCGACGGATCGGCCTGCGCCAGCGCGCCGAACACCACGCCGATCAGCCGCAGGATGGTTTCGGTGTAGCCCGCCACCGGCCGTGGCGCCCGCGCACCGAGCAGCGAGCCGTCGGTGATGACGAACTCGATCGGGCGCAGGCAGCCGGCATTGGCCGGCACCGCGGTGAAGACGTGCTTCAGCGCCACGTAGCAGGCGGCGATGGTGGTGGCACGGGAGATGTTGATCGGCCCCTGCGCCGCCGGCGAGGAGCGCGAGAAATCCAGCGTCATCGTCCCGTCGCGGATAGTCAGGTCGAGCGCCACCGTCAGCGGGTCGTCGGTGATGCCGTCATTGTCGAGCGTGTCCTCGAAGGAATAGCGGCCTTCCGGCAGCGCCCGGATCGCCGCGCGCATCAGCGCCTCGGCACGGTCGGAGAACTGCACGAAGGCGGCGGCGAGCGTGGTGTCGCCGTACTCGTCGAGCAGCGCGGCGAAGCGCTTCTCGCCGAGATCGAGCGCGTTGAGCTGCCCGTTCAGGTCGCCCCAGTTGCTGGTCGGCACCCGCGCATTGGCCGCGAGGATGTCGAGCAGGTCGGTGTTCATTCGCCCGGCGCTGATCAGCTTCACCGGCGGGATGCGCACGCCTTCCTGGAAGCTCTCGGTGGCCTTCGGGTTGTAGCCGCCCGGGACGTTGCCGCCGATGTCGAGCCAGTGTCCGACCGAGGCCATCCAGCAGAACAGCCGCCCGTTGCGGAACACCGGCCTCACCAGCCGGAAATCATTCAGGTGAGTGCCGCCGTCGTACGGGTCGTTGAAGAGGAAGGTGTCGCCCGGCTGCAGCCCGCCCTCGCGCGCCACCTTGTCGATGACCGCCTTCACCGCGAAGGCCATGGCGCCGACGAAGATCGGCAGGCCGTTGGATCCTTGCACCAACGTCGCGCCGGTCTCAGCGTGATAAAGGCCGTGGCAGGCATCCCGCGCCTCGGCGATGATCGGGTTGAATGCCGAGCGGTACAGCGTCGCGTCCATCTCGTCGGCGATCTGCTCCAGCCGGCCCTTGAGGATCGCCAGCGTGACCGGATCGACCTGGGTGGGGTTGCTCATGCGTCGGTTCCCTTGCCACTGGCGTAGGCCTGGCCGAGCGCCAGCATCGCCGGCGTGCCGATCAGCGCATTGAGCGCGCCGAAATCGAACATGCGGTCGGCGAAGGGGGCGTTGGTGCCGTGCCGCGCCAGCGAGCCGTAGTATTCCTGCGCCGTGCGTGCCAGCGCCCGCACGATGCCGCCCGGGAAGATCACCAGCCGGAAGCCGATCTCCCCAAGCTCGTTCGCCGAGGCGAGCGGCGTGTCGCCGCCTTCCACCATGTTGGCCAGCAAGGGGCGCAGTCCGCCGAGTTCGGCGGTGACGGCGGCCAGTTGCGCCCGGTTGCGCGGCGCCTCGACGAACAGCACGTCGGCACCGCAGTCCGCGTAAAGCCGCGCCCGTTCGATGGCCGGCCCGAAGCCTTCCACCGCCACCGCATCGGTGCGCGCGATGATCAGCGTCGCCTCACTGGTGCGGGCATCCACCGCCGCACGAATCTTGCCGGCCATCTCGGCCGCCGGGATCAGCGTCTTGTCCTGCAGATGGCCGCAGCGCTTCGGCAGGGTCTGGTCTTCAAGCTGGATGGCATTGGCGCCGGCCCGCTCGAACAGCCGCACCGTGCGCTGCACGTTCAGCGCATTGCCGTAGCCGTTGTCGGCGTCCACCACCAGCGGGGTCGGCACGCGGTCGCGCACCAGCGCGATCGTCTCCACCACCTCGTTCATCGACACCAGCCCGATATCCGGGCGCCCGAGCCGCGTATAGGCAATCGCCGCGCCGGAGAGATAAAGCGCCTCGAACCCGGCCGCCGCCGCCAGCGAGGCGGTCAGCGCGTCGTACACCCCCGGCGCCAGCAGCACCGCTTGCTGTTGCAGCCTGTCCTTCAGTCCCATCGCGACACTCACCATTCCTTGCGCGAGAAGCCCCGGCTACAGGCCGAGATAGGTCCGCTTCAGTTCGGGATCGTTGCGCAGCACGGCGGCCGGCCCGGAGAGCGCGCAACTGCCGTTCTCCAGGATATAGGCGCGGCCCGCGATCTCCAGCGTCTGCACCACGTTCTGCTCCACCAGCAGGATCGCGAGTCCTTCGGCGTTGAGCCGGCGGATCAGCGCGAACATCTCCTCGACCAGCAGCGGCGACAGCCCGAGCGAGGGTTCGTCGAGGATCAGCAGGCGCGGCTCGGCCATCATGCCGCGGCCAATCGCCAGCATCTGCTGCTCGCCCCCGGACAGCGTGCCCGCGCGCTGCCGGGCGCGCTCGTGCAGCCGGGGAAAGATTTCGTAGATATGGGCAAGATTGACGTCCCGCCGCGCCCGCCCGCGCCGGTAGCTGCCAAGCAGCAGGTTGTCGCGCACGGAAAGGTCGGGAAAAATCCTGCGTCCTTCCGGGACATGGATCAGCCCGGCGGCGACGATGGCAGCGGCCCCGGCGCGATCGATGCGGGCACCATCGAAGCGGATCTCGCCGCCCAAGGGCCGCAGCACGCCGGACAGCGCCTTGTTGAGCGTGGTCTTGCCGACGCCGTTGGCCCCCAGCACGGCGACGATCTCGCCCGCCTCGACCCGCAGGTCGAGGCCACGCAGCACCTCGACGCCGTCATAGCCGGCGCGCAGCCCGCTGACCTCAAGCATGCGCGGCCGCCTGGATGCGCGCGGCCATGCCATGGCCGAGATAGGCCTCGATCACCGCCGGGTCCTCGCACACCTCGCGCGGCGGGCCATGCGCGATCATCCGCCCCTGCGCCAGCACGTAGACATCCTCGCACAGCGCCATCACCGCCTGCATCACGTGCTCGATCATCAGGATGGTCACCCCGCCCTCGCGGATCGAGCGCAGCACCGGCAGGATGTCGCGGATCTCCGAGGGATTGAGCCCGGCCAGCACCTCGTCGAGCAGCAGCAGCCGCGGTTCGGTGGCCAGCGCCCGCGCCAGTTCCAGGCGCTTGCGCCCGGCCACCGTCAGCGCCGCCGCCGGCTGGTCCAGCATCGGCCCGAGCCCAACCCGTTCGGCGACGCGGGCGGCATGGCCCATGGCATCGGCCCGATGGGCATGCCGCAGATAGGCGCCGACGGCGATGTTTTCGTGCACCGACAGCCCGGCGAAGGGCTGCACGATCTGGAAGGTACGGGCGATGCCGCGGCGCGCGCGCAGATGCGGCGGCTCGGCGGTGACGGCGGTGCCGGCGAAGCGCACTTCGCCGCCGCTGGGCGGCACGAAGCCGGAAATCACCCCGAACAACGTCGTCTTGCCGGCGCCGTTCGGCCCGATCAGCCCGACGATGGCCCCTTCGGCGACGGTCAGCGAGGCATCGGCGATGGCCTGCAATCCGCCATACCACTTGGAGACCTGCACGACGTCCAGCATCACGCCTCCCCGGCGGGCCGGCCCTGCGCGGACCGCCGCCATGACCGCAGCCGCCGCACCGAGCCGACGATGCCGGCGGGCGCGAAGGCGATGGTGAGCACCAGCAGAAGGCCGAACAGCACCAGGTCGGCGCCGTTGACCGAGACGGCGATGCCCTTGGTCAGTTCGGCCAGCGCGTGCAACGCCAGCGCGCCGATCACCGGCCCGGTCACGGTGCCGACCCCGCCGACGATCGCGGCCAGCAGCGCCTCGACGGAGATCCAGGCGCCGTAGGCGATATTGGCATCGAGATAGAGGAAATACTGGACATAGAGGCACCCGGCGCAGGCGGTCATGCCGGCCGAGAGCACGATCGCCTTCAGCTTGGTCGCCAGCACATCGACGCCGAGCGCCCGCGCCGCGTCCTCGTTCTCGCGCACCGCTACCAGCTGCGCGCCGAAACGGCCGCGTTCGAGGACGCGCCCCAGCAGCAGCGCCGCGCCGACACAGGCCACAGCGATCCAGGCGAAGGACGCACGGTCCTGGAACTGGAAGTTCCACGGATCGGGCGCCAGCCGCACCAGCAGCCCGGCGGCCCCGCCGGTGATGTCGGCGGCATTGGCGAGGATACGCAGCACCTCGGCGAAGGCCAGCGTCACCAGCGCGAAATAGGAGCCCCGCAGGCGGGCCCGGAACACCAGCAGGCCGATCACTCCGCCGATGGCGGCCCCGGCGAGCACGCCCAGCCCGGCGGCCAGCCAGGCATTCACCCCCAGGCGGATCTGCAGCACGGCGGTGACATAGGCGCCGGTGCCGAAGAAGGCCGCGTGGCCGAAGGAAAACTGGCCGCCGAAGCCGCCCAGCAGGTTCCAGCCCTGGGCGGCGATCGCCACGATCAGGGCGGTGACCAGGAAATTGAGGAAGCTGTTGGAGGCAAAGGCCGGCACGATCGCCAGCGCCGCCACCAGCGCCAGCAGCGGCAATAGGTCGCGTGGCTTCATGCCCGGGCCCCGAACAGGCCGGCCGGGCGCAGCAGCAGGACCAGGATGAAGATCAGGAAAATGCCGATCTGGCCGAGGCTTTCGCCCAGCACCAGCCCGCACAGGCTTTCGATCACGCCCACGAACAACCCCCCGAGCAAGGCGCCGGGCACCGAGCCCATGCCGCCGAGCACGACGATGGTGAAGGCGACCAGCACGAAGGCATTGCCGACGCGCGGATTGACATAGAAGGTCGGCATCAGCAGGCAGGCCGCCACCGCGAGACAGGCGCAGCCGAGCCCGAAGGTCACGGCATAGATGTGGTCGACATTGATCCCGACCAGCCGGGCGCCGAGCTTTTCCCGGGCGACGGCGCGGATGGCGCGGCCGGTATCGGTGGCTGCCAGCAGCAGCCACAGCGCCAGCGCCACCAGGACCGATCCGGCGAAGCCGATCAGGCGCGGCTGCGAGATCAGCATCGGGCCGATCTCCACTACCTGGAAGGACGCATCGCCGGCCAGGGTGCGGGTGTCGGAGTGGAACACCGCCAGCAAGCCGTTCTCGATGGCGATCGACAGGCCCAGCGTGACCAGCAGCACGTTGCCGTCATCGCCATGCGCCGCCGGGCCGATGACGCAGCGTTGCAGCGCGTAGCCGATGGCGAAGAACGCCGCCATCAACGGCAGGATCGCCAGATAGGGATCGACGCCCCAGGCGGCGCCGAGCCCCCAGACGGCGAACATCGCGCAGGTCAGCAGGGCGCCATGCGCGAAGTTGATGATGTGCAGCACGCCGTAGACCAGGGTCAGGCCGAGGGCGACGAGCGCATACACCGCACCGGTGAGCAGGCCGTTGGCCACGGCCTCGCCGATGATCGCGGGGGAATACATCCGGCCCTTGCCTCAGCCCTGCCCCGGTCGCATCGCCGGCTCAGCCCTTCACCGGAAACATCGGCTTCGCGTCGGCGAAGCTGTCCGGGAAGATCACCCGGATGGTGCCGTCCTGCACCTGGGTGTTGACCGGCGCGGCGCCCTGGTTCTGGCCGCCAACGAAGCGGGTCGGCCCGTACGGCATGATGTGGCCGGTGAAGGTCGAGGCAGCCAGCGCCTCGATGATCTTGCCGCGATCGGCGCTGCCGGCCCGCTCGATCGCGTCGGCCATCAGGCGGACGCAGGAATAGTTGAGCTGGACATTGTAGGTCCACAGCCGGCCGGCGGCCTCGACCTTCTTCTGCAGCGCCTGGGCGGCCGGGTTGCGCGGATCGGCCCAGTGGTTGCAGTCCATCACCCCGGCGGCGGCGTCCGGGAACTCGCGCACGAAGCGGTAGTTGGAGGCGGCGCCGTTCAGCACGCAATAGATGCCCTTCGGCCGGATGCGCTGCTGGCGCATGGTGCGCGCGAGCAGCACCGATTCGCCGTAGTAGCTCGACGGGATCACCAGATCGGGCTGCAGGGCGCGGATGCGCAACGCCACGTTGGACATGTCGCGCGCCGGCGTCGGGTGGGCGATGGTTTCCAGGATCTCGAAGCCGCGCTTCGGCAATTCGGCCTGCATCAGCTTCGCCAGCCCGGCGCCGAACAGCCCGTCCTCGTGCACCAGCACCACGGTCTTCGCCGGCCGCCCCACGGCGTCGTTCAGGCGCGCGAGGTTGTCGAGCGCCACCGTGGTCACCTTGCCGAAGCCGGGCGCGAAGCGGAAGGTATTGGCCAGGCCGCGCTGCACGATCTGGTCGGAGACGCCGACATCGACGAGGTACGGCAGGTCGTAGCGCGCGGCGGCCTGACTGGCGGCGAGGCAGATCGGGCTGGCATAGCCGCCGACGATCGCGGCCACACGCTCGTTCTGCAGGCGCTCGACTTCCTGGGTCGCCGCTTCCGGATTGGAGCGGGCATCGCCGAACACCATCTCGATGCTCGCCCCGCCCAGCGCCTTCAGCCCGCCGGCGGCGTTGATTTCCTCGATCGCCAGCTGCGCGCCGAGGCGGCCAAGCTCGCCGTCCTGGGCCAGCGCGCCGGTCACCGGCTGCAGGATGCCGATCCGCACCGGCGCGGGGGCCGCGCGCAGGATGGCCGGCGCCCCCACTGCCAGCGCGGCGCCTGTGCCGAGCAAGGCCCGCCGGGTCAGGCGGCGGGCGGGATGGCGGTCGCGGCGGGTCTCGCGATGGCTCACTGCGGTGGCTTCCTGTGCTGGGGGGAGGACGACGCGGCGGGGGCCGGGCGGGCCGGCGCCTGGGCCGTGGGGATCGGGCTCCATCGCCGCGCCTCGGGCGTGCCGGTGCGCAGCAGGTCCATGGTGAAGCTGAAACGGTCCGGGCGGTACAACGCGTGCAGGTGCTCCACGCCGTGTCCGCCGTCATCCTCGACGACCCGCACCAGCGAGAGCAGCGGCGCACCGATCTGCACTTCCAGCGCCTCGGCGACATCCGGCCCGGCAAGGGTGGCGCCGATGGTCTGGCGGGCCCGCGCGGGGACGATGCCGGAGCGTTCGAGCAGGCTCAGCAGCGGCGTCGCCGCGAGATCGGCTTCCGTATAGGTCTGGCCGATCCGCTCGGGCACATGGGTGGTCAGCCAGGAGAACGGCGCGCCTTCCAGCAGACGGATGCGCACCGAGCGCTGCGCCCGCTCCGCCGTGGCAAGCCCGAGCGCGCGCGCCACCGCCTCGGTCGGCGCCACGTAGCCGAACTGCAGCAGCCGGACGGTGGTGCGCCGGCCCATTTCCTTCAGATGGCTGAACACATCGGCGAGATCGGCGCAGACCGCCTGTTCCATGCCGGTCTCGCGCACGAAGGTGCCGGAGCCGGGCTGGCGGCGCAGCAATCCTTCCTCGGCCAGCAGGTCGAGCGCCCGCCGCACGGTCATGCGGGAAACGCCGTGCTCGGCGGCGAGGCCGGGCTCGCCGGGCAGGCGCGTGCCGGATGGCAGCTCGCCACTGGCGATTCGCTCGCGCAGCAACAGATAGAGGCGGCGTGCCTTGAAGGGTTCGACGGAGGAATCCAAGGGCTGTCCCCGGGCCGAAGCTGTTCTGAAATCCGATCAGCTATCTGTCTAAGATATAGGACATGTTGCTTGCGTCAACACGGTATTTGCGGAATTCTTGGGCCATCACGCCGGACGCAGGCGCGTCGGCAAGCAAATGCATACGGATTGATCGCAAAATGATCATGGATTGTGCAGCGCAATGACCGGGGCACCGCGCACGCTGTTCGACAAGGTCTGGGACAGCCACGTGGCCGCGCACCGCGCCGACGGGCAGGATCTGCTGTGGATCGACCGGCATTTCCTGCACGAAGGCTCGCACCATGCCTTCGGCAAGCTGGCGGCGCGGTCGGCGCGGGTGGCACGACCCGACCTGACCTTCGGCGTCGCCGACCACTATGTGCCGACACGCGGCCCGATCACCGATCCGGTGGTGCGCGACATGGTCGAGCGGCTGCAGGCCAACACGGCCCGGCATGGCGTGCGCCTGTTCGGGCCGGGCGATCTGCGCCAGGGCATCGTCCACGTCGCCGGGCCGGAGCTGGGGCTGACCCTGCCCGGCCTGACGGTGGTATGCGGCGACAGCCATACCTCGACGCACGGCGCCTATGGCGCGATCGCCTTCGGCATCGGCGCCTCGGATGTCGCGCATGTGCTGATGACGCAGACATTGTGGCAACGCCGGCCGAAGCGGCTGCTGGTGCGGGTGGACGGACGGCCCGGCGCGGGGGTGACGGCGAAGGACATCGCGCTCAGCGTCATCGCCCGGCTGGGCGCCGACGGCGCGCAGGGCCATGCCATCGAATATGCCGGCGAGGCAGTGCGGGCGCTGTCGATGCAGGGGCGCCTGACGCTGTGCAACCTTTCGATCGAGAGCGGCGCCCGCTGCGGCATGGTCGCCCCCGACGACACCACCTTCGCCGACCTGCGCGGTCGTCCCTTCGCGCCCGTCGGCCCGCTCTGGGAGCAGGCCGAGCGTGACTGGCGCGCCTTGCCGGGCGATGCCGACGCGGCCTTCGACCGGGTGGTGGCGCTAAGTGCTGCGGAGATCGTGCCGGTGGTCAGTTGGGGCACCAACCCCGAGGACGTGCTGCCGGTCACCGCCCGCGTCCCCGATCCGGCCCGCATGGCCGACCCGGGCCGCGCCGCGCATGTCCGCGACGCGATCGACTACATGGGCCTGCGCCCCGGACAGGCGCTGACGGAACTGCGCGTCGACCGGGTCTTCATCGGCTCCTGCACCAACAGCCGTATCGAGGATTTGCGCGCCGCCGCCGCGGTGCTGGCCGGGCGGCGGGCCAGCGTGCCCGGGCTGGTCTCGCCCGGCTCGGCGCAGGTGAAGCAGCAGGCCGAGGAAGAAGGCCTCGACCGCATCTTCACCGCGGCCGGGCTGGACTGGGGCGGGCCGGGATGTTCGATGTGCGTCGGCATGAACGGCGACATGCTGGCGCCGGGAGAGCGCTGCGCCTCTACCACCAACCGCAATTTCAAGGGGCGCCAGGGGCCGGGCTCGCGCACCCACCTGATGTCGCCGGCGATGGCCGCCGCCGCGGCGCTGACCGGCTTCCTGACCGATGTCCGCGCGCTGTCGCGGGACCCGTCCCCGGAGGCACGCTGATGCAACCCTTCCGCCGCCTGACCGCGATCGCCTGCCCGCTGCCGCTGACCGGCGTGGACACCGACCAGCTAATCCCAGCGCGCTTCATGAAGCGCACCCGCGCCGAGGGCTATGGCGACGTGCTGCTGCACGATCTGCGCTTCGATGCCGCTGGCGCCCCCGTCCCCGATTTCCCGCTGAACCATCCGCAACGCCAGGGCGCGGCGATCCTGGTAACGCGGCGCAATTTCGGCACCGGCTCGTCGCGCGAGGCCGCGGTCTACGCGCTGGCGGACCATGGCATACGCTGCGTCGTCGCACCGAGCTTCGGCGACATCTTCGCCGCCAATGCGGTCAATAACGGCCTGCTGCCGGCGCGCGCGGAGGAAGCCGATGCCGAAGCCTTGCTCGCCCTGCTGGCGGGCGGATTGACGGACCTGACCGTCGACCTGGACACCTGCCGCATCCAGGCCGGGGAACACGCGGTGAGCTTCGCGGTGGATCCGGTCTGGCGCACCAAGCTGCTGAATGGCTGGGACGACATCGACCTGACGCTGCATCACCTGCCGGACATCGATGCCTTCGTCGCGCGGGACCGCGTGGCACGGCCCTGGGCGACGCCCCCGGCGGCATGAGGCAGGGCGTCCCCCATAGGCGCCAGTTTCAGGTTGATCCGATGCGGAGCGGCATGATTCCAGCAGCCTTATGTGGACGCCCCCCGGGGATCAAGCGACGATGCCCCCGAACCGGAGCAAGCCCGGGGGCGAAGGACGCTGCGCCGATCTGCCCTGCATCCCTGGCCAGGATATGCCGGGGTGGCGCCGTGCCCTGGCTCAGGATCGCTCCGGACCAACCCGGTTTTCGGACGGGTCCACGCCACCGAGGCCGGCGGTGATCTTCCCGGCGACCTGCCGCGCGGCCGTGCCGATCCGCTCCACCTCGGCCCAATCGGCCTGCGGGATCATCATGGTCACGCTAATCGCCGCGGTGACGGCGCCGAGGTGATCGAAAATCGGCGCTGCCACACAGCGGATCCCGAGATCACATTCCTCATCGTCGATCGCGAAGCCGCGCGCGCGGGTGCGCTCCAGCTCCTCGAACAGCCGCTCGCCGCTGTCGATCGAGTTCGGCGTGCGCTTCGGCAGGCCCTCGGCAATCCGTTCTTCCGCCACCCGCCGCGGCGAATGGGCCAGCAGCGCCTTGCCCAGCGCGGTCGCGGTGATCTCGCGCCGCTGGCCGATGGTCGAGACGATGCGGATGCCACGGGTCGCTTCGACCTTGTCGATGAACACCACCCACTGCTTGTCCATGATGCCGAGATGAGCGGTGTGGCCGGTCTCCTCCACCAGTTCGCGCAGAAGCGGCTGGGCGACGCGCCGGATGTCGAGACCGCCGAGGCACTGGGCGGACAGCAGCAACAGCTTCGGCCCCAGCCGGTAGCGGCCGGTCGCGTCCTCCTGGATGGCAAAACCCGACCGTTTGAGGTCACCCAGCAGACGATGCACCGTCGGACGGGGATGGCCGACATGGTCGACGAGGTCGGTCAAACGGATCCCGCCGCCCGACTTCAGGGTGAGCTCGCCGAGCGCCATCAGGATTTCGAGGGCCTTGTCGGCTGAACTCTGACGACGGTCATCCGCCGGATCACCGAAACCAGAACGCGAGAGAGGCTGTTGCATAAACTCCAGGATCCTTTTATCGTCCGCATATCGGACGTGATGTCCGATATGCGGACTTTTTAGGCCAATTCCGGCCGCTGACGAACAGACCACCGGCGAGAAGATGCAAATTCCGGCCGCCGACCAGCAGACCTCCGGCCAGACGATGCACTCCCGTTGCGATCAGGGTTCGCCCCCGGTCGTGGCGAAGAACGCCCTCTCGTCGGCCGTCGCGATCCTCGCGCAAATCGACGTCTCGTCCTGCCGTCATCAGCAATGCCAAAGACGGCGGCACTCGGCAACGCCTCGCGCGGGCGTCCTCAATCCGAGCACCTTGAAAGTCGTATCATGTTTCGCCCAAACAAACTCAAATCAAGAATAATATCCGGCGAGAAATCGCTTGGAACATGGGTACAAAGCGCCAGTCCAATTTACGCAGAAATGGCAGCTTCTGCGGGATTAGACTTCATCATTGTCGATCAGGAACACGGCCCAGGCGGGCTTGATACCGCAATCGACATGATGCGGGCAGCATCGGGATCGCAGACGACCGTCGTGGTTCGCGTGCCGCCAGGCGATCCGGTCTATGTCAAGCGGCTGGTCGAGGCCGGAGTCGAGGCGATCCTCGTGCCGATGCTCGACACGCCCGCCCAGGCGCGGGAAATCGTCGCGGCCTGCCGGTTCCCACCACGCGGCACCCGCGGCAACGCCTGGGAAGTGGTACGCGCCTCCAGCTACGGCTTCACCACCGACTATTACGCGCAGGCCGACGATAACCTGTTGATCATCGGCCAGATCGAAACCGCCACCGCGGTGGACAATGCCCGCGAGATCGCCGAGGTCGACGGCATCGACCTGCTGTTCATCGGCCCGTCCGACCTCTCTTCCAGCATCGGCCTGCCGGGACAGACCGGGGCACCGGAGGTCGAGCGATTGATCGCCCGCACCGTTGAAGCGGTCAAGGCGGCCGGCAAGCCGCTGGCCACCGTTCCCCGCCAGGGCCGCACCTGGCAGCAACTGTTCGATGACGGATTCGTCGTCGTCCCCTGGGGCAGCGATATCGCCTTCTATCGACAGGCCCTGTCCGCGGTGATCGACGACTACCGGCGCTACACCGCCGCACGATAAGGGCCGTCACCAGGACGGGCCTTCCTTCCAAAATCAAAACAACGACTTCTCAGGCAGGATCGCTCCGCATGTCATCCTCATCCCCCCCTCTTGCGGGCCACGAGAGGCCGGCCCTTTCCGAGGCGCAGCAGTCCAACATCCGCAAGGCCGTCGTCGCATCGACCGTCGGCACCTTGATCGAATGGTATGATTACGCCCTTTACTTCTCCGCCTCGGGCCTGATCATCAATAAACTGTTTTTCCCCCAGTTCTCGGCGGTCGGCGGCATCCTCGCCTCCTTCGCCACCTTCGCCGTCGGCTTCTTCGTCCGCCCCCTCGGCGGCATCGTCATTTCCCATTTCGGCGACAAATTCGGGCGCAAGCCGGCGCTGGTCTTCACGATCGCCCTGATGGGCGGTGCCACTGTCGGCATCGGCCTGCTGCCGACCTATGACCAGATCGGCGTCCTCGCGCCCGTCCTGCTGGTGCTGCTGCGGATGATGCAGGGCTTCGGCGCCGGCGCGGAACTCGCCGGCGCCATGACGCTGGTCGCCGAATACACGCCGGCGAACCGACGCGCCTACTACACGGCCATTCCCAACGCCGCCACGGTCGGCGGCGTGCTGATGGCGACGCTGAGCTTCCTCGCCATCTCCCAGTTGCCGGAAAGCGCGCTGATGAGCTGGGCGTGGCGGGTCCCCTTCATGATCTCGGCCGTGCTTTTCTTCGTCGCACTTTATATCCGCAACCGGCTCGACGAGACGCCGGAATACGTTGCCGCCATGGCGCGGGCGGACACGCGGCGGAAGAGGGAATCGGTGCCGATCGCCGAGCTGCTGCGCACCAGCAAGAAGCAGATCCTGTTCGGCTTCCTGTCGGTCAGCGGCCACAACGCCAATGCCTACATCATCGCCGCCTTCTCGGTCAGCTACATGACCAACACCCTGCACATGTCGCGCACCGACAGCCTGACCGCCCTGTCGATCGCGGCGGTCTGCGGCATCATCGGGGCACCGGTGATGGGCGCGCTGGCGGACCGGATCGGCAGCGGCAAGGTGTTCATGGCCGGCGCCATCTTCGCGATGCTGATGGCTTTTCCGCTGTTCTGGTTGCTCGACACCAGGAACCTGATCTGGGCAACCCTCGGCATGTGCCTGGGCTACGGCTTCGGCTTCGGCTGCACGGCGGGCGGCCAGGGGGCTTTTCTCGCCAATCTCTTTCCCACCCGCTATCGCTTCTCCGGCATCGCCCTGACCCGGGAACTGAACGGTGTCGCCGTCGCCGGGCCGACCCCCTTTATCGCCTCGGCCCTCGTCGCGCTCGCCGACGGCCGGCCCACCTACGTCTCCATCTACGTCATGGCCTGCTGTGCCTTGACCGTGATCTCGGTTCTCGCGGTGCAGCGCCTCGCCGTGTTCCACAGTGCCGAGGCGGAAGAAGCCATTGAGAACTCGGCCGCACTCGCCCGGCCCGCCACGACCGCGTGAGCCGCTTCCCCGGGGTGGCTCACGCCGCCCCGGGGGTTTGATCGGCCTGGCAAAAAGGAAACGACCTCGGTGAAGAAGATCCTGAACAATCCCTATTCCTACGTCGATGAACTCCTGGAAGGGCTGGTCGCCGCCCATCCGGAGTATTATCGGCAGATCGGCGCGGGCGGCCGCGTCATCGCCCGGGCCGGTGGCGCGAAGCCCGGCAAGGTCGGCATCGTCACCGGCGGCGGCTCCGGCCACCTGCCGGTCTTCACCGGCTATGTCGGGCCGGGGCTGCTCGATGCCTGCGCCATCGGCGATGTCTTCGCCTCGCCGAGCGTCGAGCAGATGGCCGATGCGATCCGGGTCGCCAACGGAGGCGCCGGCGTGCTCCGCCTCTACGGCAATTACGGCGGCGACATCATGAATTTCGACATGGCCGGCGACATGGTCGAGATGGAGGACATCCGCACCACGACGGTGCTGGTGACCGACGACGTCGCCTCCGCGCCCCCCGCCGAGGCAAGCAAGCGGCGCGGCGTCGCCGGCATGGTCTACGCCTTCAAGATCGCCGGCGCGGCGGCCGAGGCCGGGCTCGATCTCGATGCCGTCACCGCGGTCGCCGAGGCCGCTGCCGGCGCCTGCCGCACCGTCGGCGTGGCCCTCACCCCCTGCGTCGTGCCGCAGGCCGGCAAGCCGACCTTCTCGATCGGCGAAACCGAGATGGAGATCGGCATGGGCATCCATGGTGAGCCCGGAGTCAGGGTCGGCCCGCTGCTGCCGGCCGACGCGATCGCCGACGAAATGCTCGATCTCCTGTTCGCCGACCGCAAGGTGGAAAAAGGCGAACGCCTGAGTGTCATGGTCAACTCGCTCGGCGCCACCCCGCCGGAGGAGCTGTATATCCTGTATCGCCGGGTCAAGGCGCGGATCGAGGCGGAAGGCGGCAGCATCGTCATGCCGCTGGTCGGCCGCTACGCGACCTCGATGGAAATGGTCGGCGTCTCCTTCACCCTCTGCCGGCTCGATCCGCAACTCGAAAGCTATCTCCGCGCGCCGGCCTCCTGCGCCTTCTGGAGCGTGTGACGATGGCGCTGACCAGAGCCGGACTCGTCGCCGGCCTCGCGCGCATCGCCGACCATATGGAAACCGTCGCCGACGAACTGAACACCCTCGACGGGCAGCTCGGCGATGGCGACCTCGGCGTCACCATGGTGCGCGGCGGTCGCGAGGTGAAAGCGATCCTCGATGATCTGCCGCCGGAAGTCGGCGAAGCGCTGATGAAAGTCGCCCAGGCTTTCACCCGCGTTTCCGGATCGAGCTATGGCACCCTGCTCGCCACCGGCCTGATGGCGGCCGCCAAGGCAACCCGCGGCCGCACCGAAGTGCCGTGGCATGAGATGTCGTCCTTGCTTGGCGCCGCCCTCGATCAGATGCGAACGCGGGGAAAGGCCTCGCTCGGCGACAAGACGGTGCTCGACGCGCTCGATGCCGCGGTGAAGGCGACAAAGGGCCTTGACGATCCGGCGGAGATCCTCGCCGCGGCTCGCACGGCCGTTGCCGCGGCCATGGCAACCTGCCGCGATTGGCCGGCCAGGATCGGCCGTGCCCGCATCTTCGCCGAGAAGAGTGTCGGCCTCGACGATCCCGGTCAGCGCGCTTTCCTGCGTATCCTCGAAGGTCTCGGCTAAGGTTCCCCCCAGCCGCGCAGCGAGACTGGGGTGCAGGGGCCTTATGGCCGTCACGCGCAAGCGTGCCTGCGCACGACGCCGGGTCCAGGGCAGAGCCCTGGCCCTTTCTTCAGGTGGCATGCGCCATTTCCTTGCCCCCGACCAATGCCCCCAAGGCGGCGGCATATTCCGCCGCCCCCGGCCCCAGGATCAGATGGAACACGCCGTCGCCAAGCGGCATTGTCGCCCGCACGCCGGCCGCGCGCGCGCCTGCGGCATCGAATGTGCTGGCATCCGCGAGCCGCACCCGCAGCCGCGTGGTCGCCACGGAAGCCAGTTCACGCAAGTTGGCCGCCCCGCCCAAGGCGTGCAGCAAGACGGGAGCCTGCGCCAGCACCGCAGCCGAGGGCTCCACCCGGACCGGCACCGCCGCGGGAGGAGGTGCTGCCGGTGCCGTCTCTGGTTCCCCGCCCGTCTGCCGCAGGAACTCATCCATATCGGTCTTGAGGTTTTCCGAACGCGTGCCGAAGATCGCCTGGAAGCTCTGGCCGACCTGCATGACGCCGGCGGCGCCGAGTGCCTTGAAGCGGTTCTGGTCAACCAGGGCCGGGTTGTGCACCCCCACCCGCAGCCGGGTGATGCAGGCATCGAGGCTGGCGATGTTCTCGCGCCCGCCGAAGGCGGCCACCAGGCGTCGCGCCATGGCGAAGCGGTCATCGGCCGCCGGCCCCGCTTCCCCGGTCTCGAGCCCGGCCGTGTCGATGTTGACCTCGCGGCCCGGGGTCTTGAAATCGAAGCGCAGGATCATGGTGCGGAACAGCACGAAGTAGATCCCCGCGTAGATCGGCCCGGCCACCAGGGTGATCCACCAGTTATGCGCGGTCTTGCCGAACACGTTGAACAGCAGGAAGTCGATGCCGCCCTGGGAGAAGGTGAAGCCCATGTGCATGTCGAGGCTGTTGGCGAGGAATTGCGAACTCGCCGCCAGCGCCGCGTGCATCAGGTAGAGCGCCGGAGCCACGAACAGGAAGGAGAACTCGATCGGCTCGGTGATGCCGGTCAGGAACGAGGTCAGCGCGGCAGAGAACATGATGCCGCCGGTGGCCGCGCGATTTTCCGGCCGTGCCACGCTCCACATGGCGATGGCGGCCGCGGGCAGGCCCCACATCTTGAACAGGAAGGCGCCGGCGAGGATGCCGGCGGTGCGATCGCCGGCGAAGAAGCGGGTGATGTCGCCGTGCACCACCTGCCCGGAGGCGTCGGTGAAGGAGCCGATCTGGAAGAAGAACGGGACGTTCCAGATGTGGTGCAGGCCGAAGGGGATCAGCAGCCGCTCGACGAAGCCGTAGATCGTGGCGGCGCTGCGCGGGCTGCTGTCGGCCGCCCAGTGAGAGAAGATGTTGATGCCGGTCTGGATCGGCGGCCAGACCACCGACAGGGCGATGCCGACCATGATGGCGGCGACGCCGGTTGCGATCGGCACGAAGCGCTTGCCGGCGAAGAAGCCCAGATAGGACGGCAGCTCGATGCGGTAGTAGCGGTTGAACAGCACCGCGGCCACGGCACCGATGATGATGCCGCCGAACACGCCGGTTTCCATCGACTTCATGCCGAGCACCATCGCGGGCTCGACGCCGAAGGTGGTGGCCATCACGCCCATGGTCGCGACCATCACGACGAAGCCGACCACCGCGGCAACCGCGGCGACGCCATCGTTGTTGGCCAGGCCCAGTGCGACGCCGACCGCGAAGATCAGCGGCAGGTTGCCGAACACGGCAGCCCCGCCCTGCGCCATCACCTGCGAGACCACATGCGGCAGAAAGGCGAAGTTGGAACTGCCGATACCCAGCAGCAATCCCGCCACCGGCAGCACCGCCACCGGCAGCATCAGCGACTTGCCGATCTTCTGCAGCCACCCGAAGGCAGATTTCAGCATGGCCCGAATCCTCTCCGGCCTCCCCGCGGGGAATGCCCCAGTGTTCTCATGTCAGGCCTCCGGCCATGTCTGTGCCAGCAGCCGGTGCACCGCCTCGGCCGAGTCCTGCGCCAGCGCCTGTTGCGCCACCCGCACGCAGTCCTCGCGGGTCAGCCCGCGCAGCAGGGCCTTGACCGCGGGAATGGCGGCCGCCGTCGCCGACAGCTCGGTGACGCCGAGGCCAACCAGCACAGGGGCGGCACGCGGCACCGAGGCGATGCCGCCGCACACCCCCACCCAGCGCGCGTGCCGGCTCGCGCCCTCGCAGGTCATCGCGATCAGCCGCAGCACGGCGGGATGGAGGCCGTCGAGCTGACGAGCCAGCAGCGGATTGACGCGGTCCATCGCCAGCGCGTACTGGGTCAGGTCATTGCTGCCGATCGAGAAGAAATCCGCCTCGGCAGCGAGCGTCGTCGCCATCAGCGCCGCCGAGGGCACCTCCACCATGATGCCGAGCTGCACCGGATCGGTGTGGCCGAGTTCCTGGCGTACCTCCTCGAACAGGGCGCGGGCGGCGCGGATCTCCTCGAGCAGCGCGATCATCGGCAGCATGATGCGGCACTGTCCGGGCGGACGGACGCGCAGGATGGCGCGGAACTGTGCGCGCAGCAGTTCCGGCCGCCACAGCCCGACACGCACGCCGCGCAGGCCGAGCGCCGGATTTTCCTCGTGCGGCAGGTCGAGATAAGGCAGTTGCTTGTCGGCGCCGGCATCGAGCGTGCGGATGATCAGCGGCCGCCCCTGCAACCCGTCGGCGATGCGCTGGTAGGTGGCGTGCTGCACGTCCTCGCTGGGTGCCGTCACCCGGTCGAGGAAGAGGAACTCGCTGCGCAACAGGCCGCAGCCCTCCGCGCCGCGTGCCAGGGCCTCGGGGATATCGGCCTCTCCGCCGAGATTGGCGACCACCTCGATCCGCGTGCCATCGGCCAGCCGGCAGTCTTCATGGGCCGCACGGAGCTGCGCCGCCGACCGCTCGCGCGCGGCGGTTACCGACGCCTCCATCTGCACGAGCGTGCCGGCGGCGGGAAAGACGCGCAGCGTGCCAGCCTCGGCGTCAAGGATCACCGGCGCGCCTTCCGGCACGCGGGCAAGTCCCGGACCGACCGCGACCAGGGTCGGAATGCCCAGCGAGCCGGCCATGATCGCCACGTGCGAGGTGCGCCCGCCGCGGGCAAGCGCGATGCCGGCGATGTCGGTCGCCGGCAGGGTGGCGAGCTGCGAGGGCAGCAGGTCGTCGGCCAGCAGCACCGCGCGCGGCGGCAGGACAATGGCCTCCTGCGCCTTGCCGCTGAGCGCCTGCAGCACCCGCCGGCTGACGTCGCGCAGGTCGTCGGTGCGTTCGGCCATGCGATCGATGCCAAGGCCGCGCAGCACGTCGATCTGGCGGTCGATGGCGCCGTTCCAGGCGAAGCCGGCGCTCTTGCCGGCGGTGATCGCCGCGTCGGCCGCCTCGGCCAGGTCGGGATCCTCGACGAAGGCCAGATGCGCCTGCAGGATCTCGCCCTGTTGCGAGCCGGCGGGCGAGCGCCCGATCTCGGCCTGCAGGTCGCCCTGGGACTTCGTCAGGGCCTGGCGCAGGCGCTGCCGCTCGGTGTCGGGGCCGGCGCCGTGTTCCTCCACCTCCACCCGCTCGGCCCGCAGCGGGAAGGCGGTGCCCACCGCGCGGCCGGGCACGGCGGGCACGCCGGAGAGTGCCTGCTCGGTGCCGGGCTCGAAGGGCGCGGCGGGAGACGGGACGGGCGGCTCCGGGACAGCAAGCGGCGGGGCCACGGCGGGAGGCGCCGCATGGGACGGGGCCGGCCCGGATGCCTCGTGGCCTTCAGCCAGCAGGGTGGCGATCGCCTCCACCGCCGCGGCGGCATCGGGGCCGCGCGCGGTCAGGGTCAGGATGTCGCCGGCCTGGGCGCCGAGTCCCATCAACGACACGGCGCTGCGCGCATTCGCCCGGGCGTCGCGCAGGGCGATCGCGATCTCGGCCTGGTAGCCACGGGCCGCCGCCGAAACGATGCCGGCGGGACGGGCATGCAGACCGGTCGGGATCCGCAGCACCACGTCGCGGGCCACCTGCGCGCCGGCTTCCGGCGCCGGCGCGGCGGTCGCGGCGGCAGTCGCGGCAATCAGCGTGAACAGGATATCCCCGGCCGTCACTTCCCGCCCCAGGACACGATCCGCGACGGTGAAGCTCCGGTCGCCGGCGGTGACGATCACCGGGCTCACCAGACTCTTCGCCCGTCCGGCCAGCAGGGCGACATCGAAGCTGATCAGCGCCTCGCCGGTGCGCACCTGCTGGCCAACCGCGACATGCGGCGTGAAACCGGTGCCCCCCAGGGCGACCGTATCCAGGCCGATATGCATCAGGATGTCGGCCCCATCGGCCGTGCGCAACGTCAGGGCGTGATGGGCCCGATGCAGCATGGTCACGATGCCGTCGCAGGGAGCGCGGAGGGTCGATTCCACCGGATCGATGGCCACGCCGTCGCCAAGGACGAGGCCGGCAAAAACCGGGTCTTCCAGTTCCGAAAGCGGGGTGACCCAACCGGCCAGCGGTGCCTTGATGGCTTGCTCTGGCATGGCCCGAGGAATGGTATCAGGGCTCATGAGGTTTCCTCACAGCTCGACAGCCGGATGCACCGGCACTGCACCCGCTCGCGCCAAACGGGAAGAGCTTCCTGACGCATTCACAGTTCCGATCAGGACATTCAATACCGGCATTTTCCTCCCCGCCGCTCTTGCTCTTGCGTGCGACAGATGCGTCCACACGCCCATGTAAATCGAAACACAAGATCAAGAGCCCGTGTTGCACTGCAACACTGCTCCCGCCGTTAACGCGGCGAAAGACAAAGGAGAATATTTCAGAACAATCCCGTTTGCGGGACCCGTTGATTGACGGCAGCGGCAACCATGTCGCCGGTAACAAGGCCGCACCGGGGATGCCGTCCCGGTGCGGCCACGCGGTCGTGATCAGAACTCGCTGAACTCGCTCATGCTCTTGGGATGGAGCGCCACCTTTCTCTGTGTCAGGTTCACGTTCCAGGAGGCGAAATCCGCCTGCGTGCGCGGGAAACGCAGGCGCCGCAGCATCGAGCCCCAGGAATAGTATTCCCGTTGCATCTTCTGGACCTGGTTCACCAATTCCTCGCCCGACATGTGCACGGGGCGGAAATGGTAGAAGACGCCGGGCCAGCGATCCATGTTGGGTTCGTCGATGAGGCGATCCTCGGCCTTCAGTTTTTCATAGACGCCGGTGCCACGCAGCGGCGCGAGAACATTGAAATAGGCGGCCGGAACTTTATGTCTCTGCAGGAATTCCAAGGTTGCTAAAAATACACTTGAATCGTCAGCATCGGTCCCGAACACAAAATTGAACGAATAGCTGATATTTTTCTTGTTTAAATTCTCAATCATTGCCTCATAATTTTGAGATTTATTGAATTGTTTGTGCATGCCATTCAATGTAGCCTGAGAAATACTTTCAATTCCCATGTTGACATGCAACAGGCCGGAGCGCTTGGCCAGATCAAGGAACTTCTCGTCAAGGCCGAAACGGGGTGAGAACAGGGCTGACCAGCGCACCTTCAGCGGAATCAGCGCTTCCATCAGTTCCATGGTCCGCCCGGGATGACCGGCGAACTGGCTGGCGGCAAAGAAGATGTGCCGGGCGCCACATTTCCTGATTTCCTCGACGACCTCCTCAACCGGGCGATCGCGATAGCCGTAGTCGCCATTCAGGCGCCGCTCGGCACAGAAATCACAGGTATAGGGGCAGCCACGGGAGTGCTGGATGACGTAGGGCCGATAGAAGACGTAGTGCTTCGGATTCAGCAGATCCCAGCGCGGCGTCGGCATGCCCTTGAGGCAGGCGACCGAATCGCGATGGTAGAATTTCTGCAGCCGTCCGGCAGCCGCATCCGCCAGCATCCGGGGGAAAATCTCCTCCCCCTCGCCGATGCACACGGCATCGGCATGCTCGGCCATTTCCTCGCTGTAGAACGTCGCGTGGGGGCCGCCCATCAGGACGGTGACCTTCCTCTCGCGGAACCTGTCAGCGATTTCGTAGGCCCGCAGCGAGGTCACCATGCGGACGGTGATGGCGACGACATCGACGGGCGCGTCATAGTCGATTTCCTCGACCGCGTCGTCGACCAACATCACCTGCCATTCCGACGGCGCGAGCGCCGCCAGGTACGGCATGACCGCCCCCACCATCTTCCGCTTGCCGATTTTACGCGGACGCCGGTTATCCCGGGAAATGTACGTCGTCGCCTGGATGATCTTGAGCCTGGGCATCACAGACACCCCGGCAGACAGGCAGGAACGGCTGAACAGCTAATGTCTTCCAACATACTCGGCCCTTGTCCGTTCGTGAAGATCTCGATCCGCTGCACGATCAGGTTATGTTTTTAGCGAAATCATAGCGTTCGAACACGCGGCGGGGAAGTCCGTGGCGCTTCGGGCTTGATACGAAATAGAAACAGGCTTACCGATGGGAGAGCACCGCGGACCGGAACGGACGCTTCCCGCCGCTGTCTCGTGGGGCGGCGCGAACTCACGGGACAAGTTTGCGTCCGGGCCTGCTCCGATTGCGCACCGCCCACAGGCATTCTGCCGGCCAATGATGCATTCGCGGACGCTGTGGCTTCGCGTGCGTTCAGCGCAAGGAGTAGGTCGGTGAAGGTTCTGCTAACCGGACATCGGGGCTACATTGGTTCGGTCATGGTTCCCATGCTGCTGCAGGCCGGCCACGACGTGGTCGGATGCGACAGCGATCTCTACGAGCTTTGCACCTTCGCGGCGGGCGGCACCATCGTCCCGGTCCCCACCATCCGCAAGGACGTGCGCGACCTGGAAGCCAACGAACTGGCCGGCTTCGATGCCGTCATCCACCTGGCGGCGCTGTCCAACGACCCGCTCGGCGACCTGAACCCGGACCTGACCTACGACATCAATTACCGGGCGAGCGTGCGACTCGCGCGGCTGGCGAAGCTGGCCGGGGTGCGCCGCTTCCTGCTGGCCTCTTCCTGCAGCAATTACGGCCTCGCCGGCGACGAGATGATGACCGAGTCGGGCGCGCTCAACCCGGTCACCGCCTATGGCCAATCGAAGGTCTGGGCCGAGAAGGACATCGCCGCCCTGGCAGGGGACGGGTTCTGCCCGATCTATTTCCGCCCCGCCACCGCCTATGGGCTGTCGCCCCGGCTGCGCTTCGACATCGTGCTGAACAACCTGGTCGCCTGGGCCGTCACCACGGGACGGATCTTCCTCAAGTCGGATGGCTCGCCCTGGCGGCCGATCGTGCATATCGAGGATATCTCGCGCGCCTTCATCGCCGGGTTGAGCGCCCCGGAGGAAAGCGTGTTCAACGAAGCCTTCAATGTCGGCCAGACGGCCCACAACTATCGCATTCGCGAGATCGCCGAGGTGGTGGCCGAGGTCGTGCCGAACTGCCACCTGGAAGTGGCCTCCGACGCCGGCCCCGACAAGCGCTCCTATCGCGTCAGCTTCGACAAGATCGCGCGCACCCTGCCGGATTTCCAACCGCAATGGGATGTCCGCCGCGGGGCGGAGCAGTTGTACGCGGCCTACCGGAATTCCGGGCTGACGCTCGAGGAGTTCGAGGGCAACCGCTACCAGCGGATCGGCCACATCAAGATGCTGATGGCCAAGGGCACGATCGGGGCCGACATGCGTCGCATCGCCTCCGTCCCCGCCGATCCGGTCACCGCCGAGGTTGCCGGCGCGTGACCGTCCCGGGCTGGTCGGGAACCGGCGGGCGATCGCTCGCCGGCAGGCTGGACGAGGAGGGCATCGGCGCGGAAATCTTCGCCCTGGTGGCGGATATCTATCCGATCTGCCGCAGCATCACCGGCAACGGTGTCAGGGAGACCTTGCGGCGTCTCGGCCGGCACATCCCGCTGACCGTCCATGAGGTGCCGACGGGGACCCAGGTGTTCGACTGGACCATCCCGCGCGAGTGGAACATCCGCGACGCCTACATCGCCGATGACTCGGGCCGGCACGTCGTGGATTTTCGTGACCACACCCTGCATGTGGTCAATTACAGTACGCCCGTCCATGTCCGGATGCCGCTCGCGCAACTGCGCCAGCACATCTTCACCCTGCCCGATCAACCGGACCTGATCCCCTACCGGACCTCCTATTACGAAGAGCGCTGGGGCTTCTGCATGGCGCATAATGCGCTGATGGCGCTGCCGGACGGGATCTATGAGGCACGCATCGACGCCACGCTGCAGGATGGCAGCCTGACCTATGGCGAATTCCTCCATCCCGGTGACAGCGACGAGGAATTCCTGTTCTCGGCGCATGTCTGCCACCCCTCGCTGGCCAACGACAATTGCGCCGGGCTCGCCCTGCTGACGCGACTCGCCGCGCGACTGGCACCGCTGCGCACCCGCTACAGCTATCGCTTCCTGTTCGCCCCCGGCACCATCGGGGCGATCACCTGGCTCGCCCGCAACGAGCTGGTGGCAAGCCGCATCCGCCACGGCCTGGTGCTGTCCTGCGTAGGCGATTCCGGCGGGCCGAGCTACAAGCGCAGCCGGCAGGGCGACGCGGCGATCGACCGGGCGATGGCGCATCTGCTCCACCATGCCCCGGGAACACCGACGGTCACCGACTTCGTTCCCTACGGCTATGACGAAAGGCAGTTCTGCTCGCCCGGCTTCAACCTGCCGGTCGGCTTGTTCCAGCGCAGCCGGTTTGGCAGCTTCCCCGAGTACCATACCTCGGGCGACAACCTTTCCTTCGTCCGGCCGGAGCATCTGGCCTCGTCCTATCGGACCATCACCGCGGCCATCGACATCATCGAGAACGATCAGCGGCTGCGGAACGTGCTGCCCAAATGCGAGCCCCAGCTCGGGCGTCGGGGCCTGTATGCGGCGATCGGCGGCAGCCAGGCCGGGCCGTCCAGGAGCATGGCCATGCTCTGGACGCTCAATTTCGCCGATGGCCACCATTCGTTGCTCGACATCGCCGAGCGGGCGGGGCTGCCGTTCAGCGAGATTGCCGAAGCCGCGAGCATTCTGGAAATCCACGGCCTGCTGGTGCCGGCGTCGGGATAACGGCTCGTTCGCCGTCCCCGTTCACTGCAGGATCGCCTTCGACACGACGAACGCCTCGGCATAGCGTTCCGGCGCCCGGCATTCCATGCCACGCAGGCGTGCAAGCCCCCGGAAGGTCTCGGGGTCGAACCAGTCCTTCGCGCGCTGGGTCGCAAAGCTGGTTTGGAGCAGCGCAAGCTTGCGCTCCAGGGTGTCCATGGAGATCGGCATATAGACGTTAGGCCGCCCCAGGTCGCCGTCCCATTTCGGGATCTCGTATTCCAGGATCAGGTGATTGCGGAAGGCATTCCAGGTGAGCCGCCGCAGCTCGCGATGATCCTGGTGCGCATCGTCCGCCCGGTGGGTCAATATGACATCCGGCCGGGCCCGCGCGGCCAGATCCTGCACCCAGTCCTTGATGTCGCCGCCCTGGTTGGGGAAATACCCGTCGCGGAACTGCCCGAGCTCGATGCGCCGGCTCCGGGCGCCGGCCAGGAAGGCCTCCGCGGAAGCCATTGCCTCGGCTTCACGCGGGCCGACCGCGCTGAGCACACACCAATGGACATCAAGCTGCACGCCGGCGGCGATCCAGCCAAGGATCGTCCCGCCGGCGCCGATCTCGATATCGTCGGCATGGGCGCCAAGACAGAGCACCGACAGGGACTCGCCCGGACGGGCCAGCGCCAGGCCCCTCATTCCGCGGCGACCACCTGCTGCCCGCGCTTGCCGGCATAGTCGCCGAACAGCCAGGGCATCTCGCCGCGTTCCACCATGTCCTCCAAGACCTGACGGTCACGCAGCGTGTCCATCGACCGCCAGAAGCCATCGTGCTTGACGGCCATCAGCTTGTCGGCCTCGATCAGTCGCTTGAACGGCTCCAGAACGAGTTCCTCCCCCTCGCGCATGTAGTCGAAGATTTCCTGGCGCAGAATGAAGTAGCCACCATTGATCCAGATATCCGACCGTTCCGAACTGCGGAATTCCAGCACCCGGCCATCCGGGGCAATATCCGCCAGATGGTAGGTCAAGGGCGGACGGGTGGCGACGAAACAGGCAACCTTGCCGCTTCTGCGGAAACGCTCGATCATCTCGGGCAACATCAGGTCCGTGAGCCCGTCGCTGTAATTGGCAAGGAACATCTCCTCGCCACGGACATGGTCACGCACCGCCCACAGCCGTTCGCCGATATTCCGCCAGATGCCGGTATCGACCATGCTGACGCGCCAGTCCTCGGTCGGCTTGCCGATGATCTCGACATTCCGCCCCTGGCCGGACACGACGCAATCGGCATAGAGCTGATGCTTGTAGTTGAGGAAGTACTCCTTGACGACGTTCGCCTTGTAGCCCAGGCACAACACGAAATCCCGGTGCCCGAACTGGCTATAGTACTGCATGACATGCCAGAGAATGGGGTGCTGACCCACCGGAATCATCGGCTTCGGGATGTTTTCGGAATATTCGCGAATGCGGGTCCCGAGACCACCACAAAAGAGCACGACCTTCATGGACAGACATCCTTTGGATCGATGATCGTTGGCTCAGGAATCGGCACGATGAATTTCCCTCCCCACTCCGCGACATGCCGCATCTGCCGGGTGATCTCCGTCTTCAGATTCCACGGCAGGATCAGCAGGTAATCGGGACGTGCCGCGTCGATCGCCTCGACGGGGCGGATCGGCACGTGCATGCCGGGGGTGAACAGGCCGTGCTTGTAGGGATTGCGGTCCACGGTGAAGTCGAGGAAATCCGGGCCGATGCCGCAGTAATTCAGCAGCGTGTTGCCCTTGCCCGGCGCGCCATAGCCACAGATACGGTGGCCGGCATCCCGCAGGTCGATCAGCAATGACAGCAGACGGCGCTTGGTGCGCTTCACCTGCTCGGCGAACGGGGCATAGGCGGCGACGTCATCGAAGCCGAGTTGCTTTTCCCGGGCCAGCAGCGCCGCCACGGCACCACTCGCCTCGTGGCGCGATTCCGCCCGGGCGAGATAGACCCGCAAGGAGCCGCCATGGGTCGGGA
This sequence comes from Rhodovastum atsumiense, assembly GCF_937425535.1. Lineage (NCBI taxonomy): Bacteria > Pseudomonadati > Pseudomonadota > Alphaproteobacteria > Acetobacterales > Acetobacteraceae > Rhodovastum > Rhodovastum atsumiense. Next base: position 193,685 of record NZ_OW485601.1, read on the forward strand.
GTTCCTCGACATCGACGATCCGCAGGCGATGCCGCTCCGCCATGTGCGCGATGGTCAGGAGCGAGAAATAGGAGAAATGCTCGTGATAGATGGTGTCGAACTGATTCTCCGCCATCAGCCGCGCGAGATGCGGGAATTCCAGGGTGATGATGCCCTCTGGCTTCAGCAGCACGCTCATGCCCGCGACGAAGTCGTTCAGGTCCGGAACCTGCGCCAGGACGTTGTTGCCGGCGATCAGGTCGGCCTGGCGCCCCTCGGCCACCAGTTGCTGCGCCAGAGCAACGCCGAAGAACTCCACACGCGTCGGGATGCCCTTCCCGATCGCGACCTTCGCAACATTGGCCGCCGGCTCGATGCCCAGCACCGGCACGCCAAGCGGCGGGAAGTGCTGCAGCAGGTAGCCGTCATTGCTTGCGAGTTCGACGACCAGGCTCTCCGGTCCCAGGCCGAACCGCGACGTGACCTTCTCGCAATAGGCCTTGGCGTGCGCCACCCAACTGGTCGAGTAGGACGAGAAATAGGCATATTCGCGAAAGATATGCTCCGGGCTGACATATTCCTTGAGCTGCACCAGGAAGCATGTGTCGCAGATCAGCGCATGCAGCGGGAGATACGGTTCCATCGCGTCGAGCTGTTCCGCGCGGAGGAAGCTCTCGCACAGCGGCGACATGCCAAGGTCGATAAAGCTGTGGTGCAGCCCGGCGCCACACAGGCGGCAGGTACCAACCGGCCGAGCGGCCGTGACGGACAGCTCCGGCAAGGATTGGAGCTTCATGACCAAGATCCGGTGATGGTCCCGGAGGTCGGGGCCTTCCTGCAGTTGCGTGGATGATGAAGGAGATGGTTCACGCTCCGCAGCTCCTGCTCATACTTGATGACCTTGGGCATGATCAGGCACGGTTTCCTTTGGTCGCGACGGGGGCCATCGAAAATTTGTGCCGTAATCGGCACACTGTATTGCCTGGTCCTGTCGCGGCTGGTGTGCCCCCCAGATCCTGCCAAACCGGCCCCGGCCCCGGCCCCGGCTGCAGGACATCAAGCGCTATTGATCGCCACCGAAATGGCATCCGCACGTTCCCGGCTGGACAGCGGGTGCATGACCGGACATGTAACGGACGTCATGCGATTCATTCCGACGGCGCTTGATGGCGCGTGGCTTGTGGAACCCGAGCCGGTTCACGATGCCCGTGGCTTTTTCGCCCGCAGCTTCTGTGTCCGTGAGTTCGACAGGCTCGGGCTGGAAACCCGCTTCGTCCAGCACAGCATCTCTTATTCAGCCCTGCGCGGAACGCTGCGCGGCATGCACTTCCAACGTTCCCCGTTCGGTGAAGTCAAGGTGGTGAGCTGTACCAGGGGAGCAATCCGGGACGTCATCATCGACCTGCGCCCGGACTCCCCGACCTGTTGCCGATGGCAGGGTTTCGAGCTGACGGCCGCGAACCGGCTTCGGCTTTACATCCCGAAGGGCTTCGCGCACGGCTTCCAGACCCTCGAGGACAAGACCGAGGTCAGCTACCTGATTTCGGAATTCTACGCCCCCGAGGCCGCCAGTGGCGTGCGGTTCGATGATCCGCGCTTCGGCATCACCTGGCCCCTCCCCGTCGCGGCCATCTCGGCCAGGGACACCGCCTGGCCCACCTTCGCCGGCCCCTGACGGTCAGCCGATCCACAGCCCTTCCAGCCGGATCTGCAGCCCGTCCTTGCCGCGATTGGCGTAGTTGACGAGGCCGCTGTGGCGCCACTGCAGCATGCACATGCGGGGCTGGAAGAAATAGCGCATGCCGATCCGGATATCCGCCCGGGTCTGCCGGACCAGTCCCTCGTAGCCTTCGGCGATGTAGTAGCCGATATCCTTGAAGCCGCTTTCACGCGGACCGAGCGGACCGGTGACGCACCAGACAATGACCCCGGTGCGGGCATCCACATCCATCACCACGCCACAATGCGTAATGGGACAGCCGCATGACATCCCCAGCGGCCGGCCGATCATCAGATCACCGACCGCCACCTCCATCTCACGGGTCAGCATCGGATTGTGCGGCAGGATGATTTCCCGCGGCCCCGGATCCTCGGGGAAATGCTCCAGATAGAAATCGAAGCCTCGCCCGAGGGAATCCTGCCAGGTCAATTCGGCCGCGTCTTGCACCGGGGATGCACCGGCCCCGGCCAGGCCGGCCACCGTCGGCGCCATCCGCTCCTCCGAGAGATTGATGCAGCGCCTGATCAGATCCGGCCGATCGGCCAACTGCCGGGCCAGGGCATCGCAACTGCGATAACCGCAGACGCCGCAATCGAGGCCGGGAAGCTCGGGTCCTTGCTCTTGTACCATGCCAATGGTTCCTTGTATCGCCGCCTCAGGCGCGGGCCGTGGCAAGGGGGCGCAGGCCGCCGACCAGCGCCGGCAGTCGCTCCAGCACGAGGTCCACATCCCCGGCGGTGTTGAAGCGGCCAAGCGTCAGGCGCAACGCGCCACGCGCGCGCAGGGCATCGAATCCCATCGCCTGCAGGACATAGGACGGCTCGGCCCCGCGCGCGGCACTGCAGGCGCTGCCGGTCGAGACCGCGATGCCCGCCTCGTCCAGCGCCAGCAACAGCCGGATGGCCTCGCCCTCCTGCCCGGCGAAACCGAGGCAGGCATGGCCCGGCAGGCGACGAAACGGGTCGCCGATCAGATAGGCCTGCGGACAGGCGAGACGAATGCCCTCGATCAGGCGATCGCGCAGGTGCACCAGGCGGGCATTGTCCTCGGCCATCTCGCTGCGGGCCAGTTCCGCCGCCCGCCCGAGGCCGACGATGCCGGCGACGTTCTCGGTGGCGGAGCGCAGGCCGTGCTCCTGTCCGCCGCCATGAATGATCGGCTCCAGGGTCACGCCGGTGCGCACATACAGCGCCCCGACGCCCTTCGGGCCGTGCAGCTTGTGCGCCGACACCGACAGCAGGTCGACCGGCAGGCCGGCAAGATCGAGCGGCAGCTTGCCGGCCGCCTGCACCGCGTCGGTGTGGAACGGGATCCCGGCGTCACGAGCGATCCGGCCGATCTCGGCGATCGGCTGCAACGTGCCCACCACATTGCTGGCCGCCATCACCGAGATCAACCGCGTGTGCGGACGCAGCGCCCGCCGCACCGCATCGGGATCGATCCGCCCAAAGCCGTCGACCGGGACGAAGCTCACGTCGACGCCCTGGCGTTCGAGGAAACGTGCCGTTTCGATCACGGCCGGATGCTCGATTACGCCGACCACCAGATGGTGCCGGCCGCTGCCGGACGCCTGCACGGTGCCGATCAGCGCCAGGTTGTCGGCTTCGGTGCCACTCGCGGTAAAGATGATCTCCTCGCGGCGGGCCCCCAGCAGCGCCGCCACCTGGGCACGGGCGGCCTCCACCGCGGCACGCGCCTCCCGGCCGGGCGCGTGCAGGCTGGACGGATTGCCGGCCATGCCACTGATCCAGGGGGCCATGGCCGCGCCGACCCGCGGATCGAGCGGTGTCGTCGCGGCGTTGTCGAGATAGGCCACCATGGCTACTCGCCCCGGTAGAAGGTCTGGTTCTCCAGGGCCCGCACCACGCCGAAATGCGCCTGCCAGCCGATCTCCTTCTTGCCCGCGCAGATCGTGCAGGTGCCGACCGGGGGATTACCGCGCAGCACCAGCTTGCCGGCGATTTCCGGGGTGGCGGCGACGGCAGCCGCCAGGGTGTCGATGCCGATGCCGTGCAGCGCATCGACCTCGCGAATGCGGACCTCCGGCGCCGCATCGAGGATGCGCGCCCGGAACACCTCCCGCTCGGCCTGTGAAACCCGGTCGATCTTCGTCACCACGGCGATGTCGGCCAGCGACAGCATCGGGCCGATCTTGCGCGGCAGGTTCATGCCGCTGGTCGCCTCCAGCACGATGATCCCCAGGCCGCCATCAACATAAGGCGAGCAGCGCAGGCAAAGACCGGCGGTTTCCACCAGCAGCAGGTCCGCCTTCACCGCACCGGCCCATTGCAGGGCATCGCCCAGCACCATGACATTGCAATGATCCGGGCAGAGCTCGCCGGAATAGACCTTGCGGGTGGGGATGTTGAACTCCCGCGCGAAGATCTCGTCTTCCTCGGCGAACTGCACGTCGACCTTGAGGAAGGCAACGGCCAGGTGCCGTCGCTGCAGATGCCGCACCACATGGCGCAGTACCGAGGATTTCCCGGTGGTGGCGGTGCCGGCACAGACAACGAGTTTCATGGCACTATCCCGCCTGCAAAACTGGCGACACGCTCGCCCGCGCGGATGCGCTCCCGCAACTCGGCCAGCGCGTCATCGAGCCGCCCGACCTGCGGCGCCAGTCGCCGCTCCTGCTCGTCGGTGTACAGCACCCGGTCGATCCGCCCGTCCCTGATCACCAGCCGGTAATCCGAGAGCAGGGCAATGCGCGGATCATGGGTGACGAAGACGAAGATCTTTTGGGAATTGCGCAGCAGTTCGAGCGCACGGGACCGGTTGATGCCGGCGTTCTCCACCTCGTCGAGCAGCACGATCGGGGTGTCGCAGATGACCGCTGCGTCGGCGATCAGCAAGGCGCGGGTCTGGCCACCGGAGAGCTCGGTCATCCGGCTCGAGGTCAGGATCGGTTCACCGGTCAACTGATTCGCAAAAATCAATGTCCGTTCCACCATGTCCTTGATCCGCTCGGCGGAGCCGTTGCGGACCGCGGCATGGATGTGCAGGAACTCGTCGACCGGCAGATCCGACAGGAAGGTGGTGTGCTGGGTGATCAGGGCAATCGGATTGTGTGCCGGGTCGTCGCGGTAGCGTGGCGACGGCGGCGCGCCATTGATCAGGATCCGGCGTCCGGTCGGCGTGTCACCATTGGCGAACAGCTCGATGTCGTTGATCAATGTGGTCTTGCCCGAACCAGTACGGCCGACCACGCTGACGACATCGCCGATCCGCAGATCCAGCCGATCGATGGAATCGGGCGTGCCATCGCGGCCATGACCACCCAGAATGGAAATCCGTTCAATCCTGGCCGTTTTTTCAGAGTCTGGAATGATAAGAGTCACCGGCCGGAACCCAACCTTCCATCGCCATGACAGGCAAAAAACTCAACAATGACGGCAGAGGCCGGGCGTTCACCAGCCCGGAAATGTAGAATAAATTGCATCAGGAACGACGACATTCACCGTCAAACCTCCATTCTCCGCCGCATGTATATTTTATCATAGCACTCGCACGAAAAGCGATTGTCTAAAATCCTATGTTACCATGGGCTTTCCGGCATGATTGCAGGCACCGGGGGCAGTGGAATCGAAAATCTCCGGTCAACGAAAATCCCGGCTTGCCGGCAGACGAACGGGCGATTGCACCGCATCCGCATTGGCGCTGGCCGTCTTCCCCCGCATCAACCCGGCCAGCAGCTCCGTGCGATCCTGCAGCCCGTGGCAGATCAAATGGATGATCGGCACCTCCGCCTGCTCCGCCTCGCGCTCGACCCGGCCTTCCGCGACCAGCAGCCGCGCGCCGATCAGCGCGGCCCGGTCACGGGTGGCGATATCGCCATGGACCACCAGATTGGCCTGCCCGAACTCGTCCTCGACGGTGATGAAGACGATGCCCCTGGCCGTGCCCGGACGCTGACGCATCAGCACCAGCCCGGGCAGGCGCAGCCGGGCACCGGCGCGTGCCGTCCGCAGCCGTCGCGTGTCGTCGCAGCCAAGCCGTTGCAGATCCTCACGCAATACCGCCAGCGGGTGCCGGCGCAGCGACAGCCCGGTGGCGCCGTAGTCCAGCGCTACCGCCTGCCCGGCAGTCTCCGCCGGCAGCGTCGCCGCAGCCTCGCGGAACAACGGCAACTCCCCCCAGTCCTCCGCCTCGCCGACGCGCCGCAGCAATGACGGCACGTCACGCTCGACCGCCCTTGCCTCCCACAACGCGCCACGACGGCCAATGCCCAGGCTGGCGAAGCCATCCGCCTCGGCCAGCATCACGATCGCCCGCCGGCTCACCCCGGCCCGCCGTGCCACCTCTTCCACGGATGCATACGGCGAGCCGTTGCCGAGCTGCCGGGCCTGGACGATCCTCGTTCCTTCTGCCTTCGACAGCCCCGCCACCAGGCGCAGGCCCAGGCGCAGGGCATGCCCGTCCGCACTGCAAGGCTCGGGTTCGAGCGTGCAATCCCACGCGCTCGCGTTCACATCGAGCGGCCGCACCAGCACGCCATGCTCGCTTGCGTCCCGCACGATCTGCGCCGGCGCATAGAAGCCCATCGGCTGGCTGTTCAGCAGTGCCGCCGCGAACACCGCGGGATGGTGGCATTTCAGCCAGGCCGAGGCATAGGCAAGAAGGGCGAAGGATGCCGCATGGCTTTCCGGGAAACCATAGGAGCCGAATCCCTCGATCTGCCGGAAGACCCGCTCCGCCAGGTCCGGATCGTAGCCGCGGGCGACCATGCCGCCGATCAGTCGCTCGCGATAGACGCCGATGCCCTGCGTGTATTTGAAGGTCGCCATGGCACGGCGCAGCTCATCGGCCTCGGCGGGCGTGAAGCGGGCGGCAACGATCGCCACCCGCATCGCCTGCTCCTGGAACAGCGGCACGCCCAGCGTGCGACCGAGCACCTTCTCCAACTCATCCGGAGGCCCGTGCTCCGGCGACGGCTTCGGATAGCTGACGACCTCCAGCCCCCAGCGGCGCCGCAGATAGGGATGCACCATGTCGCCCTGGATCGGGCCGGGACGGATGATCGCCACCTGCACCACGATGTCGTAGAAATCCCTGGGCCGCAGCCGCGGCAGCATGTTCATCTGAGCCCGGCTCTCGACCTGGAACACCCCCAGGCTGTCGGCCCGCCGCAGCATGGCATAGGTCACCGCGCAGTCATGCGGCACCCGGGCAAGATCCATCGGGATGCGCCGATGCCGCCACAACAACGCGAAGCCTCGGCGCAGGCAGGACAACATGCCCAGCGCCAGGATATCGACCTTGAGCAGGCGCAGCGCCTCGATGTCGTCCTTGTCCCATTCCAGCACGGTACGCCCGGCCATGGCGGCATTGCCGAGCACCGCCATCTCCGTGAGCCTGCCGCGGCTGATGACGAAGCCACCGACATGGGTGGCGAGATGGCGCGGGAAATCCTGGATCTCCTCCGCCAGCTCCAGGGCCAGGCCCAGCCGTCGATCGGAGGGATCGAGCCCCTCCGCCGTGGCGAGGTCGTGCAGACTCTGCTCCGGCCCCCGGCACGCCCGCGCCAGCCGGCCGGTGACGTCTTCCGACAACCCCAGCGCCTTGCCGACCTCGCGGATAGCGCTGCGACCGCGATAGCGGATCACGGTGCCGGCAATGGCGGCACGATCGCGGCCATAGCGGTCATAGATGTGCTGGATCACTTCCTCGCGCCGCTCGTGCTCGAAATCGACATCGATGTCGGGCGGTTCATTGCGGCTGGCAGAGACGAAGCGCTCGAACAGCAGATCATGCCGCGCCGGATCGACGGCGGTGATGCCGAGCACATAACAGATCGCCGAGTTCGCAGCCGAACCGCGCCCCTGGCAGAGAATCCCCTTGGCACGGGCAAAGCGCACCACCTCGTGCACGGTGAGGAAATACGGCGCATACCCCAGTTGCCCGACCAGCTCCAGCTCATGCGCGAGGCGCGCGGCGATGTCTTCCGGCACCCCCTCGGGCCACCGTGCCGCGGCCTCCGCCGCCACCCGGCCGGCCAGCGTCTGTTGCGGCGTGCGGCCGGGTTCGAGGATCTCGTCGGGATATTCGTGGCGCAACTGGTCGAGCGAAAAACCGCGACAGGCCTCCAGCACACGCACGGTGTTGGCCAGCGCATCCGGATGCGCGGCATAAAGCCGGGCCATCTCGGCCGGGCTTTTCAGGCAGCGCTCGGCATTCGGCTCGGCGGCGAAGCCGATCGCATCCACCGGAACGCCGAGCCGGATCGCGGTCAGCACATCGGCCAGCCGGCGACGCGCGGGATGATGATAGCGCGGATCGGTGGTAGCCAGCAGCCCGGCCCGCCCCGCCGCCGCCACCCCGGCGAGATCCCCAAGCCGGCGCCGGTCGTTGCCGTCATGCAGAAACGGCGCCGTGCAGAACAGCGGCAATGCCAGCAGCGGCCGCAATGCCACCGCATCCTCCCGCAGCCGCGCGGCGAAACCGGCATCGGGCCAGGGCGGCGCGATCAACGCCAGCACCCAGCCTTCGGCGTGGTCATACAGATCCTCGCGGCCGATGCGGCATTCCCCCTTCGGTGCCCGCATGCGGCCCAGCGACAGCAGGCGCGTGAGACGGCCATAACTCGCCCGATCCGTCGGCCAGGCCAGATAGGCAACGCCGTCTTCCAGTTCGAGGCGGGCACCGACCACGAATGGAAAACCCAGCGCACGGGCAGCGAGATGCGCTCGCACTACCCCGGCGAGACTGTTGCGGTCACAGACCCCGATCCCCGCCTGCCCTAGCGCGGCCGCAGTTTGCACCAGCTCGGCCGGGTGTGATGCACCATCCAGCAACGAGAAATTGGAACGGGCGCCGAGTTCGGCGAAACCAAAAGGAAGGCCAGGGGCTCCGCCCCTGGACCTGGCTGGGGCCAGCGGCCCCAGACCCCAGTTCGCGCTGCGCGGCAGGGGGGTCATGGGAAATGACCGTGCAGGAACCAATGGCCGGGCCGGACAGGGACACAGCCGATCCAGAGACGGGCACCGCTGACCAGCGACACGCGGTAATAGTCCCGCACCGGCCGGGCAGCCGACTCACGCCACCATTCGGGTTCCAGGCGCTCCGGGCCTTCCGCCCAGGCGACCGGATGCATCACACCGTCCAGGCACAGCCCTGCAGGTGGACCATCCGGCTTGGACAGCACGACCTGCAACGGCAACGGACGCGACAGCAGACATACCGGCCGCGCACGACGCGGCTCCGGTAACAGCGGAGAGACCGGATCGGAAGCGCCAACCCGCCGGACCGCCCGTTCGGGCCAATGGCTGGCAACAGGCATCAGGCGCCAGACCGCAACCCGCTGCGACAGGCGATCGAACAGGTTCGCCAGCGCCGCTTCGCTCCGGCCGGGATCCTTGCCGGAAACAGGAATGCCCTGTTGCACAGCGTCGAGCGGATTGGTCACGTCGGCCCGCAGCGTGAAGCGCTCGAAGCCGGCCCCCGGCTCCAGCCGCTCCAGCTTCCCGGCAAACAGGCGGCGCAGATGCGCGGGCTGGCGCGTGGGCCGGACCGTGCCGATGATCAGGTCCTGCACGTGATGGTCCACGCGGACGGCACGCAGCGTCACCTGCCGCGCCCCCTGCCCCGCCGCTTCCAGGGCCCGGCACAACCGGTCCAGCAATTGGTCCAGCGCGCGCTCGATCCCGGGACGGGTCAGCACCGGCTCGACGAAGTCCCGGGCCACCGCCAATCCAGGCGTGGGCCGCACCGGCTGCAGCGGACGGGACCGCGTACCGGCGAGCCCATCCAGCGCATCGGCCAGTTCCCGCCCGAAACGCCGCACCAACGGTCCGCGCGGCTGGCGCAGCACCTCGCCGACCCGCTGCAGGCCAAGCCGGTGCAGCCCGGTCAGGCAATCCGGATCCAGCCGCAACACCCCCAGCGGCAACGTCGCCATCGCCACCCGCTCCTTCCCCGGCGGCAGGATCGTGCCGTGCCGCCCGGCCCGCGCCAGCGCCGTGGCAACCGCCGCCACGCCGGCCAGCACCGCACGGGCCGTGAACCCACCCCGTGCGAGGCTGGCATGGATCTGGTCCAGCAGCGCCGCCTCCCCGCCGCAGAAATCGGTGCAGCCGGTCACATCCAGGATCAGCCCGTCCGGCGGATCGACCGCGGCCAGGGGGGTGAAGCGCAGCGCCCAGAGCGCCAGCCGCTCCAGGGCCGCCCGGTCCGCCGCCGGGTCGTCCGGCCGCAGCACCAGGGCGGGATGCATCGCCTGGGCATCGGCAAGCGCCTGCCCCGGCCGCAAGGTCGTGCCCGGCGCATCCACCGCCACCAGGCGCCGCTGCTGGCCCTGCGTCGTCCAGGTGGCGAGGGGCTGGCCTCGCAACGCCGGCTCGCACCGGCGCAGGCGATCCGTCGCCAGCCGGGGCAGGACCAGCGCCAGGAAGCGACGCTGGCTCATGAGGCGACAGGAAGGGCCGTCACGAGCGCGGGCCGGAGCCTGCGCTCCGCCGCATGCCATGCGAGCCGCCATTCCGCAGGCCGCCCCCCCGCCCCGCGCAACAGCGTCAGTCGCCAGCAGGGACGTTCGGGATCCGGCACGGCCTCCGCCGCCACGCGCCAGCGTGTGCATGCCACCGAAGGGTGGATCCTGTCGGCATCCGGCAACAGCAGCAGCCCGATCCCACCCCCGGCCTCGGCGGCCAGTTGCAGGCGACGGGTCGCGGTCATGTCGGGGGGATGGCCATCGACCATCAGCACGGCCCCGGCGACGGCAGGACAGCGCAGCGCCTCCTCCAGCGCCCAGAGCCCGTCCGTGGCACGGCCGGCCCGCACCAGCACCAGATCGGCGGGGCTCAGGCCAAAGGCGGCAAGCCCGGGCGGCCAGAGATCGGGCTCGGCGCCGATCCACAGCACCGGGCCGGCGGCACGGGCGAGCAACAGGCCACAGAAGCCGACAGCCGCGCCGCGATCGGCCGCCAGTACCTCGTGCAAGGCGGCGCGGGCAAGGCCGCCCCGGGGCAGGACCCTGTCCGCCTCGGCACAGACCGGAATGACACCCGCCGCCGCGGCGCCACCCCCTTCGAGGCGGGCAATCCGCGCCCGAAGCTGGTCCAGGACCGCGGCGCGGTCGGCAGAGGGGGGTGCTGCAACCATGGCCTGTATCGCCCTTGGGTTCATCGCTCACGGGAGATCCTAAACCCAGGAACCTGAACATAACAAGAACATTTCTGCCAGGTCACGACGCAGCGGGGGGCGCGTCCCTTCCCGGCAACATGCCGACCTCAAAACAATCACGGTGCAGGCGTGGCTTGACCCGGCTGTGCCGGGCCGGATCAATATCCTGAGCCGTCGTCATGAGACGGCATTGCGGAGAAAGACCATGACGGAGAAGATGCGGGGCTGGGGCCCGGCCACCTGTGCGCTGTACACCGGCGAGACCACACGGGGCGTGGGAGAGCCGGTCACGCCGGGCCCGGCGATGTCGGCGAGTTTCCTCACGCATCCCGATGCGGTCGGCTTCTCCGCCAACGACCTTGGTGCCGCGGCGCCGCATTTCTACACGCGCTGGAGCAATCCGACGGTCGAGTTGCTGGAGACCCGACTGGCCGCGCTGGAGGGCGGCGAAGCGGCGGTGGCCTTCGCCAGCGGCATGGCGGCGGTGAACGCCCTGTTCAGCGACCGGCTGGCCAGCGGCGACCATCTGGTGCTGTCCGATGTCTGCTATGCCGGCGTCGCCGAACTGGCGCAGGATACCCTGGTGCGGTCGGGCATCGCGGTCACGACGGTCGACACCTCCAACCCCGAAGCGGTCGCCGTCGCGCTTCGCCCCAATACGCGGCTGGTGCATATCGAGACGCCGGCCAATCCGATCCTGCGCCTCGCCGACGTGGCGGAGATCGCCCGCATCGTGCATGCCGGCGGCGCGGAACTGTCGGTGGACGCCACCATCGCCACCCCGCTCGGCCTGCAGCCGCTCGCGCTCGGCGCGGATTACGTGGTGCATTCGCTGACCAAGTATATCTGCGGCCATGGCGATGCGCTCGGCGGCGCGGTGATCGGCGGGGCCGAGCGGATGGCGGCGCTACGGCGCGGCAGCCTGATCCATCTCGGGGCCTGCCTCGCCCCGTTCCAGGCCTGGCTGATCCTGCGTGGGCTGGAGACGCTGGTGCCGCGCCTGCGCCTGCACGAGGCCAATGCGCGCGCGGTGGAAGCCTTCCTGGCCGACCATCCAAAGGTTCGTGCCGTGCACTGGCCGGGTTCGCCGCGGCATCCGCAGCATGCGCTGGCGCAGCGGCAGATGCGTGCCTATTCCGGGCTGCTGGCGTTTTCGGTGCACGCCGACGGTGCGGCACTGGCCCGGCGCATGGCGGAGCGGATGCGGGTGATTTCCTATGCGGTGTCGCTCGGCAAGACCAAGAGCCTGCTGGTCTACATCCCGACCGAGGACATCCTGCGTTCGTCCTTCCGCCTCACCGGCGCGGCGGCGCAGTCTTATCGTGACTGGACCGGCGAAGGCACGTTCCGTTTCTCGGTTGGCCTGGAGGATGCTGCCGACATCATCGCCGACCTGGAGGAAGCGCTCGGTTGAAGGCATGCCGCGCAGCGCTTATGGGGTGCAGGGGCCGTGTGGCCCCTGCCGGGTCCAGGGCAGAGCCCTGGCCTTTCTTCAAGCTGCTGCCTTCTCCGTAAGTACTTCGATAAACGCTTCCACCCTGGTCTTGAGCTGGCCGGTATCGCTCTGGGAGTAATCGGTGGCGAGTTCCAGCACCGGGATGCCGTGTTCCTGGAAGCGGTTGATGAAAAGGTTCTTGGTCAGCCCGTAGCAAGGGCAGAACTTCAGGTAGGTGTACAGCACCGCGTCGACATTGTACTCCTGCGCCAGTGCAAGGGAGGTTTCAATCCGCCGTTCCAGCGGAAACTGCCGTGCGCAGGGTGTCTGGTCGAGATAGGAATTGGCGAGTGCCTGCCAGGGATCGCCGGTTTCGTCGGTCTGGTGCAGGAACGGACCGAGGCCGCTGCAATGATCTTCAACGACGATGCGCGCGCCGATCTCTTCCTCGATCAGCTTGAGGATGCGGCGGTCGCCGTCGGCCACCACGCCGCCGCACATCATCAGGCGCAGCCGCCTTGTGCCGTCATCGGGCACGGCGGCGAGCCGGCGCTGCAGGTCTTCCAGCAGCGGCACCTGTTCCTCGGGTTCGAGGTAGAAGAACAGCCGGGTGATCTCCAGGAACTCTTCGCCGGTCACCGGCGGATTGTTGCGCTTGCGCAGGGCCGAGATCTCGCGCAGCAGCACGCGAATGCGATTGAACAGGCGGATCTGCGCCTGCACGTCCTCGTCGTGGATTTCCTTGCCGGTGAGCTTTTCCAGTTCCTCGCGAAAGCTCAGGATCTCGGCGCGGAAAAAGCGCCGCGCGCTGTCGCTGTCGGCGTTGCGGGGCACGATGAAGCCGCGCGAGGGCTTGTAGAAGCGGTCGATCGCCTGCGAGGTGGCCCGCATCGAATCGCAGGTGTAGAAGGTGAAGACCTGATCGATGGCGCGGGCGGCCGGGGTTTGGGTGGCGAACTGGCCGAGCACGCTTTTGGTGAAGTCGCAGAACACCGCCTTGGTGACGTGCTCGCCGCGGGAGACTTCCTCGGGGCTGCCGCATTTGAACAGGCGCTGGTAAGCGGCCCCGGAGGCACTGATCAGTTCCAGCGGGGTGTAGTTGCAGAGATAGCCGACCTTCTTCACGTCATCGCGGGCGATGAACTGCGCCTCGGCCTGGGCGATGCGGGCGGTCACGTCGGAGAGGTCGGCCCGCACCCCGCCGTCGCCGCGCCGAAGCACGCGGCGGCGTTCCTGCTGAAAGCGCTGCGCATAGACCGCGGCGCCGAGCGCGCCGGCATAGACCAGATCGAGCCGCGCCGGCCGGACCTTCAGGCCGACCAGCGTCTCCAGGGCGTGCTTCATGCCGACATTGTTCGACACCCCGCCGGTGAAGACGAGGTCATCCTCCAGCGGCACCTTGCTGACCAGGTTGCGCACCCGCCGCGCCGAGGCGAAATGCAGCCCGGCGGCGATGTCCTGGCGGCGCAGGCCGCGGGCGCGCAGGGAGATGATCTCGGACTCGGCGAACACCGTGCACTGGCTGGAGATCGCCGGCTGGGTCTCCGCCTCCAGCGAGGCCGGGCCGATCTCGTGGATGGTGTAGTCGAGCAGGCCGGCCGCCTTCTCCAGGAAGCGCCCGGTGCCGGCGGCGCATTTGTCGTTCATGATGAAGCGGACGACCTTGCCGGAGGACGGGTCGACCTGGATCGCCTTGGAATCCTGCCCCCCGATATCGACGATGGTGCGCGTGTTGGCGTTCAGCACGTGCGCGCCCATGGCGTGGCAGGAGATCTCGGTGACGATCTCGGTCGGGGTACCTTCGAAGCTCAGCGCAATGCGGCCATAGCCGGTGCCGACCACCTGCTCGATAGCATCGAGGCCGATGCCGGCGGTTTCCAGCAACTCTTCAAGCAGTTCCTCGGCGGTGGCCTGCATGCTGACGCCAGTGGCCACCTGCGCGGTGTACAAGGCGCCGTCATGCAGCAGCACCGCCTTGGCGCTGCGCGAGCCGATATCGACGCCGAGCACCGTGGCGGCGGTCAGCTCGCCGGCCAGGGCCGGGTCGACGACATCGCGGATGAGCATGGGTCGGTTCCCCCGGGTTGGGTCAGAGCGCGGCGCCCCGACTGATCTGCTGCGCGATCACCGCAGCGCCAAGCGCGCCGGCATAGACGGTGTCGAGCCTGGTCGAGGAGATCGGATGGCCGATCAGCTCCTCGAGCGCCTGCTTCATGCCCTTGTTGCTGGAAACCCCGCCGGAGAACACCAGTTCGGGCTCCAGCCCGATGCGGTTGACCAGGTTGCGCACCCGCCGCGCCGAGGCGAAATGGATGCCGGCAGCGATGTCCTCACGCGGGATGCCGCGCGCCTTGAGCGAGATCACTTCCGATTCCGCGAACACCACGCATTGGCTGGAAATGTCGACCCGGTTGGTGGATTCCAGTGCACGGTCGCCCAGTTCTTCCAGTTGGTAGCCGAGCAGCTCGGCGATCTTTTCCAGGAAACGGCCGGTGCCGGCGGCGCATTTGTCGTTCATGACGAACTCACGCACCCGGCCGTTCTCGGGATCGACCTTGATCGCCTTGGAATCCTGGCCGCCGATATCGATGATCGTCCGCGTGCCGGCATTGAGGTAATGCGCGCCCATGGCGTGGCAGGAGATCTCGGTGACCACTTCAGTGCGGACATCGTCATAGGCCAGGGCGATCCGGCCATAGCCGGTACCGACGATGGCGGCGATGTCGTTGCGCGGCAGGTCCGCGCTGCGCAGCAGCTTGCGCACCAGGCGGTCGGCGGTTTCCTGCGTGTCGACACCGCTGGCGGTGATGGCGGTGTGGATCTCGCCGCCGCCGACCAGCACCGCCTTGGCCTGGCGGGAACCGATATCGACACCGATCGCGGGGGCATCGCGCAGGTCGGCGACTCGTTCCGCGGCAATGGCTTCGCTGGCAATCATCTTCGTCACTCTCCGGGGTCTGGACTGGGCGGTCAGCGCGCCAGCATTTCGATGAAGGCGCGGATACGGGTCTGCAACTGGCCGGTCGGCGGGCCGACCTGGAACGAGCCCTCCAGCGACAGGGTCGGCACGCCCCGTTCCTGGAAGAAGGTGCTCTGGATTTCCCGATGGATGCCGCCGAAGGAGCAGCCGACATAGCCGTACAGCAGCACGCCGGTGGCACCGAACACCGGCAGCGAGTCGGCGACGCGCTGCAGGCGCAGCACCGGTGAACCCGAGACAAGGCCGGTGATGATGTGGCGCGCCATTGCCTGCAGCGGCGGCACGTCTTCCGGGATGTCGTAGGTCCAGTCGTCGGGCGTGTGCCAGGCGGTGATCGCGCCGCCCATGTCGTCGATCGTCTGGTAGACCCCGAATTCCTGGCCACGGCCGCCGAACCAGGCCAGCCGCACCAGCGAGCGATGCGCCGAGGGGATGATGTCGGCCGATTCCAGCTCGGCGGTCAGCGCGTCCAGCACCGCCTCGTACTGCTCGGGCTTGCCGAAATAATGGCCGCTGCCCATCAGCAGGTACATCGTGGCGAGGCTGCGGATATAGAGCGGGTTGCGCGACCGCAGGTCCAGGATGCGGCGGATCTTGCCGAGCACGCGGTTGAAGCGCCGGATCTCGACCGTGAGGCGGGCATCCTCGACCGGCTCCCCGTTGAGCCAGACGGTGAGCGCGTGCAGTTCCTCGGTCAGGAAATTCTCGATCAGCGCCACCCGCTCGGGGGTGTCGAAGGCATTGGGCCGGTTGGCCGCCTCGACGCGGAAGACATCGAAGCCCTGGGCACGCAGCAATTCCCAGCCGACATTCAGCGGCTCGCAGATGGCATTGTAGACGGCGATGCGCCGGACGGTGCGGTTGATGCGCAGGAACAGCTCGCCCAGCACCGCGCCCACCATCGAGCACGATTCCTTTGGTAGCTGGAAGAAATCCTCCGCCACCGTCATCGCATCGCTCGAGCCGAGGCGGCCGACCTCGGGCACCGAGATCGGGATGGTGTCGCAGGCGTAGAAGATCGGCGCCCAGGCCATCGCCCCGACCCAGGCGGCCCGTTGCCCGTCACGGGCCGCCGCCTCGGCGTCGTCGATATAGCTCAGCACCAGGTCGAACAGCCGCCCCACCGCCGGCGAGTAGCCATGGTCGCGCCGGGTCTGGCGGAGATAGGCGACCTGGCTTTCCAGTGCCTCACTGGTAGCGCGCGCGGCGGTATCGGCACCGCTGCCGATCCTGGCAAGGCCGAGCAGGTCGAGCCGCGCCGGCTGGCGCTCGATGGCGGGGGCAGTGTCGGGCATGGGAACACCTCTGCGAAACCCGGGGGCAAGCTGGTCGGGGAAAGCGCCGTCAGGTCAGGACACTTGCCTGTGCCGGTACTGCGGCAGGTGATCGCCCTCGTTCTCGCCACCGAGGATGCGGAAGGCGTCGTGGAAGGGCGTGCTGGCACCCAGCCCGCCATAAAGCTGGGCCGTCTTGTAGCCGTGGCGATGGAAGATGGTGGCGGCCTTCAGCGTCAGGTCGTAATGCCAGGCCGGTTCCGGCGAGCGGTGGCCTTCCAGGGCCGATCCCGGATTGGGGCACCAGGCCCCCGCGTAGCAAAGCACCCCATGGGCGGCGAGATATTCGACGCCCTGCAGGATGGAGTCCTTCGGCTCGATGCCGGCGACGATGTTGGAACGGACATTGCCGCGGCCGAACACCTCCGCCGCGGTCTCCAGCGCCTTCACCCAGTGTTCCCAGCCGCCGCAGCGCTTTTCCTTGCCGGGACAGATGGCGCGGAAGATGTCGCGGTTCCAGATTTCCAGGTTCATGGCGATGGTGGTGTAGCCGGCCTCGCGGTAGCGTTCGATCACGCGCAGGTCGAGCGGCGCGCCGATCACCGCGGTGCCGTGGATCTCGGCGACGCCGGTACGGGCGCGGATCTCGTCGGCCACGTCGAGGTAGTAGTCGACCTCGCGGCGCTCGGGGATGAAACCGCCGGTGATGTTGATGTGGTTGGCCAGCCCCCGGGCATGGGCCGCGGCGTAGACCTCGGCAACCTGCTGCGGCGTCTTGAGGAAGATCCGGTCGTGCCGGTAGGCATCCGCCGTCGAGTTGATGTTGCAGTACTTGCAGTCGTCGCCGCTGAGCTTGAGATCGCACTCGTTGCTGTAGCACACCTGGATGCCGCCTTCCGGGGTGAAGGCAGCGATGTGCTCGAAGCTCTCGCCGTCGCTGGTGTGCAGGCGCAGCAGGTCCGGGCGGCGATAGAAGGCAATGTCCACCAGCCGCTCGCCATCGCGGTACAGCACTGGCTTCCCGTCCTCGGCGCGCAGTTGAAAGCGGGACTCGGGATCCCAGCGGAACTGCGCGAACAGGCCGTGCGGCAGGTAGAAATTCGCCGGCAGTTCGACGTCGCCGTGGTGGTGGCGGTCCATGTCGAACAGCAGGTGGATCTGTTCGGCATATTCCGTGCCGATCGGGAACTGGCGCAGGTCTTCGGGGACGAAGCTGATGCCCTCGACGGCAAGGGCGATCTTCAGTTGCAATTCCTGCAGCAGGGCCCGCCGTGCGGCATCGTCTGGCGTTCGCTGCGAACGATCGGGCACGAGGGGCGGCACGGTGGCGATGTTCATGATCCGAATGTCTCCGGAAAGGGATGGCACCTCGGCAAAGGGTCGACGCGCGGCGTCAGCTCCGCTCAGGGGGCCGCGGCAGGGCACCGGGCTGCCTGAATGTTGGCCCAATGCCAGCAAGGAGCTTCATGAAACGACATGCCTTTGGGAATGCAGGCGACCGCCGGCACCCGATCCGGCGGCACCGGGTGCGCACGACGGTCCGGCTGATCGAACCGGTCATGCGACGGACCTTAACTCGCGTAATTTGGTGTGTAAATAAAAAATTACTTAGTTAATTGGTACAATGGCAGATCGCGCGGCCACGACGCCCGGTCGGTCCGGGCGCCGTGGCCACGCAACGGATCAGCCAAGTTCGTCCGGGCGCCAGGCAAGCGTCGCATGGCCTTCGAGGATTTCACTGACATGGCCGTCAACGGCATAGGGACGCAGCGCCGCGCGCACGTCCTCGGCCAATCCCTGCGGCGGCGTGTCCAGTTGGCCGCCCCAGGTCTTGGCGAAGGAATAGGCGCGGTCCACCAGCCGCTCGACCGGCGTGTGGCGCTGCTCCAGCACGCTGATGCGCTCGATATGGCGGAAGGCCGAGGCGAGCAGCACGGCATCGTGGTCGCTGGCAGCGGCAAGATGGCCGCGCGCCGGATCGGCGGCACCGTAACGCTCCACAACCGCATTGAACGCGGCATGCCAGGCATTGGCGATCAGGTTGGGCTGCAACGTATCGAACAACGCCACGGCCCCGCCCGCTTCCACTACCAGGTCCAGCCGGGCCAGCGTGGCGGAGCGATCCATCCAGTGGAACGCCCGCCCGATCGTCACCAACCGCACCGGCGCCAGCGCCGGATCCAGCGTCTCGGCGGTGCCGGCACGCCACACGATCCGCCGGCCGGCAGCGGCGGCGTTGCGCTCGGCCTCCGCCAGCATCGCCGGTTCGGGATCGATGCCGATCACCTCGGCGGCATGGGGGGCGAAACCGAGCGCCAGGAAGCCGGGACCGGTGCCGAGATCGAGCACCCGTCCCCGCTCCAGCCCGCCCACCAGCGTCGCGACACGGGCCAGCAGGCGCGGCGGATAATCCGGGCGACCACCGGTGTAGAATTTGGCCGGGCCACGGAAGCGACCAGGAAAGGTCTGGATGTCATCGGGCATGGAGGGTCTCCGGAGGAAGCCGGGCGGCGCTCCGCCATCCCGGCGGGGGCAAAAACAACTTTAGTCTGTCGTTATTTTACGCGATATACAATAAAATAACGTTGCAGGAACGCCCGTTGGGGCTTTGCCCCAAACCCGACCAGGAGGCTTTGCCTCCTGGACCTCCACCAAGGGCCAAAGGCCCTTGGATCCTATTCTTTTTCCTATGCGGCGAAGCGAGCGGCGGCGAAAGGGGCGATCGGCAGCGCCGTGCCGCCGTCGATCACCAGATCAGCCACGATCCCACCGACCACGGGAACCAGCTGGAAGCCATGGCCGGTGAAGCCCACGGCATGAACCACATCCGGCAGACGGGGCGAACGCTCGATGATCGGCAAAGCATCGGCGGTCGCCGCCTCGATGCCCGCCCAGATCCGCGCCACCCGCAACGGCCCGATCGCCGGGAACAGGTCGGTCGCCGCCTTCGCGCCACGCGCCACCACCGCTGCCCGCACCTCGCTGCGGCCGGTTTCCAGGTCAGGCACCCCCTCATGGCCGCCCCCGAGCAGCAAGGTGCCGCGATCGGTCTGCTTGAAGGACAGCTTCCGGCCATAGATGGACATCACCGGGCCGAGGAACGGCGCCACCTTCTCCGTGACGATCATCATCAATGCCTTCGGCCGCAGCGGCAGCGCCTCGCCCAGCATCGCCCCGATCCGCCCGCCCCAGGCCCCGGCCGCATTGACCACCGATCGCGCCGTGACCGCGAGCGCCCCCGCCTCGATCCGCCAGCATCCCTCCTCCCGGACGATGCGGGAGACCGGGGCGCCTTCGTGGATCACCACGCCCGCCGCCTCGGCGGCGCGCCGGAACGCCGCCAGCGTCCGATGCGGATCCGCCGCACCGTCACGCCGGCAGATCAACGCCCCGGCACAATGCCGCGCCAGCGCCGGCACCAGCCCGAACAGCTCCGCGGCGTCGATCATCTCCTCATGGTCGTAGCCGAGCCCCCGCACCAGCGCGGCGCGTTCGCGCAACGGGGCCAGATCGGCCGGATGCTCGGCCACCCGCACCATGCCATGCGCGTGGAAACCGCAATCATCGCCTACCAGCGCGCCGATGTCGCGCCACAGCCGGTTGGAAACCAGCGCGAGCGGAATCTCGGCCGGATCGCGATTGAGGATGCGCACCCCCGCCGCGGTGGCGCCGGAGGCATGCCGCCCGATCCGGTCCCGCTCGAACAGCGTCACCCGCACGCCGCGCCGGGCCAGATGCAGTGCCGCCGACAGCCCATGCAACCCACCGCCGATGACGACGGCGTCGGTGACGGCGCTCATTCGCCCATGTCCGCCAGGGCCGCGAGTTCGTCCAGGCTGATCGGGGCCAGCGGCGGGCGGACGCGGAAACTGCCGATCTCCGCCATCGTCGCCCCCTGGGTCTCGGCCAGCAGCGCGGACAGCGTCAGCCCGCATTGCCGCCCCTGGCACGGGCCCATGCCGCAGCGGGTGAATGCCTTGACCTGGTTCGGACCGGGCCGGCCGATCCGCGCCGCCGCCCGGATCGCCCCGGCGGTCAGGCCCTCACAGCGGCAGACCACGGTGTCATCGGCCAGCGGACGCGCCGGCGGCGGATACAGCGCATCCAGCAGCGGCCGCACCGCGAGCGCCCGTCCGAGCCCGGCCCGCACCGGCGCCGCCCGTCGCCGGGCAGCGGCCTCGTCCAGCCGCCCGGCCCGCGCGGCGATGCCGATCGCCGCCAGCCGTCCCCGCGCCAGCGCCGCCGTGGCGCCCCCGATCCCACCGAGATCGCCCGCCACGAAGATCCCCGGCCGCGACGTCTCGCCCAACGCCCCCAGGCGCGGTCGGAAACTGCCCTGCGCCGCGTCCCAGTCATGGTCGCAGCCCAGCAGCAGCGTCGGATGGATGGCGGGCACCACCCCCTCGTGCACCAGCAGCACCGCGGCCGGCTCGCGCCGCACCGCCCCTCCGGCGGCGGTGCGGTAACGCAGCCCGCACAGCCGGTCGTCGCCCTCGGCGGCGAATTCCCGCACCCCCGGCACGATGCGCACCCCGGCGAGACGCAGCCGCGCCAGCCAGCCCAGCCCGGCAAGCAGGTCGGCCACGCCGCGCAGCGCAGCGCCGGCCTGCCCGGCGGCGCGCCGCAGCAGCCCCGGCGGCGTGGTGTCGAGGATACCGGCCAGGTGGCCGCCGGCGCGCAGCACCTGCACCGCGTACAGCGCCACCAGCGGGCCGGAGCCGGCGATCCAGACCGGCCCCTCCGGCACCTGCCACGAGGTCTTCAGCAGGATCTGTGCGGCGCCGACGGTCAGCACCCCCGGCAGCAGCCAGCCGGGGAACGGCACCGGACGCTCCTGCGCGCCGGTCGCCAGCAGCACCGCGCCGGCCTCGACCACCTCGCTGCGCCCCTCGGCGGAAACGAACACCCGCCCGCCCGATTCGATCTGCCAGACCCGCGCCCCGGGCCGGTAGGCGGCACCGCTGGCACGGAAGCGCGCCACCACGGCGGCACCGGCGGCATAGGCGGCCCCCAGGGCGACCGCCTCGCCGGCCCGGGCCCGGCGCTCGATGGCGCGCCAGACCTGCCCGCCCGGTGCCGGCTGCTCGTCGATCACCAGGGTGTCGAGGCCGAGCCCGCGCGCCTCGATCGCCGCCGCCAGCCCGGCCGGGCCGGCACCGACGATCACCAGGTCGACGCGGCTCACTGGCCGATCTCCGGCAGGCCCGACTGGCGTTCCACCCGCATGCCCTCGCGCACCGTCACCTGGCAGGTGCGGACCGAAGGTGCCCCGTCCACCCGGGCGCGGCATTCGAAGCACGCGCCGGCCAGGCAATACGGCGCGCGCCGTGTCCCGTCGGCCTCGGCGCGGGCCCAGGGCTCGGCTTGCCGCAGCAACACCGCCGCCACCGTCTCGCCGGGCAAGGCCGGGGTGGGCACGCCGTCGATCAGGATCGTCACGGTGGCGGAAGCAGGATCAGACAGCGTGCGAAACATGGAAACGTCCGTGATGGAAGGAAGAAAAGACCGCCGGCAGCGCCCCGGCCGCCAGCGCCGTGGCCAGCTCGCCGGCATGCGCCGCCGCCAGCGTCACGCCGGAATGGCAGATCGCGACGAAGGCGCCCGGGCAGGTCGGTGATTCGGCATAGACGGGCGCGCCGTCGCGGCTGAGCACCCGCAGGCAGGCCCAGTGGCGGCGCAGCCCGACACGGGCGAAATCGGGGGAAATCTCCACCGCGCGGCGGGCGATCCGCGCCGCGGCGGCGACCGTCGCCGCGGCATCGCGCCCGACCGGCTCGTTGCTGGTGCCGAACTGCAGCGTGCCGTCGCGCAACTGGCGCACCCCGGTCGCGGGCAGGTCGAGCAGCGGCGCCACCGGCCCGGCCACCAGCATCTGCCCCCGCTCGGCCAGCACCTCCAGTTCGATCCCGAGCGCCTGCGCCAGCGGGGCCGTGCCCAGCCCGGCGGCGATCACCACACGTCCGGCCCGGCGCACGCCGCGCCCCGATTCCACCCGGAATCCCCCCGCCTCCGCCGCCACGGCGGTGACGGCGTCGCCGGTGGAGAGCTCCGCGCCCAGCCGCCCGAGCCCGACATGCAGCGCGCGCAGCAGCCGCAAGGTATGCACCGCGCCGTCGTGCCGGCCGAAACTCGCCCCGGCCACTGCCGGCCCCAGCCGCAGCCGCGGCAGCAACGCCGCCAGCGCCGCCCGGTCGATGATCTCGGCATTCACCGGGCCATCCCCACCTTCCGGCGTCAGCCGGCGGCGACGCTCCGCCAGCCCGGCCTCGCCCAGGCAGAACACCAGCCCGCCGCGCTGCTCCAGCTCTACGTCGATGCCGCTGAGGTCCTGCAGCTCACGGGCGAATTCGCTCCAGGCGGCGGCGCTGCGCTCGGTCAGCCGGCGATAGGCCGGCAGGCGCACGCCCTTGCCCTGCACCCAGACCAGCCCGCCATTGCCGCGCGCGGCCCGGAAATCCCCGTCGCCGCCGTCGAGCACCGCCACGCGCCGGCCCAGCCGCGCCAGCCCCAGCCCGATCGCCGCGCCGACCAGCCCGGCGCCGACGACAATGACATCGTAATCCCGGGACATGGCGTCACGTCCGCCGGCCGGCGCGGGGACGCCGCCCGTCGCCCCCGCAGGGCGGGCAACCGAGGCCGAATGGCATTGGGGGAAATCCTTAACTCACCGGTAGTACCGGGACCTTGATCACAATCGTGTTTCGTGCATTAACGCATACATCACGAATTCACCGTGATTCAAGCCGTCACCGCACGGCCCGCCGGAGAACCCGATGCCATCCATCAAGACCGCCGCCCTTGTCTCCCTGGCGCTGCTGGGGGCGGGCACCGCCGTCGCCGCCCCGCGCGCGGGCGGGCAGCTGGTCTATGCCCAGAGCTCCTTTCCCCCCTGCCTCGATGTCGCCCAGAGCGCCCGCGCGCAGAACGCCACGCGACAGATCCTGGACACGCTGGTCGAGCAGGACCGCACGACCGGCGCCATCCTGCCGTGGCTGGCCACCGCCTGGGAGTGGCGCGACGGCGGCCGCGAGCTGGTGCTGACGCTGCGCCGCGACGTCACCTTCAGCAACGGCGAGAAGCTCGACGCCGCCGCCGTCCAGGCCAATCTGGACACGCTGGCCCGGCTCGGCCGCGAGGGCCGCGCCAGCCAGGCGGCCGGCTATCTCGCGGGCTACCAGGGCAGCACGGTGATCGACCCCGCCACCGTGTCGATCCGGCTGGCGCAGCCGAAGGCGGGGTTCCTGCAGTCGCTGTCGGAAAAGACCATGGCGCCGCTGGCGCCGGAGACGCTGGCGAAGACCGCCGAGGCGCGCTGCGCCGGCGCCCTGATCGGCACCGGCCCCTTCGTCATCACACGGGTGGTGCAGAACGACCGCATCGAACTGGCGCGGCGCCCCGACTATGCCTGGGCCTCGCCGAATGCCGGCCATGCCGGTCCCGCCTGGCTCGACCGCATCACCTTCCTGACGGTGCCGGAAGCCAGCGTGCGCGTCGGCAGCCTGGTCAGCGGCCAGGTCGGCGCCATCGACGAGGTGCCGACCGACGCCATCCCCCAGATCGAGGCCGCCGGCGGGCGCATCATCGCCCGCACCGCCGGCGGCGTCGGCGTGACGCTCTATCCCAATGTCAGCCGCCCGCTGCTCACCGATGCGCGGGTGCGGCGGGCGCTGGTGATCGGCATCGACCGCCAGGAACTGCTCTCGGCGCTCTACACCAGCTATGACCACGCGGCCACCAGCGTGCTGTCCAGCACCGTGCCCGGCTATGTCGATCTCAGCGACAAACTCGCCTATCGGCCGGACGAGGCCCGCCGGCTGCTCGATGCGGCCGGCTGGACGCCAGGCCCGGACGGCATCCGCCGCCGCGACGGCCAGCGCCTCAGCCTTGAGGTGATCTGGAGCTTCCCGGGCTTCACCCCCGACCTTGAACTGGTGAAGGAGCAGCTTGCCCGCATCGGCGTCGAGCTGCGGCTCGGGCTGCGCACCGACGCCGAGATCGGCGGCATCATCCGCGCCGGCCGCTTCGACCTGCGCATGGCCGACCTGACGCGCCCCGATCCGGACGTGCTGCTCTCCACCTTCTCCAGCCGCTACGCCGCCGGCATCACCGCCCCGCGCCCGGAACTCGATGCCCTGCTCGACCAGCAGAGCCTGGCCATCGACCCCGCCGCGCGCACCGCGCTGGTGCGGCGGATCCAGGAGAAGATCCTCGACGAGGGCTACGGGATTCCGCTGCGCGAGAGCAGCACCATCCTCGCCACCGTGCCGGGGCTGGAAGGGCTGTGGCTGTCCACGCCGCGCTGGCCGGTGTTCCACGACGCCCGCTTCACCGACTGAGGCGGCCATGCTGCGCTACCTGGCCGGGCGCCTCGGGCAGGCCGTGTTCGTGGCCTGGGCGGCGTTCACCGTGACCTTCGTGATCCTGTATGTGATGCCGGAGGATCCGATCGCCATCATGCTCGACATGCGCGGCGACGGGTTGCTGGCCAACCCGGCCCAGGTGGCGCTGTTGCGCGCCGAGCACGGCTTCGACCAGCCGGTGCCGCTGCAGTACCTGCACAGCCTGTGGCGCGCCCTGCACGGGGAGTTCGGCACCTCGATCCAGCTTGGCCAGCCGGTCACCACGGCGATCGCCGCGGCGCTGCCGCACACGCTGGCGCTGGCGGGGCTGGCGCTGGGACTGGCGCTGACCGGAGGCATCGGCCTGGCGCTGCTGGCCACCTGGACCCGGCAGCGCTGGCTGCGCGAGCTGCTGCTGGCCCTGCCCGGGCTCGGCGTCAGCGTGCCGGCCTTCTGGGTCGGGCTGGTGCTGCTGCAACTGCTCTCGTTCCGCTGGCATCTCTTCCCGGCCATGGGCAATGCCGGCGCCGCCTCGCTGGTGCTGCCGGCGGTGACGCTGGCGATCCCCACCGCCGCCGGCGTGGCCCAGGTCCTGGCGAAAAGCCTGCAGGCCACCTGGGCGCAGGCCTATATCGCCACCGCCCTCGCCAAGGGGGCGTCCCGGCCGCGCGTGCATCTGCGCCATGCCTTCCGCAACGCGCTGATCCCGGCACTGACCCTGTTCGGCCTGTCCGTCGGCCACCTGCTCGGCGGCTCTGTGGTGACGGAGACGGTGTTCTCCCGCACCGGCATCGGCCGCCTGACCGAATTCGCCGTGAAGACCCGCGACATCCCCCTGGTGCAGGGGCTGGTGGTGCTGTCCACCGTGGTGTTCGTCGCCGCCAACCTCGTCGTCGACCTGCTCTGCCCGCTGATCGATCCGCGGTTGCTGCGCGGCGGGCGCCAGCCGGGCTGACGCGGCATGGTTCCCCCCCTGCTCTCATCCCGCCTCGCCCCCTGGCTGCGCGCCGCCGCGCTGCTGCCGGCCGCGATCGTGGTGCTGCTGGCGCTCGGCTGGGCGTTCTTCCCCGACGCCTTCGCCGCCGGCAGCCCGTTCCAGACCCGCACGGCGCTGCGGCTGCGTCCCCCCTCCTCCGGGCACTGGTTCGGCACCGACTATCTCGGGCGCGATCTCTACACCCGCGTGGTGCACGGCGCGGCGCTGTCGCTGAAGGCGACGGTGATCGCGGTGGCGCTGGGCTTCAGCGCCGGCAGCGCCATCGGGCTGGTGGCGGGCTTCGCCGGCGGACGGGTGGAAGCGGCGCTGATGCGGCTGATCGACGTGCTGCTGGCGGTGCCCGGCCTGCTGCTGTCGCTGACCATCGTCACCGTGCTGGGCTTCGGCACCGTCAACGTCGCCATCGCCGTCGGCGTCACCACCATCGCCGCCTTCGCCCGGGTGATGCGCGCCGAGGTGTTGCGGGTGCGCGCCTGCCCCTATGTCGAGGCCGCCGCCGGTTGCGGCGTCGGCTGGCTGGCGACGCTGCTGCGCCACGTGCTGCCCAATGCCGCGGGACCGGTGCTGGCGCTCGCCGGGCTGGAGGTGGGGGCGGCGATCCTGATGGTGTCCTCGCTGAGCTTCCTGGGCTTCGGCGCGCCGCCGCCGGCGCCGGAATGGGGCTCGCTGGTGGCGGAAGGCCGCAACTACATGGCCACTGCCTGGTGGCTGACGGTGCTGCCCGGGCTGGTGGTGGTGGCGGTGGTGCTGGCGGTCAACCAGCTCGGCCGCGCCCTCGATGCCGGCCGCGCGGGACTGCACTGATGGCGACGGATCCGGTGCTGGAAATCCAGGGACTGCACGTCACCTATGCCGGCCGCCGGCCGGTGCCGGCGGTGCGCGGGGTGGACCTGCGGGTGCGCGCGGGCGAGGTGGTGGCGGTCGTCGGCGAATCCGGCTCCGGCAAATCGAGCCTCGCCCATGCCGTGCTCGGCCTGTTGCCGCCGGGCGGCAGGGTGACCGGCGGCGGCATCCGCTTCGCGGGCACGGATCTGCTGCGCCTGTCCGAACGGCGCCTCGGCCGCATCCGCGGGGCCGGCATCGGCCTGGTGCCGCAGGATCCCGGCGTCGCGCTCAATCCGGTGCAGCGGGTCGGCGCGCAGATCGCCGAGGTGCTGCACCTGCACGGCCAGGCCGACCGCCGCACCGCCTGGCTGCGCGCCGAGGAAATCCTGGCCGAGGTCGGCCTCGACGAGCCGGCGCTGCGGGCGCGGCAATATCCGCACGAGCTGTCCGGGGGCATGCGCCAGCGCGTGCTGATCGGCATCGCGCTGGCCTGCCAGCCGCGCCTGGTGATCGCCGACGAGCCGACCAGCGCGCTCGACACCACGGTGCAGCGGCGGGTACTGGACCTGCTCGCCCGGCTGACCCGGCGGGCCGGCAGCGCGGTGCTGCTGATCACCCACGACCTTGGCGTCGCCGCCGACCGGGCCAACCGGCTGGTGATCATGCGCCAGGGCGGCGTGGTGGAGACCGGCGACACCGCCGCCCTGCTGCGGGCACCGGCGCATGCGTACACGCGCGACCTGCTGGCGGCGGCACCGGCCTTCGCGCCGCTGTCCCCGCCCCCTCCTCCGGCGGAGGCGCCGCCGCTGCTGGAGGTGGCGCATCTGTGCAAGCGCTTTCCGCTCGGGCGCGACCGTGCCATCGCGGCGGTCCAGGATGTCTCCTTCGCCATCCCGCGCGGCAGCACCTTCGCCCTGGTCGGCGGCTCCGGATCCGGCAAGACCACCACCGCGCGCATCGTCACCCGCTTCGAACCGGCGAGCGGCGGCGAAATCCGCTTCGACGGCGCCGACATCACCGCGCTGCGCGGCACCGCCCTGCGGCAACTGCGCCGGCGCCTGCAACTGGTCTACCAGAACCCCTACACCTCGCTCGACCCTCGCTTCAGCATCGCCGACATCGTCGCCGAGCCGCTGGCCGCCTTCGGCCTCGCCACTGGCCAGGACCGGCGCCGGCGCGCCGCCGGGTTGCTGGAACAGGTCGGGCTCGGCACCGGGTTGCTCGACCGGCGCCCGGGCGAACTGTCCGGCGGGCAGCGCCAGCGCGTGGCCATCGCCCGCGCGCTGGCGCCGCAACCGGACCTGCTGGTGCTCGACGAACCGGTCTCGGCGCTCGACGTCTCGGTGCAGGCGCAGATCCTGGCGCTGCTGCGCGACCTGCAGCAGCGGCTCGGGCTGACCTACCTGCTGATTTCCCACGACCTGGCAATGGTCCGGCAGGTCAGCCACTTCGTCGGCGTGATGCGGGCCGGACATCTGATCGAGACCGGCCCGACCGAGGCGGTGTTCGCCGCCCCCCGCGAGGAGGCGACCCGCGAGCTGCTGGCCGCCGTGCCGGGGCAGGGCTGGCGCGCATCCGTCGCCGGCGGATAAGCCCTTTGGCGGGGCTTTGCCCCGCACCCCACAAGGGCTTTGCCCTTGACCCACCAAGGGCTTCGCCCTTGGAACCCGTTATTTTCCTGTGCCGCGCAGCATCACGCCGGAACGGTGACGGGACGCGGCTGGTGCGGCAGCGACGGCCGCCACCGCAGCAACCGCAGCGCGTTCAGCGTCACCAGTACCGTGGCGCCGGTATCGGCGAGGATGGCCGGCCACAAGCCGGTGATCCCGGCTACGGTGGTGACCAGGAAGGCCGCCTTCAGCCCGAGCGCCAGGGCGACGTTCTGCCGGATCGTGGCCAGCGTCGCACGCGACAGCGCCACCAGCTCCGCCACCCCCACCACCCGCTCGCGCAGCAAGGCCGCATCCGCGGTTTCCAACGCGACATCGGTGCCGCCGCCCATCGCCACCCCCACCGAGGCAGCCGCCAGCGCCGGGGCGTCGTTGATGCCATCGCCCACCATCACCACCACGCCCTCGGCCCGCAGCGCCGCGATCTCCCGCAGCTTGTCACCCGGCAGCAATTCGGCCCGCACCGCAAGGCCGAGCCTTGCCGCGATCGCCTGGCCAGTGCGGGAATTGTCGCCGGTCAGCATCAGCGCGCCGACGCCCAGCGCCTGCAGCGCGGCAACGCCCGAGGCGGCGTCCGCGCGCGGCTCGTCACGCATCGCCACCAGGCCGAACGGAGCCCCGTCGGCAAGCACCACCGCCACCGTGTTGCCCGCTTCCTGCAGCGCCGCGATACGCGGTGCCACCGCATCCAGCCCGGCGCCGGCCTCCGCCGCCGCACGCGGGCTGCCGACGAGAATTCGCCGCCCCGCCACCAGGGCCTCGACCGCCAGCCCCGGCACGGCACGGGCCTGCGTGGCCGGCGGCACCTCCAGGTGCTGCCCGGACGCGGCGGCAGTGATGGCACGCGCCAGCGGATGGGACGAGCCGGCCTCGGCCGCGGCGGCAAAGGCCAGTACCCCCGCCGCGTCCACCCCCGGCTGCAGCGGCACCACCTCGGTCACGCGCGGCGTGCCGGCGGTCAGGGTTCCGGTCTTGTCGAAGGCCACGTGGCGCGCCGCCCCGATCGTCTCCAGCGCCGCGCCCCCCTTGACCAGCAACCCGCGCCGCGCCCCGGCGGACAGGCCGGACGCCAGCGCGGCCGGCACCGAGATCACCAGGGCACACGGACAGGCGATCAACAGCAGGGCCAGGCCACGATAGGCCCAGCCCCACCAGTCACCGTCCAGCAGCAAGGGCGGCACCAGCATCACCAGCAGGCTCGCGCCCAGCGCCGCCGGCGTCCAGATGCGGGCGAACCGCTCGATGAAGCGCTGCGTCGGCGCCCGCGCCGCGGCCGCTTCCTCCACCAGCCGGATGATGCGCGCCACCGTGTTGTCGGCAGCGGCACGGGTAACGCGCACGCGCAGCACGCCCTCGGCGTTGATCGAACCGGCAATGACCGGGTCGCCGGGGCCACGCGCGACCGGCACGCTCTCGCCGGTGACCGGACTTTCATCGAGCGCGGACCGACCTTCGAGGATCTCGCCGTCACAGGGCAGCCGGTCGCCCGGACGCACCTGCACCACGTCGCCGACGCGCAGCGATGCGGCCGGGACCTCGGCAATGCCGCCGTCGAGGGTCTCGCGCCGGGCGGTGCGGGGGATCAGGGCGCCAAGGGCACGGATGCCGGCGCGGGCCCGGCCGGCGGCGACGCTTTCCAGCAACTCGCCCAGGGCAAACAGCAGCACGACCACCGCCGCCTCCCCGGCCGCGCCGATCGCCACGGCACCGAGCGCCGCCAGGCTCATCAGCATCTCGATGGAGAACGGGCTGCCGGCGCGCGCCAGGCGCAGCGCACGCCGGCCGAAGGGAAACAGGGCGACCAGGGTTGCGACCAGGTAGACCCAGTACGCCGCGTCAGGAAATACCTGCGCCAGGCCCCAGGCCACGGCGATGAGCCCGCCAAGCACCGCAACCAGCCCGGCCTTGCCGCTGCGCCACCAAGGCGCGTCCATGGCCGGCATGGCCTCGCCCGCCGCGGCAGCATGCGCATGCGTATGCACAGCAGCGGCGTCGCGGTGAGCGTGGCCGTGATGGTCGTGATCGTGATGATGGTGGGCATGATCGTGACGATGGCCGTGATCGTGCCCGCAGCCACAGTCCGGACGACAGGCGCCCTCCTCGCCGGCGATCCCCGGCACCGTGACCGGGGCAGCCAGCAGCCGCGTCGGGTGGAAACCAAGGGCCGTGACCTGCCGCTCCACCGCCTCCGGCACGAGCGCGGCAGACGCGCCAGTGATGGTCAGCCGCTCGGCCATCAGATTGACCTGGACCGTGCCGACACCGGGCAGGCGTTCCACCGCCCGCTCCAGCTTGGCGACGCAGGAGGCGCAATCCATGCCCTCCACCCGCCAGGACAGGCGGGTTCCGGCGGCATCCGGGGCAACAGGCGTGGGGGAATGGTCGGGCATGGGGAGGCTCCTGCAGGCTCCCCAGGGTTATGGGACCTCCAGCGACTTGAGATTCAAGCCCCAGGGTTTAACTGTCAGGCATGGAATCCGTGTCCCTGAGCATCGGCGAACTCAGCCGGCGCACCCGTTGCAAGGTGCAGACGATCCGGTGGTACGAAGAGGTCGGCCTGCTGCCACCGCCCGCACGCAGCAGCGGCGGGCACCGCATCTACGGCGCGGCGCACCTGGCGCGGCTGGATTTCATCCGGCACGCGCGCGAGCTTGGCTTCCCGCTCGATGCCGTGCGCGCGCTGCTGCGGCTGTCCGACCACCCGGACCGCGCCTGTGACGAAGCCCATGCCCTGGCCGCGGCCCAGCTTGCCATGGTGGAGGACAAGCTGCGCCGGCTGGAGGCGCTGCGGATCGAACTGGCCCGCATGACCGAAACCTGCCGGGGCGGCCTCGCTGCCGAGTGCCGCATCCTGGAAACCCTCGCCGACCACACCCACGGCCATTGCGCCAGCCCCGATCACGCGGGCGGCGACATCCACCCCACGCCGTGATCCACGGCCCCGCCCGGCACCGCGGCACCGCGGCACCGCGGCACCGGACGGGGCCGGAGCCGCGATCAGCGCGCCCCCGCGAATTCCGGCGCGTTCGCCGAAAGGGCGCCGCCGCCGGCGAAGATCGCGGCCGGGTTCACCAGATGCTGCTCCGCCGGTCCGGTCGACAGGTCGAGCCTCGGGAACAGCCATTCGGCGACACGGTAGGCTTCCTCCAGATGCGGGAAGCCCGAGGCCACGATGGTGTCGATGCCGAGCGCGCGATATTCCTCGATGCGCGCGGCCACCGTCGCCGGCGAGCCGACCAGCGCCGTGCCGGCCCCGCCCCGCACCAGCCCGACCCCGGCCCACAGATTGGGGCTGATCTCCAGCCGGCCGCGGTCGCCGCCATGCAGCGCCACCATGCGCCGCTGGCCTTCGGAATCGGAGTCTGCCGTCAGCCTGTGCTGGGCCGCGGCGATCACGTCGTCCGAGAGATGGGCGATCAGGCGATCCGCCGCGGCCCAGGCCTGCTCGTCGGTCTCCCGCACGATCAGGTGCAGGCGGATGCCGAAGCGCAGCGTCCGCCCGACGCGGGCGGCGCGCCGGCGCACATCGGCGATCTTCTCGGCCACCTGCGCCGGCGGTTCGCCCCAGGTGAGATAGACATCCGCCTGCTCGGCCGCGAGCTGGTGCGCCGGCGGCGAGGACCCGCCGAAATAGAGCGGCGGATAGGGCGCCTGCACCGGCGGAAAAACCAGCTTGCCACCACGTGAACGCAGGTAGCGGCCCTCGAAATCGACCGTCCGGCCCTGCATCAGGCCACGCCAGATCTGCAGGAACTCCCCCGCCTGCTCGTAGCGCTCGTCATGGCCAAGGAACAGCCCGTCCCCGGCCAGATCCGCCGGATTGCCGCCGGCGACGACA
Organism: Rhodovastum atsumiense; assembly: GCF_937425535.1. Classification (NCBI taxonomy): domain Bacteria; kingdom Pseudomonadati; phylum Pseudomonadota; class Alphaproteobacteria; order Acetobacterales; family Acetobacteraceae; genus Rhodovastum; species Rhodovastum atsumiense. The sequence goes on from NZ_OW485601.1 coordinate 225,862, forward strand.
TTGAGCAGCAGCCGCCCGTTGCTGAGCCGGTCGAACGCCGCCGCCTGGCGGGCCGATTCCCCCGGGGACGTGACGCCCGGGCGCAGGGCGATCAGGAATTTCAGCCGCTCGGTATGGGTGACGATCGAGGCGCCGGTGATCCAGGCATCCTCGCAGCCCCGCCCGGTCGGCAGCAGCACGCCGTAATAGCCGAGCCGGTCGATGGCCTGCGCGATTTCCCGCAGGTAGCGGTTGCTGGCCGGCCGCTGGCCGATCGCCGAGCCGAGATGCGCCCCGTCGCCGCTGGTCGGCAGGAACCAGAGGAAGTCGAGCGGGCGCGTCATGCCGGTTCCCCCGCAAGGCGGGTGCGCCGGGCCCCTTTCGTGATGGTCATGTGATCCCCCGTTTCATGGTTTTGGATGATGGTCCGGCCGCCAGCGGCAAGCCGGAACGGCCACGCCCCGCGGCCGAACCGCCGCGGGGCGCCAGCGTGGCGAAAAATTGGTGTCGGCAGGAGATGCTGCCGACACCAAAGAGTTCTACGCACGACACACAGCAGTCAAGATATTCAACGGTCTGAAATAGCGCCTTAAAATATCACGCTGCCGTGACCGGCGTGGTCAGCGCGACAGCATCTCGACGAAGGCGCGCACCCGCGTCAGCATCTGCCCGGTCGGCGGCCCGACCTGGAACGAGCCTTCAAGGAAGATGGAAGGATAGCCGAGGCGCTGGAAATACTCGGCCTGGATCTCGCGATGCACGCTGCCGAAGGAACAGCCGATATAGCCGTAGAACAGGATCCCCCTGGCGCCGAATTCCGGCAGGTACTCCTCGATGCGCTTGCGCTGGCGCACCGGCGAACCGAGCGTGCGCGCGGTGATCAGGTAATCGGCGAAGGCCTGCAGCGGCGGCAGGTCGGTGCGGTAGTCACGCGTCCAGTCATCGGCCGAATGCCATGACGTAACCGCGCCACCGGCATCGTCGAGCGTCTTGTAGACGCCGAATTCCTGCCCGCGCCCGCCCACCCAGGCCAGGCGCACCACCTTCTCGTGCGGGATCGGCGCCGCGGCGTTGGCTTCCAGTTCCTCGATCAGCAGGTCGAGGGTTTCCTCGTACTGTTCCGGCTTGCCGTAATAGGTCGACATGCCTGCCAGCATGTAGACCGTCGCCAGGCTGCGGATATACAGCGGGTTCTGCACCCGCAGCCGCAACATGCGCCGCATCTTGCCGATGATGCGGTTGGAACGCACGATTTCCGCCCCCAGCCGGGCCTCGTCGATCGGCTTGCCGGTGAGCCAGAGCGACAGGCGCCGGATCTCGTCGATGAGGAAGGCCTGCAACTGGGCGACGCGCTCCGGGTCGTCCTCGGCGTTCGGGCGATTCACCGACTCGACGCGGAAGACCTCGTAGCCTTCGCCCTTCAGCAGTTCCCAGGCGAGGTTCAGCGGCTCGCATTGCGCGTTGTAGACCACCATGCGCGGCGGCGTGCGGCCGCTGCGCAGGTAGAACTCGCCCAGGATCGAGCCCACCATCGAGCAGGATTCCTTGGGCAGTTGAAAGTAATCCTCGGCCGCGGCAAGCGCGTCCACCGAACCAAGCCGTGCCAGTTCGCTCAGCGGGATCGCCAGTACGCCGTTGGCGTAATAGATCGGCATCAGCGGGGCGCTGATCCAGGCGACGTTCTCGCCGCGCCGCCAGGCATCCTCGGCGTCCTGGACGTAGCTCAGCACCAGTTCGAACAGACGGTCCACCGCACGGGAATAGCCGTGCGCATGCCGGGTTTCGGCGATGTAGGCAAGCTGGCTTTCCAGCGCCTCGCTGGTCTGGATCGGTCCGGTGTGGGTGCCCTGGCCCACCCGCGCCAGATCGCGCAGGGTCAGCCCGTCCACATCGGTGCTCACGCCTTCCGGTACCATGTCAGATATCCGCCTTCTCGGTCAGGACCTCGATGAACGCATCGAGGCGTGTCTTGATCTGGCCCAGGTCCCCTTGCGAATAGTCGGTGCCGAGTTCAAGCACCGGGATGCCCGCCTCCTGGAAGGCCGCGATGAACTTGCCCTTGGTCAGGCCGTAGCAGGGGCAGAACTTCAGGTAGGTGAACAGCACGGCGTCCACCTTGTATTCGCGCGCCAGGTCAACCGAGAACTGGATCCGCCGCTCCAGCGGCACCTGGCGGGCGCAGGGGGCACGGTCGAGATAGGCATCGGCAAGCGCGCGCCAGGGATCCCCGTTGGGGTCGGTGTCCTGGTAGTACGGGCTGAGGCCGGTGCAATGATCCTCGGCGACGATGACGGCGCCGATCTCGTCTTCCACCATGTCGAGCACCCGCCGGTCACCATCGGCGATGATGCCGCCCGACATCAGCAGGCGCAGTCGCCGCGGGCCTTCGTCCGGCACGCGCGCGAGGCGGCCCTGCACCTCTTCCAGCAGCGGGATCAGTTCCTCGGCTTCCAGCGTCGCGGCGGCACGGGTGATCTCGAGGAAGGCGCGGCCATCGAGCGGAGGATTGCGGCGCTTGCGCAGGGCGGAAATGTCGCGCACCAGCGCGCGGACGCGATTGTACAGGCGGATCTGCGCCTGCACGTCCTCGTCATGGATCTCGTGCCCGGTCAGCTTCTCGAGGTCGCGGCGGAAGCTGAGGATCTCGGAGCGGAAGAAATTGCGGGCCCCTTCTTCCGTGGCGTTGCGCGGCACGATGTAGCCGCGCGACGGACGGTAGAAATTGTCGATCGCCTGTGAGGTGGCCCGCATCGCGTCGCAGGTGTAGAAGGTGAAGACCTGATCGACGGCGTTGTTGATCGGTGCCTTGGTCTCGAACTGCCCCAGCACCGCTTTGGTGAAATCGCAGAACACCGCCTTGGTGATGCGCTCGCCGCGGGAGACATCCTCCGCCGTGCCGCATTTCAGCAGGCGGATATAGGCCGCCCCGGAGGCGCCGAGCAGTTCCACCGGCACGTAGTTGCAGAGATAGGCCGCCTTCTTGGTGTCCGTGCGAGCGATGAAATAGGCCTCGGCCTGGGCGATGCGTTCGGTGATGTCGGCAAGATCGGTACCGGCGGGGCGCTGCACGCGAACCTGCGCCTGCCGCTGCTCACCGGCGAATTGCTGGGCGTAGATGGCGGCGCCAAGAGCCCCGGCATAGACGGCATCGACCCGCGTCGGCCGGATCGGGAAGCCGATCAGCACTTCCAGGGCGTGCTTCATGCCGCTGTTGTTGGAGACGCCGCCGGTGAAGACCAGGTCTTCCTGCAGCGGCACCTTGCTGACCAGGTTGCGCACCCGCCGCGCCGAGGCGAAGTGAATGCCCGCCGCGATGTCCTCGCGCGGCAGGCCGCGGGCCCGCAGCGAGATGATTTCGGATTCGGCGAAGACCGTGCACTGGCTGCTGATCAGCGGGCGGCTCTGCGCCTGCAGTGAAGCCGTGCCGATCTCCTTGACGGCGAAATCCAGCAACCCCGCCGCCTTTTCGAGGAAACGCCCGGTGCCGGCGGCGCATTTGTCGTTCATGATGAACTTGGCGACCTTGCCGGTATCGGGATCCACCTGGATCGCCTTCGAATCCTGGCCGCCGATATCGATGATCGTGCGGGTGGCGGCATTGAGGAAATGCGCCCCCATCGCATGACAGGAGATCTCGGTGACGATCTCGCTGGGGATGCGGGTGAACTGCAGCGCGATGCGGCCATACCCGGTGCCGACGATGTAGTCGATGTCGTCCTGCGCGAGGCCGGCGCTGGCGAGCACGTCCTCGAGCAGTTCGTCGGCGGTGACCTGCATGTTCACGCCGGTCGCGACCTGGGCGAAGAACACCTGGCCGTCATGCAGCAGCACCGCCTTCGCGGCGCGCGAGCCAATGTCGATTCCCAGCACGGTGCTGGCGGTGATACGATCCACGAAAGCCGGATCGATGACATCCTTGATGCTGGGCATCGCTCTGTTCCCTCCGATTCCGACGGCTCAGGCACAGCCTGTGGGGGCGTATCGCCGTGCCGGGACTGTGGCGCCGATCGCACCGCCGGCAGCCATCCTCCGCTGAGCCGTGACGACCATGCATCCGATCACCATCGCCTTCCTGCCGCAGCCGGCATTGGCACCACGGGACAGGCCGGGCGTGAAACCCTGGCCCAGAACATCGACGGCGCTCACGTGAAAACCTCCGGGTACAGCCACGCAGACGGTGAGGGCGAAGCTTCAGGCATCTGACGCGGCCCGGAGAGCAAAGCATGCCTCCAGGCGGATGGGGGCCCAGGGAAGCTGGGTCGACGCCGCGGCTCCTGTGTCAAAGGATAAAAAACCATTCTCCCGCGTGCAATGAATTTTTTACGACTGAAAATGCGCATAGGGATGGCCGGGACAGGCCCGGCCACGCCGCACCGCTGGTCACGATGATGGGCAGGCGCCAAACCACGATCCCGCAAGATAAGTTATATTGACTGCGCTATCCTGCAGTGGAATCAATGAGAATGCAGTTCCGCACTGAATTTCCGCCATCGCATGTCAAGGAATCGTGCCGTGACCAAGGCCCGGGTGAAGCAACGCGACGCTGCCTGCAGATGACGCGTGCGTTTTCCCGACGCCGGGCGCTGGCATTCGGCGCCGTAGCATTGGCGGCGCGGCCTGCGGCAGCACGCCTGGCCGGCACCGATCCCGCGCTGTTCGACATTCGCCGCTATGTCTTCGTTCCAGGCGTGGCCACACCGACGACCACCATCATCGATGCCGACACCGATCGCATCGTCGATGTCCTGACGCTGGGCGTCATTCCGCGACAGGTTCTGGTCAGCCGCGAGCGCGCCAAGCTGGTGGCCACGGATGGCCAGTCGCCGCGGATCAGCGTGGTGGATGTCTTTACCGGTGAGTCCGTCACGATCGATCTGCCCCTGCCCGCCCGGACGCTGTCGCTCGGGGTGACCGGACGCCTGCTTGCAGCCGCCGATCCGGCCGCCGGCCAGATCGCCCTGATCGACCTGAACGAGGACAGGCTCCTGTCGGTGGTAACAGGCCTGCCCCCGCTGCGGGATGTCATGTTCGCCGAACAGGACACGATGATCTTCGTGGCCGCCGAGGGCATGGCCGGCATCGGCGTGGTCGATGTGGCCAATGCCAGGCTGACCCACGAGATCTCCACGCAGCCGCTGCACGGCGGCATCACCGCCCTCGCCCGCACCCCGAACGGGAGACGGTTGCTGGTACAACCACAGGATGGCGGACAGATCGGCGTTTTCGACCTGGAGGAAGGTCGCCTTGCCGCCCGGCTTGCCTCCGGCGCCGGTGCAACAGGCATCTTTCCCTCAGGCACCGGCACCTACCTGCTGGTTCCCAACAACACCGCAGCCACGCTGACGATCTTTCGCGCCGAACGGCTTGAAGAATCGGCCGTGCTCAAGGCGGCCGCGGACATGAACGGCGTCTACAGCGCCTGGCTCGACAGCGTCGCCTTCGTGCCAAGCCGGGCGGCACGGAAACTGCTGATCTTCGACCTCGACACGCTACGCCCCGCGGGAGCGATCGGGCTTCCCGGCACGCCGCTGCGCGGCGCGGTCACGGCGGATAGCCGCAAGCTGTACCTGCCCATCAGCGATCCCGCCAGCATCGTGGTGGTGGACGGCGCGACCCGGCGCATCACCGCCATCCTCGACCTCAGCCACGCTCCCCTGACGGCGCTCATCGCCGGGGGATGGGGGATCTGCCATTAGCGGCAGCCCCCGATCAGACAGGCGCGTTCAGGAGTCGACCGCCGCTTCCGGTCCAAGCCGCACCTGGACATCCCGCGGCCCGACCGTATAGGGCCAGGACGTCACCAGGATTCCGGCGCCCGATGCCGCATAGGCGGCGGCGTTGCCGACGTTGATGCCGCCCGCGGCCGCCAGCACCGGCGGATGCGGCAGACGCGCCAGCGCCCTGGCCACCTCCGACACCTCCTCGGGCGTAAACTTTTCCAGTTGCAGCACATCGGCCCCCGCCGCGGCAAAGCGCAGCGCCGTCTCCGCGTCGTTCACCTCGACAACGATCCGGCGCTCCGGAACGGCGCCGCGCAGCCGGCCGACCAGGTCCGCCGGGTCGGTCGCCGGCAGGAAGACACGATGCTCGGGAAACACCAGCACCGTATCGGACAGCCCGGTGCGGTGCATGGTTCCCCCACCGGCGAGCACCGCCTTGATCGACAGCCCCCGGCTCAGCGGGCTCGCCTTGCGCGTGCAGGCCACCACGATCCCCGGCGCAACCGCCGTCGCAGCCTGACGCAGGTCATGCACCGCGCTGGCGACACCGGAAGCCCATTCCACGAGGGTCTGTGCCGCCTTCCAACCCGCGTGCAGAACCGCCGCCGATCCGTGTGCTTCCAGCAGCAGCGTCCCCGGATCGACGGCCCGGCCCGAGCGCACCAGCAGACGGACGCTGGCCCCGAGCCGGGTGAGGATCCGCGACGCCTCCTCGGTCGCACAGGCGACCAAAGGATGGCGCGCGGTGAAGCGGATGACGGCCGGGACATCCCCGATTCCCAGCGCCGTGGTGGTCAGGTCGCCGAATCCGACATCCTCCGCGATCAGGCGGTCGATGTCGGCCTCCGGCACCGGCACGAGGATGCCCGTCATGACCTAGGACAACATTTCGATGAAGGCCTTGATGCGCATGATCTGCTCCTCGGTCGGCGGCTCCCGGTGCACATCGGTCTCGAGCGCAATCAGCGGCACACCGAGCTCCTTGAAGTGATCGCGTTCCAGTTGCTGCATCAGGCTCGCGTAAGGGCAGCCGATCACCGACGAGGAGATGATCCCCCGCGCGCCGGTCTTGCGCACCTCTTCCTCGACCAGGATGCGCCGGTAGGCGACCGACGCCCCCACCGCCTCGCCCAGGTCGCCACGCCCCTGCGCGTCCAGCACGAAATGCGCGAGGGATTCCAGCGGCGGAACGTCTTCACGGTACTCGTGCGTGCCGTGATACACCCAGCCGACGATGGCCCCGTTCGACTCCTCGATCGCGTCGAAGATGCGCTGGTTGCCGATGCTGCCGGCCACCACCAGCGGGATATAGCTGCTCGGCAGCTTGTTGATCTCCAGCTCCTCGAGCTCCGCGATCAACTGGTCCAGCACGGCGCCGAAGGCATCGAGATCGCCGTAGCTGTGCATCGCCCCCATGAAGATCTGCTTGGTGTGGCTGCCCGGGATGAACAGCGGATGCCGGGCCCGCAGTTCCAGGACGCGCCGGACCTTGCGGATGACGCTGTTCTTGCGGCGGATTTCCTCCGCCACCCGCGCCTCGTCGGCGGGCTTGCCGGTCAGCCAGCGGGAAATCCGCTGCAGCTCGTGCACCAGGAAGGCGATGCCGTGCTCACGCTTCTCCTGCAGCCGGAACGCCGACACCGTGTCGATGATATGGATGTCGTAGTCATCCCGCCTGGCCAGTTCCAGCACCGAATTGATCGGCTCGCAGCCGGACCCGAAATGCAGGATGCGCTTGATCTTCTGCTCGCGATCCGTGTGCAGGCGGCCGAGCATGGCCTTGATCATCGAGCAGAACTCGCCCGGCACCTGGAAATGGTCCTCGGCGATGGCTTCCGACTTGCGGCTGTCGATCGCCCAGAGCTGGTCATAGCCGACCGGGATGGTGTCGCAGGCGAAGATCAGCGGTGATTCCCAGCTCCATCCGCCCCAGATCACCTGCTTTCCCGCATCGGCCTGCTTGTAGATGCTGTCCAGCGAGTAGTTGCTGGCGATTGCCTCAAGCGCCTTCAGACCTTTCGAGTCCACGCCGGCACGGTCAGGACCGTGGGTCGCATGACCGGACCGGGGATCGAGTGCAAGCACGTCACCCATGGGATGTGTTCCTTTTTCCTCGGGTCACTCGGCGGCCGAGGCGGCCACGGCTTCGGCCCGGCGGTCATTGAGGATCTCGACGAAGGCTTCCAGGCGCGTCTTGAGCTGCCCGTGATCGCTCTGCGAATAGTCGCTGGAAATTTCCAGCACCGGAATGCCGAGCTTCTGGAAGTGGCTGAGGAACTCCAGCTTGGTGACGCCGTAGCAGGCGCAGAACTTGAGGTAGACGAACACGACGCCGTCCGCCGCGTATTCCTGCGCCAGCTTCCCGGAGAACTCGACGCTGTCATCGAGCGGCTTCATGCGGGCGCAGGGCGCCTGGTCGAGATAGCCGTCGGCCAGCGCCTGGAACGGATCGCCGTCCTCGCGCAGCGTATGGGTGAACGGCCGCAGCCCGGTGCAGTGATCCTCGACCACGACGCGCGCGCCGATCTCGTCCTCGATCAGCTCCACCAGGCGGCGGTCACCGTCCGCCACGATGCTGCCCGAGATCATCAGCCGCACCGGCGGGGCGCCCTTGCGCTTCGCCCGGCTCAGCTTGCGGTACAGCTTCTCGTAGACAGGCAGCAGCTTTTCCGGGGGAAGGTAATAATAGCCGCGCACCAGTTCCAGGAAGTCCTTGCCGGACAACGGCGGAATCGGCTGCTTGCGCAGCTCCGAGAACTTCCGGATCAGTTGCCGGGCCTTGTTGAACAGGACGATCTGGGCCCGGATATCGTCCTCGGTGATGGACCGACCGGCCAGTTCCGCGACGTCATTGCGGAAATGGACGATTTCATCGCGAAAGAAGCCGCGCGACTCCGCCTGGTCGCGCAGGCGCGGCAGGTTCAGCAGCGTGGTCGGAACCCAGCGCTCGATCAGCTCCGACGCCCGCTTCATCGAAGCGCAGGTGTGGAAATTGTAGAGCTTGTCGACGGCCCGATAGAAGGGATCGCCGTTCTTCTGGTCGAAGCCGCCGATGCAGCTTTTGCTGAAGTCGCAGAAGACGCTCTGGGTGTAGCGCTCGCCCTGGGCCACGATGTCGGGGTCGCCGGCCTTGAACAGGCGCGCATGGCGCAGCCCGGCCGCATTGAGCAGTTCCGGCGGCGTATAGGCGCAGAAATATCCGGCCCGCTTCGTGTCATCCTGCTTGTCGATGAAGGCGCTCTGCTCGGCCTCGATCAGCGCATGGATCGGCAACAGGTCGGGACTGAGCGAAGGCTCAGCCGTGCGTGGTGTCGCCATGATGCTCACTCCACCTCTGCTAGGGATTTCGGTGTTTCGCTGCCGGCGCAGCGCGACGCGCGCACGGGCGCCTTCCGCTTCGGAGCGGCTGCAACGCTGCGGGTCCGCCGCCGCTTTGCCGTGCCCGCCGCCAGGGCGGCGGTGTGGAAGCGGCCGGCATGCACCGCGGCCCCCAGCGCACCGGCATAGATCATGTCGATCGGGTTGCGCGTGAACTTGGCGCCGATCAGTTCCTCGAGCGCATGCCACATCCCGACATTGTTGGCCACGCCACCGGTGAACACGAGTTCCGGCTCGATCCCTACCCGGCCGAGCAGCGAGCGGACCCGGCGCGCCGAGGCGAAGTGAATCCCGGCGGCGATATTGGCGCGCGCGGCCGTATCACCCACCCGTTCGCCGCGTGCCCGCAGCGAGATCATCTCGGACTCGGCGAAGACCACGCACTGGCTGCTGATCGGCGCCGGTTCCGTCGCCTCCAGCGCCACCGGCCCAAGCTCGTGCAGCTCCAGCCCGAGCAGCACCGCCGCCTTTTCGAGGAAGCGCCCGGTGCCGGCGGCGCATTTGTCATTCATGACGAACTCCACGACCTTGCCGGTCGCGGGGTCGACCTTGATCGCCTTCGAGTCCTGCCCACCGATGTCGATGATCGTGCGGGTGCCCGGATTGAGCGCATGGGCGCCCATCGCATGGCAGGTGATCTCGGTCACGACCTGATACGGGATATCGTCGTATTTCAGCGAGATCCGGCCATAGCCGGTGCCGACGATGTAGGCGACGTCACGCCGGCGCAGCCGTGCCTGCTGCAGCAGGCGCGTCAGCAACTCGTCCGCGGATTCCTGCATGTACAGGCCGGTCGGGATAAAGGCGGTGTGGATCTCATCGGGCGTCAGCAGGACGCCTTTCGATCCGCGCGAGCCGATATCAAAGCCGATGACCGGATCCGGCGGCGCATATTTCCAGCTTGCCGTGCCAACGATCGATTCTGTCTTCATGCCTGCCGTCCCGGTCCCCGGTTGTTGTGATGATCAGCTCAGCACGTCGACGACCACGCGATCGGCGAGCTTCACCGGATCGGTCGACGGCTTGATGATGCGTGCACGCTTGAGGTCGCTCGTGATCTGCACGACCTCGCGGCGAAGCACCGCCCCGGCCGGGGCATGATCGTGGGTGTGGCTGCGCAACATGGCCGCAAGCTCCGTCACCGGCACCTTGGGCGTGTATTTGGAGAAGATCTCGGCCGCGTCGTCCGGCTGGGTGGCGACGTGGTGCGCGGCTGCCTGCATCGCCCGCGTGAGCGCCGCGGTCGTGGCCCGCTCATCACGGTAGAGCGCCGCGCGGACGCCGAGCGTGCAGCAGGACAAGGTCGCGTAGTTCTCCGAGAGGTTGGAGGCGAGTTCCACCAGTTCCCCGTTGCTGCGCAGCCGGGTGAGCCAGACGGCCGGATCGGAATCGGCCAAGGCCTGCACCTCGCCGCGCTGCAGCGCCACCGGCAGCAGGTCGGCCGGGAATTCCCGCCAGTTCACGCCCGTGTCCGGGTCGATGCCGTGGCGCGACAGCAGAATGGCAAAGAAATGACGCGGCGAACCGGCAAGGGAGGATACGCCGATGGTCTTGCCCTTGAGGTCGGTGATGCCGGTGAAGCCGGAATCGCGACGCACCAGCAGGCGGGTGCATCCGCCATGCAGGCCGGTGGTCAGCTTGACGTCGAAACCCTGCTCCAGCGGCTTGAGCCAGTTCAGCAGCATGCTGGCGCCGACATCCGCCTTGTCGGTGGCCAGGGCCTGCAGCATCTGGTCGGTCGAACCCGCGAGCTGGACGAACTCCACTTCCAGATTCTGCTTGGCAAAATAGCCGCGATGCAGCGCAACCGGCACAGCCGCGGTGCAGATGCCCGTGCCGTTATAGGCAAAGCGGAGATGACGCGGCGGTCCCGCCAGCGGCGCCGGCGTTTCGGTTACGGCGGCAACGCGGCAGATCGAACTGTCGAGCAGATCCCGCGGCAGGGCTGCCGCACCGCGCGAACCGGCGTAGCTCGCGGAGGGCCGGGCCGCCACGCCCGCCAGCAGGCCAATGCCGGCGGCCATCCCCCCGATGAAGCCGCGACGCAGGACCGGGCTGGTCCGAACGGCATCCTGCGTCTCTGACTGGATTGTCGCGGGGATCTCCCCGCCTTGGCGCGTCATGCTGATGTCTCCTGAAGGCAGCCGCGCGCGGCTCCCGGCAGGAGCGATGGCGCGACCAGGCGGAGAATGTACCGCTTTCAGGTGTTCATCAATAGCAACAAACGAATCTCTGATGTTTTATGAAAAAATAACGAAGTATTTTAGCATATTATGGAGGGCGGCCCTCCCACCCCCCGATGGCGCGGGAGGTGACGGCGGAAGCGGAAACAGGCGTTCATGCCCGTTGTCCGCTTCCGCCTGCCCTGTCCTTCTACCAGGTCGCCTCGAGCCCGAGCATGCCGAGCGCCTCGCGGCGCAGGCGCAGGATCTCGGGATGATCGCGGCGACGCGGATAGGCGAGATCCACTCGCAGATCGGCCCGGATGGTGGCGGGACGATCGCTGAACACGATCACCCGCTGGGCCATCAACAGGGCTTCTTCCACGTCATGCGTGACCATGAGCACGGTGAAGCCACGTTGCTGCCACAGCCGCGTGATTTCGCCCTGCATCGCCAGCCGCGTCAGGCTGTCGAGCTTGCCCAGCGGCTCGTCGAGGATCAGCAGCCGCGGATCGTTCACCAGCGCCCGGGCCAGCGAGGCACGCTGCGCCATGCCGCCCGAGAGTTGATGCGGATAGACCCCGGCGAACTCGGCAAGGCCAACCAGTGACAGCACGTCGTCGACCCGGTTGCGATGTCCTTTCAGCAGGCCCTGCGCTTCCAGTCCAAGCGCCGCATTCTGCCAGACGGTGCGCCAGGGAAACAGCGTGGGGTCCTGGAATACCACGACGCGGGAGGGATCTGGCTTCGTCACCACTTCGCCATCGACCAGCAACCGACCGCGACGCGGGGCATCGAGCCCGGCCACGAGGCGCAGCAGGGTCGACTTGCCGCAGCCGGACGGCCCCAGCAGGGCGACGAAGCCGCCCGGCTCGACCGTCAGCGTCACGTCCTGCAGCACCCGGAGCAGTTCCTTGTTCAGGACGAAACCATGGCTGACGCCCTGCACGGAGAGCGCGGCGCCCCCCTTGGACACGACCGGTGCCGGTGCCGACACTTCTGGAAGTTCGAGGGCTGCACTCACCATTGCACCAGACCCTTCTGCCAGGCCAGCAGCCGATCCCGCGCACGGAACAGCAGCGTGATCAGCGCCGAGCACATCACCGCCATGATGAAGAGCGCGGCATACATGTTAGCGTAGGCGGCCCAGCCCTGCGCCCATTGCAGGTACCAGCCGAGCCCGGACTTCACCCCCAGCATCTCGGCGACCACCAGCACGGCGAAGGAAGAACCGAGCCCCATGAACAGGCCGACGAAGACATGCGGCAGGGCCGCCGGGATCGCCACCTTCAGGACCAGGAAGCGCTGGCTGGCGCCGAGCGTGCGGGCCACGTCGTAATAGGCCGTCTGCACCGCCGAGACACCGGACCAGGTCAGCACCGTGGTCGGGAACCAGGTTGCCAGCGCAATCAGGAAGACGCTGGCGCTGCCGCTGGTCGGGAAGACGAAGAAGGCCAGTGGAATCCACGCGGTTGCCGGCAGCGGGCCGATCAGGCGCAGCACCGGGTGAACCCAGTAGCCGATCCGCGTCGACCAGCCCAGGCCAACCCCCGACAGGAAGCCTACCGCGGCGCCAATGGCATAGCCCTTGCCGAGAAGCAGCAGGGATCGCCACAGGCAATCGAGCAGGCGCGGCGCGTCATCGGTGTAGACCTCGACGAAGGCCTGCGGCGAGGCGAAGAAGGGCAGTGGCAGCAGGTCGTACTTCGCCGTGACCAGTTCCCACGCGGCAAGCCAGACGGCGATCGCCAGGGACCAGGCGGCCCAGCGCCCCGTTCGCGCCAGCAGCGGCACGATGAAGCCACCGGCCCAGAGCACCAGGAGCACGCCCCCGGTGCTGGCCGACAGCACCGCCAGAAGCCAGGTACGCTCCACTTCCTGTACGTTCGGAAGACCAAGCACCAGGGCGGCGACCGCGAACCAGGCCAGGCCTGCGATGGCCAGCAACGGGACGGGCCGCGGCACGTCCACGATCAACACATCGACGTTCTGGTCGGAAGCGGGACTGATACCCGCGGTTGCGCTCATGTTCGTTCTCCTGTCAGGAAAGCAGATCGACCGTCACGCGTTCGGCGAAGCGTGCGGGGTCGGTCCCCGGCTTGATCACCGCCACTTGCTTCAGTTCGCTGGCATAGAGGGCGATTTCGTGCCGCAGATCGGCGTTCAATGGGGCGTGGGCATGGGTTTGGCTGCGCAGCATCGCCGCCAGTTGCTCCGGCCGTGCCTTGGCATAGGGCGCGAACACGGCGGCTGCGGCGTCGGGATTGGCGACCACCCAGGCCTGCGCATCCAGCAGCGCCTGCACCAGTGCCACCGCCGTCTCACGTTCCTGGCGGATCAGGCTGCCACGCACGCCCAGGATGCAGCAGACTCGATTCTGGTAAGCGCCGGAAAGATTGGTGGCCAGTTCCACCAGCCCGTCCCGCTCACGGGCAAGCCAGCCGAGCGGATCCCCCAGGCTGAAGGCCTGGATCTCGTTCTTCTGCAAGGCCACCGGCAGAATGTCGGCGGAGAATACGCGCCACTCCACCTCGCGCGCCGGATCGATACCGGCCTGCTGCAGCAGGATCGCGAAGAAGTTGCGATCCGGGGCGGTCAGATCGGAAACGCCGATGGTCTTGCCGCGAAGGTCGGCCAGGCGCGCGATCCCGTTGCCGGGACGGGTGAACAGGCGCAGGCACCCGCCGTGGATGCCGGAGGCGATCTTCACGTCGAAGCCGCTCTCCAGCGGCTTGAGCCAGCGCAGGGCCATGCCGACGCCGGCATCGGCCTTGCCGGTGGCGATCGCCTCCAGCAATTGATCGGTGGAGCCGCCGAAATTGACCATTTCCACATCAAGGTTGTGCCGGGTGAAGAAGCCCTTCTCCCTGGCGACCGGCACGCCGACCGTGCAGATGGCGTTGGCATTCCAGGTCAGCTTCAGGGAGCGTGGCTGCGGCAGGACCACGGGCGCCGTGACGGCGGCGCGGCAGATATCCGGGTTGGGCAGACCGGATGGCAAGACCGGGTAACGGCTGCTCGCCAGAACGCGGCCACCGGGGACGACCATCGGAACTGCCGCGGCAGCCAGGGCGGCCCGTAACAAGGCACGGCGGCCGGAATGACGGTGAGGCATCAAACCCCTCTTGCTCGTTTATCGACGTCGGGAAAGCCGGCCGTGGCGAACGACCGGCCTGGGTGCGCAACCTGCCCGGGACACCGTGATGCCCAGGCCATGAATTGCTGTTGTGAAGGTGGGCCGGCGAATCGTCAGGGAGAGCGGTTCCGCCGACACTGACAGCAGATGGACACGCTGAGAGGCATGGCACCGCCACGCCCCGAATCCGGCACGGACGCGTTGGTGCGAATGGCGATTGCACGATACGGCATGAACCCGGGGTTCTCCGAACAGGCCTCGAAACCGACTCAGCTACGGAAATGATTCCACGTACCGCTACTGTAAGTCAACGATTAAACTTGATTCCGTAGTGTCTTGGCTGGCCAGCCAAGGCTTTTTCCGCCTTCTGGCCAGACCGGCAAAAAAAAAGGCGGAGCCGAAGCGCCGCCAAGTTTTGAGAGAGGAAACGCTCAGTTACACCGCACCGGTGTGATCTTCGCCGTCACACCATAGGCAGCATCCACCCGCTTGGCAAGCAGATTATCTTTATGCACGTCCATAATATGTATTTTTGCCACCGGCGCCCGGCTCAGGCCTGAGCCGGGGCGCCATCTGCGGACGGCGTGTGGGCAATGGCCACCACCCGGGCGCCCCCCAGCACGATTCCCTCGTCCGTACGCCCACGGTCGAGTTCCTCCACGATGGCCTGCCTGGCCTGCTCGCGGATCTGCACGGGAAGATGCCCGAGGAAATTGCCGAACGAGCTGGCTTCGGAGAAACGCACCGCCGCATCGCCATCGGGAAGCAGATGCCGCGTCGGCACGATCTCCAGGCTGCGGATGATGAACCCCGCCTCCTGCAGCAGATCCCGCAATTCCGCTGCCGTGATGTGGTGCGGCACGCCATCCCGGGCCTGCGGATACTGGTTGAATGGCGGGCGGGCGAGCACCTCGGCCTTGATGGTCTGCAGAGCCCCTCGGTGTTCGCGAGAGCCGGTCGAGATGCCCAGGCGCCCCCCCGGTGCCAGGACGCGGGCAAACCCGTGCAGCGGACCGCGCTTTTCCGGCAACCAATGGAAGACCGCGTTGAGCAGAACCACATCGAAGCTCGCCGAGGCGAAGGCACTCAGATCATTGGCGTCGCCAACCTCGAAACGGGCATTCGCCAGATTCTTCTGCCGCGCCAGGGCAATGCGCAGCGGCAAGGGGTCGATTCCGGTCACCGTGCCACCCGGCTGCACCAGCGTGGCAATATGCGCGGCCAGCAGGCCCGTGCCGCTGCCGACATCCAGCACGCGCTCTCCCGGCGCGATTCCAAGTGCCGCAACAAGTTCCGTACCAACCCTGAACTGGCGGTTGGCGCTGACCTCTTCGTAGTATTGAGCCAGGTCTTCGGTATCGAGGGCAAGGCTGAGCTGCGACACGTAGGTCTTCTCCTGATCCTGATGAATGCCGATGCAAGCGCGTCAGGCGTTGCGGCTGACGACGGTCGTGTAGATGCGTTCCAGCAGCGCGAGCCCCCCGCGATAGCCGGCATAGGACCGTGCCAGCACGACTTCGTAGGAGGTCGGGAAGGCGACCTCGACGAGGAAGCCTTTCAGGTCGCGGGCCAGATCACGTTCCCAACTCGATCCGAAGATCAGCGGCGGCTTGTGGCCGAAGGACGCCGTCCGGATACGCTCATGGATGAGATAGCTGTCCTCGATGAACTCGATCTCGCCGGCGACATCGTGGTCAAGCACCTGGAAGGCGGCGCGTATCGCCTCCCGCAGTTCCTCGGGCGGATTGTCGGTGATGATCAGCCGCGCCGGCAACAGTCCCAACTGACGGACCGCGAACTTGCTGAGCGCCAGGGCGTAGGTGCTGTCGGCGGCAATGGCGAACCGCGCCGGCAATCCCCAGCGATACTGCGAGTAAAACTCCGAGAAGGCTTCCAGGTAGGTGTAGTACCGGCGCTCCTCGGCGGCGATGAATGTCTCGGCGCTGCCTTCCACCCCGGCGAAGGCAGCGATCTCGCGCAGCACCTCGCCGGTCTCCTTCGCGCCGATCGGCAATACCGGAATATGCAGGAACGGCTGCCCGTACTTGCCTTCCAGATGCCGGGCGGTCTCCAGCCCCAGCCATGGCGACAGCACCAGGTTGAACTGGGCCTGGGGAATGGCCCGCCATTCGCCGACCCCCGCCGATTCCGGGCCGAACAGCACGTTGACGCGCAGCCCGATGCCTTCCAGCAGCCGCTTGATTTCTTCCAGATCGCCGCGCCAGAACGTGTTCTGGTACGGCAACAGAGACCACAGGTTCACCCGCCCCTGCTCGCGCGGGCCCTTGTACGGACCGACGAGCTGGTCGATGATCGCCCGGATCACAACCTCGTGGCCGGTGAAATTGTTGCCGCGGAATCCGCCGGTCTCGGCATAGACCACCGGCACGCCACGGTTCTGGAAGCCGCGCACCACGGAGCCGACATCATCACCGACCAGGTCAGGAATGCAGCCGGTGACCACCACGAACAGATCCGCATCCAGGATCTTCAGGCTGGCCTCGATCAGTTCCTCCAGCCGCTCGGTCCCGCCGAAGATCACCTCCCGCTGGCTGGCGTTGCTGCTGGGCGCGACGCCGGCGCCGCCCCAGCCACCACCCTGGTAGCCATTGGCGCCGCTCAGGGCGTTATGCTGCTTGTCGGCGCAACCGGGGCCGCAATGCGTGATCGGAATGGTCCGCGGAATCGCCGCCGCGGTCTGCATCGCCCCCAGCGCGCAGACATAGCGCGCCTGCTCGATCGCTCCCCCCTGGTCATTGGCCTCCGGCAACTGGCCAGCCCGGGGCTTCAACGCTGTGACCATGACGCGCCCCCCTCAGCCGGCAACCGTGCGGGCGAGCGCGAAGGGATCGCTCTGTTCCAGCCAGGACCGGCGGTACGGCAGCGAGGTATGCGCCGCCAGATCCTCGTGGAACTTGCGCTGGCCCCGCACCGCCAGGATCTCGGCGCCGAGATTGATGATGCCCTGATAGCCGACCGGGAAGCTGGCATCGCCCAGTTGCAGCGAAGGCAGGCCGAGCCGCGCGGCGAGCGGCGACAACCCGCCATGGCGAATCACGACGAAGTCCGGGTGCACCCTTTGCAGCAGGTTATAGAATTGATAGTGCTGACGGATGCCGACGGTGAAGAGATTGACATCGCCGGTCGCATCCACCAGGTGCCCCAGCGTGTCGCGTTCGGGAGACCCGCTGTCATAGGTCGGGTCATGATGGAACACCAGGGTGCCGGGCACCTCGATGCCGAGCTCGCGCAACACCACGACCACGCCATGGGCGAACGACGCCCCCATGGCCACGTAGCCGCGCAGGCCCTGGAGCTGCTCGCGCAGCTCCGCGACGATCGGCTTCACCCGCGCATGCTCGCGCGCGATATAGGCCTCGGTCACCTCCTCGCGGTTTGTGGCCTTGGCGATCGCCCGCAGCCAGGCATCGGTTCCGGCGAAGCCATAAGGCTGCGGTGCCTTCACTTCGGGCACACCGAATTCCTGCTGCAGCGCCGCGGTGAAGTAGCTGGCCAGGGTGTAGCAGAAGCTGACCGATGCCGCCGCTTCCGACATCTCCTCCAGTTGCTCGACCGTGGCGAGGTTGACCACCAGATTGGCGCGCAGGCCCAGCTCCGCCAGCATCGGCGTATAGACGTCGGTGCCGGAGAGAATGACGATATTGACGAGATCCTCCTGCCGGCGCGTCGGATTCTTCCGGACGATCTGGCGCAGGATGCCGTGCTGGATGGCATCGAAGCCGGTGCTCCAGTGCTTTGACTTGAAGCCTTCGCAGAAGATCGGCACCACCGGAATGCCGATTTCCTCTTCGACCTCGCGCGCGGCGGTCTCCACGTCATCGCCGATGATCCCGGTGGCGCAGGAGGTGGCGATGAACACCGCCCGGGGATGATGCCGCTGATACGCGTCGCGGATGGTGGCCTGCAGCTTCTCGACCCCGCCATAGACCATGTCGCGCTCGGTCAGGTTGGTCGACAGCGCCGTGATGTTGCGCACCTGCATGCCGCGGCGCGCCAGGGTGTTGCGGAAATTGGTGTTGTTGGCGGCCTGGTTGGCGGCGCAGCCGATCGGTGAATGCTGGATCAGCACGGCGTCGAGAATGGATCCGGCCTGTCCCTGCACCACCTGCTCGCTGCAACTGCCGCCCTGGGTGAACGGGCTCTGCAGCTCGCAGATCCGGCTGCCCTTGGTGCCCGGGCCACAGCCCGTGCCACAGCCTCGCGAGAAATCGGACTGCTCGGCGAGGGCAGCGGCGCTGCCCTCGTCCCAGCCGATGATGGTGCCGAGACGCTGCTCGCGCGTCTCGACCGCCGCCGTACGAAGATTGATCGCCATGACTGCCCCCTTTCCGTCAGGCCGGCACGCGCGCGCGTTCGGCGGCGCGCTCGATTTCGACGAGCTGATCGGCCCAGCCGGACGACCATTCGCGCAGTTCGCGCGGATTGAGCGCGGTCGGCACCTTCGATTCGGTATGCGCGGCGATGCGGCGGGCAAGTTCGCGGTAGACATCGGCCTGCGGCGAATCCGGCGCGGCCTCGATGGTGGTCTTGCCCTTGAGCTCCGCCTGGGTGACGGTCAGCGAACGCGGGATGTACTGCACGATCTGCGTCTGCGTGCGCGCGGCGAAGTCGTCGATGATTTCGCGATGGAAATCGGTGTTCATCGAGTTGGCGATGATGCCGCCGAGCAGGGCGCCACCGGAATTGGAGTATTTCTCGATGCCGCGGAACAGGTTGTTGGCGGCGTAGATCGCCATGAAGTCGGCCGAGGACACGGTGAAGACGTGTTCGGCGATGCCTTCGCGCACCGGCACGGCGAAGCCGCCGCACACCACGTCGCCGAGCACGTCGTAGATCACGAAGTCGAGATCAAGCTCCTCGAAGATCTGCTGCTGCTTGAGCAGTTCGACCGCGGTGATGATGCCGCGCCCGGCGCAGCCGACGCCGGGGGCCGGACCGCCGGCCTCGACGCAGTAGATACCCTTGAAGCCGAGGAAGATCGCCTCGTGCGCATCCACGCGGCGGCGTTCGGCCAGCAGGTCGAGCACCGAGGGGATGTATTCGCCGCCGCGCAGGGTGTTGGTCGAATCCGCCTTCGGGTCGCAGCCGAACTGCATCACCTTGTAGCCGGCTTCGACGAGGGCGGCGCTGATGTTCGAGGTGGTGGTGGATTTGCCGATCCCGCCTTTGCCGTAGATCGCGATCTGCTTCAGCTGCTTGCCGGACATGCTGCTTGCCTCCTTCCTTGCTGGACGTCGGGGCCGAACGGATCCATCGGAGGGCAGGCAAACCGGGGCCGGCGCCGATATCAGGCGGTGCCGATACAGCGATGCCCGCGGTGGTCGCTCTCCTTTCCGATGGGGCGGATGGCAAAGGGCCACGCCACCGGATCGCCGGGTGGTAACATACGATGATTCGACGTTGCTTGCAATATTCTAGCTTATTACGATGTTATTTATCCCGTTAAGGTCCCGATTCGCGCGTGGTATGATGCCGGCGGCACGGCGGCGGCGTCATGCCGGGCGGGCGCATCGGCCACCATGCCGCATCGCCTTTGTCGCCCCCCCTTCCCTGATGCCGAGGAACACCGGACCTTGCACAACTGGCGGCCGCGACCCAGCATCGAGACCCGCACATCGTGGGTGGTGGCCTGTTCCGTTCTGGTGATCCTGATGATCAGCAGCGGCACGCCCTGGATCCTGGTGGTCGCCATGAAGCCGGTTGCCAGCGATCTCGGCGTGGCGCGCACGGGACCGGCTCTGGCGGGATCGTTGACGGTGCTCGGCGCCGGATTCGGCGCGATCGCGATGGGATGGCTCGCGAGCCGCATCGGCGTGCGGTGGGTGGTGGCGTTCGGCTCCGTCATGATCTGCATCGGCCATGCGGTCGCCGCCTCGGGCGGCATCTGGTCGCTCTATATCGCCTATGCCCTTATTCTGGGCGCACTCGGCCATGCCTGCCTCAATTCGCCATTGCAGGTGCATGTGAGCCACTGGTTCGACCGTTGCCGCGGCCGCGCCCTGGCCCTGGTCGCTTCCGGCCCCTATGTGGGTGGCATCATCTGGCCGGTGATCTTCGAACGGGGCCTGCAGGCCTGGGGCTGGCGCGGGACGATGCTGTTCTACGGCGTGCTGCAGCTCGTCCTGGTGCTGCCCCTGGCCGGGGTGCTGCTGCGACGCCTGCCGGCCTCGGCGCAGGGCCTGGCGCTGCAGGACGAGCCGATGCCGGGCGCCCGCGTGCTCGACATGCCGCCGCGCCTCGCGCTGGCATTGCTGGCGAGTGCCTCTTTCCTGTGCTGCATTCCGATGGCATTGCCGACCGTGCATCTGGTCTCGCTGTGCACCGATCTCGGCCTGTCGGCGGCACAGGGCGTGGGCATCCTGTCGCTGCTGCAGATCTGCGCCTTCACCAGCCGCCAGTTCTGGGGCTGGCTGTCGGATCGCATCGGCGGGCTGCGCTCCATCCTGGCCGGATCGGTCTGCCAGGCGCTGGCCATCGCCGGCTTCCTGGCCAGCACCGACGAGACCGGGCTGGTCGCCGCCGCCGCCGGCTTCGGACTTGGCTTCGCCGGCATCATTCCGGCCTATGCATTGACCGTCAGGGAATTGTTTCCCGCGGCGGCGGCGGGATGGCAGGTTCCGATGGTGTCACTGGGCGGAACCCTGGGAATGGCCGGCGGCGGCTGGCTGGGCGCCACGCTCTATGAAGGCTTCGGCACCTATGCGACGGCCTTCGCCGTCGGCCTGGTCTTCAACCTCATGCACCTGGTGCTGCTGAGCGTCCTGGTCGCACGCCGCGGCAGGGCCGTAGCTCCCTGATGCGACAGCCACGACCTAACCCGGTAAGTTGTCATTGACAACGATTCTTCTGCGTGGAATAGTTCGTCCCCCTGTCTGAACCCATTCCCGATCGCAGCAGCGGAGCGCCCCGCATCGTCTCTCTTGAGTGCGGTCAAGCTGGCAAAGGACGCCCCGATGGCCCTGACGACGAGCAATGTCGATACGCTGGTGTTGCATGGCGGCCCGTTTCGCGCCGATCCCGCGACCGGCGCCACCGTGGTGCCGATCTACCAGAGCACATCCTTTGACCTGCAAACCACGGAACGTGCGGACCGGCTGGTCAATTTCGAGGAAATCGGCTTCGTCTACACCCGCATCGGCAATCCGACGCAGGATGTCCTCGAACACCGGCTCGCCGCGATCGAAGGCGGTGCGGCCGCGCTGGCGTTGGCTTCGGGGCAGGCGGCCACCGCCCTGGCGGTGCTGACGCTGGTGCAGGCGGGCGACAACATCGTCACCGGCACCGATCTCTATGGCGGGAGCTGGAACTTCTTCGCCAATCGGCTGAAGCAGTTCGGCGTCGAGGCACGCTTCGTCGATCCCGTCGATCCCGATGCCTTCGCCCGCGCCACCGATGCGCGCACCCGGCTTTATTTCGGCGAAACCCTGCCGAACCCGAAGCTGAACGTCTTTCCCATCGCCGAGGTCGCCCGGATCGGCCGCGACCGCGGCGTTCCGCTGATCATCGACAACACCACCGCGCCGCTGCTGGCCAAACCGATCGCGCACGGCGCCGCGATCGTGGTGCATTCTGCGACCAAATACATCGGCGGCCATGGCACCACCATCGGCGGCGCCATCATCGACAGCGGCCGCTTCCCCTGGGAGGAATTCGCCGATCGCCATCCTCTGCTGACCGGCCCTGATCCTTCCTACAACGGCCGCCGATGGGTGGACATCGCCCGTCCGTTCGGACCGCTCGCCTACATCTTCGCCGTGCGCGCCGGCCTGCTGCGCGATTTCGGCCCTGCCATCGCGCCGCAAAGCGCCTTCCAGCTCATCCAGGGCCTGGAAACGCTGCCGCTGCGCATCCGTCGCCACAGCGAGAATGCCGCGCGCGTGGCTGAATTCCTCGCCAGCCACCCCAAGGTGCAGCATGTCATCTTCCCCGGGCTGCAGACCGGCGAGGCGCGGCGCCGCGCCGACACCTATCTCAATGGCGGCCATGGCGGACTGGTCGGGTTCGAACTGACCGGCGGGGCCGAGGCCGGCCGGCGCTTCATCGACGCGTTGCGCCTGCTGTTCCATGTTGCCAATATCGGCGACGCCCACAGCCTGGCGATCCATCCGGCCTCCACCACCCACGCCCAGCTCTCCGCCGAGGAACAATTGGCCGCCGGTGTGACGCCGGGCTATGTGCGCCTGTCCGTCGGTATCGAAAATCCCGAGGACATCATTGCCGACATCGCCCAGGCGCTCGACCAGGCCTGACCACCCCTTTTCAGCGTTGCGCACGACCAGGACCGCTCATGCCGCTCAACCTCAGGACGCCACAGGCCGAAACCCGCGAGCAGCGGCTCGGCACGATCACCCAGTGGGAGGGCAGCGCGGCCCAGTTGGCGCGTGATTCCGCCTTCACCTATGGCTGCAGCAAAGGCCAGCCGAATGGCGGGCGGCGCCTGTGCGAACAGACCACGCCCTTCGCGCAGGCATCGATGTGCGCCGAGCACATCGCCGTCACCAACGCCACCATCATCCAGAACTCGGTGGTGATCCAGCATGCCCCGATCGGCTGCGCGGCCAGCCAGTCCTTCACCTGCCGCTACTACCGCGACCTCGCCGCCCGCCGGGGCTGGGAGCTTGAAGATCCCAAGGCCATGTGCACCAACCTGACCGAGCA
Organism: Rhodovastum atsumiense; assembly: GCF_937425535.1. Classification (NCBI taxonomy): domain Bacteria; kingdom Pseudomonadati; phylum Pseudomonadota; class Alphaproteobacteria; order Acetobacterales; family Acetobacteraceae; genus Rhodovastum; species Rhodovastum atsumiense. The sequence goes on from NZ_OW485601.1 coordinate 248,916, forward strand.
GGACATGGTGTTCGGCGGTGTCGGCAAGCTGGAGCAGACCATCCGCGACGCCTGGGCGCGCCATCACCCCAAGGTGATCTTCGTCGCCACCTCCTGCGCCACCGGCATCATCGGCGACGACGTCGACAGCGTCGCACGCAGCCTGGAGGCCGAGCTCGGCGTCATCATCGTCACCCTGCATTGCGAGGGCTTCCGCTCCCGGCACTGGAGCAGCGGCTGGGACGTGATCGAGCACGGCATCCTGCGCCGGCTGGTCACCCGTGACGCGACGCGGCAGGACGACCTGATCAACGTCATCCATCTCGGCGGCCCCGACGTGTTCAGCCCGCTGCTTGGCCAGCTCGGCCTGCGCGTCAACCTGGTGATGGGCGGCAGCACGCTGGAGCGGCTGGCGGAGATGTCCTCGGCCTCCGCCACGGTCACCATGTGCTTCGTGCTGTCCTATCTCGCGACCGGGCTCGAACAGGAATACGGCGTCCCCGAGGTGAAGGCCCCGCTGCCGTACGGGCTCGAGGCCACCGATAACTGGCTGCGGGAGATCGCGCGGGTCACCGGCCGCGAGGATCGCGTGGAAGCGGTGATCGCCCGCGAGCGCGCGCGCATCACCCCGGAGCTGGAGCGCCTGCGCCGGCGGCTGGCCGGGCGCAAGGGCTTCGTCGCCGCCGGCGCGGCCTTCGCGCACGGGCTGCTCGCCGACCTGCGCGAACTGGGGGTCGAGGTCGACAGCGCCTATTCCTTCCATCACGATCCCGCCGCCGACAGCGGCGATCCGCGCCAGGACAGCCTGGGCCATCTGGTCGAGACCTGGGGCGACATCCCCAACTTCACGGTCAGCCCCGACCAGCATTTCCAGGCCCATGCCGCGCTGGTGCGCGCGAGGCCCGATTTCGTGATCTGCCGGCACAGCGGCACCATGGCGGCGCTGGCGGCCCGCATGGGCATCCCGGTGCTGCCGATCTTCTATTCCAATGACGGGCTCGGCTATGATGGGCTGCTGACCATCGGCCGCGCCATCCTGCGCGTGTTGCCGCGCAAGCGCTTCTGCACCGATGTCGCCGCGCATTCGCGCTTCCCCTATCAGCGCTGGTGGTTGGAACAGACCGACCCCTACGCCCCCATCGCCGCGCCAGCCTGACCGGATCATCGCCATGTCGCCGTTCGAACCCAGCGCCGCCCCCGCCCCGGATCTCTGTCCCGCCTCCGGCACCATCGAGCAGGTCCGCTACGCCTGCAGCCTGGGCGCGCTGGCCAGTGTCATCGCCATTCCCGGTGCGATTCCGATCACCCATTGCGGCCCGGGCTGCGCCACCAAGCAGTTCCACGCCCTGTCCGGCCTGCACGCCTACCAGGGCGGCGAGTTCCACGTGCCCAGCACCAACATGGGCAACCAGGAGGTCATCTTCGGCGGCACCGACCGGCTCGACGAACTGATCGCGGCCACGCTGCGGGTCATGGAGGCCGATCTGTTCGTGGTGCAGACCGGCTGCATCCCCGGCCTGATCGGCGATGACGTCGGCAACGTGGTCGGCAAGTACCAGCGCCGCGGCGTGCCGATCGTGTTCGCCGAGACCAGCGGCTATCGCGGCAACAACTTCACCGGCCACGAGATCGTGCTCCGCGCCATCATCGACCAGTTCCTCGGCGCCGATGACGGCCCGCGCGAAGCGGGGCTGGTGAACGTGTGGTCGCTGCTGCCCTACCAGAATCCGTTCTGGCGCGGCGACCTGACCGAGATCCGTCGTATCCTTGAAGGCATCGGCCTGCGCGTGAACATCCTGTTCGGCCCGGCCAGCGAGGGGATCGCCGAATGGCGCGCCATTCCACGCGCGCAGTTCAACCTCGTGCTCTCCCCCTGGCTCGGGCTGGAAACGGCGCGGCACCTGGAAAACAAGTACGGCCAGCCCTTCCTGCACGTCCCGGCCATTCCGATCGGCGCGAAACTGACCGGCGCCTTCCTGCGCCGCGTCGCCACGTTCGCCGGCCTGCCGCCCGAACCGGTCGAGGCCTTCATCGCCCGCGAGGAAAAGGAATACTACCACTACCTCCGGGATTTTTCGGCCTTCTATGCCGGTTGCACCAGCCAGTACCAGTTGCCCTCGCAACTCGTCGTCATCAGTGAAAGCGCCTACAACCTCGCGGTGACAAAGTTCATGGTCGATCAGCTCGGCCTGCAGCCGGGCTGCCAGATCATCACCGAGAATCCGCCCGAGCCGGTCCGTGACCTGATCCGCGCGGAGTTCCGCGCCATCGCCGAGGATGAGCAGGCCGAAATCGCCTTCATCGAGGATGGCTGCCTCGCGCACCGGCTGGTGCACGGCACCGACTTCACCGGCCAATACCCGATCGTGTTCGGCTCCACCTGGGAAGCCGAGCTGGCGCAGCGGCTGCATGCCCCGCTGGTCGAGATCGGCTACCCCACCACGGACGAGGTCGTGTTGTCGCGCAGCTATGTCGGCTACCGCGGTGCCCTGGCGCTGATCGAACGCACCTACACCACGGTGGTACGGGCCAACACGATGGCCTGACCGGCGCGGCCGCACCACCTTCTGGTCCTTTTCATCCAGCCACAGGAGCGACATGAAGATCGCCATTGCCACCGGGGACGGGGTCTCGGTCAGGGAGCATTTCGGCACCGCCGCCCGGTTCCAGATCTGGGAGCTCGGCAGCGGGGCGCCACAACTGGTCGAGGAACGGCACAACGCCCCGGCCTGCGGCGCCGGCTGGGAACCGGGTGCTGCGGACCCGATGCAGCGCTCCGTCGATCTGGTGGCGGATTGCGGCGCCGTGGTGGTGGCACGCATCGGCGAATGCGCGGTCACCCGGCTCGACGAGCTCGGCATCCTCGCCTTCGAGACCGACGATCCGGTGGAGGTCGTGCTGCGCGACCTCGGGGCGCACCCGGCGCTGCTGGCGAAGACACAAGGCTGATCCGTCGCACCAGCTCAGGGGTGCCCGTCAGATCGGCCGGTCGCCCCTGACCGTCACACGGAAGCCGGAGCGCACCTGCGGGAAGTAGTCCCAGATCGCCAGGTGCTGCACGAAGCGGTTGTCCCAGATCGCCACGGAATGCGGTTGCCAGCGCAGCCGAATCTGGAAGTCCGGACGTGTGGCGTGGCGGAACAGGAAGGCCAGCAGCGCCTCGCTTTCCGCTTCGGGCAGTTCATTGATCCCCTGGGTGAACACCTCGTTGACGAACAGCGCACGCCGTCCGTTGGCGGGATTGGTGCGGATCACGGGGTGGATCGCGCTGGGATAGGTCTTGCCCGTGTCGGGAATGCCCAGCTTGGCGTTGGTCGCGCGATAGGTCGGCCCGCCATCGTGCAGGGCCGTCAGCCCCTCGAGAAAAGTCTTCAGCCGCGACGACAACGCGTCATAGGCGGCGTACTGGCTGGCGAACAGCGTGTCGCCGCCGACCGGGGGAACCGTGTGCAGATACAGGATGCTGGCGAAGGGCGGGTTGGGATCGCAGGAAACGTCGGAATGCCAGCGCTCCCCGGCCACGCGCCGGGAGGTCGCGTCGGCATGGATCGGCAGGATCTCGGGATAGCCTTCCGGTCCGGGCGTGTTGGGATGGATGTGCAATTCCCCGAAGACACGGCCCAGTGTCCTGGCACCTTCGTAATCGAGCGGCTGGTTACGGAAAACCAGCACCTGGTGCGCCACCAGCGCCTCCTGCAGCGCCACCGCCTCAAGGTTAGCGAGCGGCAGGCTCAGGTCGATGCCGTCTACTTCCGCCCCAAGATGTGGGGAGATCGGCGAGAGGCGAATGGCCATGGGACTCCTCCTGTCATGGGATCGCGGGGATCGGCTCAGACCCTGACGCTTCTTATTTGACAAAGCAAGGGTGCATAATTTTAATAACCACTGGTTTGCACAGTACGATTTTACGCCTCACCGGATCGGCATCCGCTCACGGAGAGAGGAATCATGACACGCCGCGGCCGCCTTGACCTTGCCGGCGTCTCCAAGCGGTTTCGTGTGCGTGACACGGACCTGCCGGTGCTGGCGGGCATCGACCTCACCGTCGATGCGGGCGAATTCGTCGCCGTGATCGGGGCCAGCGGCTGCGGCAAATCGACCTTGCTGCGCCTGATCGCCGGACTCGAGACATTTCATGCCGGCAGCATCACCTGTGACGGCCACCCGGTGGATGGGCCCAGCCTCGATCGCGGCATCGTGTTCCAGGAACCAAGGCTGTTTCCCTGGTGCACGGTGGCGGAGAACATCGCCCTCGGCCTGCTCAACGCCCCCGTCCCGGCCGCGGCGAAGCGGCGCATCGTCGCCGAACATATTGCCCTTGTCGGCCTCTCGGGTTTCGAGGACGCCTATCCGTATCAACTCTCCGGCGGCATGGCGCACCGGGCGGCGATCGCCCGGGGGTTGGTCGGGCGCCCGGGAGTGTTGCTGCTCGACGAGCCGTTCGGTGCGCTGGATGCGCTGACCCGTGGCCGCCTGCAGGGCGAACTGCAGCGCATCTGGACGCAGGAGCGGATCACCATGGTGCTGGTGACGCACGACGTCGAGGAAGCGGTGTATCTCGCCGACCGGGTGGTGGTGCTGACGCCGCGGCCGGGCCGGATTGCCCATACCATCGCGGTAGAGCTGCCGCATCCGCGCCGGCGCGCCGACCCGCGGCTGACGCAGTTGCGCGCCGAGGTGCTCGCCCTGCTGGAAGAGAGCACCGACCAGCCGGATGACCTCCCGGCCGCTGCGGCGGCGGTCCCCCCGGCCAAGGGACAATGGACGTCCCTTCCCCAGCCTTCCCCGGCCACACTCCCCTGAAGTGGAATTCCGCATGTTTCCCCGCCCTGCCCCCCGCCTGACGCGCCGCGGTCTCGCGACCCTCGGCGCCGCCACGCTGCTGCCAGGCTTGCGCGCGCAGGCCGACACGCCGCTGACCGTTCGCATCGGCTTCGCCTCGATCGGCGTGGACAACCGCCCCTTTGCCGGGGGCAGCCCGGCCGGGGTGGCGCATGCCGAAGGCTATCTGGAACGGGCCTTCGCCGATCGGCCGGGCCTGCGCCTGCAATGGTTCTTCTTCAAAGGGGCCGGCCCGGCGGTGAACGAGGCCTTCGCCAACGACCAGCTCGACATCGCCATCCAGGGCGACCTGCCCCAGGTGGTGGCGCGCGCCACCGGCCTGAAGACCACGATGCTGCTGGCCAACGGCGCCCATGCGCCGACCTATATCGGCGTCCCCCCGACCTCCACGCTGACCGGGGTGAAGGACCTCAAGGGCCGGCGGGTCGCGATCTTCCGTGGCACCAACAACCATCTTGCGATCATCAAGGTGCTCGCCGCCAATGGCCTGTCCGAGCGCGACCTGAAGGTGATCAACATGGATGCCGCCACCTCCAGCGCCGCCCTGGTGGCCGGGGAGATCGAGGCGACGGTCGGCAATTACGACGTGCTGCAACTGGTCGCGAAGGGACTGGCGCGGATCCTCTACAGCACCAAGGGCGACAATCCGGCCTTCGAGCGCCAGGGAACGGTGATCGCCCGCGAGGCCTTCGTCACCGCCCAGCCGGAGGTGACGCAGCGCATCGTCACCGAGTTCGTCCGTGCCGCACACTGGTCCTCCCAGGAGGAAAACCGCGAGGCGTTGTTCGCGATCTGGGCAAGATCCGGTCGCTCTCCGGAGATCTTCCGCGAGGATCTGGCCGGGCAGACCCTGAAAAGCCGGCATACGCCGCTGCTGGACCCCTTCCTGATCGAGCAGTACCGGGTGCAGGCGCAGCAGGCCTACGAGTTCGGGCTGATCCGCCGCCGCGTCGACATCACCGGCTGGTTCGACCAGCGTTTCATCACCGCCGCCCTGGCCGAGCTGGGGCTGCAGGACTTCTGGACGCCGCTCGGGATCGATGGCCAGCCGGTGGCGCGTGGCTGAGCCGGCGGCAGGCCGCATGCGCATCGCCCTCTCCCCGGCGTTCGGGCCGGCGCCCTGGCGGATCCCACGCTTATCCTGGCATGGCACCGGGTTGCTGGTGCCGCTGGGCCTGCTGGTGATCTGGCAGGTCGCCTCCGCGCGGACCTGGCTGCCGCCGCAGATCCTGCCCAGCCCGCTCGAGGTCTGGCAAAGCGGGGTCGATCTCTGGCGCTCGGGCGATCTGGAACTGCATGTCCTCACCAGCCTGCAGCGGGTGCTGGTGGGCTTCACCATCGGGGCGGCCATCGGGTTGTCGCTTGGCCTCGCGATGGGGCTGTCGCGGCGGGTGGAAGCCTATCTGCGCCCCTTGTTCATCGCCATCTCGCAGGTACCGGCCCTCGGCTGGATTCCCTTTCTGATGCTGATCGTCGGCATCGGCGAGCCGCTGAAGATCATCGTGATCGCCAAGGCGGCCTGCGTGCCAATGGTGCTGAACACCCATGCCGGCATCCGCAACATCCCGCCCGCCTATCTCGAAGTCGCGCAGGCGCTGCGCTTCACCCGCTGGCAGTTGCTGCGCCGACTGGTACTGCCGGCCACGATCCCGCCGGTGTTCACGGGCGTGCGCTATGGCCTGACGCATGCCTGGATGGCCCTGGTCGCGGTGGAATTGCTGGCCTCCTCCGAAGGGCTCGGCTTCCTGCTGGTCTGGGGGCGGCAGATGTTCTGGTTCGATACCGTGGTCATGGCGATGGTGCTGATCGGGCTGGTCGGCTTCCTGCTCGACCTCGTGCTGACGCGGCTGGAGCGCCGCCTGCAGCGCTGGCGCATCGCCGACGGCACGGCCGGCGCGGTGCCATGAAGGCGGTCGCCCGCGGCCTGGTGCTGCCGTTGCTGCTGCTCGGCACCTGGGAACTGGCCAGTCATGGCGGGCTGGTCGATGCCCGCATCCTGCCCTCGCCGGAGCATGTGCTGGCCACGGCGCTACGCGAACTGACCGAAGGCGACCTGCTGTATCACCTGCTGGTCAGCCTGGGGCGGGATCTGGCCGGCTTCATCGTGGGATCCGCGCTGGGCATCGCCATCGGCACGCTGCTCGGCCTCTCGCCGCTAGCCGGGCGGTTGATCCTGCCAAGCTTCAACGGCCTCCGCCAGATCGCCATCCTGGCCTGGATCCCGCTGATCTCGCTGTGGTTCGGATTCGGCGACAGCGCCAAGATCGCCTTCATCACGCTGGCCGCGCTGATTCCCGCGGTCCTCAACACCTACGAAGGAATCCAGAGCGCCCCGGCGCGGCTCGTCGAGGTCGCCACCGCCCTTTGCTTCACCCGGTGGCAGCGCATCACCCGGCTGTACTTGCCGAGCGCGATGCCCTCCATCGCGACGGGACTGCACCTCGCGCTGATCTATTCCTGGGTGGCCAGCGTGGGCGCGGAGTATTTCATGACGCTCGGTCCCGGCATCGGCGGCCTGATCATCGCCGGGCGCGAGCGCTTCCAGATGGACCTGGTGATCCTGGGAATGGTGGTGCTGGGACTGGTCGGCTTCCTGATCAACCAAAGCGCCCAAAGGGTGGAACGGCGGCTGCTGCGCTGGCGGGGCTGACCAGGGAAACGGGGCAGCCCCCCGAGGGGACCGTTCCATACAACTATCCTTTCTCGTTAATTTTACAATTTGACGCAGATCAAATCCAGATCGCGCCACCTGCGGCAGCCTGTGGTGGTTCGCGTTACCGGCCGGAGCCGCCCCCATGCCCTATGACGATCCCACCTGCGCCTATTGCCCCTCGACGGTCCGGGCCTGTCGCAGCGGGGAAGCGCAGACCCGTGGTCCTGGATTTTGCCCCAGCAAGGTTGATCCCGAGGTGCAGGCGAAAGCCCGGGCGCTGTACGACGATCCGGAAACGCACAAGCTTGCCTACACCTCCGCCCTGGTGGAATCGGAGGGCTATTGCCGCTGGACGCGGGTGCAGGAAGTCGTCGAGTTTTCCAAGCGCATGGGCTGGAAGAAGATCGGCATCGCCAACTGCATTGGCCTGATCGACCTGGCCAATACCCTGACCGCCATCCTGGAAAGCCATGGCTTCGAGGTGATTTCGGTCGCCTGCAAGAACGACAATATCCCCAAGGAAGAAATTGGCCTGAGTGACGCCCAGAAGATCAGGCCCGGCAATTTCGAGCCGGCCTGCAACCCGGTGGCGCAGGCCGAATTGTTGAATGCCCATGGCAGTGAGTTCAATGTGGTCATGGGCCTTTGCATTGGCCATGACAGCCTGTTCTTCAAATACGCCAAGGCCCCGACAACCGTGCTGGTCACCAAGGATCGTGTGCTCGGCCATAATCCGGTCGCGGCCCTGCAACTGGCCGACACGTACTATTCGCAGCTGTATGGCCCGCTGAAGCCGGCTCAGTCCACGAAGACACCCCCGGCCAAGCGCCGGCGCAGCGCCGCGCCGACCGACAGCACCCCCTGACGCCAACGACCGGGCTGCTCCGCTGACCCGGAGCCGCAAGCGGATCACTGCCCGGCGAGGCCGGTTTGCCGCCCGCACCGGCCGCGCCGGGATGCCCGATCATATTTCGTGCTTTGCGCCCCCGCCCTCCTTGCGCCCCCGCGGTGGACGGATATATCCGCCATTCACAACGCTGCGTAGAACTGGCGATATGGACAGTTTTGAGCGCTAATTGTATGATCTTTCACAACGTTCTTGTATCGCAAAAGATAATGCAGTCTCCGTTCGTGCCTTCCGGTATCCGCATGGTGCCGGGGCCATGAGTTTTGTCGCCCCGGCTTCGCCGGCCACAACCGCGCCTGCCCCTGGCAGCACCAGTGCCGCGGTGTCGATCCGGCATCTCGGCAAGAGCTATCCCGCCCGCGCGGGGGATGCGCCATTCCTGGCCCTGCGCGACATCGACCTTGAGATTCATCGTGGCGAGTTCATCGTTCTGCTCGGGCCGAGCGGCTGCGGCAAGTCGACCTTGCTGCACGTCATCGGCGGGCTGGTGCCGGCCGAGGGCGAGGTGACAGTGATGGGCCGCGCCGTCGCCGGCCCCGGCTTCGACCGCGGCATCGTGTTTCAGGACTACGCCCTGTTTCCGTGGCGGACGGTGCTCGACAACGTCGCCTTCGGACTGGAAATCAAGCGCGTGCCGCGCCGGCAGCGCGAGGAGATCGCGCAGGCGCGGCTGGCGAGCGTCGGCCTCGCCGGCTTCGAGGCGCATTACCCGGCGCAGCTCTCGGGTGGGATGAAGCAGCGCGTGGCGATCGCGCGGGCGCTGGCCTACGACCCCGATGTGCTGTTGATGGACGAGCCCTTCGCCGCCCTCGACGCCCAGACCCGCGAGATCCTGCAAGGCGAGTTGCTGCGGATCTGGCGCAGCACCGGCAAGACCGTCATCTTCGTGACCCACAGCATCGACGAGGCGATCTTCCTGGCCACGCGCGTGGTGGTGTTCACCGCCCAGCCCGGTACGATCAAGCGTATCGTGGACGTGGATCTGCCCGCAGCGCGCGACAGCGGCGACCTGCGCAGTTCCCCCGCCTTTGCCACGCTGCGGGGTCACCTTGCAGCCCTGCTGGCGGAAGAGGTCGGCAAGGCAGCCGAACGTGCCTATGGCCGCGCGGCTGCCGCGGCGGCACCTTCGCGCGGCAGCGCCCGACTGTGGTCGCGGCTGCGCAGCCTGATGGCGGGGGCAGGCTGAGATGCAGGGACGGATTCTGCAGGTCGGGGTCATCCTCGGCATCCTGGCCTTGTGGGAGGGGCTGCCGCAAAGCGGCGTCATCAACCCCAACTTCCTCACCCCGCTGTCCGATGTCGTGGCCACCTTGTGGCAACTGGTGGTATCGGGCCAGTTGGCACAGCACGCGGCGATCAGCCTGCAGCGCATCGCCTATGGGCTCGGTGTCTCCATCCTGATCGGTGTGCCGCTCGGGCTGGGCATGGGCTGGTGGCGCACGCTCGAACAGGCTTTCGACGGACCGCTGCAGGCAGGCCGGCAGATCTCGGCCTTCGCACTGTTCCCCGTGTTCATCCTGTTCTTCGGCATCGGCGAGGTGTCGAAGGTGGTGATCGTGTTCTGGGCTTCGGTCTGGCCGATCATCCTCAACACCACGGCCGGGGTCAAAGGCGTGGACGCGGTGCTGGTGCGCGCGGCGCGCTCGATGAACGCGAATGGCTGGACGCTGTTGCGCAAGGTGGTGATCCCGGCCGCGGCACCGTCGATCTTCACCGGCATCCGCCTCGGCGGCGCCTACGCCTTCATGGTGCTGGTAGCCGCCGAGATGATCGGTGCCAATGCCGGGCTCGGCTTCCTGGTGCTGAATTCACAGGAAGTGTTCCGCATCCCGCAGATGTACGCCGCGATCGTGGCGCTGGTGATCTTCGGCCTGGCGCTCAACCGCCTGCTGCTCGGCATCGAGCGGAGCGCGACATCCTGGCGGCAGGAAGCCGGCGCATGAGCGCGGCCGCAGGCCGCGTCCAAAAGGAGACTGAAGGCAAGATGAAGCTCTGGAAGATCGCGGCGCCGCTCGCCCTGGTGGTGGCGCTGCTGGCCGCCCCGGCAGCACGGGCCGCGGGCCCGGCGAAGCCGGATGTGATCCGCTACGCCAACATTCCCTGGTTCGACCCGGTCTACGTCGCCGACGAGAAGGGCTGGTTCGCCGAGGAAGGGCTGAAGATCGAGTGGGTCGGCGAAATCTCCGCCTCCCAGTTGGTTCCCGCGGTCGCCGCCCGCAGCATCGACATCTCCAACCGGATGACGCCGCTGATCCTGACCGCGCGCGCCGGGGGTGCGAAGCTGCGGATCATCGCCGCCGGGGCGCAGACCACGCCCGAGCTGCCGCACATGAAATACCTGGTGTCGCCGCAGAGCCCGATCCGCAGCATCGAGGACCTGCGCGGCAAGAAGGTGGGCATCAACAGCTTCGGCGCCTGCTCGGAATATGTCCTCAAGGAGTACCTGCGCCGCAATGGCCTGGACAAGACCATCAACTTCGTGGTCGTCCCGGACGCGAACCAGGAGCAGGCACTGGCCCAGGGGCTGATCGATGTCGGCGTGCTGCATTCGCCCTATTACGAGAAGGTGGTGAAGACCGGAGCGGCGCGCGAGATCTTCACCGACTACGCGGTCGATGACGGCGTGCCCGGCATGCTGCCCTATTTCACGCACGAAGACATCATCCGCACCCGCCCCGACGTGCTGCGCCGCTTCGTCAAGGTGCTGGTGCGCGCCTCCGACTGGACCAACAAAAATCACGAGGAAGCAGGCCAGATCTTCGCCCGGCGCCGCGGCCTCGACCTGCGCTATGCGGGGAGCTGGAGCTACTACGAGCACGGGCTGGTGCCGAACGACAAGCCGGTGCAGTGGTGGATCGATTACCTCGTCGGCGAAGGGCAATTGCCGGCGGGCAAGGAAAAGGCCCGCAACGTCTACACCAATGAGTTCAACCCTTATTACAAATCCTAGCAGAAGCCACGGCCGCCGAGACCTGCTGGCCCTGGCGGCCGCGGAGTTGCTGGCCCTGGCCGGACCAGCCGCGCCCGCCCGCGGCGCGGGGCCCGGTTCGGCCGGCTTCGGCGAAGTGGCACGACTGGTCTTTGTGCCGCAGGCGAGGTCACAACGGGTCGAGGTCCTCGATGCCGACAGCGACCAGCGCATCGGCGGGCTTTCGCTCGGGCTGACACCGCATCAGGTCGAGGTCTCGGCCGGCGTGGCCCGGCTGGTCGCCATCGACGGCAGCTCACCGGACCTGCTGCTGCTTGATCTGGTCACCACCACATCCCGGCGGATCCCGCTCTCCGTGGCGGCCCGCCGCCTCGTGCTCAGCCCCGACGGAATGACCGCGGCGGTGGCGGATTCCGAAGCCGGAAGCGTGGCCTTCGTCGACCTGCTGTTCGGGCGCGAGAGCGGCGTCGTGCGCGACCTGCCGCCGCTGCGCGACATCATCTTCGCCGGCCGCCAGCCCATGTTTGTCTACGCGCCCGCCGGCCGGCACGAACTCGGCCTGATCGATGCGGTCACCACCCTTCCCGCCGGGCCGATCGCGACCCCTCAGCCGGTGACCGAGCTGCGCCGCGCCCCGAACGGCAGGCGCCTGTTCGCCCATGGCGAAGGCGGTGGGCCGGTCAGCGTGATCGACCTAGAGGCGGAGCGTGTCATCAACGACATCCCCGCCGGGGCCGGCAGCCTCGTTCTTCCCTCGGCCACGGGGGCAAGGCTGCTGCTGCTCGAACCGCAGGCGGCCCGCGTCTCGGTGCTGGACGCCGATGGCAGCGGGCGCGTGGCACTGGCGGGTGCGGGGGGGCTCGATGCGGCCTATCCCGCCTGGCTCGACAGCGTGGCCTTCGTGCCAAGCGCCACGGAACGATGCCTGCTCGTCTACGACCTGGATGAGCCCCGGCTTGCCGGCCGGATTGCCCTCGGCGGCCTGCCCCTGCGCGGCAGCGTAACGCCCGATGGGCAGAAGCTTTTTCTCCCGCTCGGCGGCACGCGGGAGGTGCTGGTGATCGATGCCAGACGCCGGGCCGTGCTGCGCCGGGTGCGGCTGGACGACGAGCCACAGGCAGCGCTTATTGCCGGAGGCTACGGAATTTGTCACTGACCCCCCGCAGGCCCGGCATCGCCTGGTCCTGGCTGCGGGGCGGGCAGGATACGTCGCAGTGTTGGAACAGGACGAAACCATGGATGCCGTCGTGACGCGCCCGCGGGCGCAGCGGGTTGCAAAGGGCAAGCCGGCCGCCCGCCGGATCACCCGTGACGAGGTGATCGCGGAGGCACGCCGACTCGGCGCGAGCATCGTCGGCTTCGCGCCGGTCGCGCGCTGGGCCGAGCATGGCGAGATCCCGCCCGCGTACCACCCGGAAGCGTTGTGGCCGCAGGCCCGCACCGTCATCGCCTTCGGCGTACCGATGCTGCTGCCGGTGATCGAAACGACACCGTCGATCAACTATCAGGAGCATTACGATACCTCCAACCGGCTGCTCGACGAGATCAGCTTCCGCCTCGCCGTCTGGCTGAACGAGGCCGGGCACCCGGCGATGTCGCTGCCGCGCGACGGCTATGGCAGCCTGGAGATCCTGCTGGCCAATCCCTTCGCCTCGTTCAGCCACACCTACGCAGCGAAATATGCCGGACTCGGCACGGTCGGCATGTCGCGCAACCTGCTGGTGCCGCAATACGGCCCGCGGGTGCGCCTGAACTCGGTGTTCACGGCGACGGAATTCGACGGCGACCCGGAACTTGCGGAAGAGCTGTGCACCAAATGCCGCATCTGCGAGCGGACCTGCCCGACCGGCGCCATCCGGGCCCGCGACGACGGCATCCTCGGTGATCTCGACAAGGACGCCTGCACCCGTCACCATATCGCGCTTCGCGACGAGAAGCGCTGGCCCTGCGGCATTTGCGTCAAGGTCTGCTCGATCGGCGAGGACCGGCATCTCTACGGCAACCGCAGCATGAAGCGATACCTGGACGAGCGGCCGGCGCTGGAGAAGAACCCGGACGACCTGCGCTACCGCCCGCTGGTGCATGTCCGCCGCCATGGCTCCGGCGGCAGCCGCATCGCCTGACGCCCACGCCGCCCCGTCCGCCAACATCAGGCTGTCCCGCATGCAGGTTGCCGCCGCCCCCTTCCTCGCCATCACCGCGCCGGAGCGGATCCGCTCCACGCTGGACCTGCTGGTGACCGACCATTGCTACGAGCCGCGACCGGATGATCCGCTCGCCGATTGGGTGGCCACCGTGGCAGTTCCGGCCTTCAAGGCGTTGCGTGCCCTGGCCGGACCGGCCGCCGCCTGTGCCTCGATCGGCACCGGCTCGGGCCTGGACATGCTGGCCGCCATCGAGATCCTGGGCGCGCGGCGGGTGGGCATCACCGACCTGCACGAGGATGTCGTCGCCGCAGCCGCGGCCAACATCGCCGGCAATCTCGCCCCCGGCCATGCGGTCACCATCGAGGCCGGGACCGGGGACCTGCTCGCGCCGCTGCGACCGCAGGGCGGCTACGACATGATCTACGAGAACCTGCCGAACACCCCGTTGCGCGGCAGCTCGACTCTCGAGACGGACCGGACCAGTTCCAAGCATCTGGCGCCGCGCCCGGAGCAACTGCCCCCGCTGGTGGAAACGCAGTTGCTGGCGCTGCACTACCTGGCGCTTCGCCAGGTAGTGCCGGTGCTCGCACCCGGCGGATCGGTGCTTTCCACCATCGGCGCGCGGGTGCCGCTCGGCGTGCTGCTGGAAATGGCCGCCCTCGCCGGCCATGCCGCCGAGGTGCTGATCTATACCTGGAAGCACCAGGCCGATCCCGAGGAGATGATCGGCGGCTACGCCGCCTGGCAGCAGGACGGGCTCGGCCCGTTCCATTTCTATCCCGCTGCCGTGCTGCGCGAAGCCTTCGCCGACGATCCCCCGGCAGCGGCGGGTGCACGGGCCCTGGATCTGGAAGCGCAGTTGGCACCGCATCGTCTGGATGCTCCGGCCGCGCTTGCGGCGCTGCGGGCCGGGGAGACGCTTGCCCATACCGTTGCCGTGCTGCGGTCCCGCCCGCTACCGGGCGCCACCGCCGCGGGTGACGCGCCATGAGCATTCCCGAACAGATCGCCACACTGGTCACGCTGCTACGGCAGCGACTGGCGCTGCGACGAAACCTGCCGGATGCCATCGGGCGGGAAGTGGCACGCGCGGTCACCGCCCTGGAGGCGGTCAACGGCACGGCCAGCGGGCTGGCCCTGTCCTTCCATCCGGTGCTGCGCCATTTGCCGGCCTGCCTGCAGGCGACGGACAAGGGGCTTGCCGAGGCCCTCGCCCCGCTGGCCGATCACCTTCCCTGGCATTACGGCTACCCGCCGCGCCGCGACGCCCCGGACCTTGGGCGCGACATCGCCTTCGCCGAACTGGTCGGGCCCGCGGCGCCGCTGCACAGCGACGAGGTCTGCCTTGGATTGACGCTGATCGGGCCGCACAGCTTCTACCCGCTGCATGCCCATCCGGCGGCCGAGCTCTACTGGGTGCTCTCGGGGGCGGCCGCCTGGACAGCGGGGCAGGTCACGCAGGTGCATCCGCCCGGATCATACATCCTGCATCCCCCGAACCTGCCACACGCCATGCGCACCGGCGCCGTGCCGCTGCTCGCGGCCTATACCTGGACCGGCGAGGTGGCGATTTCCTCCGTCTATGTCGAGGCGCCGCCGGCCTGACGGCGCCCGATGCGAACTCCGGCATCGGGCGCCCGATAGGCACGTGCCCGATCGTCAGGCGGCGTCGAGGGCCTGGGCCAGATCGGCGATGATGTCATCCGGGTGCTCGATGCCGACCGCGAGGCGCACATAGCCCGGCGTCACGCCGGTCCGCAGCTGGTCGTCGCCGGTGAGCTGGGAATGCGTGGTGGTAGCCGGATGGATCGCCAGCGAGCGCGCATCGCCGATATTGGCGACGTGATAGAACAACTGCAGCGCCTCGATGAAGCGGCGGCCGGCCTCGGCCCCGCCGCTCAGCTCGAAGCCCACCAGCGCCCCGTAGCCGCCGCGCAGATAGGCATCGGCCCGGCGCCTTGCCTCGCCGGTCTGCAGGCCGGGGAAGATGACGCGCTCCACCTTCGGATGCTTCGCCAGGAAGTCGGCGACGACGATGGCGTTGGCATTGTGCTGTCGCAGTCGCAGCGGCAGCGTCTCCAGCCCCTGGATGAACTGGAAGGCACTGAACGGGGCGATCGCCGCACCGATGTCGCGCAGCAGCTTGGCGCGGATGCGCAGCACATAGGCGATCGGGCCAAGCGCCTTCGCCGCCTCGGTCCAGACCAGCCCGTGATAGCTTTCATCGGGCTGGGTCAGCAACGGGAAGCGATCGGCGTGCTCCTCCCACGGGAAAGTGCCGCCGTCGATGATGACGCCGCCGATCGTGGTGCCATGGCCGCCGATATACTTCGTGGTCGAATAGAGCACCGCCGCCGCGCCGTGCTCGATCGGGCGGGCGATCAACGGTGCCGCCGTGTTGTCCACCACCAGCGGCACCCCGAGCGAGCGGCCGATATCGGCGACCTCGCGGATCGGGAACACGTTCAGCTTCGGATTGGGCAGTGTCTCCGCATAATAAAGCTTGGTGCGGGCATCGGTGGCGCGGCGGAAATTCTCCGGATCGGAGGGATCGACGAAGCGCGCCTCGATGCCGAGATGGCGCAGCGTCGAGGCGAACAGCGCCCAGGTGCCGCCGTAGAGATCGGTTGAGGTGACGAAGTTGTCGCCCGCTTCGGCGACGTTCAGCACCGCATAGGCCGAGGCCGCCTGCCCGGAGGCCAGCGCCAGTGCCGCCGCGCCGCCTTCCAGCGCCGCGATCCGCTGCTCGAAGGCATCCTGCGTCGGGTTGGAAACGCGGGTGTAGATGTGGCCGAGCTCGGAAAGGGCGAACAGCTCCTTGGCGTGGCTGGTGTCGCGGAACTGATAGGACGTGGTCTGGTAGATCGGTACGGCGACCGCGCCGGTCTCCGGGTCAGAGCGGTAGGTGCCGCCGTGCAGCACGAGAGTTTCAGCGTTCTTGATCGACAGAGGCATGATGCAATCCTGAATGCAAGGACGTCAGGTCAGGGCGGGAATTCAGCCGGCGGACGCAGCCACGAGGGTGCCGTCCTCGGTGAAGGCGGCGAGGAGATCGGCGTGATGGCGCCGGGCGACATCGGGATGCGAGCGCAGCCGGCCCTTCAGGTGGTTGCGGCCGACATCGTGGAAGATCGGGTTGCCTGGATCGCGGGTGACACCGCGTGCC
This sequence comes from Rhodovastum atsumiense, assembly GCF_937425535.1. Lineage (NCBI taxonomy): Bacteria > Pseudomonadati > Pseudomonadota > Alphaproteobacteria > Acetobacterales > Acetobacteraceae > Rhodovastum > Rhodovastum atsumiense. Next base: position 265,539 of record NZ_OW485601.1, read on the forward strand.
GCCGCGGCGAGCGCGGGCGGCAACGACAGCACCGGCACCACCGCATCGAGCCGCGCACCGAGGAAGAACGCCACCGACAGCCGGTCGGTGCCGGACGGGGGCGACACCACCCGATGCACGTTCGCCCGCAGGTAGCCACCGGAAGCGAGTTCGAGCAACTCGCCGACATTGATGATGAAGCTGCCGGGCCGGGGCGGTGCGTCGATCCAGCCGGCATCGGTCTCGACCTGCAGGCCGGCGACGCTGTCCTGCAGCAGCACGGTGACGAAGCCGCCATCCTTGTGCGCGCCCACGCCCTGGTCCCCGCCCGGATCCGCGCCGGCGTCGCGGCCGGGATAGCGTATGATCTTGAGCAACTGGTTGGGCGAATCCCGGTAGATCGGTGCGAACACGTCGTCCGGCTGGCCGAGCGCGGCGGCAAAGGCGCGGACCATGCGGATGGCGAGCGCGGTCGCCTCGGCCTGCCATTGCAGCAGCACCGGCCGCAGCGAGGGCAGCGCGGCAGGCCACTGGTTGGGCCCCTGCAGCCGCGTCCAGGCGGGGGCATCGGAGGTACGCGGCAGCGCCTCGCGCTCGGCGCCGACATCGAGCTGCTCGCGCCAGTCCGGCCGGCCGCGGGTCAGCTCCTGCCCGGCGCGGTTGTAGCCGCGGAAATGCGGCGAGTTGACCATGGCAATCGCCAGCTTGTCGGCCTCGGGCAGGGCGAAGAAGCGGCGCGCCTCGGCCAGCACGCCGGCCACCAGCGCATCGGGGATGCCATGGCCGGTGACGTAGAAGAACCCGAAATCGCGCGCGACCCCGCGCAAATGGTCGAGGAACGCCGTCCGTTCCTCGACTCCGCCGTCGAGATGGCGCAGGTCGAGCAGCGGCAGGGACGACGCGGGCAATGTCATGGGGTCCTCATCCGTGCGAGAAAGTTGGCTCGGCAACGCGATTGTCGCCGTAGAGCTCGGCAGTGAAGTCACTGACCCCCGGCACGCCGCAGGCATCGGCCCGGCAGCGCTGGCAATGCGTGAAGACGCGCAGATGGCGCCGCGCCGCCTGGCGGGCCCGATGCACCTCCCCGGCGGTCGGCCTGGGCAGATGCGCGAAACGATGCTGCGGGATCAGCGGAATGACGTTGATCAGCTCCGCCCCGGCGGCGGCGACGCTGCGTGCCACCTCCTCCACATGCGCATCGTTCACCCCGGGCACGAGCACGGTATTGACCTTCACCGTGATGCCGCGTGCCTTCATGGCGGCGATGCCGTCAAGCTGGTTGCGGATCAGCCGCTCCGCCGCCGCCACGCCTTCCAGGCGCCGCTGGTGCCAGGCGATCACCGGGCTGATCACCGCCTGGATCGCCGGGTCCACCGCATTCACCGTCACCGTCACCGTGCGCACGCCGACCTCGCCGATCGCATCGGCCCGCTCGGGCAGCAGCAGCCCGTTGGTGGACAGGCAGAGCAGCAGTTCGGGCCAGGCGGCATGCACCAGGGTGAAGGTCCGCAGCGCGTGCCGCGTGAACAGCGGATCGCCCGGCCCGGCAATGCCGACGACCGACAGGGTCGGGCAGAGCAGCAGGGCGCGCCGGACCACGTCGACCGCCTGCTCCGGCGTCAGCAACCGGGTGGCAACACCGGGCCGGTGCTCGACGTCGTTGAAATCGCGCCGACAGAACCGGCAGGTGATGTTGCAGCCCGGGCTCACGGGAAGATGCAGCCGGGCGGCGCGGCTGTGCCCCTCGGCGGTCGCGCTGAAGCAGGGATGGCGCCCTTCAAGCGCGGGAAAGGCCGGCGCGGTGCTGGCCTGGCGCATGCTCTGGATGGCGCAGGCCGGTGCCTGGGGGTCATCCGCTCCGGGCGAGCGCACCGTCACGTCCGTGGCCCCTCGGTCGCCGCGAAGCCGGGTTGATTGATCAGCACTCCGCCCCCGTTGGCGATGACGAATTTCATCGGTCCGTTCCTTCGCTGCTTACCGGCCGCGGCGGGCGTGGCCCCGCCCCGACAAGCCACGAAACACTGCATTTGCACGTTAAATATTATATTATACGGCAATCAACATTAAAATAGTCTCCCTAAGGCGCGGCAGGCGGATCGGCAAGCCAGACAGGTTCGGGCCGCCGCCGCGGCGCGGTCGCGGCGGCGGCGTCCTGCAGAATCCACCCGGCGGCGCGCCCGGCGATCATGCGCACCGACAGATGGGGATCGCCGGAAATCAGCGCCGGCATCACCGATGCATCGACGACGCGCAATCCCACGAGGCCATGCACCCGAAGGGTGGCATCGACGACACCGGCACGGTCGGAGCCGATGCGACAGGTCCCGACCGGATGCCGCAGAGGCATGCCGGCTTCGCGTACATAGGCAAGCAACGTCGCGTCATCCGTCACCGCTGCGCCGGGGCCAAGTTCCTCGCCCTGGAGCCCGGCGATGGCAGGCCGCGCCAGCAGGTCCCGTGCCCGCCGCACCCCCGCCAGCACGATGTGTTGGTCGACCGGCGCATCGAGGTGGCGAAACCGGATGTGGGGCGGCGTACGTCCGTCGGCCGAGGTGATCAGCACGCTGCCATGGCTGGCCGGCCGCAACTGGCAGACAGCGCAGGTCAGTCCCGGCCAGGATGCCAATTCCCCGCTTCCGGGCTCCACGGCCACCGGCAGGAAATAAAGCTGCAGATCCGGACGAAGAGTTGCCGGATCGTCGTGCAGGAAGGCATTGACGCGCGCGGCGCTGAGGGGCGGTGGACCGTGCCGTCCTGCAGCCGCCCGCGGCAGCGCGCAGATCCGGCGCCAGACGCGCCTCAGCATGCCGCCCCTGGGAGCCCTGTGCAGGCGATGCGTGACGCCCACGAGGAAATGATCGCGCAAATGGCCCCCTGTTGCGGGCAGGTCCGCGATCACCTCGATGCCGAGGTCACGCAGATACGCGGCCGGTCCGACACCGGAGCGCTGCAGCAGTTGCGGCGAGGCGATGGTGCCGGCGCACAGGATCACCTCATGCCCGACATGGGCGAACAGGTCGCGGCCATGATGGCGATAGCGCACCGCCACCGCCCGGTGCCCGGCGAAGACGATCGCCTGCGCGTACGCATGCAGGCGCAGTTGCAGGTTGGGGCGCCGGCGAGCGGAGGCAAGCATCGCCGCCACGGAACTGCCCTGCGAGCCCTGGGGACGATTCAGCGGAACCCGGGCAACGCCCTCTGTGAACGCAGCGGCACTGTCATCATTGTACGGCAGGCCCGCCTGTCGGGTGGCGGCGACAAAGGCATCGATCAACGCATCGCGTTCCGCGCAACCGCAGGCGCCGGGCGTCGCGCCGGAGTCACGCCTGTCCCCCCCGTCTTCCAGCATGCGGAGGCCTGGCAACACGTCATGCCATCCCCAGCCGGTATTTCCGGCTGCCGCCCATTCCTCGTAATCCTGGGGCGCGCCATGGACCGGCAACAGCGACCTGATCATCGGCCGATCGCATGACCGTGTGCGGGCCCCATGCCAGACGCTGCCAGCCGGACCGGGCGAAGGACAGGAACCGGCTTCGCCACCTGCCTCCAGCAGCAGCACGCTGTATCGTCCTTCGGCCGTCAGCCGATCGGCAAGCGCGCATCCCGCGCTGCCGGCGCCAACGATGACAAAGTCGTAACGGCTCATCTCGGCCTGTCTTGGCGGATCGACGGCGAGCGCACCGGAAAGTGGCAAAGCACCGTATTATTCCACATCATCTCCTGGAAAAATGTGCGAATCAACAAAACACTCTGATTGACGGTATGATCAGCATGCGGCAACCTGCATGGCCTCGCTTTCCATCCGGATGCCGCCAGATTGATGCCATGTCTCACGCAGCCCGGCGCGAGCACCTGCCTGGAGGCAGGCGTCGCAGCCGTGGGACGGCCTGCCGGACGGTCCCCCTCTTCCCGCCTCCGCCGGAACCGGGCGGCCATGGCATGCAAGGAGATCCAGCATCATGTCTGAAAAGAAACTGAAGCAGATCGCGATCTACGGCAAAGGCGGGATCGGCAAATCCACCACCACCTCGAACATCAGCGCCGCCCTCGTCGAAGCCGGCTACAAGGTGATGCAGTTCGGCTGTGACCCGAAGGCGGATTCGACCAACACCCTGCGCGGCGGCGAATACATCCCCTCGGTGCTCGACCTGCTGGCCGAACGCCGCCGCGTGGATGCGCACGAGGCGATCTTCCAGGGCTTCGGCGGCATCTACTGCGTCGAGGCCGGCGGCCCGGCCCCCGGCGTCGGCTGCGCCGGGCGCGGTATCATCACCGCGGTCGAACTGCTCAAGCAGCAGCAGATCTTCGAGGAGCTTGATCTCGACTTCGTGATCTACGACGTGCTCGGCGACGTGGTGTGCGGCGGCTTCGCCGTGCCGGTGCGCGAAGGCATCGCCGAACACGTCTTCACCGTGTCCTCGGCCGACTTCATGGCGATCTACGCCGCCAACAACCTGTTCCGCGGCATCGAGAAATACTCCAATTCCGGCGGCGCCCTGCTCGGCGGCATCATCGCCAACTCGATGAACACCGACTTCCAGCGCGCCATCATCGACGATTTCGCCGAACGCACGCAGACGCAGATCGTGCAGTACGTGCCGCGCTCGATCACGGTCACCCAGGCGGAACTCAAGGGCAAGACCACCATCGAGGCCGCGCCGGATTCGCCGCAGGCCGATGTCTACCGCGAACTTGCCCGCCGCATCGCCGCGCATACCGAATCGAAGGTGCCGACGGCGCTCAATCCGCGCGAACTGCGCGAATGGTCGGCCGGCTGGGCGGACCAACTGGTGGAAATCGAACGGGCCGCCGAGCATGCCCGCGCCGCGGCCTGAACCACCGGCGGCATCCCCCGGCGATCCGGCCGGTTGAACGGAGCCCCCGTCAGAGGAGGTGCCCCCTTGTCTGCTACGGTGTCTGCCACGGCCCCTCTCCGGCTGCTGCTGAGCACCCTGGCCGTGATCATCGCCCTGGGCAGTTGGCAGGCGCTCACCGCCGGCGGGCTGGTCGGACCCGAGCTGCTGGCGAGTCCGGCCCAGGTGGTCGCCGCCGCGGGGGAAATCCTGCGCGACGGCTATCGTGGCACCACCCTGGCGCAGAACCTGGCGGCGACGCTGGGACGTTGCCTGGCGGGCTTCGCCCTGGCGGTGCTCATCGGGGTGCCTCTGGGCCTGCTGATGGGCCTGCAGCCACGTATCGCGGCCGTGCTGGGCGATCTGCTGCAGTTCCTGCGCCCCCTGCCGCCGCTGTCCTACATGATCCTGCTGATCCTGTGGTTCGGTACCGGTGACGGCTCGAAGGTCGCGCTGCTGTTCCTGACCGCGCTGCCGATCATCACCAGCGCCACCATGGCCGGCGTCCGGCTGGTGCCGCATGCGCGCATCCTCGCCGCCCGCAGCCTCGGGGCCGGGTTCGGGCAGGTGATCCGGCACGTGGTCCTGCCGTCATCTCTCCCCTCGATCTTCACCGGCCTGCGCATCGCCCTGGCTGCCGCGTTCTCCACCGTGGTGGCGGCCGAGTTGCTGGCGGCAACCGACGGGCTGGGCTGGATGGTGCTCTCGGCCAGCCGCTTCCTGCGCAGCGACGTCATTCTGTTGGGCATCCTGCTGCTCGGCCTGTCGGGCATGGCGCTCAGCCATGCCCTGCGCCTGCTCGAACGACGCCTGGTCCACTGGCATGGCCATGTCTGACGCGGCATCAGAGCCGGCCAGGGCTGCCCCCCTGCAGCCATGGCGCTGGCGCCTGGGGAGCCTCGCGGTGCTGCTGGCGCTCTGGATCGCGGCAACCGGCAGCGGCATGGTCTCCGGCGTGTTCCTCCCCACGCCCGCGGACCTCTGGGACGCCGGGCTCGAACTGGTCCGCGACGGCTACAAGGACCGCCCGCTGCTCGATCACATCGGGCTGTCGCTGCTGCGGGTGCTCGGTGGCTTCGGGCTTGGCGCCCTGGCCGGAACCGCGCTCGGGCTGCTCATGGGCTGGCGCGGCTGGATCGACGCCCTGTTCACGCCGTTCATCGAGTTTCTGCGTCCCCTGCCGCAGCTTGCCTATCTGGTGCTGCTGATCATCTGGCTGGGCATCGGTGAGACGCCGAAGATCGTGTTGCTGTTCCTCGCGGCCTTGCCGGTCGCCGCCGTCGCCGCGCGTGACGGGGTGCGCCGGGTCCAGTTCGTGCGCGTCGCGGCCGCCCGCAGCCTGGGGGCGAGCGAGTGGCAGATCTTCCGCCACGTGGTGCTGCCCTCCGCCCTACCAGACATCGTCATCGGTGCGCGGCTGGCGCTCGGCATCGTCTACGGCACGCTGATCGCCGCCGAGATCATCGCCGGCAGCTCCGGGATCGGCTGGATGATCCTGGATGCCGGGCGGTTCCTGCGCTCCGACCAGGTGTTCGTCGGCGTGCTAGTGATCGGCCTGATGGGCGTGGCGCTGGACCGGCTGCTGGTCCTGGTGGAGCACCGGATCGTGCATTGGGCCGGACGCTGACATGCCCGGCCGGTATCGCAAGGGAGACAAGGATGACGTTTGACCCGTCCCGCCGCGCCGTGCTCGGCACGGCGCTTGGCCTCGCGACGGCGGTGCTGGCCCGGCCATGGGTCGCCCGGGCGGCGAAGCCCCCCATCAACATCGGCTTCTTCACCGAGACCAAGCCGACCAATCTCGTCCGGTCGCAGGGCCTGCTGGAGAAAGCCACCGGCCAGACCGTCAACTGGACCGAATACGGCAGCGGCGCGGAGATCAATGCGGCGATCGCCGCCGGCGGCGCCGATATCGGCTTCGGCAGCGGTTCGGTCCCGGTGGCCGCGGCGATCAGCCAGGGACTGCCGGTGCAGTTAGTGGGGCTGGTGGACAATATCGGGCCGGCCGAGGAACTGACCGTGCGCACCGCCGCCAATATCCGGACGGTGGCCGATCTCAAGGGCCGCAAGGTGGCGGCGCCGTTCGGCTCGACCTCGCATTTCCGCCTGCTCGGCCTGCTGAAGCTGAACGGGCTGACCCAGCGCGATGTCACCGTGCTCGATCTGCGCGGCGATGCCATCGTCGCGGCCTGGACCCGCGGCGATATCGACGCCGCCTATATCTGGGCGCCGGCCAAATCGAAGCTGCTGGCCAATGGCGGCACCCCGTTCCGTACCTGGGACAAGCTGGACGCCGCCGGCTATGTGATCGCCGACACCATCCTGGCCCGCACCGGATTCGCCGAGCAGCAGCCGCAGGCGGTCACCGCCCTGCTGAAGGCCAGTGGCCAGACGCTGGACTATTATCGCGCCCAGCCGCAGCAGGCGACGGCGGAGATCGCCAGAACAGCAGGCGTTTCGCCGGAGGTCGCCGCCGCCGACCTGAAGGAATACGAATTCCTGTCGCTGTCCGAGCAACTGAAGCCCGAGTGGCTCGGCCCGCCCGGCAAGCCCGGCCGCTTCGCCGAAGTGCTGCGCCATACCGCGGAATTCCTGGTCGAGCAGAAATCCATCCGCAGCGCCGCCCCGCTCGCGACCTACCAGAAGGCGATTCACACCGAATACCTGAAACAGGCGCTCGCTTGAGCGCCCGGTCCTATGTGGCGTTCACCGATGTCTCGGTGACGTTCGGACAGGGAAAGGACACGGTCCAGGCACTGGATCGTGTCTCCCTCGGCTTCGGCCGGGGAAGCTTCATCAGCGTGGTGGGGCCGTCGGGCTGCGGCAAGACCACGCTGCTGCACGTGCTGGCCGGCTTCCAGAAGCCCAGTTCCGGCCGCGTCACCGTGGGTGGAACGGAGATTCGCGGCACCGGTGCGGATCGGGGCGTGGTGTTCCAGCAGGGCGCCCTGTTCCCCTGGATGACCGTCGCCGGCAACGCGGCCTTCGGACCACGCATGCGCGGAGCCAGCCGGCGCGAGCGTGAGGAGCGTGCCGGGCACTGGCTGCGTGTCGTCGGCCTGTGGGACTTCCGCGACCGCTATCCGTACGAATTGTCGGGCGGCATGCAGCAGCGCCTCGCCATTGCCCGGGCCCTGGCCAACGATCCGGCGATGCTGCTGATGGACGAGCCGTTCGGTGCCCTGGACGCGCTGACCCGCGAACGCATGCAGGAGGAACTGCAGGCGGTGTGGCGCAGCAGCGGCATGACCTTGCTGTTCATCACCCACAGCGTCGAGGAAGCGGTGTTCCTGGGAACCGACGTGGTGGTGATGTCACCGCGTCCGGGACGGATCGTGGGACGGTTCCCCAGCCCCTTCGCCCAGGACGCCGCGACGCGCGGAACCCGGACGGTGAAGTCGGACCAGGCCTTCGTTGCCCTGCGCGAGCAGGTACTTGGCCTCATCCTGGAAGGCGCCGCCTGAGGGGGCCCGATCAGGCCCCCTCGGCATGGTCGGATTTCGGGTCTACGCCCCACCCGCCGGGCCATGGACGATATTGGCCTGACGGGACGGAATGCCGGTCTGCTCGGCGCAGACACGGGCAAAGGCGGCGACGCCGTCACGGATATCCTGATGCGACGGCAGCGCGAAACACAGGCGCAGCCAGCCACTGGCCGCCTCCGGATCGACCGCCCATTCCGGGCCGGGATTGAAGGCGATGCCTGCCGCCGCGGCCGGGGCGACGAGCCGGCGAACGTCGATGCCATCGGACAGCTTCAGCCACAGGAAGATGCCGCCATCGGGTCGATGGAACTCGACGGCGGTGCCGAATTCGCGCGCCAGCGCATCCACCAGGGTGTCGAGCTTTTCCGCCAGCGCACCGGTGAGGGTGCGGACATGGCTGTCGAAATGGCGGGAGAAATACTCGGCCACGACCAGTTGCTCAAGCGCCCCGGTCGAATCGGTCCGCCCGGCCACCAGACGGCCCAGGACTTCCCAGGGCGCGATGACGTAGCCAAGGCGCAAGGCCGGCGCGAGTGATTTGCTGAACGAGCCGATATGGATGACGATCCCGGGATCGAGTGCGTACAGCGCCGGTGGTGCGGCGGCGGCCCAGACCAGATCGGCGTAGCATTCATCCTCGAACACCGGCACGCCATGGGTCCGGGCCAGGGCCAGCAATGCCTGGCGGCGGTCGAGCGGCAGGATGCTGCCGGTCGGGTTCTGGATGGTGGGAATGGTGTAGATGTATTTCGGCCGCACCCCGCGTGCGGCAAGGTCACGCAGGATCTCCGCCAGCTTGCCGATATCCAGCCCATGCTGATCCAGCGGCGCGGGGATGATGGTCGCCCCCAGCTTGCGCAGCTTGCCGATGGCGCCGGCGAAGGAAAATTCCTCCACGATCACGGTGTCGCCCGGCTGAACCAGCAGGCGATTCACCAGATCGATGCCCTGCATGGAGCCGGTGGTGATCAGCACATCATCGGCGGTGGCGGCGATGCCCCGATGCGAGGCCGATTTGCGTGCGATGAAGGTGCGCAGCCCCAGATGCCCAAGGGGCCCCTGACCCAGCCCGTACGTGGCGAGGCTGGCCCCTTCGCGCGCCAGCGCCGCGGCGGCGGCCTCGGCAAGCCCGGCGAGGGGGATCTGGTCGGGGTCGTTGTGGCCACCGACAAAATTGTAACGCGGAAAGCCGCCCCAGCGTGAGGCCGGCGGCGGAGCATCGCTCGCCAGCACCGCCGTGTAGTCGAAGCTGGCGCTGTTCATGTCGAACCCTTGTGGAGAGAAGATTGCGGCCGGCCCTGTCGCGCGCCGGCCGCATTGGTCCAGGGGCATTGCCCCTGGACCCGCCGGCTCAGAAGTCGAGGTCGCCGCCGCCCGGGGGCGCCGCGGGCGGAGCCTTCTTCTCCGGCCGCTCCGCGATCAGCGCCTCGGTGGTGACCAGCAGGGCGGCAACGGAGGCCGCATCCTGCAGCGCCGTGCGCACGACCTTGGTCGGGTCGATGATGCCGGCCTTCACCAGGTCCTTGAACTCGGCGGTCTGCGCGTCGAAGCCCCAGTTGTACTCGTCCTTGTCGAGCACCTTGCCGGAGATCACCGCACCGTCCTCGCCGGCGTTCTCGGCGATCTGGCGCAGCGGCGAGAGCACCGCCTTGCGGACGATCTCGATGCCGAAGCGCTGGTCGTCATTGTCGGCCTTCAGCTTGCTCAGGATCAGGCTGGCCCGCGCGAGCGCCACGCCGCCACCCGGAACGATGCCTTCCTCGACCGCGGCGCGGGTCGCATGCAGCGCGTCATCGACGCGGTCCTTGCGCTCCTTCACCTCGACCTCGGTGGCGCCGCCGACACGGATCACCGCCACGCCGCCAGCGAGCTTCGCCAGCCGCTCCTGCAGCTTCTCGCGGTCGTAGTCCGAGGTGGTTTCCTCGATCTGCGCGCGGATCTGGTTCACCCGGCCCTTGATGTCGTCCTTCTTGCCGGAGCCTTCGACGATCGTGGTGTTTTCCTTCTCGATCAGCACGCGCTTGGCCCGGCCGAGCTGGTTGAGCGTGACGTTCTCGAGCTTGATGCCCAGATCCTCGGAGACGACGGTGCCGCCGGTCAGGATGGCGATATCTTCCAGGATGGCCTTGCGGCGATCACCGAAGCCCGGCGCCTTCACCGCCGCGACTTTCAGGCCGCCGCGCAGCTTGTTGACCACCAGGGTGGCCAGCGCCTCGCCTTCCACGTCCTCGGCGATGATCAGCAGCGGACGGCCCGACTGCACCACGCTTTCCAGCAGGGGCAGGATCGGCTGCAGGCCGGAGAGCTTCTTCTCATGGATCAGGATGTAGGGCTGATCCAGTTCGGCATTCAGCTTCTCGGCATTGGTGACGAAATACGGAGACACGTAGCCGCGGTCGAACTGCATGCCCTCGACGACGTCGAGCTCGGTCTGGATGCCCTTGGCCTCCTCGACCGTGATCACGCCCTCGTTGCCGACCTTCTGCATCGCCTCGGAAATGATGTGGCCGATCTCGGCCTCGCCATTCGCCGAGATGGTGCCCACCTGCGCGGTCTCGGCCGGGCTGGTGATCTTCTTCGACTTCTTCTTCAGCTCCTCGACCACGGTGGCGGTCGCCTTGTCGATGCCGCGGCGCAGGTCCTGCGGATTGAGCCCGGCGGCAACCGCCTTGGCGCCCTCGCGCACGATCGCCTGAGCCAGCACGGTCGCGGTGGTGGTGCCGTCGCCGGCAAGGTCGTTGGTCTTCGACGCCACCTCACGCACCAGCTGCGCGCCCAGGTTCTCGAACTTGTCGGCCAGTTCGACTTCCTTGGCGACGGTCACGCCGTCCTTGGTGATCCGCGGCGCACCGAAGCTCTTGTCGATCACGACGTTGCGGCCCTTGGGGCCGAGCGTGACCTTCACCGCATCGGCCAGGATATCGACGCCACGCAGCAGCCGGGCGCGGGCATCCCCGCCGAAACGCACATCCTTTGCAGCCATGGTCTGATCCTTTCGTGTCGGGGGGATGCGTCAGGCGGCCTTGCGGGAGCCCTTGGCCGAGCCTTCGATGATGCCGAACAGGTCGGATTCCTTGACGATCAACAGGTCCTCGCCATCGATCTTGACCTCGGTGCCGGACCACTTGCCGAACAGCACGCGATCACCGGCCTGCACCGACAGCGGCACCAACTGACCGCTCTCGTCACGCGCGCCCGGACCAACCGCGACCACCTCGCCTTCGCTCGGCTTCTCCTGGGCGGTGTCGGGAATGATGATGCCACCCGCGGTCTTTTCCTCGGCGGTGAGGCGGCGGAGCACGACACGGTCGTGCAGCGGCCGGAAATTGGCCATGGGATGCTCCTTCGTCCTGCTGGTCATTGACGGCCGGCATTGCCAGCACTCGGGCTGGCCGGCTGCCAGGAATATGGCTATCACGCCCATGCGGTGTCAATTGGGTTTTCATACGATTTTTTGCGTGTGATTGGCGGGGCCGGCGGCCAGCCCCGGACTCCGGCCGATCGAAGAACGAACACAGAATCCCTATTCATAGTCGGAAAATATGACAGGCACCGGGCGCGTTACACGAATATGCATCGGCCATATATTGACCAACGGCATTTAATGGTGAATCCATATTGCTCGCGCCGCTGTGCATGGCGCGACCCGGCATCGAATAAGGACAAGCGAATGCCGAACACCCTGAACAGGCTATCGGTTGGCGTGCGGCTCACGGCGAGACCCTCCCAGGACCACGGCCCTGGCCAGGGAGGCAGACGATGAACAGGCCGCCTTTTCCGTCAAAGTCCCTGTCACGCCGCCGGGTGCTCGGCACGGCGGCCCTGGCCGGTGCCGCGGTCCCATTGGGCCTGCCGGTGATGCGCGCCCTCGCCAGCCCGGTGCAGCCGGCCATCGATCCCACCAGCATCTGCCACGCCGGCGGCGTGTGGCAGGCCGCCGCGCCCGGGCCGCTGGCGGCACCGGCGATCGGCAGCGGCCGCAAGAAGCTCACCGTGTCGTGGAACCAGAACGCACTCTGCGTCTCCTTCGTCCCGGTGGCGGTGCATGGCGGCTTTTTCGAACGCCATGGCCTGGACATCGACCTGGTGAATTTCGGCGGCTCCACCGACCAGTTGCTGGAAGGGGTCGCCACCGGCAAGTCGGACGTGGCCGAGGGCATGGTGCTGCGCTGGCTCAAGCCGCTGGAAGGCGGCTTCGACGTCAAGCTGGTCGCCGGCCTGCATGGCGGCTGTTCCTACCTGGTGGCGTCGCGCGCGGCGGGAATCGTCGATTTCCAGACCCTGCGCGGCAAGACCATCGGCGTCTCGGATTTCGCCAGCCCCGACAAGAACCTCTATTCCATCGTGCTGCGGCGCAAGGGCATCGACCCGGATCGCGACGTGGAATGGAAGCAGTTTCCCACCGACATGATGCCGGTCGCCGTGCAGAAGGGCGAGATCCAGGCCTATGTCGCCGGTGACCCGCTGGTCTACCTGCAGGTGGAGAACAGCCAGGGCAAGCTGTTCCGGCTGGCGTCCAATGCCACCGGCGATTTCGCCGAGCGCACCTGCTGCGTGCTCGGCCTGCGCGGCAGCCTGATCCGCCAGGACCCGGAAGCGGCGCGCGCGGTCACGCTCGCGTTGCTGGAAGCCTGCCACGATGTCCACCAGAACCCCGACCGGGCCGTCGAGTATTTCTCCCGCTACACGCCGCCCAGCGTGCCGACGAAGGCGCTGAGCGAGATGCTGAAGAGCTATCCCTTCGGCGACCAGCCGGTCGGCAGTGATTTCCGCCGGCAAATCGTGCTGTACGCCCAGGAGTTGAAGCAGGCCGGCGTGCTGAAGCCCGGCACCGATCCGGAACGCTACGCCCAGCGCATCACCGCCAACGTGGTGTAAGTCCGGCATCCCGGCCTCCGCGATGGCGGAGCGCCGGGAGAGCATGGGCGCATGACGACGATCATCCGCATCCCCCTGGAGCACCCGTGCAGCCGCACGGGTGTCCTATGCTGCCTTTGCCGGTCGGGCCGTCCGCCGCGGGCGGCCCCCGCACCGTTCCGAGCAGCACGGCGAAATTGACGACCCTGCATTGTTGTTTGTATATTGAACATCATTTTATCGCCAATTAAGAGTCTACCCTCCGAAACGAGCCGGCGACACGCCAGTCACCCAGAAACGGAGGCTTATCGGACCAACCATGACCCTGCTTCAAACCGTCCGGCGCCTTGCCGCAACCGGAGCGCTTGCCCTGCTTGCCGGCACGCTGCTCCAGGCCCCGGCCCAGGCCGGCACCACGCTCGACGCCATCAAGGCGCGCGGCGTCATCAAGGTCGGCGTCGGCACCTCACCTGGCTTCTTCGCCCCCGACAGCAACGGCCGCTGGCAAGGCTTCTTCGTCGATTTCGGGCGGGCGCTGGCGATCACGGTGTTCAACGACCCGGAGAAGGTGGAATTCATCTCCTCCTCGCCGCAGCAGCGCCTGTCGGCGCTGCAGGCGGGGGAGTTCGACATCCTGCTCTCCGGCGTGACCCAGACCATCACCCGCGCCACCAAGCTTGGCTTCCATTTCGGCCCGGTGGTGTTCTATGACGGCCAGGGCCTGCTGGTGCCGAAATCGCTCGGCGTCACCAAGGGCAGCCAGCTCAACGGCGCCACGGTGTGCGTGCAGACCGGCACCACTGGCGAACTCAACATCGCCGATTTCTTCCGCCAGCAGAAGCATACCTTCAAGCCGGTGGTGATTGAGGACAGCGCCGAGTTCCGCAAGGCCTTCGCCGCCGGCCGCTGCGACGTGCTGACCCAGGATGCCTCCGATCTCGCCATCCAGCGCACCCAGTTGCCCAAGCCCGATGACTACGTGTTGCTGCCGGAGCGCATCTCCAAGGAACCGCTGGCACCGGCCCTGCGCTACGGCGACGACCAGTGGCTGGAGATCGTCAACTGGACGGTCTATGCTACCATCCAGGCTGAGGAATTCGGCATCACCAAGGCCAATGTCGACAGCTTCCTGACCAGCACCGATCCGACCATCCGCCGCTTCCTCGGCGTCGATACCAGCCTGGGCGAGGCCACCCGGCTGGATCCGAAATTCATCTATACGATCATCAAGACGCTGGGCAATTACGGCGAGATCTTCGAGCGCAATGTCGGCCGCACCACCAAGGTCGGCTTCGAACGCGGCTACAACCAGCTATGGACCAAGGGAGGGCTGCTCTATTCGCCGCCGTTCCGTTGAACCGCAGGTGAGTGCCACCACGACATCCACGCCGGGCCCCCGTGGGCCCGGCCTTCGTCGCCTGATCGGCCAATGGATCGGCGAACACCCGACCGGCCAGGTGCTGCTGTTCGGTGGCGTGCTGCTGCTTTGCGGCTGGGTGGGGAGCAACACGGTGCAGAACATGCACCGCTTCGGGCTCACGCCCGGCTTTGCCTTCCTCAACCAACCGGCCAATTTCGAGATCGGCCAGGCGCTCATTCCCTTCTCCTCCGGCGCCAGCTACGCCCGGGCGATCCTGGTCGGCCTGCTCAACACGATCGAGGTGGCGACCATCGGCTGCCTGCTGGCCACCTTGCTCGGCCTGCTGCTGGGCATCGCCCGCCTGTCCGGCAACCCGCTGCTCGGTGGCATGGTGCAGGCCTATGTCGAGCTGATCCGCAACACCCCCCTGCTGCTGCAGTTGTTCTTCTGGAGCGCCACCGTGCACGCGCTGCCGCCGCCCCGCCGGGCGCTGGAACCGTTCGCCGGCTGGTTCCTCAGCAACCGCGGCGTGTTCCTGCCGGTGCCGGTGCTCGACAATCCGCCCGACTGGCTGGGTCCGGCCCTGTTGGCCGGGCTTTCCCTCGCCATTGCCGCGATCCTGCTGCGCCGGTGCCTGCCGCGGCCCATCGGCGCCCTGGTCGCGATCGGCGCCCTGGGCAGCCCGTTGCTTGCCGCCATCGCCGGAGGCATGTGGCTGCATTTCGACGTGCCGGCATTGGAAGGCTTCAACTTCAACGGCGGCGTCACGCTCGCCCCCGAATTCGCCGCGTTGCTGGTCGGCCTGGTGATCAACTCCGCCGCCGGTATCAGCGAAATCGTCCGTGCCAGCATCGTCGCGGTGTCACGCGGCCAATGGGATGCGGGACGGGCGCTCGGCTTCTCCTTTTGGCGTACCCTGCGCCTGGTGGTGCTGCCACAGGCGCTGCGGACCGCCCTGCCGCTGCTCACCTCGACTTATCTCAGCCTGACCAAAAGCTCCAGCCTTGCGGTGGCGATCGGCTTCCCCGACCTCACCAGCGTGATTGGCACCAGCGCCAACCAGACCGGCCAGGTGCTTGAGACCATGCTGATCCTGGCCGGCGTGTACCTCACCCTCAGCCTGGCGACATCGGTGGTGATGAATCTTGTCAATACCCGCCTGGCACTGCGGGGCTAGGCCGGGCCATGTCCGACCTTGCCGCCGCGCCCCGTGCCTGGCTGCAGCCCCTGCTCAGCGGCGTCAACAGCCTTGGCGGCAGTTGGCGCCGGGCCCTGTTCGGCACCCCCCTCAACACCGCGCTGACCCTCGGCTGCCTGGCCCTCCTGGCCTGGGCGGTGCCACCGCTGCTGCGCTGGACGATCCTCGACGCTACCTGGGCCGGCAACGCCGAGGCCTGCGCCGCCCGGGGAGGCGCCTGCTGGGCCTTCATCGTCGAGAAGCTGCGCTTCATCACCTTCGGCCCCTACCCCGCCGGGCAGCGCTGGCAGGCCGCGATGGCGACGATCCTGCTGCTCGCCCTGGTGGTTGCCAGTTGCGTGCCCCGCCTGTGGCATCGCCTGCTGCCCCCGGCCTGGGTCGCGGTGATCGCGCTGGCGGTCGTGCTGATGACCGGCTCGCTCACCGGGCCGGTGGTGGCGAGCGACAAATGGGGCGGCATGCCGCTGACGATCCTGCTCTGCGTGGTCGGGCTGGCCGGTGCCTTCCCCCTCGCCGTGCTGCTGGCGATCGGGCGGCGCTCCAACATGCGCGTGGTCCGGCTGCTCGCCACCGCCTGCATCGAGGTGGTGCGCGGCCTGCCCCTGATCGCGGTGCTCTATATCGCCACCCTGCTGGTGCCGCTGATGCTGCCGCCTGGCCTGGTGCTCGACAAGCTGCTGCGCACCCAGGCAGGAATCATCCTGTTCGCGGCTGCCTACATGGCCGAGATCATCCGGGCGGGATTGCAGGGCGTGCCCGTCGGACAGTACGAAGCGGCGCGGGCGCTCGGGCTCGGCTTCTGGCCGATGATGCGGCTGGTGGTGCTGCCACAGGCCCTGCGCACCGTCATTCCCGCCTTCGTCACGCTCGGCATCGGCATCCTGCAGGATACCACGCTGGTGGTGACGATCGGGCTGTTCGATTTCCTCAACGCCGCCCGCACCGCCGCGAGCGACCAGGACTGGCTCGGCTTCTACGATGAAGCGTTCAGCTTCGCGGCGGTGGTCTATTTCGTGCTGTGCTTCATCGCCTCGCGCTACAGCCTGTGGCTGGAACGGCGCCTGCGGCCGGGAGGGTAACGCCGCCCCCCGCGCGTCGCAGCCGCCGCATGAAACCTGTTTCCCTCGCCGCCCTGCCATAGAAAAGGCCCCTCCTTCATGACCGCACATGCCTTCCTGCCCGCCCTTGCCGCCGAGAAGCTACGTGCCGAGTTGCGCGGCATCCTCGGTGCATCGCATGTGCTGACCGATGCTGACGCCCTGCCCTTCCTCACCGACCAGCGTGGCCAGTTGACCGGCCGCGCAGTTGCCGTGGTGCGCCCGGCCAACACCGCGGAGGTCGCACAGGTGGTGGCGCTGTGTGCGCGGCATGGGACGCCCATCGTGCCGCAGGGTGGCAATACCGGCCTGTGCGGCGGCGCCACCCCGGACGACAGCGGCCGGGCCGTGCTGCTTTCGCTTGCGCGCCTGAACCGTATCCGCAGCATCGATACCGAGAATGACAGCCTGGTGGCGGAAGCCGGCTGCGTGCTCGCCGCGGTGCAGGCGGCCGCGAACGAAGCCGGCCGGCTGTTCCCGCTCAGCCTGGGTTCGGAAGGCAGTTGCACGATCGGTGGCAATCTCGGCACCAATGCCGGCGGCACCCAGGTCCTGCGCTATGGCAATGCCCGGCAACTGACGCTGGGCCTGGAGGTGGTCACGCCGTCCGGCGAGATCTGGGACGGGCTGAAGGGATTGCGCAAGGACAATACCGGGTACGACCTGCGCGACCTCTATATCGGCAGCGAGGGCACGCTCGGCATCATCACCGCGGCGACGTTGCGTCTTTTCCCACAGCCGGCGGCCGAACGCACCGCCTTTGTCGCCTTCCCGTCCCTACCCGCCGCGGTGGAGTTCCTCGCCGTGGCCCGTATCGGCCTCGGCGAGTCCTTGACGGCCTTCGAGGTCATCAGCTCGACCTGTCTCGATCTGGTCCGCCGCCATATCCCGCAGGCATCCTTTCCCGGAGACGCGGAAGAGCGCTCTGCCCCGTGGCACGCCCTGGTGGAAATCGGCGGCAGCGACGACGAATCCGCAACAGCCCAGAGGCTCGAGCGGGTGCTGGCCAACGCGCTGGAACGCGGCCTGCTGCGCAACGCGGTAATCGCCTCCAGCATCGCGCAGAGCCAGGCCCTGTGGCATCTGCGCGACGCCCTGCTCGGCGAGGCTTTGCGACGGGCGGGCGGCGCGACCAGCCACGACATCTCGGTGCCGGTATCACGCATTCCTGCCTTCATCGTGGAAGCCGAGGCCAGGTTGCAGCGCCTGGTGCCTGGGGTACAGATCTACGCCTTCGGCCATCTCGGCGACGGTAACCTGCATTACAACGCGCTGCCGCCGGCGGAATTGCGCTCCCCGCAGACACATGAACAGCTTCGCCGCCTGGTGCATGACGCCGCAGTCGCGCAGGGAGGCTCCATCAGCGCCGAGCATGGGCTCGGGCAGGTCAAGAACAAGGAATTGGCGCGCTACAAGAGCACCGTGGAACTGCAACTGATGCGGGCGATCAAGGCCGCACTCGACCCGCAGGGGCTGATGAACCCCGGCAAGGTGCTGCCGCCCGGGTGATTGTCCGGACTTCCTCCCTGTGCCTGTCCGGAAAAGGTCGTCTCCTGGCCGTCCACCTCCTGGGCAGGCACCTGTTTCCGTGACGAGCGGGGGGGGGAGTGCCAGACTCCATCTCCTTGGGGCAGAAGACGGGCAATATCCGTGGCAAACGTGGAATGCGACCATGCCCGGTTCCAGGGCCGGACCGCCCTGCCCCCTGCGTTCCCGGGGACAGTGAACCGGCCATGACGCCGCAACGCGCCGCCATGGAATACGCAGATGGCCTGCCCGCGCCGCAACGCCGGCGTGCGATGCTGACCATCGCGATCGCCCTCGCCATGGCAGTGGTCGGCAGCGCGATCGCCAATGTTGCCCTGCCCGCGATGGCACATGATCTCGGGGCGCGGCCGGCCGAGGCGGTGTGGGTGGTCAATGCCTACCAGATCGCCGTGCTGATGACCCTGCTGCCCTTTGCCTCGCTGGGGGATATCCATGGCCTGGCACGGGTCTTTGGCATCGGGCTCGCCGTGTTCACCGCTGCCTCGCTGGCCTGCGCCATGGCACCGAGCATGGGCGCGCTGATCGCCGCGCGCGTGGTGCAGGGGCTTGGCGCCGCGGGGATGATGAGCGTCAACGTGGCGCTGGTGCGGGCCACGTTTCCGGCACGGATGTTCGGGCGCGGGCTTGGGATGAATTCGCTGATCGTCGCCGCCTCGTTGGCGGCGGGTCCGTCGGTGGCGGCGGCGGTGCTGGCTGTCGCCGACTGGCCCTGGCTGTTCGCGCTCAACCTGCCCTTCGGGCTGACCGCGCTGGCCATGTTGCGAAGCCTGCCGCAAAGCCCGGCCTCCGGACACGGCTTCGATCTGCCGAGCGCGGTCATGAGCGCGGCCACGTTCGGCCTGTTCACGACCGGACTCAACGGGCTGAGCCATGGCGAGGCGGCGCCGCTGGTGGTGCTGCAATTCGTCGCCACGTTCGGGCTGGGGGGCATGTTCGTTCGCCGCCAACTGATGCTGGCCCAGCCGATGCTCCCCATCCAGATGTTCCGGCGGCCGGTCTTTGCCCTTTCCGTGGCAACCTCGGTTTGCTCGTTCCTGGCGCAGACTCTTGCCTCGGTCGCATTGCCGTTCGGGTTCATCGTCATGATGGGGCGCTCGCAGGCCGAAGCCGGGCTGATGATGACCGCCTGGCCGGTTGCGGTGGCCGTGGTGGCACCGTTGTCGGGATGGTTGTCCGATCGGGCCTCGGCGGGGTTGCTGGGTGGGATCGGCCTGATGGTGATGACGCTGGGCCTGGCGCTGTTGGCGACGATGCCGGCCGATGCCTCGCTGGCGGCGGTGACATGGCGGATGGCGCTGGCAGGCGTGGGCACCGCGCTGTTCCAGTCCCCCAATAACCGGCAAATGCTGAGTGCAATCCCTCGCGAACAGAGCGGCGCCGGCAGCGGTATCCTGGCCACCGCCCGGCTGCTGGGGCAGACGGGTGGTGCGGCCCTGGTCAGCCTGGTGTTCGCGTTGACCGAGGCGGCCGGGGTCGGCCGCGGCGTACTGGCGGCTCTGATGCTGGCGGTTGGCTTCGGCGCGCTGGGGGCCGTGCTGAGTTCATTGCGCCTGATGCGGCGTTGAGCGACGGAACCGGCCCTCCCTGACAGGTGGCCCGATGCGCAAAATTTAACAGTTATTTCTCGTTAAAATTACTAATTACTTGACATGGATGGATACCAGACCAAATCTCCAGCCGGCTGGGCGGTCGGTCCGGCAGACCCTGCAATGGACCCTCCTGCGATGTTGTGCCCGTCGTTGGCCCACCAAACGCCTGCGTCCCCGTCCTTCACAGCCGATCGACCGGGCACGATCCTGCCATGGTGAATCCGGTCTTCGCCGATGGCCGCACCTCGGCCTTCGAGGCGATGTCGCGGCTGGCCATCGAACTCGGTGCCATCAATCTTGGCCAGGGCTTTCCGGAAGCACTGGAACCGCCCGAGCTGATCGAAGTCGCCGCCGCGGCCCTGCACAGCGGCCCGCACCAATATCCGCCGATGCTCGGCCTGCCCACCCTGCGCCAGGCCGTCGCCGAGGCCAATCTGCGCTTCCAGGGCATCCACACGGACTGGGCCACCGAGGTGCTGGTCACGTCCGGCGCCACCGAAGCTCTGGCGTCCTCCTTCCTGGGGCTGCTGGAGACGGGCGACGAGGTGATCGTCTTCCAGCCGGCCTATGACAGCTATGGCAGCATGATCCGGCGGGCCGGCGGCGTTCCCGTGCCGGTGCGCCTCGATCCGCCCGACTGGACGCTGCCGCGGGAACGGATCATCGCCGCGATCACCCCGCGCACCCGTGCAGTGGTGATCAACACGCCGATGAATCCCTGCGGCAAGATCTTCGATGACGCCGAACTGGCCTTCCTGGCCGGGCTGCTGGAACGCCACGATCTGGTCGCCATCTGCGACGAGGTCTACGAGCACCTGACATTCGACGGCCGCCGCCACCGCTCGCTGATGACGCTGCCGGAGGCCCGCGGGCGCTGCCTGCGCATCGGCTCGGCCGGCAAGAGCTTCTCGGTGACGGGATGGAAGGTCGGCTATCTGACCGCAGCGCCGGCGCTGCTCGGGCCGGTGGCGCGGGCGCACCATTACCTGACCTTCACCGTGCCGCCGGCCTTGCAGGTCGCGGTGGCCGCGGGGCTGCGCCTCGGCGACGCCTATTTCGACGGCCTGCGCACCACGCTGCAGGAACGGCGGGAGCGGCTGGCGAGCGGTCTGCGCGCGGCCGGGTTCACGGTGCTTGATTGTCCAGCCACGTATTTCCTCTGCGTCGATATCAGTGCGCAGGCGGCCACGGAGGATGATGTCGCGTTCTGCGACCAACTGCTGCGTGAATCCGGCGTCGCGGCGATTCCGGTCAGTACCTTCTATGCCGAGCGCGACATGCACCGCCTGATCCGGTTCTGTTTCGCCAAACGGGCTGAGACGTTGAACGAAGCGGCGTCACGCCTGCGCGCCTGGGGCAATCACCGCGCTGCCGCCTGATCCAGGCAGGTCCGCATCGACACGCAACATGCAGGCTGTCAGGCCGGATTCCGGCAGCAGCCACGGCACCGGCATGAAAGTAATCCCGGCATGACCACGTCCGATTCCAACCGCCGACCTCATGGCTTCGCCACCCGCGCCATCCATGTCGGATACGATCCCGCCAGCGCCCATGGCGCGCTGACGCCACCGGTGTTCATGACGTCGACCTATGCCTTCGAGACGGTCGAGGACGGGCTGGCGATCTCCTCCGGCGAAAAGCCCGGCTATGTCTATGGTCGGACACGGAACCCGACCCAGACGATCCTGGAAACACGCATCGCCGACCTCGAGGGCGCAGAGGCGGGACTTGCCCTGGCCTCCGGCATGGCCGCGATCTCGGCCACGCTGTGGACGCTGCTCGGCGCCGGGGACCGGGTGGTGATCGACCAGACGCTCTATGGCAACAGCTACGTCTTCTTCACCCGTGGCCTGACCCGCTTCGGCGTATCCGTGACGGTCGCCGACCTGACCGACCCGGACGACTTTGCACAGGCGCTGCGCACCCGGCCGAAGCTGGTCTATTTCGAGACGCCCGCCAATCCCAATCTGCGCGTGATCGACATCGCCGCAGTGGCCGCGCAGGCGCACGCGGCGGGGGCGCGGGTCATCGTCGACAACACGTTTGCGACCCCGGTGCTGCAGCGCCCGATCGAGCTGGGCGCTGACCTGGTGGTGCATTCAGCCACCAAGTTCCTCGGCGGCCATGGCGATCTGCTCGGCGGCGTCGTGGTCGGCAGCCAGACCGACATCGCCCAGATCCGCGGCCACGGCCTGCGCTATCTCACCGGCGCGACGATGGCACCGCTGACGGCCTTCCTGCTGCTGCGCGGGCTGAAGACGCTGGAGCTGCGGGTGCAGCGCCATTCCGCCTCGGCCATGGCGGTCGCCGCCACGCTCGCGGCACATCCGGCGGTGCGGCAAGTCTTCTATCCCGGCCTGCTGGCGAGCCCGTTCCATCCCATCGCTGCGCGGCAGATGCGCGCCTTTGGCGGCCTGCTCGCCTGTGAGCTTTCAGGCGGCATTGAGGCAGGTCGCCATTTCATGAACCAACTGACCCTGGCCCACCGGGCGGTGAGCCTGGGAGATGCCGAAACCCTGGTGCAGCATCCGGCCAGCATGACCCATGCCGCCTATCCGCCCGAGGAACGGCACCGGCACGGCATCTCGGACGGGCTGATCCGGCTCTCGATCGGCCTCGAGACCCCGGAGGACATCATCGAGGACATCCTGCAGGCGCTCGAGGCCAGCCAGCAACGCGGCTGACCTCGACAGGCTGAGGTGGCCCCCGATCTCCGGTCACTCAGAGATCATTGCGAATACCGACGGTGACAATGTTCGTTACGCCCTTCGAGAGTCCCGTTGGCTCGTTGGAGTAGCTGTACTGCAGCCGCAGGCGTGTCGCGTCGCTCAGCGCGTAGGTCACTGAGACCGAGCCGACGAACAGATTGGTATCCCCGGCCTTGGTGGAATTGGTGCCACTGCGCGTGCCGTACTCCAAAAAGGTGTTGAGGCGCAGGTTGGAATTTACGTCGTGCTCCCAGCGGATCGAGCCGAGCAAATCCCTCCCGGGCGCGAAATTGAAGCGTGGGCCCGAATTCGGAGCAAAGCCGATCGGCTTTTGTCGCCGGTAGGTGCCCGTCAGCGCGATGGTATCGCGATCGAACAGCAGCGCCGCACTGACCGAACCATTCGTCGTCCGGTAGAGCACGTTGTTCAATTGCGAGCCAAAGAAGTTATTACTTAACAGCAGCGGCGCGCCGGTCACCGGATCAACGGGGTTACCAAACGGATCAAGAATCGAGGAATTGACTGCATCCTGCAGGTCCTGCAGCGCGGAAGTCACGTCCTCGCTATATCGCGCATAGAAGCGGAGACGCTCTGTCACAGCGTAGCTTGAGTCCAGGCGCAGCGCGGTGACGCCGTACTGCCGGCCGTAGGTTACGATCACTGAACTGTCGGGCTTGGGCGCCCAGCGGAATCCCCCCCGCCAGACGCCCTCGTTCACTCGGTAAGGAGGCACGGTGTGGTAGGCAATGTCCTCGTAGCCCGTCGTGGCAAGCACGGTAAAGCTGCGTGTTATGCCGTAGCCAAGATCAAGCAGGATGGTATTGCGGTGAGCGTTTTGTGACACACCGGTGCCGTCCATCTGCGTTGCCGAGGCGGTGAGCGCCGCCGATGTGCGCCCGAAAGCAGGCCCCAGTGCCAAGACCATGAACTCACGCAGAGAGTTCATGTACTCATAGGAATTGCTGCTCGCCGCGGTCGTCGACAGGGTTTTGCTGAGGGGATCCTGAGAAGTGTAGCTGAGCCTCGTGCCGATTTCGGCCGTCAGTATGTCGCCAAACTGTTCGCGCAGGTATGGCGTTGCTGCAAAGCTGTATGTTTGGTTGGCCGACTGGCGGTTCAGTATCGTCGTGCCGCTCGGACCAACCCCGCCCAGCGTGGACTGCACCACACCAAAACCTTGCAGATCAATGAAGGCATGCTCCGGCCACAGGATGAGGTGAGCGTTCGCATCAAAGTTGTTATCGAACCCGTTCTGGCCTGAGACATTCGTGTAGTACTGCAGCGTCGGGGCCAGGTTGATGGTGCCCCGGATGCGGTCCGCGTTAGCGTTCACAAGGAGTGTGGGCTCGAAGACGCCAATCCAACTGTCGCGAGCCTTGCCGCCTCCCGCCGGCGCCGCGTCGGTCCAGGCGCCGGCAAGGCCTATGGACGGCGAGATCTGCCAGGCCGGCGCTATCTTCTTCTCTGCCTCGCCCTCTTCGTCAGGGGCATTCCCCTCAGTGAGGGCGCTCTCGTCCGCCGGTGCCTTGAACAGCCCCTCCACCTGCTGCCGCAGCCCTGCGCGCCCCGCGCCGATGCCCGTTTGCGCCGACCCCATGGGCTGCAGCACCCCTGGCTGCATCATGTCCTGTTGTAATCCCATAGGCTGCGCAAGCCCCACCGCCGGCCAACTGAGCGCTGCCAGCAGCACGCCTCGCAGGGGACACCAAATGACCTGCGGCATCCGGCGCTATGACTCACTGCCGTGATAATAGGCGCCGAATGTCGCGGTCGTGGTAAAGCGAACCTTGTTCAGCACCAGGCTGATGTTCCGGCACGACCGGATCAGTTCCAGCGATATGTCGATCTCGCTGCGCTGGGTTCTCCCGGCCTCAATGACCATGATCACTTCAGCAGCAAGCGGAGCGAAGGCGACAGCGTCGCTGCTCGACAGGCAGGGGGCACAGTCGAGAACGATGATGTGGCCTGGCAGTTCGCGCGAGATCCGCTCGATCGCCGTTCCTATCGGCCGGACGACGCTGCCGTCCTCGGCCGTCGCATTGGAGGCTCCGATCGGCAGAAAATGCAGGCCCGCCACGCCGGTTTGAAACACGAGATCGCCGAGCGACAGATTGTCGTCCGCCGCATAGTTCAGCAGTCCGGCCGCTGTGCCGACGTCGAGCAGGCTGCTCAATGAGCCCAGCTTCGTGTCGGTATCCACCAGCAACACATCGCCCAGCCAGTTGCCCGCGATGCTGGCCGCCAGATTGAAGGCGGTAAACGTCTTGCCTTCGCCCGGAATGGCAGAGGTGACCAATATCACGTTGGGCAGCGCCTCCGGCGCACGTCCTTCCCGGAGGTAGTGCAGAGCGCGCACGACAGTGACACGAAATTCCTCGGCAATGCGCGAGCGCGCCTTACCGGCCGTCGCGAGACCGCCTTTTAGCATGGCCGGCAAATCGATCCGGCGACTGCTTGGTGGGAACGGGACCGCAGTCATCGGCAGTTGCCGGTGCGTGGCGCCCTTCTCCCGTGCCAGCACCTCGTCCTGCGGCACCCCGTCGGGATCGCGGGAGGCAGCCACGTCCTCGTCAAGACGTGGCAACACAGACAGTCTCAAATTCGGAGGCTGTTTGTTCACGTCACACCTCGAAAACCCGTAAGATCAGCACAAAATTCGTCGCCACCAGGGCCAGCAGAGCGAAGGAAAGGGCAGAGACATCCACTGCCCGCCAGAGCAGCGGCCTCGGCTTGTTGATAGCCGATATGCCGCCGGCGATCGGAAGGCCGAGATCCTCAAGCTCCATCAACGAGTGGAAGGAACGATCGAACTGCTTGAGCACCAGCGGCAGACCGATCCCAACGCAGAGCCCCAGTGCCAATGCGGCGGTGGCCAGCATCTGGCGCCTGGGGAAAATCGGATTCAACGGCACGACGGGAGGATCAACGATCTTGACCTTGGACTTGTCACCGCCGGAATCCGCGGCCTCGGTCAGACGCATCGCTTCATACCGCCGCAACAGCTCGGCATGGCCGTTATAGGCCTCCTCGTACTCGCGCTTGATGGTGACGTAGTCGTTCAGCACGTTCGGCTTTTCGCGGCTCATGGCCTGGAGGCGATCGCGCTCCTGCGTCATTGCGGCCAGGCGTTGTGTCAACAAGGCAGCGGCGAGTTCCGCTTCAACGATGTCGTTCTTCACACGCTCATAGGTAGGATTGGGGATCACGCGTGCGGCCGTATCGACAGCGTTTACGCCAAGACCGCTGGCTCGCAGGCGAGCAACCAACTCGCGCGCGCGCACAACATCAGGATTCTGCTCGGTGTAGCGTAGCCGCAGCGCTTCAAGATTCAGTTCGGCCCGCGTCAGGTCCGGACTGGCGGCAACCGTGGGACCAGGACGCGCGCGCGCCCCATCCGGCGCCACGCTGAGGGCGGAGGGCGTGTTCATAAGTTCCTTTTTCAAAACGACAAGCTTCAACCGATTATCGGCGAGCTGCGTCTTCAGCGACGCCACCTGCGCGATGGCAGTGTCAAGATGCGACAGACCGCCTGCCGGATCCGGCAGCAGATCCGCATAGCTGTCGTAGAACTCTTTCTTACGTACTTCCGCCTTCTTCAACTTCTCTGCGTAAATATCGATTTGCTCGGAGAGAAAGCGCCGGGCGCCATCGATATCGTTGCGGCTCGACGCCGACCTGCTCTCAATGAAGATGGCAAGCAGGCTGTTGACCACCTCGTAGGTCCGCACCGGATCACTGTCGCTGTAAGTCACCGAGAAGAGGTTCTTGGCAGGTGTTACCACCTTCACCTCGTTGGCCAACCGATAGGCCAACATCTGCATCGCCGCCGGACTGGCGACACTCGACTTAAGGCTCGTGCGCGCGATCAGTGTCTCGATGTTCGGGCGACTCAGCAACGTACGGTGCAGCATGTCGATCTGGTTCGCAGGCGCGCTTTCCAGCCCGATGCCTTTCAGCAGCGGGGTCAGCACCACGTCTGAATCGATGTAGAGACGCGCGCTCACCTCATATTTGCTGGGGATCAGCATGATCGCGCCCCAGCAGAGCACACAGATCAACCATGCCAGCACGACCGACCACCAGCGGTGGCGCCATGCCATCGTCAGGTAGGGGTAACAGAGCGCGCGGATGTTGGACATGTCTTCCTTAGAACCGACCCTGTGGAATAACCAGGATGCCGTTGGGCTCCACCTCCATGTTCTGACTGACGTCACCGTGCTTCAGCAGGTCAGCGCCCCGCACCAGGAAGGCACCATTGTCCGTGGCGCAGTCGGTCATGCGCCTGACCATGATCATGACGTCAAGGGCGGCAATGTGGTCACGACAGGCGATCGCCGGTGGCTGTGTGACCTCATTGATGACGAACACCCGCCTGTTGAATGGCCTCTCGAACGTCCCGCCAATGACAGGGACCTTCGGCTCCTTGGCATATGCCGCCGGCCGCCCGGCCATGTCGGCCGCTGGCGCGCCCGGCGCTTTACCAACCGCAGACATCCCGGAAACGAGCGGAGGGCGATACAGCCTTCCGGACGCACCGGCACCTCGGTGCTGAGCTGCGGCGTGTCGCGGACGACGATCTGTCGCTGGCGCCAGACATCGATCGCGTATGCATCGGGCTGAACCGCTGCCTTCGCGACGGCAATGCCCTTATCTCCGTGAGCAGTCAGCACGAAGCATCATCCAAAGCAGGATTTTCGCCACAACTGGCAAACACTATCAAGATCACAACAGATATATTTGGAAAAAAAGTCATCATTGTTTGCAAGAATCGTGATACCGCGTTCTCGAATGAATAGTATTGCTATTATTTTATCTAAATCGTTTCGGTTGACTGCTATTCATACGCCGCGCGACCGCCAGGCCTGGAGGTGGCGACGCGCTGCGTATTACACTCGAGCAGGGCTCGCATCTTGGGCGCCTGTGCCAGGGGTTGCAGGTAACTTGCCTTGGCACCCCAACTGCCATAGCGGGTGCCCTGCTGGCTGACGCTCGAATAGGCGCAAAACAGCCGGCAGCCGATCTCCTGGTGCAGGCGCAGATCCTCCACGTAAAGGTCATACATGCCGGGATTGACCTGAGCGGCAGCAAGCGCAGGGTTGTAGGGCAGCTCTTCCTGATTGGCTGGCTGCAGATGCTGACCACCTTCGTAGACAGCGTAGCCGAGGCCGTATACCTGCGCGATGCCAGCCTGAGCGCGCGTCCATGGCATCGTGTCGCGCTTCAAGACGCGGCGCATATCGGCTATCACGTCATCGGCACTCAGCTTCGCACCCTTGGCGGCCCAGGCGGCATACTCGACCTCGCCTGGCCCGAAATAGCCGCCCGGGGCAAGCACGTCGGCTCCCCCGTTCCGGGCGCACCATTCAGCAGTGCGTCGCGCCGCGTCGATGTAAGCGTGCTGCACGGTGCAGGCTCGCACCAGCCTTGCCCGATCGCGTCCGGTCCACTCGCGCTCCCAGATTGCGAAGGCCCGCCGGAACAGTGCGCCGATACGCTCCGGATGCGCCGTGCCGGCGCGGGTGCCCTCGTCTTCCCAGGGCTGTACGCCCTTCGCCTTGACCATGTCGCCAGCAAGCGTCGAGCGTAGCATCCAATGGCTCTGGATGAATCCCCAGTTCCAAAGCTCATTGGAATATTCGAGGTAGATCGGCAGGCGCGGGTCGAGTTTGGCTCGGGTGAGGCGCGCGTATTCGGCGATATACTCGTCGCTTGCCCGGTGGGGGATGCACAACCACGGCGCCACTCCCAGCATGTTGGCCAACTCGAGCATCACTTCGATGGCAACCCCCCCCGAGAAGCGATAGTCGAATGCGCTCGGCGGCGGCCCCCACGTCCCGTCGGGATCGCCGCTTATGCCCACCATGGTGTAGAAGTCCGGGCGTTTGCGGCGGCCCCACTCCTCCTCCAGGGAGCCGTTGGTCACCGCCCAGTCCATGAAGCGCAAACAGTGGAAGGAACGGCAGAAGTCGAGGAACTCCGGCAGGAACGGATTGGCAGCGAGATCGGCTTTCTCGTCCTCGATCGCCACGATGCGGATGTTGCGCACATGATCACCCCGCTTGGAGCGGGTGATCACGATGCCTTCCAGAAGGGTGGGATTGTGCTTCATGTCAAGCAACACACGCCCGGGCTGCGCGCTCAGCACCGTTGTGTTCATGACACCGGCGAAGCTGCCCGTGCCTTCATGCAGAAGCACGTAGCGTCCCGGACGTCGCACGTTCGGCAGCACCGTGAACGGAACCTGCCATTCGGAGGATGCCGGCACGCGGATAGGTGCTTCAAGGGGATAGCCGTTTGCGTCCAGCTCGAAATGTGCAATCTGCTCGGTATCCCAAGGACCGCAGCATTCAAGGTTCGTGGTGAGCCAGGGCCGCGCCCCCCACATCAGATTACGAAATGGAAAGCCGGGATCATAATCGGCGATGCCTGAGAGGTTCATGCCGATCGGCAAGCGAGGTAGCGGCTTTCGCTGCTCATTCGCGGTTGCGCCCTTGGCGCGCCCAAGGCCGCCTGCAACGCCAGCGGTCGCCAGGATGCCTGTCGTGGTGATCACGTGCCGTCGCGTCGGTGCCACCATCCCTGCCTACCGGACGATCTTCAGGTTGATCATCGCTCTTTCACCCATGGTGGATGACCCTGCGCTGCCGCAGCTGCCGGGTCGGTGCAACAGGCGCGATAAGATCGAGCGCAATAGCAATGTGCAAGGCCAAGAGAATATCACCGCCTGGACCCTGGAGAGTACGCCGAACCGGCTCAGTGCGGCGCACGGTACCACAACGTCGAACACGCGCCCAGCACCTGTTGCCATGGCGAGCACGCGACCGTCTGGCACGGCGATCATCTTGAATTCACCCCACCCTGTTGCCGCTAATTCGGACAGGGACGACTTCGCGAGCACCAAGGCGATCGTATCAATGAGCAGGTGTCCGTCGTTATGGGCAAGGATACCAACCGTCACCAGCAGGCCCCCTCCCCTGCCATTGAGACGGATGGCGACGTCCCTGATCCGGCAGCAACCTTGCTGAGGCCCGAGGCCAGCGCAAACGAAAAGTATGAGGAGATGTGCATCGTCAGAGCGTGCAGCGATTACAGCCACGGCTCGGGCAAATGCCGAGCCTCGCGCAACATTATGGAACCGCAATCTGGCAGCAAGTCGCTGAACACACTTACCATGCCTGGTGTGCCTCGTGCGGGAACCGCTCCGGTGACGGGCAGCAAAGCATCAGAAACAAATGACCCGAGCAGAGCCACCAGATCGAGACAGTAATTCGCATGGATTGAGCTATCCGTCGCCTTCCCGCTCATCATGGTCATACCCAGGCGGTCGGCGTCCATATGCGCCAAGGGGACAGATCTGGTTCATCGGGGGTACACCGTATGCGCTCATTGTCCGTCCCTATGCGCATGCTTGCCTGATGTGCTTCTGTATAATATTGCCTTGCAATGGATTGATCGCCTACGTGCGGGAGGCTTTCGCGGAGCGTGATGTGCTTCGTCCGGCTTACGAGGGAGCTATGCTGGAAATTGGGTGACGGCCCGATCAGGCGGCGGTCTGCACTGGGGCCTCGATGACCTCAAGGCCGTTGCGGAATCTGACACCTCGGACGACCTTCGGCAACTGGTTCTCACCCTTCAGGCGGCGCCATGTCTTGGCAGCCATCATCACCAGTTTGAAAACCATGAGGCGGGCAGTGTCCTGCGAGAGCGCGCCCTTGGTCCGCACCGTGCGTAGGCGAACGGTGGCGAACACGCTTTCAATCGGGTTCGATGTGCGCAGATGATCCCAGTGCTCGGCTGGGAAGTCGTAGAAGGTCAGCAGTGCGTCACGGTCTGAACCGCCCCGGGATTGCCGGAGGCTCCAATCCTTGAGAGGATGGAGCGATGGAGAAGCGCAAGACATCGACGCGGTATTCGGCGGAGGTTCGTGCCCGCGCGGTGCGGATGGTGCTGGAGCATACCGACGAGCACGGCCCACAGTGGAAGGCGATAGCCTCGATTGCGGCCAAGATCGGCTGTACGGGGGAAACGCTGCGAGGCTGGGTACGGCAGGCGGAGCGGGACCAAGGGCTGAAGCCAGGTGCAACCACGGAGGAGCGCGAGCGGATCAAGGCTCTGGAGCGCGAAGTTCGTGAACTGCGGCAGGCGAACGAGATTCTGCGTAAAGCATCTGCATATTTTGCCCTGGCGGAGCTCGACCGCCGGTCCAGGACATGATCGCGTTTATCGACGATCACCGTGACGCCTATGGGGTCGAGCCGATCTGCAGGGTTCTGCCGATCGCCCCATCGACGTATCATGAGCATGCTGCGCGACGCGCCGATCCCGGCCGCGCACCAGTTCGTGTTCGCCAGGACGTGTTTCTGCGTGTGCAGATCCGCCGTGTGTTTGACGAGAACTTCAAAATCTACGGGGTGCGCAAGGTCTGGCGGCAGCTGCAACGAGAAGGGATCGATGTCGCCCGCTGTGCGGTGGCGCGCCTGATGCGTGAGATGGGCCTGCAGGGCGCGGTGCGAGGAAAAACGATCAAGACCACGACACGTGATGCAGCGACGCCATGCCCAGCCGATCGGGTGAACCGGCAGTTCGGGGCACCACGACCAAATGCCCTGTGGCTCTCCGACTTTACCTATGTGGCAACTTGGCAAGGCTTCATCTACGTTGCCTTTGTGATCGATGCGTTTGCCCGTCGTATCGTCGGTTGGCGAGTTTCCCGCACCGCGCGTGCGGATTTCGTTCTCGATGCACTCGAGCAGGCTCTGCACGATCGTCGTCCGGTCCCGAACGGCGGCCTGATCCACCACAGCGACCGTGGCGTCCAGCTTGGGTTCAAGTGGTCGTCGCAACACCCGTGTGCGCCGATCTCAGCAGTTCGTCAAATGCCTCGGCAGGCGTTCTCCATCCAAGTGTCTTGCGCGGCCGGCTGTTGAGCGTCGCGGCCACTGCGGCGAGAGCTGCCGCGCTGTGAGTGCTCAGGTCCGTGCCCTTCGGGAAATGCTGCCTCAGCAGCCCATTGGTGTTCTCGTTCGTTCCGCGCTGCCAGGGGCTGTGCGGATCGCAGAAATAAACCTGCACGCCAGTGTCGATCCGCAGCTGCGCATGCTGGCTCAGCTCGGTGCCCCTGATCCCAGGTCAAGGATCGCCGCAATTGCTGAGGCAAGCTCGCGATCGTGCGTGTAATGGCGCTGCGTACCGCCTCGGCTCCATGACCGGCGAGCGCAGGCCCGTTCTTCACGCGATCGCCGTCTCCGTGGCCCGGCATGCGAGGCAGGTGAAGCAAGATGGTGAACCGTGTCGTGCGCTCGACCAGCGTACCAATCGCCGAGCTGCCCAGTCCCAGGATAGGTCCCCCTCCCAGTGTCCCGGCACCGCCCGGTCGGCCACCTCTGCCGGACGTTTGCTGATCATGATCTCGGGGGTGACGTGCGACTGGCCCCGTCCGCGGCTGCGCGCCCGTGGCACGCGGAGCGCCCGCCCCGTTCGCAGGCAAGCGGTCAGCTCGCGCCGCAACGCGCCGCGGCCTTGCACGTAGAGCGCCTGGTAGATGGCCTCGTGGCTGATGCGCATTGTCTCGTCACCAGGAAAGTCGAGCCGCAGCCGTTGGGAAATCTGCTCGGGGCTCCACGCTCTTGCCCAACGGCGGTGCTGCCTGGGCCCGTGCCGACGCCCCTTCCAGGGCACGACCGGCCCGCAAAACGCGGCCCCGACCGGGCCAGCAACTTCGCCTGCCAATCGGTCCTGAACATATTTCCGCAGGACCGGGTTCGCCACCAGCTTCGCACGCTTCGGACGGCGCGCAGCCCGCTCGGCATGCCACTGCGCCGTCGTGGCCCGATACTCCAGACCACCGCCGCGCGTCGCGGCATTGCGGCGCAGTTCACGCGAGATCGTCGATGCATTTCGCCCCAGTCGCCGGGCAGTCTCCCGCACCCCACAGCCCTGAGTCCGCAACAGCGCAATCTCCTCGCGTTCCGCAAATGACAGGTACCGCTCCGACAGCGGCTTCGATGATGGTGCAAGTATTTTCGGTGCCATGCCACCCGCCTCTCGGAACCAGCGGGCACCCACCGCCTGCGACACGCCGACCTCTATCGCCGCTGCCTCACTCGGCCGCCCCAATGCGATCGCCGCCCAGAACCGCCTCCGGTTCTCGCGCTGCGCCACACCCGGCCGGCCAGGTGACCGCTTCAATACGGCACGTAGTGCCCGATCCGAGCGTCGGCGCCTACTCCTCATCGCACCCCCCCCTTATACCAATGCCCACGGGTCAGAACCGATGTGCCCAGTCGCGTAGTCCGATGGACATGATCCGCCAAGGCTGATCCATGAGCCTGTTCCACGCGTCGCAGCAGTGTTCGACGATAGCCTCGTAGGAGCGGAACACTAGGTTCGAGAGCCAGTTGTCACGTAGGAATTGCCATATATTCTCGGTGGGGTTGAGCTCAGGGCATTTCGGCGGCAGCGGCACCAAGGTGATGTTGGACGGCACCACGAGGCGCGCTGAGGTATGCCATCCCGCCTGATCGAGCAGCAGCACGGCATGTGCACCAGGCGCCACGGCGGCGGCGATCTCGACCAGATGCAGATTCATCGCATCGAGATTGCATCGGGGCAGAACCAGCGCTGCCCCCTTGCCCTCCCGAGGGCAGATGGCGCCGAAGATGTAGGTGGACGCCGTGCGCTGGTCCTGGGGTGCAGAGGGTCGAGTACCCCGTCGGGCCCAGCGGCGGGTGAGCTTGTTTTTCTGGCCAACCCGGGCTTCGTCAGCAAACCAGACCTCTATTCGCTCAGGGGCGATACCCGTCTCGGCGGCGATTTCCTCCAGACGGGCCGGGAAACTTTTTTAAAATGTTCGATTGCTCCTTCGGCCTGGGCATGATGGCGCGGCCGAACCGACAGCTTGCGAAAGCCCATCGCCCGCAATTCCCGGCTTATCGTTTGCCGCGACACCGATATCTGGAATTCTTCCCACACCCACTGACACAGATCGATTTGCCGCCAGCGCACCACACCGTGCACCGCCGGGATCGGCCCGCTATCGATGACCGCCGCCAATGCCGCACGCTGCTCGGCAGTCAGCAGAGGCGCTGGCCCCGGCCGCTTGGGATCGATCAGCCCCGCCGGACCAGCCGCGTTGAACTTCACCACCCAGTCTCGAACGATCTGCGGCGTCACCCCGCCGATCTTCGCCGCCTCCGTTCGGCTCGACCCCTCGTAGATCGCCGCCAGTGCCAACAGACGTCGGGCTTGTCCCCCGTCCTTCGCGGCCCGGGCCGCCGCACGGACCGACATCGCGTCAAAATCACCTCGCAAGAGCAGGGGGCGTGTCATGGCGAACCTCCTTCGTTCGCCATCTTGAATCCGATCTCACCCGCGTCGGGCAACCCCCAAACGAGTTGTCATCCACGGGCATTGGTATAACAGGCCCTAGCCAGTTCAACGTCGGCCAGCACGCCCTGTGTTGGATCCATGCCGAGCGGCTGGTGCACAAGCTGGAGACGTTCACCGACCAACAGCGCGCCGCCCAGCAGATCGTCCGCAGTCTGATCTGGTGATACTATGCCGATCTGAAGGCCTACCGCCGCGATCCAACCCCACGCCGGCGCAGCGAGCTACGAGCCCGCTTCGATCGTATCTTCCTGCGCACCACCGGCTTTGCCACGCTCGATCGCCTGCTGCAGCGGCTGCACGCCAACAAGGCCGAGTTGCTGATGGTGCTCGATCACCCCGAGATCCCGCTCCACACCAACGGGTCGGAGAACGACATCCGCTGCCAGGTGACCAAGCGCCAGGTCAGCGGCGGCACCAAGACCGACACCGGGCGCAACTGCCGCGACGCCTTCCTCGGGCTCGGAAAGACCTGCAAGAAGCTCTGCGTCTCCTTCTGGGACTATCTCGGCGCCAGGCTCGGCGTGCCCAACGCGCCAGTCATTCCCCCCCTCGCTGACCTCATCCGCTGCCGCGGTCAGCCTGCCTGATCAGCCTGCTACCCGCGGTTTTGCCCCGGTTACCCAGGCTGAGCGGAACCCGTTGGTGACCTTGCGGAACACCACGGAGGGCCGGATTTCCTGCTCGCTAATGTTGTTGGTCGGCGGAACGCGCCGGTCATGCAGGAAGACGAAGAACTTGTTTCGCCAGGCTTTGATCTGCCGCTGCAATTCGCGTCCGGCCGGATGAGCGGCCGGTATGCCGAGCAGGCGATCCAGGCGCCGCTCGGCCTGGCCGGCGTAGACGGCGAGCGTGCTGTCCTTGAGGGATGGTCGACGCTTGCCGATCCGGATCGCCCAGCGCAGATGGTCGCGGATCTTCGGAGCGCACACCGTGTCGCCGCAGTCGATGGCGTATTGCACGTCACGCAGGACGTGGGCGAGGCAGACCTGATGGGTCTGGCCCAGTTCCTGCTGCCCGGCGTAGCGATCTGAAACCCATACCTCGGGCCGGTGGCCATCGAGCACCGCCTCGGCCACGGCGCGTCCCCGCCCTGGCGCGATCTCGTGCAGGATCGCCTGCTCGGAGACGAACACCCACTGCCAATGGGTGACGCCGTCGATGCGGGTGGTGGTCTCGTCCGAGGCGATGACGCGGGCCTGCAGCAGCTTCGCCTTGATGGCCGCGCAAGCCGTGTCGAGCTTGCCTGCCATCCGGCGGAAGGCATTGGCGATCGCCCCTTCCGAGATGGAAAGCCCGAACAGCTCCTGGCACATCCGCGACAGGCGCTCGAAGCCGACGTGATGGCTGTGGTGCAGGTAGGCCAGCAGGGCGTGGATCCCCGGTCCGAACGGCGTGCCCGGTGGCATGCCCGCCGGCGTCGGGGCGCGATAGCGCCGGCCGCAACCGCGACACCGTCCGCCGAACACCTCGACCCGCGTCACCTCCGGGCGCACGGCGGGAAGGTCGACGTGGTCGTAGCGCTCGCGGCACTGCTGCGCCGTCTCGGCCACGGCCGCCCCGCAATGCGGGCAGGCCTCGACCAGGCAGCGTTCCGTCTGATCGGGCGTGTCCGCCAGCGGCCGCGCCGCCCCAGGTCGCGAGGGGCGGGGTTTGCGCGACCGCTTCCGCTCCCGGTTCTTGTGCCCCGGGCCATCCTGGGACGGCGGAAGGCTGGAATTCGACGACGTCTTCCGCGGTTTGCCGACCAGCGCTTCCAACTCGGCGATCCGTGCCGCCATGCGCTCAATCAGCGCCGCCTGCTCCAACAGCAGCGCGTCCTTTTCAGCCTCAGTCAGCCGGATGCGAGGAGGGGTCGGCATCCAGATTTTGATTCATATCTCCGGCATTATGGAGCTGCCGCCACGAGCGAAATCAGCCTTGTACTCCTGCCGGGCTTCTGGCAGGAAAGGGTTGGGATCATTGCAGGTGGCTGGCCATGGCGCAACATTTCCTGCTTTCCGCGGCGGCACGCTCGCTCAGTACGGCGAAGGTCATGCGCATGTCGGATAGCGGCGTGGTGAACGTGTTCGTGCGCCTCCGCTGGCCTGAAACCGACGGCAAGCCGGTCTGCCCTGGCTGCGGCTGCATGATCTGCTACGCCTGCCCGAGATCACCGGACCGGCCGCGCTGGCGTTGCAAAGCGTGCCGCGGCGATTTCTCCATTACTTCGGGGACGCTGTTTGCGCACCACAAGCTGCCGTTGCGCACCTATCTGCTGGCCGTCGTCGCGTTCTGCAACGAGGTCAAGGGCCACAGCATGCTCGCGCTCTCCCGTGAGCTCGATGTCCAGCATAAGACGGCATTCGTCCTGGCGCACAAAATGCGCGAGGCAATGGCGTCCAGCACGAAGGCGTTGCGCATCGGCGGTGCAGGACGTGAGGTCGAGCTCGACGGCGCCTATTTCGGCGGCCATGTCCGGCCAGCCAATCTAGCGGCGAACCGGGTCGACCGGCGACTCGCCGAGAACCAGTCGGGCAAGCGCCAGGTCGTCGTGGTGATGCGCGAACGCCGCGGCCCCACGCTGGTGCAGGTGGTGCCGGCCGAGGAAGCTGTGCTGCCGATCATTTCCCAGCGGATCGCCCAAGCCACCGAGCTGCATGCCGACGAGAGCCCGGCCTGGAACAGGCTGCATGCCCACTTTCCGATGCGGCGTGTCAACCACCAGGAGGGCTATAGCATCGGGGGCGCCTGCACCAACGGCGCGGAGTCCTATTTTTCCCGTCTGCGCCGCAGCGAGCTGGGGCACCACCACCACATCGCCGGGCCGTATCTCCTCCGCTATGCCCAGGAAGCCGCCTGGCGGGAAGACGCGCGGCGGTGCGTGTCAACGTAGTTGCCGCTTGTCTCTCGTAACGAATATTCCCCTATCCCGACTGTGCTGACGGTGCGTGGTTCGGATGTGGCTCACCTCCAACCAGGGCTGAGCCTGGCCACGGGGCTCGCTGCGGGGAAGGTCCGGTGCTCGCCGTTCTCGCCATGCTCGCAGTGCTGCGCGTGGCTCCGAGCGGCTCTGCTCCTCTCTTCCCCTTCGCTGCGCGCCGTGGCCGGGGCACTGCCAGGTCGGGACGGGAAAGCAGGTGCACCGATCGAACCGGAAAGCGGGATTTTTGAGACGGCGAGCTGGATGGCCGTGTCGCGCTCCGGGTTCAGCGTGACTGCGCCGATCGGGGTCCAGTTGCGGGTGTGCCGGCTCCAGCGCCGGGGGTTGCGTTCGCGCGCCGCCTGATAGGGACTGCGTATTCCGACGAAAACAGCCGGCGATTCCGATCGAAGCCAGCCACCTGTTCCGGGCTCTCCCGCACTTTGTGTGGAGTGGTGGTGAAGGTGGGGCCGGATCCCCATTTATGAGGCTGGCTGTAACCCCCGGAGTTCCTTGTCCAAACGCATTTTGCCGCTGATCCCGCCCGGCCTCATGGTTGAGCGGGTCGTGCCGTCCCCCGACCGGATCACCATCGTCACTACGCCGCGCGCCCCGACCGCGGCCTGTCCGACCTGTGGACAGACCTCTGCCCGTGTCCACGCCCGCTACCAGCGGCGTCTGCAGGACCTGCCATGGCAAGGCCATCCGGCCGTGCTTCTGGTTCGGGTTCGCCGCTTCCGCTGCGCCAATCCGATCTGCACGCGCCAGACCTTTGCCGAGCCGCTGGGAGCCGTCGCCGTCCGCTCGGCACGCCGCACCGCGCGCCTGGGCGAGGTTCAGTGCCAACTCAGCCTCGGTCTCGGTGGCGAGGCCGGGGCACGGATAGCTGGGCGGCTGGCCATGCCGGTCAGCCCCGATACGCTGCTGCGCCTGGTTCATCGCGCCGCGGTTCCCCAACCTCCACCGCCCCGCGTCCTGGCGGTGGATGACTGGGCGTTTCGGCGTGGTCAGAACTACGGAACCATCCTGGTCGACCTGGAGCGCAACAAGGTTGTGGACCTGCTGCCCGACCGCGAAACCGGCACGCTCTCGGCCTGGCTACGGCGCCACAATGGAATCGAGATTGTCGCGCGTGACCGCGCCGGCGCCTATGCCGACGGCGTACGGCAAGGCGCACCGGATGCATTGCAAGTCGCGGATCGGTGGCACCTCCTCCGTAATCTCGGCGAAGCCCTGCAGGGTGGAGTTGATCGGCGTCGTGGTGCTGTCCGTCGGGCCGCAAACGCTGTCTCCGAAAAAGTCGCCATTCCAACGGAGGCTGAACCGAGACAGGCGACGCGCGAGGAGCGCCTGCGGGCGGACCGACGCGACCACCGTCGTCTTCGCTACGAGGAGATGGTCCGGCTGCATCAGCTGGGCCTGCCCGGTCGCGCCATCGGCCGTGCTGTCGGCGCCAGCCTACCTACGGTCTATCGCTGGCTGAAGACTGGAGGGCCCCCCACACACAACAAGCCGGAGCAGCCGCGAAACATCGGGCCGCACGAAGCCTATCTCGCCCGCCGCTGGGCGGAGGGATGCCGCAACGGCGCACAGCTCTGGCGTGAACTCCGCGCCCAGGGTTACCGTGGCGGTATGCGCAGCGTCGTGCGGTGGACCACGCAACAGCGCCGCCAGGAGGGCACGGGAGAAGCGGAGACGGTCCGTCGCATCTCGGCGTGGCCCGCACCGTCGTCCCGCCGTTGCGCGCGTATCCTCGGCACCCCACCCGACCGGCTCGACGACACGGAGAGGGCCTTTCTCGCTCATCTCGCCGGCATCGCACCCGACCTGATCCGCGCTGGTGAACTGGCCATCGCGTTCGCCGACCTGCTGCGCGAACGGAGCCCTGATGGCAGCAGTGCCGATGCCGCGCTGGAGAAATGGATGGAGATGGCGCGTGGAAGCCTGCTGGGCGGCTTTGTCCGTGGCCTTGAGCGCGACAGGGAGGCCGTGGTTGCCGCCATCTCCACGCCCTGGAGCACCAGCCCTGCAGAAGGACAGATTACACGGCTGAAGGCGATCAAGCGCGCCATGTACGGCCGCGCTGGTTTCCACCTGTTGCGACAGCGCGTTCTGATGGCCGCATGACCGGAAACGAACCACACAAAGTGCGGGAGAGCCCAGAATCACTGGCTGCTTTGCGTCGGAATACGCCTGATAGACGGCATGACGGGTGCCAAGCAGGCGGCGATCCTCACCGGCATGGCGCTGGGCGGGGGTGATGTAGCGGATGCCGCTGTGCCGATGCTCGTGGTTGTACCACTGCACGAACCACACCGCCCATTCCCGCGCCGCCGCGAGGTCGACGAATCCCGCCACCGGGAACTCGGGGCGGTATTTGGCGGTGCGAAACAGCGCCTCGGCGAAGGCGTTGTCGTCGCTCACCCGCGGGCGCGAGTAGGAAGGGCAGATGCCCAGCCAGTGCAGCATCGCCAGCACCGTGGTCGCCTTCAGCGTGGCGCCGTTGTCGCCGTGCAGCACCGGCCGGGTCGGCATCGCATGCACCCCTTCCGCCAATGCCGTGCGCCGGACCAGATGGGCGGCGTGCTCGGCGGTGTCGCTGTCATGCACCTCGAAGCCGACGATCTTGCGGCTGTAGAGGTCGAGGATCAGGTACAGATAGAACCAGCGGCCCTGCACCGTGGCCGGCAGGAACGTCACGTCCCAGCACCACACCTCGCCGGGGCGGCTGGCGACGTGCGTGGTCGGCGGGCGCGAGGCCCTCGGCAGGTTGGCCCGGCCGCGACGCTTCATCTGGTCATGGGCGCGCAGCACCCGATGAAAGCTCGATTCGCTGGCGATGTAGACCCCCTCGTCGGCCAGCATCGGGACGATCCGCGCCGGCGGCAGGTCAGCGAACCGCTTCTCGTTGGCCACTGCCACGATCCGCGCCCGCTCCTCGGCGCTCAGCGCCTGCGCGGGCACCGGGCGTTCAGCCTGCGGCCGGCGATCGACGTGCACCCCGCCCGCCGCCGTATCTGCGCCGGCGCGCCACCGCTGCCGTGTCCGCGGATCGATGCCCGCCTCGGCACAGGCCACGCGCAGCCGCGCCCCGGCCGCATGCGCCCGGGCAACCTCCTCCAGCAGGGTTTGGCAGTCTTCCCGCGAGGTCATGCGTCCTCGCCGTCCCCGAAGACCGCCGCCAGTTTTCCCCGCATCACCAGCAAGGCCGTGGTCTCCGCCAGCGCCTTGTCCTTCCGATGCAACTCCCGCTCCAACTCCTTGATCCGCCGCCGGTCCTGCCGGGTGTCGGCGACACTGCCGCCGCGCGGCTCGCCCAGCCCGGCCATGGCGTCGCGCTTCCAGCGCTCCAGGTCCGCCCCGTAGAGCCCGTGCTCCCGGCACCAGGCGCTGCGGCTCGCCTCGTCCAGCGACGCCGTGGCGATCACCGCTTCCAGCCGCGCCGCCGACGTCCATCGTTCCGCACCACCCGGCCCCGCGCCAGATTCGGCCAACGCCGTCGCCCGCCACCGCTCCAGCGTCGCCACGCTCACGCCCACCTCACGCGACACCGCCTCCGCCGCCGCGCTCTCCGGCGGCAGCAGTCGTGCCACCACCCGTCGCTTGTACGCCTCTCCGTATCGAGCCAATGCCCTCGTCCCGCGCCCCCATCGCCTCATCCTATCCAGGCGGCAACTTCAGTGACACAGGGGGCGCGGCGCGTCAGCAACGGCGAGCAGGTGCATGGGGTGGTCCGCCTGGCTTTGCGGGGCCGGCCATCGATC
Organism: Rhodovastum atsumiense; assembly: GCF_937425535.1. Lineage (NCBI taxonomy): Bacteria > Pseudomonadati > Pseudomonadota > Alphaproteobacteria > Acetobacterales > Acetobacteraceae > Rhodovastum > Rhodovastum atsumiense. The sequence goes on from NZ_OW485601.1 coordinate 306,264, forward strand.
GACTTCTGCGGCTATTGGCAGCGTTCCCGGGCGGCCTGACGTACCCGCCATCTGACCACGCCGGCGGTCTCGACCCGCTCGATCGTGTCCTTGGCGCGGTTGAGCGATGCCAGAACGATCTTCTGGATCAAGGCGTGCTGGCAATCGTCGCTGAGCGAAATGCTCTTCAGCTCCGTCATCCGCTCGACCACCTCGCGCGTCGTCATCGGCTGCGGCGCATCGCGCAGCACGTCGTAGATCAGCCGAAGGCATTCACCAGGGCGGAACCAGGCATTGCATCGCCGCCGCTGTCGAGGGCCGATCTCCTCGGGCCGGGTTTCCGGATCGAACAGCCGCATGGTGACATCGAGATGCATCAGGGCAGCGCGGTGCTCGCCCAGCTCCCGCTCCAGGCCTTTCACCAGCCCCGCCAACTCGGAGCGCTTGTCACGCAATACACGGATGACATGCTGCTCGGCCACCGCCACTCTCCTTCCGCATACCAGTGGGACGAGAGTAGATAGCCGATCTCAGAACGCGAACCGGCCAGCGGTGGCTTGTGCTACATGATACCGCAATGATAGGCTGTAGCTGCCGCCGCACCAGCGCCTTCCCAGCAGCATCAATCCCGTGGACCTGGAAGACATTCTTTGCCAGATCCAACCCGATCGTTGTCACCTCGCTCACCGGTCGCTCCCATGGTGGTCCCTTCGACTGCCGCAGCTTCCCACAACTCAGACAGGAAGGAAGGGCCGTCCACCACATCACCTCAGTAAACCGAACCTCCATTCGTTCATGAGGCATGCCCTTCTCGGCGATGATTTCATCCTGACAAGCAAATGGACTTTTTAAACTGCTCGATTGTTTGTTCGGCCATGGCATGACGGCGTGCAGCTTTAACTCGGACACGTAGGTCCAAAGGATGTCAGAAACTATGCAATAACAGACTCTGCAGATTCCCGCTTGCCTTTTCGCTCGCCGATTTTATCGATAACAAGCGGCAGGGGATCGCCAAGCGCCTGCCACAAACTGCCGCGCGTAGCAGCCGAACGCAGCGGGCGTGCGTCAAACCGTAGGAACCGACGCAGCGCCACGCCGAGCGGATAAAAGATGCCGTCCACCAGATCGGGAACCGCAGCGACAGCCGTTGGTTCGATCGCGGCATCCAGTCCAATCGCAACGAAGTTCAGACCACACCAGTGCGCCGCATCCACGGACGCCCAGAAGCGTGGGTTGCATTCAATCAGTCGGATGCCGCCGTCACGGAGATCCGTACGAGCGTCGAAATGAGCCACTCCAGTGAAGCGCGAAGCTTCCACGATACGCCCGACTAAGTTGGTCAGCATGGAATGGTCGCAGAACACGATTGCATCTTCGATGCGTCGCTGCACTGCTGCTGCCAGCACTCGCCCATCGACAGCCAGGACACTGCAATCGATATCGTCGCCAGGAATGAAGGACTGTGCGATAAGGTTACCGTAACGATAGCCTGGATTCCCGATTACCCGCTGTTCAAGATCCGCGGCAGAGTGTGCGATCACCACGCCGTCCATATTGCCCTGGTCCGTCGGCTTGACCACCAATGGGTAGCCAAACCGGGTCCCTAAAGCCGCCGCCGCTAAACAGGTTTTGTCACCGACCCAAATGGTCTGAGGAACCGGCACATCAATACTTTTACAAAAACAATAAAAATTCCATTTTTCCGCAAGCATGTCGAAGCTTCGTGCGTCAGGCAACGGAAACACTGGCACCCTCAGGCCAGGCGCCACCCGTATCAGGGCCCGTGTGGACCAGTAATCACCCGGAAGAACAACGGATGCCCCCGTGCATTGAACTGCGTCCTCGACTGCGGCGGCGAACGATTCAAATGGTCCATTCGAAGGTATGTCAGTCAAGGTGAAGCTGGCAGTGTAACGGGAATGGCGCAGGTGCGCTGCCTGCGGCCCGCCAAGGATATGAACGCGCAGCCCGGCACCAATACAACAATGAAGCACTTTCAAAGCGATACCGGACTGCTCGGCAACCATCAGCACGTCACGCACGGGCAGCCTGATCCGCATCGTTGCCATTTTGCATCCTGCATTTTGGGTTCCCAGGACATCATCCTGTCCGTTAGTTATACCCCTGTTCACGCGAGAATCCGAAAATTCGGGATTGTGTAGCAGGCACCACCAATGAATGAGCAGGTCTCCGGATCCCGGACAGTTGGATAAGGTTGGCCCAACCAGACAAGGAACGAGCGGATAGGTGGGCAATGGAAGCGCTGCACGGCGTCGAGCAAGGTGGCACTGGCGTTTTCCATCAGATACCACCGGACGGCCACCTGCATCGCATTGGGGCAATGCCATGGTAGCCGCCTGGGCGTAGGCACACACGTAGCCGCGTGTGATCATGGTGATTCCGGCGCACCGGCCAAACCATGCCCGCACGGTCTCAACCGTGCGATCGGAAAGAAGATCAATGATGCGGTGTCGTTTCATATCACAAATGATGAACCCGTGGCAGTGCCCACGGCGCCAGGCCGGTCCTCAAGGCGGATCACTCGGGGCGCTGGGTGAGATGCGAGCGGGGCCGTACGAACCAGGCGCAGCAGGGTGTCATCGCCGATCGGCATGGCAAGTCGCGCCGCCAACCGCGCTCCCGGCTCGCCGCCCAGCGACAGTGCGATCTGCCGTTGGCTGTTTGCAAGCCGCATGGTTCGCCGCGCCCTGACCGCGGCGAGTTCAGGCAGCCGTTCGGCAAAGATCCAACGGAACAGCTTGGGGTGTCACAGCGGAAGGGCCGGCCCCGCACCTGAAGGCCAGCAACATGGTCCTGAAGCGGCAAATCGGCCAGGGTACGGAGATAGCGGCTGTGCTGCCGTCTCGACCGCCTGCCACAGTCAGGACACGGCGCGGATGCCAACTTCACGTCGGCATGAAGGGTGATGTCGTCGGGAATGAGCAGAACCGGACGGACGGAAAGCCTCGGCAGAAAAGCCGGGAAAAGAAAAGGGCGACTTGTAGGTTCAAAACGGCAAAGATGCAGCCCATATATGGCAACTGCACCAGAGCATCCAACCCATCTGCACGGAAGACGCGGAAGAACCCTTTTGAAGCCGAACCACAAAAGGCCGTCCCCCACATCACCTCACAGTCTCTGACAACCATCGGATCAGTGCGGGATGCCGAAGATAAGTCCAAAAAACCAGTTATAGGCCTGGCCCAGCGCACATCCCAGCACCAGCATGGGTATGCCGACAAGCTCGGACCGGTAATCCTGAAGCCCATGGCGTATCTTGAAACGGATGGCGAGAGGCCATGTAATGAACTGGGTCAGGATGACGGCGCCGAGCGCACCGTTGAAGCCGAACAACGCATATCCTGTCGGCAACGCAAGCACCATCGTAGCGGCGCGCAGCGCGTTCCACCCCGCGAGCACCCGCGCCTGACTCTGCATTATGCAATACTGCTCGACCACCATGTAACGCAATCCGATCAATCCGAACGAAAGCGCGGAAAGTATGCTGCCAACACTGGCATAATGCTGATTGTAGAGCAGCCCCGCGATTGATGGTCCGGCCACAAACAGAAATCCAGCGGTGCTGAAGAGAAACAGGTCGGACTGCAACTGGAAGCGCAGAAAGGCACGCCGCAACCTCTGTTGGTCCTCACGGCTCACCTGGCTCAGGCTGGGCAGCATCACCGATGAGACCAGGGCCAGGAACAGGGTCTGGACGACACCGAGCAGGATCGTGGCAATGGCGTAGTAGCCGACCGTTCTGGCGTCCACGATGCCGCCCAAAAGCAACTTATCGCCGCTCTGGATGAAGAACCACAGCGCGGAACTCGCCATGATCCACCGGCCGAACTGGATCAGGTTGCGCACGCACTCGCGATCCCAACGGAAACGCGCCTTCACCCCGGGCAGCAATACATGGCTTCCCACGATCTTGACCAGGCCGGAGATCGCCGCCCCGGCAACCAGAGCCCATACAGACCTGAAGCTGTAAGCCAGCACGATTGTACCGATAAGGCCCACGGCCTGGCTTCCCAGCTCCAGGAGGGTCAAGCGCACGAGATGGAGCTGGCGCTGCGCCTGCCGTATCTTGATCGATTCGAACCCCGCCGCAAAAGTGGTCAACGCAAACGCACAGAGGATAAAGGGCAAACGTGCGTCACTATAGACCGTCCCGGGTTCAAACAGCCCCAACCACGTGGACGCGTACACCGCCGCGCCACAGGTCGCACAGGCCAGCCCGATGCACAGGCTGCGGACGACCTGCATCGTCCAGGCTGTCTGGAGGAACACGGGGTCATCTCCCCGCCGACTGACGAGGACATTCTGGTTAATGCCCAGATCCGACAGGAGCGCCAACCCGGTCGAGACGGCGTAGACGATCGCGATGACACCGAAAGCCTCTGGGGGCAGCAAACGGGTGAGCAGCAAATTCCCGCCCAGTCGGATCGCGCTACCAACCACCTGCTGGATAACGACGCAGATGCCCGCCCCCAGGACACGACGGCCCAGCAGTTGCCGTCGGCCGGCGACTGCAACGGTTGTTTGCCCGCTCACCCGCTGCTTCCGACCAGCAGGCAGCTTCGAGCAGGCACCTCCTTGGCAGAAGCCCTGTGTCGCTGGGCATAGCGGACGCACAAGCTGGCGGTAAGGAGATACGCTTTGCCGATAGCGGCAATGCTGCCAACCATGGAGATGATAACCAGCATCATAACGATCGAGCTAAAAGGGAACTCTTTGATGCGCTCCGCCTCCGGGTCGTCGATATCGTGATAGATTCTTACGACGCGGTGCATTAGCGAAAGAGCGACCTGGGGGGAAAGCGAAAAGCCGATACCTCGCATGGGAGTACGATCTGCATAAGAGGTTTCACCACGTCGATGATGGCTTGCTCCTGCCGCATTTTTTCCATTAGCAAGTTACTGACATAAGAAAATCACCGGAAAGGGAATTTGGTACAGGAAGCTCCATATGGCTGGGCATCACCGTCCTCGTGGATCCGCCTCCGCGTAGGCATCAGGCGCGTGCAGGAATGCTGCACTCCCTGGGGAGGCACGTAGAACCCGCGCCGGCACGCCAACCACGACGGCGCCCGCCGGAACATCGGCGAGTACCACGGCATTGGCGCCAACCATCGCATTTGCGCCGACGGTGACCTTACCCAGGACCACTGCCCCGGCGCCGAGGCTTACGCCCTCCATCAGGACAGGTGCCTCGTTTGGAGCGTCCAGGGTTCTCAGGCCCAATGTGCAGTTCTGTCGCAGGATGCACCGATCACCGATGATCGCCGCCCCATGGACGACGATGCCACCCTGATGTTCAATGATCACCTTGCGCCCAACCCTTGCAGAGTACGGCAGCTCTATGCCGTAGACGTTGCGGCAGAATCGGTAAAGAGCGCGATAGAGTATGGAAAACGGCGCCCTCAGCAGCTTGCTGCGGATCCCCATGCGCCACACACCGAACCGATAGGCTGCGAGCGCGCGGAAGCCTGGCCGCGTCCAGTCACGGCCATTGGCCCTGTAATCCTCGCCGATTACCGAGAGCAGTTCCCCGACACGCACGACGCTACTCCTTATATGCGTAACTCGACACTCCCTGAAGCTTGCCCAGAAAGACACTGCGAGCAAATGCGGCCGCCCCCTGAAGCTGAGCAAACTTATCGAGCATGATCAGCCCCCCCCAGCGTGTCGCAACGAGCAAGGGCTCTCCCTGGACCAAGCGCTGATGGACCATGCGCAGCAGTTGTCCTCCCCAAAGCAGGGCGAGCAGCGCAGCGAGCAGCGCCACCATCGTACTTGCGCAAACGATTCCGACCAGAAGGGCGATGACACTGCCGAGCGCCACTGCATCCCAGAAGAGAAAGCTGGCAAGATCACGAAGCCAGCCTGGATCGGCATTGATGCGATGACGAAAGATAAGTGCGGCGAAAGCGTGTCCACCCCGGGCTGAACGCTTCCACCACTGCCTGAAGCGCGAAATTGCGATATCGTGTACCGTCATCTCCGCCGGTGTCCGGCAAATCAACCAACCGGCACCGCGCAAGCGAAGGCACAGATCTGGCTCCTCTCCGGCAATGAGCCACTCGCAGTAGGCCTTCGCGTCCATAACTGCGCCGGCACGTAGCATGACGTCACCACCACAGGACGACACGATGCCGACAGGCACGTCCCACTCAGCGTCGCAGATTCGGTTGTAGATCGTAGCGGTCGGAAACCGCTCGCGCCGACGTCCAAAGACCGCCGCGAATCGAGAATTCGCTTCTAGTACGCCTCTTGCATGCGCGAGCCATCCTTCGCTCAACTCACAGTCGCCATCGATCATCTGCACATAGGCGATGCCAGGATGAAGCTCGAGCGCGCGCCGCAAGCCAACGTTGCGCGCGCGCGCGGCCGAAAACGCTGGAGGTGTCGCGAGTTCGACGACATCAAAGCCAAGCTCGCGCGCAAGCTGCGCGCTGCCGTCTGTGGAGGCAGAATCGACATAGATTCGGCAGGAGAGAGCAGGAATCGAGGTGAGGCACTTTCGCAGGCGCTCCCCCTCATTGCGGCCGATGACCACGACCGCCACATCGGGAATCATCTCAATCCTTACCTCGCCCTTCCCTCCGCCGTTGCCAGATTCGGGTTCTATTTGCTGGCTCTCCGTCATGGGAACCGGCATGGTTGAGGTGTTCGCGCTGACCGATCCTGACAATGACGGTGCCTCCCTTGTATGTCGAAGTCGCCTCCGTCGTCTGGCAGTATCGCAGTCTGAGAAGCCGTCAGCGTCGGCATCGTTTGCTGCAGTCCCAGGCGGGGCCGCACCGCCGAAGGCGTGCTATTTCGGATCAGAACAGTCTGCAAGTGGGCTATAAATGGCCATGCCGCCATCGCACTGAGCATCACCATCAGCACACACCAAATGCGCTTCTCGTAATGAATTTTATTTTTGTCATAATATTAGTGCAATTTCGAAAAATCACCTTCGCCGCCATGTCGATCCTACTCCGCCGCCTCCTCTCGGTCCCGACGACCACGATGATCTATTTGTCGAGAGCACTGAAACGTCCGTTCACATCATACCTCGCAGATCCACAGCAATAGGACAGCGTAAATGCCTCCAAGCAGGAGAATCATGAAGGAAAGCGATACGACGCTCAGGCATTGCGAGATCAACGAACGGGACCCATCTATTGCGGAAATACCGCCTGCAATCGGAAGATCGAGCACTTCAAGTTCCATCAACGAGTGAAATGAACGGTCGAACTGCTTAAGCAGAAGCGGAAGGCCGATTGCGCCTAGACAGGCAACAGCGAACACGGCGGAAACGAGCGTTTTCCGCTTCGGAGAGACCGGATTCAGCGGCACGACCGGCGGATCCACGATCTGTGCCCTGATCTTGTCGACGCCCGTGTCTGCAGCCTCGGTCAGGCGCATGGCCTCCCGGCGCCGTAGCAATTCAGTGTAGCCGTTATAGGCCTCTTCGTATTCGCGCTTGATGTTGACGAAGTCGCTCTGCACTGTTGGTGCATCACGGCTCATGACCTGCAGTCGGTCGCGTTCCACCGTGGCAGCCGCCAGGCGTTGTTCCAGGGAGGCGACGGCAAGCTGGGTATCAACGAGGTCTCGTTTAACCCGCTCGTAGACAGGGTTTGGCACAACACGATCCGTGGTTGCGGCACCAGCCCCCAGGCCAGTTGCACGCAGGCGGCCGACGAGCTCTCGGGCACGGACAACGTCGGGATGTGTATCGGTGTAGCGCAGCCGCAGTGCGGTCAGTTCGAGTTCCGCCCGCGTTAACTCGGGGCTGGCCGTGACGCCAGCAGAGGCGGCGGCAGATTTCGTCCCGTCCGGAACGAGCTTCACCGCGGAAGGTATGGTAGCAAGCTCCCGCTGCAGAACTGTAATTTTCACTTTTAGCTCAGCGAGTTGCGTTTTCGCCGCCGAAACCTGCGCGATCGCGTTGCTAAGCCTGGAAGGCCCGCCCGTCGGATCCGGAAGCAGGTCCCCGTAGCGGTTTTGGAATTCGGTCTTCCGCGCCTCCGCCTTCCTGAGCGTTTCTTCGTAGATGGCGATCTGCTCCGCCAGGAACTGCCGAGCAGTGTCGAGATCGTTGCGTGTCGCCGCCGTCCTGCTCTCCATGAAGATCGTGAGTAACGTGTTCACCACCTCGTAGGCCTGGGTCGGACTACCGTCGCTGTAGGTCACGGAGAAAAGATTCTTTGTGGGTGTGACGACCTTCACCTCGGCGGCCAGCCTTTGGGACAAACTCTCCAGTGCGGCGGGGCTGGTGCCCCTGGATTTGAGGTTCGTGCGCGCGATCAGAGCCTCGATGTTAGGTCGACTCAGGAGCGTGCGGTGCAGCAGGTCGATCTGGCTCCCAGGAGCACTCTCGAGAGCGATGCCCTTCAAGAGTGGGGTAAGTACCGCGTCCGCATCGACGTAAAGCCTGGCACTGACCTCATACTTGTTCGGGATGAGCATGACAGCGCTCCAGCCGATCAGGCAGACCAGGCAGGCCACCGCGACGGACCACCAGCGGTGGCGCCATGCCATCGTGAGGTAGGGATAGTAGAGCGCACGAATGTTCAGCATCCAGGTCTCTCAGAACCAGGTCTGCGGGATGACGAGCGTATCGCCGGGCTGCACCTCGACGTTCTGGCCGATATCGCCGTCCTTGAGCAAGTCGGCCAGACGGACCGGGATGTGCTCCTGGCCTTGGGTGGTGTTGCGCAGGATGAAGGCGCGGTTGCCGGCGGCGAATCGTGTCAGTCCCTTAACCATGATCATCGTGTCGAGAACGGTCATGTGATCGCGATAAGGAATCGCCTGCGGCTGCGTCGCCTCGCCGATGACGCGAACCTGGCGGTTAAACGGGCCAACAAAAGTGCGCACGATCACCGTCACATTCGGATCTTTAACGTACTCCTTGAGCCGTTCGGAGATGTCCTGCGCGAGCGTCCCCGGTGTCTTGCCTGCCGCCACCATCTCGGGAGCAAGGGGCGTGGAGATGCGGCCGTCTGGACGAACGGGCACCTCGCTGCTGAGCTGCGGCGCGTCGTAGACGAACACCTGCAACTGGTCACCGGCGCCGATGATGTAGCTCTCCTTCTCGTCGGAGAGCGCCGCAGTTGTGGCACTCTTCTCAACCGGGCTTGTCACGGTCGTCCGGTCGCGCGAGGCGACACCAGGACTGCAGGCAGTAAGCAGAACCAGTGCCAGAAAGCAGGCCGGATGAAGGTCGGTCATCATGGTGGTTCCAGGAATGGACATGGCGTGGTCTGAACGAAGCTCCGGTTCATCACTCAGTGCGTCAGCCACGGTGGGAGACGCAATTGAGATTGCCGCCGAGCAACGCTCGTATCTTGAACGCATGCCGCAACCGTTGCAGATAACTTGCTTTGGCGCCGCGGCTGCCGAAGCGGGTTCCCAGAGGGCTGGTGCTCCAATCGGCGCAGGCCAGGTGGCATCCGCCATCCCGATGGCGCCGCATGTTTTGCGGAAAGGAGCCGCACTTCACCGGCCATCAGCTTGGCTTGCTTCATTTCCGGACAGACTGTACCGACGAACCTTGCCTGACTCTCCCACGCGCGGGCTTTCTTCGCTTTCATCAGCCGGCCGTCCAGTGGCAGACGTGAAACCCAACGACACCAGAGGAAGGGCCCTTTCGCCCTCCAGAGCTCCGTTCGTCACCGCCCGGTCCATGAAGCGGAAGCAATTGAACAGGCTGCAAAAATGAGGGAGGCCGCGACACTCCCGGTTCGAGGCAGGCCAGCCCCGTGCCCCCCACGTCATGCCCCAACAACGAAAGCCGCAGTCGCAATCGACAATGTCCGCGGAATTCATGCCGATCGACAAGCAGGACATGTCGCAGCAAGGCCGGTTCAAGGGCGGAGTGATCAGTCCAAGGCACGTTGTTCCTGCTGGCATCGCCGTCGCGAGCATGGCAGTCGCCCGTGAAATCAGATGTCTGTGCGTCGAAGCTGGCATGATTCGATTCTACCGAGGACACCACGTGTTTTGGCGTTGCCTTACCAATAATGAATGGCCTTGCCGCGCCGAAGCTGCCGGTTTGCCGCATGGAGCACGATGAGTTCAATGACGAACGCGCCGAGCAGAAACGGGACAAGGTGCAGTACACGCCAGACTGGACGGCGCGAGAGGATGCCGAATCGGCTCCACACCCGCTCGCGGAACATCCCACGTGGAAGCGCCCACAGGCCACGATTGGCGATGGCGTTGGCGACCAACCCCTCGAACCAGGTTGGACGTTCCTGGTTTAACCTTCTGATGAGGTCGCCCGCACCAAGTCCCCTCGGGTCAGTCAGGAAGTGCAAAACATCCCAGCAGAGATACACATTGACAGCGGTTCCGATCACGAGCCGCACCTCATGGCGGATGATCGCCCGCACGCTATTCAGACCTTCGTAGTAATGAGCCGCATCCGCCGCTCGCCTGATGCGGCTGGAATCAGGGGCCACCCGGAAGCCATCCGTCGTGATGGCCGCCGCCAGGAATCCATCTTCACCCGGCAACCCGCGAGGCATCCAGATCGCCCGCAGCGTATCGCCGCGTGCGCAGTAAAAGCTGCCGGCCAAGCCCGGCGGTCTTTCCAATCTCTGCGCCGACAGTTGGACCAGCGCCCGCTCCAGCAGATTGGGATGCGCCTTACGCACCAGGTCGTTCACCGGCAGGTCAACGACGACATCCCCCTGGCGGCTGACCAGCAGTTGAGCGATGGAATTCTCGATGGTATGTGTCGTCACGAATTCGATATCGGCGTCCATCATTACAAAAATATCAGTCGCCGGATCCGCAATTTCGTGGATCAGCTCATTCCAGGCAGCGCTCTTTCCGGGTCGGGAAAGCGAAACGACCTTGTATCCGACCTCGATCCGGGACGAAGCTGTCTTCGCCTCGGCGAGTGCTCGCTCGGCGATCGCGGCCGTCGCATCGGTACAACCGTTCGGCACGACCACGATTTCCAGTCTAAGCGAAGATTCGACGGTGTTGCCGGTCAGGATCGATTGGGCAAACAGGGAAGCGATTGTCGCGCCAAGCCTGCGCTCTTCGTTATGGGCCAGGATCCCCACGGTCACCAGCAGGCCCGCCGCGGAGGCTGCCCGTGGATCCGATGAAAGCGTGGCCGGATGTCTCGTGATATCGGCGGACCAGGCACCTGAGTCGGGCAAAACAGGAGGCGGCCGCTGCATCATTCCGATTTCCAATAACAAGAATGAAAAGCATGGCCAGGACCGGCGCACAGCATGTTTGACTTTTCTCCGCCCAGGGGTTCTCCGGGTGGGCACCAGGGGTTCATCCCGAATTGGCCCCAACCTGCCCGCCGCTTCCGCCGAAACCGGTGGGCAGCCCCAAGCTGGCCGCTTCGCGCGTTCGGCGCAGCCCACACATCGTCTGGCGCTGAGGCAAAAACAGCCAACTGAGTTCCGAATATCTGGAAAAAGCGCTTCATGACCGCGAAATATATAGTCACGCCGGTGCCGCTGCCGTCCAGACGCACCGAGGGATGAGGATACCTCATTAGGGTTACGCCTTATGCGATCATTGCATCGTTGCACCAGCGTGTGAGAAGAGGACGTTTATTCAGAGAATGTCCTGGAGTGGTGTTCTCCCGGAAGTTAGTCGTGAATTGGGGAAGCGATGCTGCCAAATAGTTGAATTTGCTTGCTTCGAACGTTGGCATCTCATCGGGAGTTGCAGCTATCGCCGAGTGCATCAGCGACAATACAGATTGTGCCTTCACCTCAGTTGTGTTGGACCGCAAGGCGGTATAGCAGCTTGATGCGCTGCGTCGTTTCCAGTGCCTTTCAAGGAGAAGCATCCTCGCCCGCCCCGGATGCGGCCAAACGCAACACAGGGCGATATGGCCGGTATCATGTTATTTTATAATACCAATGATCTACCCATGCAAAGCTCTGAACCAGACCTCAGTATCATCATCGTATTTTATAAGACTTCTCATCTCATCGAACCATTGATGGCCGCGCTTGATGCAAGCACAAGCCATCTTTCTGTAGAAACGATCATTGTTGACAATGCGTCCTGCGATGGTTCCGTGGCGAGGCTGCGGGAGCGGGTCCCGTCTGCCCGAATTATTGAGAATGAAAGAAATGTCGGCTTTGGGCGAGCCAACAACCAGGCACTTGCGGTCGCGCACGGGCGTTTTCTCCTGCTCCTGAACACCGATGCTTTCGTCGCGCCCGAGACACTTCTCGCCACCGTGCGCGCGATGGAGGAACATCCGGATTGGGGCATCCTCGGCGTTCGCCTGGTGGGGCCTGACGGATCCGACCAACCTTCATGCCGCCACTTCCCCACACCAGCAAACATTTTTCTGAACGCTACCGGCCTTGGCCGCGTCATGCCCTGGGTGAAGCCGGTCGACGATCCCTTGTGCAAACGTGACGTCACACAGGAATGCGATTGGGTTCCCGGTTGCTACTTCCTCATTCGCCGGAGCGTGGTGGAACAGATAGGTGTCCTCGATTCCAGATTCTTTATGTACTACGAAGAAGTTGACTATTGTCGGCGAGCGAAGGCGGCCGGGTGGAAGGTGGTCTATTTTCCCGGCACGCGCGTCATTCACCTGGGTGGCGTAAGCGCCGAGAGACTCGGACCGCTTGCGGCCACGATACGCCAAGTCCCCGCGCTTCAGCTTGAGAGCGAAATCCTCTACTTCCGCAAGCACCTTGGCTTACCTGGGTTACTTACCATATTCATGCTGACACTGGCGGCCAATGCCATCGTCCGCTTCAAGGCAGCCGTGAGGCAGAAACAGCCAAGGCCGGAATACACCGGACTGCCGTCCAGCTTTGCGCTGATCATAACTCTCCTGCAAACGCGATGCGGCCTCAGGCCAACGCGGTAAGTGTTCCTGACGCGGGAACCTGGTGGTTTGCCAAAGCCCCCATCCGGTCGGCGCGTGTTCCGACCGAAGCCGGAATATCGCGCTTATGAGAATCGCTTATTTCGTCAGCCAGTACCCTGCCGCCAGCCACAGCTTCATCCGCCGTGAGATAATGGCACTGGAAGCGCGGGGGCATCACCTTTCCCGCTACGCTCTCACCTCGCCCACTGAAGCAGTGGTCGATCCCGAAGACCGCACGGAAGCACAGAAGACCCGCCAAATGCTCAGTGAGCCTCTGGGGCGGCTGCTTGCGGGCCTTCTCAATACCGTAATCAGCTACCCGTTCGGGCTTTGCCGTGCGCTCCGGCTGGTTCTACGGATCGGCCCTGGCTCGGACCGAGGTCTACTGCGTCACTTTGCCTACCTGGCAGAGGCCGCCATCGTTGTGCACTGGTGCCGGCGCGAGCGGATTGAGCATCTTCACTCTCATTTCGGTACCAATCCGGCAGCCGTGGCCTTGCTCGCGCACACGATCGCTGGTCTGAGCTACAGCTTCACTGTGCACGGACCCGACGAGTTCGACAAACCGGAAGCAATAGCGCTGGGGGTGAAGATCCGCCATGCTGCCTTCGTGGTCGCGGTCAGCAGCTTTGGCCGCAGCCAGCTCATGCGCTGGGCAGAGATTTCTGATTGGCCAAAGCTGAAATTGGTCCACTGCGGACTCACCGCGGAGTTCCGTGCCCCACCAGTGCGGCGTGAAACCGATGTGCCGAGTATCGTCTGTATCGGGCGCCTCGCTCCACAGAAGGGGCATCTCATTCTCCTTGCTGCAGCACACAAGCTCCTGGAGGAAGGGTTCCGATTTCGTCTCATTCTGGCCGGGGACGGGCCGCTCAGGCCGCATATCGAACGCCATGCAGCCGAGCTGGGCCTTATGCCGCATCTGACCATCACCGGCTGGATCTCAGGCAAGCAGGTAATCGCCGAGCTCGCGCGTGCCTGCGCCATGGTGCTCCCGAGTGTGGCGGAGGGGCTTCCGGTCGCCATCATGGAGGCCATGGCGCTACGCCGTCCGGTCATCTCTACCTTTATCGCCGGAATCCCAGAGCTCGTTATCCCGGGGGTGACCGGTTGGCTTGTTCCCGCGGGCGACGTGGACGCGCTGGTCGACGCCATGCGGGAGCTTCTGAACTCCGATCCGGCTCGCCTCGCCGAGATGGGCGAAGCCGCACACCGCCGGGTGTTCGAGCGTCACACCATGGAGCGCGAGGCAGCGAAGCTCGAGGCTCTTTTGCTGGAGAGGCATGCATGACGACAGCGCTTTCAACAGTCTTGCTGGTCGCCGGTTTTTTGCTTCTTACAATGATTCTATTGCTTGCGCTTGAGGTTATTGCCGCCTCTATGGCGGGAGAAGAGCCACTGGCGCCAGCCGAGATTTCCCCTCACGCTCCTCGGATTGCTGTCCTTGTCCCAGCGCATGACGAGGGACGGAGGATCGTCCCGCTTTTGTCGGACCTGCGGGTCAGTTGCCCGGCCTCCGCCCGGGTGCTCGTGGTCGCCGACAACTGCACGGACGATACCGCCGCGATCGCGCGCGCCGAGGGGGCAGAGGTCATCGAACGCCACGACCCCGGACAACGGGGTAAGGGATTTGCGCTGGCTTTTGGCGTTGCCCATCTCGCGCTCACCCCGCCCGACATCGTCGTGATCATCGACGCAGATTGCCGCGTCAGGCCGGGAACGGTAGCGATGCTTGCAACGATCTGCGCGGGAACCAACCGCCCTGTCCAGTCAGTCGACAGTATGATCGGAGAGGATCCGACTTCGGCATCACAGCGGGTGGCAGAGTTTGCCTGGCACCTGAATACCTACGTGAGGTCGCTCGGTCTTGCGCGCTGTGGCTGGCCTGTGCGCCTCATGGGAACCGGCATGGCCATCCCCTGGACAGCGCTGAAAGAGATTGATCTCGCGACCGGGAACGTGGTCGAGGATCTGTCCCTCAGCCTGGACCTGACCGAGCTTGGCTATCCGCCGCTGTTCTGTCGCTCGGCGGTGGTCGAGAGCGCGTTTCCGAGTTCGGTGCAGGGCATGCGCACCCAGCGGCAGCGCTGGGAGCTGGGAGCACTGCGCACAGCGATGCAGGAAGGACCGATCCGTCTGTGGCGGGCGGCGCGTCGGCGTGATCTGGGTCTCTTCGTGCTATCGCTTGACCTTATGATCCCGCCACTCGTTCTCCTGGTCTCCGCCACTGCTGCGCTGGCCTGCGCGGGGCTGGTCCTTGGCTTGTTCTGGGCCAGGTGGTGGTCCGCCATTGTGCCGGCCGCTGGAATGGCCCTGCTCGCGGCCATACTCGTCCTGGCCTACTTTCGCTTTGGCCGTGGCACGCTGCGTCTGAGAGACCTGGGAGGACTGCTTTCTTTTGCGCTCGACAAGGTGGCAATCTACCGCACGGGTTTTGGTTCCATTCAGACCTGGGTCCGCACAGACCGGTCGTAAACGCAGTGCCGTCGTGACCGCCTGGAAATTGCCTGTCGAGATCCTTTGCAGGCAAAGGATCTCCGGCAATGCGTGCAGGCTGCGTGTCTGCCGCACCCCGCGCGCCAGACACGCCGAGATGAGACTGATCCGCTTCGCTTCCGATGGGACGCCGCGCTCGCGCGGCTTCACCTGCCGCACCGGGACCAACCCAAGGCTGTCCGTATCGGGCGTTTCGACCATCCCCGTCATGCTTCAGCCGCTCACGTCCGTCTGGCGACCGTAGGCCACTCGGGCTGATTGGAGCCCCCCTGGTATTGCTTGTCCTGACGTATCGGCTTTTCGGGAGGTTCCGCCTGGCTCGTCATCAAATTCGATACGCCACTTGATCCAGACCGTCGCCACTCGGATTTCCACATGGCTCTCTCGCAAACTGCCACCACATTCGCGACGTCACTTGTCCGAACGGTGTCTCGACAAAGCCGGCCACCTCTTTAATCATGGATGAGGCATCCGATGAACAGGTCCGCGGTCTCCGGCCGATCTCAGAACAAATTTGGATTTCTTCGGGTTCTGTTCGCGATCCTCGTGATCCTCTCGCACTCTCCCGAACTTCTCGACGGTAATCGCTCAAGGGAGATCCTGACACGCCTCTTCGGGACAATCTCGATCGGTGAGCTCGCCGTTGACGGGTTCTTTCTCATCAGCGGCTATCTGATCACAGCCAGTTGGGAGACGTCACGCACCACCGGGCAGTATCTTCTCAAGCGCGTGCTGCGGATCTATCCAGGCTTTATCGTGGCATTCCTGATCTCGCTGCTTGTAGTCGGACCGCTCGCCGGTGGCGATCTCGCCTCGCTGCTTGGTCGGCCTGGTCTCAGGCAGTTCGCCCGCATGTTACTGCTGGGGGAGCCGCAGTTGCAGGGTGCATTTGTCGACCTGCCCTATCCGGCGCTGAACGGCTCGATGTGGACGGTCATCTACGAATTCCGTTTTTATCTCGCCACCATGGCACTCGGCATTCTGGGTATCATTCGCCATCGCCACGTCTATCTCGGTATGACGCTGCTGCTAATGGTGATTTGGGTGGCGGTACCGCACCTGCGCATCGGCTTGCCGGGCGCGGTTGAGATGGTAGCAGGAGAGGTTCATCACTCGATCCGCCTTTTTGCGTTATTTTGCTGCGGCGGCCTGTTCTATCTGTTCCGTGATAAGATCTTGTATGATGGACGTTTGGCGGGGCTTGCCGCGGTCACGACGTGCTGCCTGCTGTTCAGCTCTCGCCTCGCTGAGCCGGGGCTCGCCGTGTTCGGCGGCTATGTATTGTTCTGGGTTAGCTTTCATGCCCGCCCCAATCTGCTGAGCGGCATCGACAACCGGATCGACCTGTCTTATGGGCTCTATCTTTATGCTTGGCCTGTGCAGAACTTGCTCATCGCGCAAACGCACGACATCTCGCCCTGGGTATTGTTCGCCATTTCCAGTGCACTCGCGGCGCTGCTGGGGACAGCAAGCTGGGTGCTGGTCGAAAATCCCTTCCTGCGCCTGAAGGGCCGCGGCCGCGTGTACCAGGCAACGTCTGTACCGGCTGCGGCGGACTGACTGTCCGTTGGATCTGTTGCAAATTTTGCGGGTGATCTTCGCGGATGAGCCTTTCCCCGATCGACACGTCGCTTTCGGCGAGGCCACGAATGGCCCGATCAGTGACGACGCGACATAGAAATCCCTCGTACTGGTGCTGCTCGGCACAGGTGAGCAGCACCAAGCGGATCGAAAGTCCGGCGGGTTCAACGAGAGGGAAAAGGGCAACGTGTGAAGCTAGAACGCCAAAGATGCTTCCCAAATATGGAATCTACCCAGACACATCTCCCCAGGTTGCACCGAAAGCGCGAGAGAGCCTTCTTTCCACGTCGAACCACAGACAGCAGCGGGACCTTCGTGGCGGTCGATGATTCCCTCCCGCGATGCCGTCACTGCCGACTTTCCTGGTCCGGTAGCCTGGACTGATCCCGACGCACCAGATCATCGCGGATTTCCAACCGCGCAGAGACGACGGCCACACTCGCCGCTGATATCGGCCCCGGCGCCGCTGCATTCCTCGCGGCGCCGGGGCAACACCAATCAGGCCGACACGAAACCACCTTCGAAGGCAAAAGTCTCGATCGGGCGCCGACCGCTCGGCAGCTCGCGCGCCAACAACGCCTCGGGCAGATCCGGCCGGGGGCCAGGCCGCCCGATGGCGATGGCAAGCTCGACGTGGTAGCCCGTGGGCACGTTCAGCTCGGTGATGGCCCGTTCGATATCGAACCCCCCCAGCCCGTGGGCCTGCCAACCGCCGCGTGCGGCCTGCAAGGCGAGATTTCCCCAGGCCGCGCCGGCATCAAGCGAATGGCTGCGCAGCAGCACCGGCTGATCCGCACCCGGCGGCTGGAACTGCGGATCGGAGACCAGCACCACCAGTGCCGCGGCACGGTCCGCCCAGCTCTGGTTGAACGGGTTCAGCAGGCCGAAGAAACGGTCCCAGGCCTGGGTATTCCGGCGCGCATAGAGAAAGCGCCAGGGTTGTGCGTTGTAGGCCGACGGCGCCCAGCGTGCCGCTTCGAACAATGTCAGCAGCTCCGTTTCGGAGATTTCCTCACCGGTGAAGGCGCGCGTTGACCAACGCTCGAGAAACAGGGGATCGATGGGATGGTCCGCGTGGCGTGATGCCGATGCTGTCATGGGGAAGCCTTTCAGGGATCGCAGATACGGAGCCGCAGTCACATCACCTGCCTCACTGCCGCGACGGCAGGACTGCCTGCGCTCCTGATGTGACGGAAACCAAAACAACGAGACTACATTGTTACATTACGATATTCACGCAGCCACTGCAAAGCACCGATCGACAATCACCACAGACTTCGTCATCACACCGGGAAACTGCATCACTGCGCCGGTGAGCCGGGCGTGGCTGCCTGTCAGGCCGGACAGAGAGCCGGGCAGCCCTCCGTCGGCGCATTCTCAACTGCCTCAACTGCGCGGCAAGCCGGGAGGATTGGTGCGGGAGCGCTCGACTCCTTCGGCTTCGAGGTTCCAGCGCTGCAGCACCTTGGCGTAGCTTCCATCGGCGATCAGGCCGTTGATGGCTGCGGTGAAGGCATCAGCCAGTCCGCTGTCCTTGCGTGTGGCCACCGCGATCTCCGCCGTCAACGGCCATCCGCCATTGACGATCCCGACCGGGCGGATGCGGCCGTCGAGCGCAGCCCGATAGGCGCCATGGGCATTGGGTCCAAGCAGGGCGTCGGCACGTCCCGACTGCAGCGCCAGGTCACGCAGCGCCTGATCGTTGTAGTACTGGATCTCGACCGGCTTCAGTCCCTTCGCGACATTCTGCCGGTCCCATTCCAGCAGGATCTTTTCCTGGTTGGTGCCCGAGCTGACGATGATGCGCAGCCCGGCCACATCCTTTGGCTCACGGATCGAGGTGATCTTGCTCGACGTGGCGACGTGAAAGCCGAGATCATCCTTGCGGTAGGTGGAGAAGTCGAACTTCAGCTTGCGTTCCTCGGTGACGGTGATGTTGGAGATCACCGCATCGAACTTTCCGGACTGCAACCCGAGAGGCCATTCGGCCCAGGACACCGGCAGCAGCACCAGTTTGAGTCCGAGCGCCTCGGCCAGCAGCGAGGCGAAATCCGGCTCGGAGCCAACCACCGTGCGGGTATCGGTCGAATAGGTGGACAAGGGCGGGCTGCTCGGGGCCGTGGCGATGGTGAGGGCACCGGGGGTCGCGAAGGAAAAATTCTTCGGCAGCAGGGCGATCGCCTGCCGGTTGGGACCGGTATGTGGACGGCCGGGTTGCTCGGGGCTGAGGTCGACCGGCGCGGCCTGCGCGGCGGCACCGATGCCGATGGCAAGCGCCGCCACTGCGGCAAGACGCAGAAATCTCATGCTGAGCTATCCTGATGAGTGTGGTGAGGAGAAAAGCGGCAAGAATCCCTTGCTTCACAGGACCTTTGCCAGAAATTCGCGCGTGCGTGCCTGTGTCGGTGCGTTGAGCACCTGCGCGGGCGGGCCGGATTCGACGATCCGCCCCGCATCCATGAACACGACCCGGTCGGCGACCTCGCGCGCGAAGCCGATCTCATGCGTGACGATCACCAGCGTGCTGCCCGACCGTGCGAGTTCCTTGATGACGTCGAGCACTTCGCCCACCAGTTCGGGATCGAGCGCGGAGGTCGGCTCGTCGAACAGCAGCACTTTCGGATTGAGCGCGAGCGCCCGCGCGATGGCGACGCGTTGCTGCTGGCCGCCTGAAAGCTGGCGCGGATAGGCCGCTTCGCGATCGCCCAGGCCGACCCGGGCCAGCAATTCGCGCGCCTGTGCCCGCGCCTGCGCGCGCGTCAGGCCACGCACCGCCACCGGTGCCTCGGCAACGTTGTCGAGTGCGGTCAGGTGGGGGAAGAGGTTGAAGTTCTGGAACACCATGCCGACTTCGATGCGGCGGCGGAGGATGTCCTTCTCCTTCAGTTCATAGAGTGTATCGCCACACCGCCGATAGCCGATGAACTCCCCGTCCACCGACACCAGGCCACGGTCCACTTTCTCCAGGGCATTGATCGTGCGCAGCAGGGTCGACTTCCCCGACCCGGAAGGCCCCAGGATCGCCAGCACCTCCCCTGGACGCACATGCAGGTCGATGTCCTGCAGTACGGGATGACCAGAGTACTGCTTGCAGACCCCCTCGATGCGCACTTCGGCGCCGGGCCCACGCTGCCACGAGCCCCTGGCAGGGAAAGGGACCGCAGCGGCCGGCGGAACGGGGGCCGGGACGGGCGGAACGGCCACAGAGGGCGGCCGCACGCGCCGGTAGAGGCGCTGGTACCAGGTCGGCGACAACGTCCGCACGGCGCCGCGGGCAAAGTGCCGTTCGATATGGAACTGCAGGACCGACAGGACGGTCAGGATGATGATGTACCAGACGGTGGCGACCATCAGCAGCGGGATCACCTCCATGTTCCGCTGGTAGACCACCTGCACGGTGTAAAAAAGTTCCGGCAAGGCCAGCACGTAGACCATGGATGTGCCTTTGGCGAGGCCGATGATCTCGTTGAAGCCTGCGGGCAGGATGGCGCGCATCGCCTGCGGCAGCACGATGCGCCAGACCTGCCGCCGGCGCGGCATGCCCAGGGCCGCGGCCGCTTCCAGTTGCCCCTGGTCGACGGCGAGAATGCCCCCCCGGATGATCTCTGATGAGAACGCCGCCTGGTTGAGGCTCAGGCCAAGCACCGCCACCGCCGTCTGGTTGAGCAGTTGCATGGTCGGATATTCGAAGAACACGACGTCGGTGAAGGGGACGCCGATGCGGATCGACTGATAGAGGTACGCGAAGTTGTACAGCACCAGCAGCAGCACGATCAGGGGTATCGAGCGCAGCAGCCACGTGTAGAACCAGGCAAGTCCGGCCAGCAGCGGGGATCCCGACACGCGCGCGAGCGCCAGCGCGGTGCCAAGCACGAAGCCGAGCGCCGAGGCCACCACGGTCAGCGCCAGGGTGCGACCAAGCCCGGCCAGCACCGGAGGCGAAAGGAACCAATGCGCGAAGGTGTCCCATCCCCAGCGGGGATTGGTCAGCACCGACTCCGCCATGATGGCAATCAGCAGGCCGGCCAGGATGGTACCGACCACGCGCCAGGGATGGCGCTTGCGCACGACACGATAGCGGGTCGGTGCGGTGCCGGCAGGCGGCAAAGGGGTCAAGGTATCGGAAACGCTGGCCGTGGAGCTCATGACGCGGCAATCCAAAAGACGTGGGGCAAGGCAAGAGAGCCGGGCAAGGAGCGGCCGGACGCAGCCGGCGACGGCGGCCATCGCCGGTGCCTGCGCCGCCGACGTTACGGACCAGTTTTGCCATCAGTCAACTGTGATTATCGAAATTTACTATTTTATGGTGTTATATAGACTGCCCCGCCGACCAGCCAGGGAGGAGCGGCGGACCTGCCCGGCGCATTGACACGCGCCGCGTATCGTGGATAGCATATTTATACGAATGATGATCGCTTTTTCGTTGATCGGCACGAAGTGGACGGGACGGCTTCCGGCCTTCCCGCCTGCCTTGTTCCGGCAATGCACCACACATACGAGATTGCTGGCTCCATGAACTCCTCCTTCCCGCGCACCTCCCGCCGCACGCTGCTGGCCCTGTCCATCGCCGCGTTGGCGCTGGCCAATCGCCCCGCCATCGCCGCCGACCCGCTTCGCGTCGGCGTCATGGCAGGTGACGGCGAAGTCATCTTCGCCGCCGTCGCCGCCGAAGCGAAGAAGCGCGGCCTCGACATCAAGGTCGTGCCGTTCTCGGATTACACTCTGCCGAACGAAGCCCTGGAGCGCGGCGACCTCGATGCCAACGCCTTCCAGCATGTGCCGTATCTGGAGAACCAGAGCCGCACCCGCGGCTATCATCTGGTGCCGGTTGGATACACCGTGGTGGCCCCGATCGGCCTCTATTCGCACAAGGTGCGCGCCGCCGCCGATCTGCCGGCTGGCGGGCGCATCGGCGTGCCGAACGACCCCAGCAACGGGGGGCGCGCCCTGCTGCTGCTGCAGGCCCAGGGAGTCATCCGGTTGCGCGATGGCGTCGGCATCCTGCCCAAGGTCACCGACATCGTCGAAAATCCGAAGAAGCTGAAGATCATTGAACTGGACGCCGGCATCATCGGCCGTTCCATCGACGATCTCGACGCCGGGGTGGTCAACACCGACTGGGCGATCAAGTCCGGCCTCGACCTGGCACGTGACCGCATCGCCTCGGAGGCGGTGGAGGGCAATCCCTATCGGAACGTAATCGCCGTTCGCCAGGGCCGTGAGAACGATCCCCGCGTGCGCACGCTGGTCGTCGCCTACCAGACCGAGTCGGTTCGCCGCACCATCCTGGAAACCTGGAAGGGGGCAACCTTGCCGGCATGGTGATGCAGTGGCTGCGACGGGACATCCCGTCGCAGCCAGACCATGTCAGATACCAGCCTCGATCCGAATCTCCGATCCATCGCTGAACCGCGTCAGGCGGAACGGATGCGGATCCACCACCGGGGGCGCCCCGGTGACGAGGTCAGCCGCGAGCCTGCCCGCCCCCGGTCCAATGCCGAAGCCATGCCCGGAGAATCCGGTCGCCACCACGAGACCGGGCAGACGCTCGACCGGCGAAATGACGGGCACCACATCCGGCGTCACGTCGATCAGCCCGGCCCATTGCTGCGCCACCTTCGCCTTGGCGAAGACCGGATACACCGTCGCCAGCGCCGCCAGCGCGCCGGCATTGACCTGCTGCTGCGGCGCGGGATCGAGCACACGGACCCGCTCGTAGCGCGAGGCCTGGTCAAGCGGGGTGGGCCCGGCCCATGACAGTTCCTCGAAGAAGCGTCGCCCGAACCGCAACGGCATCTTCCGCCAGTTCTGGCGCAACGCCGGCAGGAACTCGCGGAAGAAGACGAAGCTGTCGGGCAGGATGTCGGCCACGCTGGCGACTGCGCCCGCCACCGTGTAGCCACCATCGAGCCGCTTGCGGTATGCCACGTCCGGCAACCAGGCGGCGGCCTCCGGCCCGCCCTCCACCGGTCCGGTACGCAACACCGATGACCGCACGCGCAGTTGCGGCAGGCGAATGTCGTGATCCTTGCAGAACAACCGCGACCATGCGCCGGTCGCCAGCACCACGCCGTTGCAGGCGATATGGCCTCGTTCCGTGACCACGCCGCTGACCCGCCCGCCGGTGGTCTCCAGTCCACGCACGGCGCAGCCGGTCAGGACAGTGGCACCGGCGCGTTGCGCCGCTCGTGCGATGGCCGGCGCCGCCTGCTGCGGCTCGGCGCGGCCGTCACTGGCCGTGAACAGCCCTGCCTTGAACCCCCGCGTCGCGCCCGGCATCAACCGGGTCAGTTCGTCGCCGCTGACCAGCCGGGAATCGAGCTGATAAGGCCGCACGCGTTCGAGCCAGGCTTCCCATCGCGCGATGTCGGCATCACTCGACAAGGCATAGAGGATGCCGGTCGTACGAAACCCGGTATCGGCGCCTACCGCTTCGTTCATGCCTTGCCACAGCCGCAGGCTCTCCACGATCAACGGCAGTTCGCGTGAATCGCGGCCCTGCTTGCGGACCCACCCCCAGTTACGGCTCGACTGCTCGCCGGCGATCTGCCCCTTTTCGCAAAGCACGACGCGCACGCCGCGCCGGGCCAGATCGAAGGCAGCCGAGGTGCCGATAATCCCGCCGCCGATCACCACGACGTCCGCACTGGACGGTAAGGCGGAATCGGAAATGACCGGATCGGTTGCTGGTCCCATGGGAGTAAGCTCCATCGAGTATCGGCACATGCCATGACAATGGCGCCACGCCGGCCATCGCCGATGACAGCCTAGTCATCGGCGGTGTCGGAATGAAGCCGGCAAACACATCCCTGGCATGGGCAGACCCGTACTCACCCTGGCGGCCAAGCGCCACCCCCGGCAGTGATAAAACAGAAACTTCAATCCATGATTGTGGCTCCTGGTTGCATTTTGCGATGCAGCCCGCCAGGAAACCGACAGAGGAATTCCACCATGGCAAATCGTCATTATTGACCGAGCGGAGCCGCGTCGCGTCATCCCAGACAAGCGAAGGCCGGTACTGCTCCCTTCTCGAAGGGAGCAGTACCGGCCTTCACCGCGCCTTGTTCATGGGTTGCCGCGGCTCACATCCGTCGGCAACCCATGCCGTCATTCCGTCATCACGGATTGGCCCGGTGCCAGGACGTCACCGGGTTGCCCTACTCACGCAGTCGCCAGGGCCGCTGCCGCTTCCTTCGCCTGCAGTTCAGCGAGTTCCTGCTCCTCGGTCTTCATGATGCCGAACTCGAGCAGCATGTCCTCGAGCTCTTCCATGGTGATCGGGGTCGGGACGGTACCCTTCCCGGAGTTCTCATGGATCTTGCGGGCAAGCGCGCGATATTCCTGCGCCTGGGCCGAATCCGGCGAGTACTGGATCACGGTCTGCTTGCGCAGCTCGGCGTGCTGCACCGTGTTGGAGCGCGGCACGAAGTGGATCAGCTTGGTGTTGATCTTCTTCGCCAGCGCGTCGGCCAGGTCGTATTCGCGGTCGGTCTTGCGCTCGTTGCAGATCAGGCCGCCGAGGCGCACGCCACCGGAATGCGCGTATTTCAGGATGCCCTTGGCGATGTTGTTGGCGGCGAACAGCGCCATCATCTCGCCGGACATGACGATGTAGATTTCCTGCGCCTTATTCTCGCGGATCGGCATGGCGAAGCCGCCGCAGACCACGTCGCCGAGCACGTCATAGGAAACGTAGTCAACGTCGTCGTAGGCGCCGTTTTCCTCGAGGAAGTTGATGGCGGTGATGACGCCGCGGCCGGCGCAGCCGACGCCCGGCTCGGGACCGCCGGATTCGGCGCACTTGATGCCCTTATAACCGATCTTCAGCACGTCCTCGAGTTCGAGGTCCTCGACCGACCCCGCCTCGGCGGCCAGGCTCAGCACGGTGTCCTGCATCTTGGTGTTCAGGATGAGGCGCGTGCTGTCCGCCTTCGGGTCGCAGCCGACGATGAGGATCTTCTGGTCGAGCTCCACAAGGGCAGCAAGCGTGTTCTGGGACGTGGTCGACTTTCCGATGCCGCCCTTGCCGTAGAAAGCAATCTGACGTGGCATGCTCTGATCTCCTGCTTCTTTCCTGAGGGGATTGTTCGACAGTGGGCGCGTCTAACCGGAGGTCCACTCGCCTGGGGCAGTGTCAGCAAAGCCCGTGCCACTCGCGGCCGGCCTGCAGGTATTCGGGCGCCGTACGATTTTGGTTCCCCCCTGCCCGCCGAAATGCACGACCATGAACAAATGCTCCCGACAATGTACGTCTATGGCGATTCAGTCATCGGCACCGCCTGCTGCACGAGTTCGATCTGGTACCCATCTGGATCCACGATGAAGGCGACGATGCGCTCGCCATGGCGCTGGCGCCGCGGCGGCCTGGGCATCTGGACCCCTTCGGCAGCCAGGCGGTCACACAGCGCGGTGATGCCGGAAACCGCGATGGCAAGATGGCCGAAGGCATCACCCTGCTGGTAGGGCTCTTCCCGGGTCCAGTTGAACACCAGTTCCAGACCGATATCGGCCTCGCCCGGACCATAGCCGAGATAGACCTGGGTGAACTGATTGCGCTTATGGTCCCGCTGCTCGATCACCTGCATGCCGAGCAGGCGCGTATAGAAATCGAGCGAGCGCTCCAGGTCGCTGACGCGCAGCATCGCGTGCAGCAGGCGTAAGGGCGAGCCGGGGCCATCGCTCTCCGCCGCCACGGCCGGAGCGCTGCCGCGGCTGCGCCACTGTGCGGCGAAGGCCGTGACCGCTTCCTCCACGGCCTGGAAGGCATAGTCGTCCGGTGCATCCAGGCCGGCCGCTGCCAGCATCTCCTTCGGTACTGGGCCGATCCGGGCCACCAGCACGCCCTGGCAGTCGCCGATGACCTGCAACACCCCCTTCATGCGGGTGGCACGGTCGTCATCCTCCTTGCAGTACGGCTCGATGCTGCGCTGGCCAAGGTGCCGCACGCCGTCGGCGTCCACCTCGTAGACCTCGAATGCACGGACATGGCCAAAATGCAGATTGACGGAGATGCCATCCTTGGTGGCGACGGCGACGCGCACGCTTCCCGGCCGCGGCGCATCCACGATAACGGGATGATCGGGAACGGTGTCACTGACGGTCATCTGGAACTCTCTTTCTCGATACAGATGAGCGCGACGACGCAACGCTCATGCCATTCCCCCCCTTCCCCCTGCAACCGCACTTTTCCGAACTTTCGCTGCGTACGCTGTTCAAGGGCGAACACTCGCCGGGGCGGCGCCTTCGGGCCCTCCAGGAACATATGACGTGTACTTTGCACCGGAAGGTACATCTCTTCGGTCCGAAGCGCTGGTTTTCCGTTTCTCCGCCCTCTCCGCGGCTCTGGCACGCTTCCTGCTGTTGCCCTCGTGGATGCGATCGCGCCGCCTTTCAGGCCGGCGTGGCGACGCCAGCAACCCGACCTGAGCAAGGAGACCACCTCATGCCTATGGTACTGCTCAAGTGCGACCAGGACATCCCCGAGCGCGAGAAGCACATCTATCTCAAGGCGCCCGGCGAGAGCACCCGCGAGTTCCTGCCACTTGCCAACGCGGCGACCATCCCCGGCACGCTGTCCGAACGCGGCTGCGCCTTCTGCGGCGCCAAGCTGGTCATCGGCGGTGTCCTCAAGGACACCATCCAGATGATCCACGGCCCGATCGGCTGCGCCTATGATACCTGGCACACCAAGCGGTACCCATCCGACGACGGCAAGCACTTCCAGCTGAAATACGTGTGGTCGACCGATATGAAGGAAAGCCACATCGTCTTCGGCGGCGAGAAGCGCCTCGAAAAAGCCATGCACGAGGCTTTCGACGAGATGCCGCACATCAAGCGCATGATCGTCTACACCACCTGCCCGACCGCGCTGATCGGTGACGACATCCCCGCCACCGTCAAGCGTGTCACCGACAAGCGCCCCGACGTTGACATCTTCATCGTCGAGTGCCCGGGCTTCGCCGGGGTCAGCCAGTCGAAGGGCCACCACGTGCTCAACATCGGCTGGATCGACCACAAGGTCGGCACGGTGGAGCCGGAGATCAAAAGCCCCTACACCATCAACTTCATCGGCGACTACAATATCCAGGGCGACACCCAGTTGCTGCAGCAGTACTGGGACCGGCTTGGCATCCAGGTGATCGCGCACTTCACCGGCAACGCCAATTACGACGACCTGCGCGGCATGCATCGCGCCCAGCTCAACGTCGTGAACTGCGCCCGCTCAGCCGGATACATCGCCAACGAGCTGAAGAAGCGCTACGGCATCCCGCGGCTGGACATCGACAGCTGGGGCTTCAACTACATGGCCGAAGGCATCCGCAAGGTATGCGCCTTCTTCGGCATCGAGGAAAAGGGCGAGGAGCTGATCGCCGAGGAATACGCCAAGTGGAAGCCGCAGCTTGACTGGTACAAGGAGCGCCTGAAGGGCACCAAGATGGCGATCTGGACCGGTGGCCCGCGGCTGTGGCACTGGACCAAGTCGGTCGAGGACGACCTCGGCGTGCGCGTCGTCGCGATGTCCTCGAAGTTTGGCCACGAAGAGGACTTCGAGAAGGTGATCGCCCGCGGCCAGGATGGCACCTACTACATCGACGACGGCAACGAGCTCGAGTTCTTCGAGATCATCGACCTGATCAAGCCGGACGTCATCTTCACCGGCCCGCGCGTCGGCGAACTGGTGAAGAAGCTGCATATCCCCTACGTCAACGGCCACGCCTACCACAACGGTCCGTACATGGGCTTCGAGGGCTTCGTAAACCTCGCCCGCGACATGTACAACGCTGTCCACAACCCTCTGCTGTCGCTGGCCGCCGAAGACATCCGCGGCGGCGGTCGTGTTGCCCTGAAGGAGGCTGCGGAATGAGCAGCAAGCTCGACGAACTGTTCGGCTACGTCCAGGAGCGTTGCCTCTGGCAATTCTTCTCCCGCACCTGGGACCGGCAGGAGAATATCGATGGCATCCTGGCGACTGCCACCGACCTGCTGGCCGGTCAACCGCCCCGGCTGGAAACCCCGATGGACCGGTTGTTCTACGCCGACGCCAAGATCATGGTCGCCGATTTCCGCACGCGCTTCCCGTGGTTCAACGAGACGCCGCCGGATGAAGTCCGCGAGCTGATCGCCGGCCTCAAGGCAAAGCTTGAGGAAATCGCCATCACCGGCTCGAAGAATCGCGAGTTGAACCACAACCTCTACTGATCCGGCGCCATAGCTGAGGGGCATTCCCGATGGGTTGCGAGATTACCAACAAGAAGCGTGCCGGGGTCATCAACCCCATGTACGATTGCCAGCCGGCCGGCGCCCAGTTCGCGGGCATTGGCGTGAAGGATGCCATCCCGCTGGTGCATGGCGGCCAGGGCTGCAGCATGTTCGTCCGCCTGCTGTTCGCCCAGCATTTCAAGGAGAACTTCGACATCGCATCGACCTCGCTGCACGAGGACTCGGCGGTGTTCGGCGGCAATGGTCGCATCCGTGAAGGCGTGATGGTGCTGGCGAAGCGCTATCCGCATCTGCGGGTGATCCCGGTCATCACCACCTGCTCGACCGAGGTGATCGGCGACGACATCGAAGGCACCCTCAATCTGTGCCGGCAGGACCTCGCGACCGAATTCCCTGGCCGCGAGATCCATCTCGTGGCCGTGCACACCCCCAGCTTCAAGGCCAGCCAGGTCGGCGGCTACAACGAGTGCGTCCAGTCGCTCGTCAAGACGCTGGCGACCAGGAAGACCGAGCCCAATGGGAAGCTGAACGTGTTCACCGGCTGGGTAAACCCGGGCGACACGGTACTGCTGAAGCATTATCTGCACGAGATGGGTGTCGATGCCACGGTGCTGCTCGACATCGAGGATTTCGACTCGCCGATGCTGCCGGACAAGTCGATCCACACCCATGGCCGCACCACGGTCGAGGATCTGCAGGGGCTGCCGAATGCGGCCGGTTCGATCGCGCTGGCGCGCTACGAAGGCGCCGGTGCGGCCGAGTACCTGTCCAAGGAGTTCGGCGTCCCCAGCGTCCTGACGCCGACGCCGTACGGCATCCGCAACACCGACGAGCTGCTGCGCAACATCTCCCGCCTGACGGGCAAGGAGATTCCGGAATCGCTGGTGCACGAGCGCGGTATCGCGATCGATGCGCTGCAGGACCTGGCGCACATGTTCTTCGCCGACAAGAAGGTGGCAATCTACGGTCATCCCGACCTGGTGATGGGGCTGGCCGAGTTCTGCCTCGAGGTCGAGCTGAAGCCGGTGCTGCTGCTGCTCGGCGACGACAATTCCGCCTACAAGAAGGACCCGCGGCTGCTTGACCTCAAGAAGCGGGTGGACTGGGACATGGAGGTGGTGTGCAACGCCGACCTCTGGGAACTGGAGCGCCGGGTCACCAGCGGCGAGATCAAGCCCGACCTGATCATGGGCCATTCGAAGGGCCGCTACGTCGCCATCGACAACAACATTCCGATGGTCCGTGTCGGCTTCCCCACCTTCGACCGGGCCGGCCTGTATCGTCATCCGACGGTCGGCTATCGCGGTGCCATGCTGCTTGGCGAAACGATCGCCAACGCTCTCTTCGCCCACATGGAGTACAACAAGAACAAGGAGTGGCTGCTGAACACATGGTGATCCTCTAGCGGAATGGCCGGGACCGTAGGGATCCGGTGCCCGGCCGCCTTCGCCTGCCAGCCTTGTCCTTCCGATCTGCGGGGTCCGACGATGGACTTATTGCCGGAGCTGTTCGCCGACCTTGCCATCCGGTCGGCCACGCCCCTGAGCCTGCCCGAACACCGGCAGATCGAATTCTTCACGCGCAAACGCGCCCTGCCGACCGCCGAGGACACACCACGCCCACGCGAGCTTGGTCAGGTCGCCAGCGCCTGCACGACATTTCTTCTGCTGCAGGCGGCCGTGACGGCTCATGAGCCGGCCCACGAGGGCCGCACCACCTGGGACATCTACAAGGCATTGCCGCGCAGCAGGGGCGATGAACGTATCGTCAGCGAGATTTTCCGCATCCTGCGCATCATCCGCCAGGTCGCGCTGAACCCCCGGGGTGAGGTGGTGGCGGATGGCGGCCTGCTGCGGCTGATCGGTCCCGTCGCCGACACCTTGCTGGCGCTGAACATCACCTTCACCGGCGTGCGACTCCTGGAATCGGCAGTGGCCTACTGGTTCGGTGCGGCACGCGGCCCCTACAGCCCCGCCTATGTCGAGGCGATGCTGCTGAGCTATTACGGCGATATCATCAATGAAATCAAGAGGTTCAGTGATGAAGGCATTTCGCCTTACCAGTTCCGCGATCCGCTTCAGCTCAACCGCCATCTCCGTCTCGACTGCGACACCGTGCGGGCCCGCCTTGACGGCGAGGTCTGCCATCTCGACATAGCCCCTCCCTACCGCAATACGGCCCGTTTCCCGATCGACGTGTTCGTCGTCATCCGCGACGTGCTGTACATCATCCCGGCCGAGGCGCTGACCGACGCCACCATTGCGGTCGCCGAGTTGCCGCGCTGGCGCGCGCGCCTCGGCGAGGATGGCACGCTGCCGGTGTCCTTCCGCAGTCGCTTCGTGCATGAACCGACGCCCCCCGATCTCAAGTGGTGACCCCCAAGGAGACGCCGATGACCCAAGCCGCCACCCACCTCAAGGTTGCCGTGACGACCAACAGCCTGATCAACATCGATGCCGGGTTTGCCGATGCACGGCAGATCGTTTTTTATGAGGTGACCCGGGACGGGTCAGCCTTCGTTGATGCGGTGAACGTCGCCACGCTGCTGCGCAAGGATCCGGCTCCCGGTGAAAGCGCGAACGATACGCCACCGGTTGTCACCCCGAAGCCGGGCTTCGGGCGCAATGGCGGCGCCTGCCAGATGGCAGCGGATCTTGCCGCCGATTCCGCCAGTGGCGACCTTCTGACGGCACGCATCAAGGCGCTGAGCGGCTGCTCGATCCTGGTCACCCGTGGCATCAGCGACCTTGCCGCCGTCCGCTGCCAGGATGCCGACATCTTTCCGGTGAAGACTGAACGCCTCCATGACATCGACAGCGTGCTCGATCGCCTGCAGACGTTACTGGCAGGACGTCCGCCCCTGTGGCTGCGCCGGGCGCTTCGCGATGCCAACGGACGGGCAGTCCCGCTCGACGATCAGGCACTCTGAGCGCCATCAGGGTAGCCTGCGGCCATCACTTTTCCAGTTTCGACGCACCTGGCCAGGAAAGGCGCTTTCCTGGCCATTATGCGTTGGAGACATAGTCCGTTCCGGCGGGGCCGTTACGAAGCCCCCGGCGTCATCCCTTGCGGAATGACTTATAGCTGAGCTTGTACTTCTCCATGCGCAGGCCCAGCATGCGCCGGGTGAGGCCGAGTTCCTCCGCTGCCTTGCTCATGTTGCCCTTGTGCGCCTTCAGTGCCTCCACGATCATCTCGTACTCGACCGCCTGGATCTTGGCGTCCAGGCCGCAGCCAAACGATGTGCCGGTTTCCTGTGACGTCTGCAGCGAAGGCGGCAGATCGTAGCCATGGATGACACCGCCGCTGGCCAGGATGACCGAGCGCTCGATCACGTTTTCCAGTTCCCGCACATTCCCGGGCCAGTGATAGCTCA
The DNA here is from genome assembly GCF_937425535.1 of Rhodovastum atsumiense. Classification (NCBI taxonomy): domain Bacteria; kingdom Pseudomonadati; phylum Pseudomonadota; class Alphaproteobacteria; order Acetobacterales; family Acetobacteraceae; genus Rhodovastum; species Rhodovastum atsumiense. The sequence goes on from NZ_OW485601.1 coordinate 337,783, forward strand.
TCAGCATGTTGAGCGCGGGCGTGGAGATACGCTTGACGTCCTTGCCGCTCTGCCGGGCGATCCGGGCAACGAAATGGTCGGCCAGCGTGATCACGTCACTGCCGCGCTCGCGCAGCGGCGGAATGGTGATCGGAAAGACATTCAGCCGGTAATAGAGATCCTCGCGGAACCGGCCCTGCTGTACCATTTCCGGCAGGTTGCGATTGGTGGCGGCGATCACGCGCAGATTCACCTTGATCGGCTGGTTGCCACCAACCCGTTCAAACGTCTTTTCCTGCAGCACGCGCAGCAGCTTCGCCTGGATCGGCAGGCTGAGCTCGCCCACCTCGTCGAGGAAGATGGAACCGCCATCGGCCAGTTCGAACCGTCCCTTGCGCTGCCCGGCCGCTCCGGTGAAGGATCCCTTCTCATGCCCGAACAGCTCGCTTTCGACGATGCTCTCTGGCAGGGCCGCGCAGTTGAACTTCACGAACGGGCCATCCGCCGAATCGCCTTTGTAATGGATGGCGTTGGCGACGAGCTCCTTTCCCACACCGCTCTCACCCAGGATCAGCACCGTTGCCTTGGTGGTGGCGACCTTCTCGATCAGTTCATAGACACCCATCATCGGCTTTGAATTGCCGATGATGTTGGAAGGATGGAAGCGCTCCTTCAGGGCGGTGCGCAGCCGGCGGTTCTCGCTTTCGAGGCGAACCTTGTCGTTGTTCTCAAGCAAATACAACTCGACCGCCGGCGCGATCATCGAGGCGATGGTGGCCAGAAGTTCCACGTCCTGGCGCAGCAGGCGCCGGCTGGCGTAGACGCGCTCGGCGCTGATGGTGCCCAGCACCTTCTTGGCATGCAGGATCGGCACGCAGAAGAAGGTCCGGTCCAGCGCTGCGGTTTCCATCCGGCTGCGGGTGCGATCGAGGAATCCCGGCTCCTTGCCGATATGCGGCACGACGACCGCTTTTCCCGATTCCACGACCCGGCCGGTAATGCCTTCGCCGAGAGAATAGATGCCGCGCTGCTTCTGCTCCTCGGTCAGCCCGAAGCTGGCATGGATGAAGATCGTCTCGGCCTCGCGGTCATACAGGCTGACCATGCCGCGGACGATCTTCATGCGGTCTTCCATCACGCCGAGAATCAACGTGAGCGCACGTTCGAGATCCTCGGTCTCGGTGATGATCTGGCTGATCTGGAACAGGATCGGCAGCACACTGACCCGGCATTCGCCTGTCGAGCAGCCGGTGAATTCGTCTTTGAAGTCATCGATCTCGATGGCGATGCTGTCGTCTGTCATCCCGCTTACCGCTCCCGTGGATTTGCGCGGCCGCACGTGCCCGTCCGCTGTCGACCGTGCACGCGCAATCTCATGAGCGTCGAGTGGCAATGGTGGATACTCCGATTCTGACGGGATGTTCCGCGGCTGCCGCCGTCGATGGCGACAGCAGCCCATCCTCTGGTGAGTTCGAGAGCGTTGAGTTCGAGAAGGCTCGGCAAGCATGCGGCGTGCCATTCACTGTCGCATGCGCCACCGCGGGCATGACCTGCCCTATGGGCCGACTGCGGCCTGAGATGCTGTTCGCCGAGGAACATTGTCTGCGACAATGCACCGGGATGTACGTTTTGCCAGGGCACGTCTTGCAGGATCGCCACGGTGATCCCTGCCCTGATCGTCTCGACTGGTCTGGCACATCCCTTGCGTTGGCCCCCGGTGAAGCCCAGGAGAGTGGCATGAGGCCGGATGAGATCGCCGCGCTGCGTCAGGATGCCAGTTGCACGCACAATAAGGGGCCCAAATCCGGCTGTGCGCGGCCCAAGCCGGGCGCAACCCAGGGCGGGTGCTGCTTCGATGGCGCCCGCAACGCATTGCTGCCGATCGCCGATGTTGCGCATATCGTCCACGGGCCGATCGGCTGTGCCGGAAGCTCGTGGGACGGACGTGGATCGCGTTCGAGCGGCGCGACGCTGTACCGCATCGGCATGACCACCGATCTCTCCGAGATGGATGTGATCATGGGGCGCGGAGAGAAGCGCCTGTTCCACGCCATCAAGCAAGCCATCGATACGTACCGGCCGGCCGCGGTCTTCGTCTACGCCACCTGCGTTCCCTCCCTGCACGGCGACGATGTCGCCGCGGTGACGAAGGCAGCGCAGGCGCGCTGGGGCGTGCCGGTCGTCGCGGTGGACTGTGCCGGTTTCTACGGCAACAAGAACCTGGGCAACCGCATCGCCGGCGACGCCATGCTGCAGCAGGTGATCGGCACGCGGGAACCCGATCCAGTGCCCCCGCAGGCCCGGCGTGACGGCATCGCGACCCACGACATCAACCTGATCGGCGAATGGAACATCGGCGGCGAATTCTGGAACGTGGCGCCGCTGTTCGACGAACTCGGTCTGCGGATCCTGTGCAGCTTCACGGGTGACGCCCGCTTCCGCGAGGTGCAGACCATGCACCGGGCGGAAGCCAGCATGGTGGTCTGCTCGAAGGCCATGATCAAGGTTGCCCGGACCCTGCAGGAACGTTACGGCACGCCGTTCCTCGAAGGCAGCTTCTACGGCACCGCCGCCACGTCGCAGGCCTTGCGCGGGATGGCAGAGCTGCTCGGCGATCCGGACCTGATCCGGCGGACCGAGGCGGTTATCGCACGCGAGGAAGCCGTGGCGGAAGCGGCACTCGGATTCCTGCGGCCGAAGCTGCAGGGACGCCGTGTCCTGATCTTCGCCGGCGGCTACAAATCCTGGTCGCTGGTTTCGGCGATGCAGGATCTCGGCATGAAGGTGGTCGCCACCGGCACCGAGAAATCGACCGAAGAGGACAAGGCCCGCATCCGCGCGCTGATGGGTGAGGATGCCCGCATGATCGACGACAACGACCAGACCGCCCTGCTGCGCTGCTTCCACGAGCAGCGAGCGGATATCCTGATCGCCGGCGACCGCTACATCTACCCGACGCTGAAGGCGCGCCTTCCCTTCCTCGATGTCGATCACGTGCGCAGCATCGGCTATGCCGGCTACACCGGGGCGGTCGAGCTGGCGCGCAACCTGGCGGTGACGCTGCACAGCCCGGTCTGGCAGCATGCCCGCACACCCGCGCCCTGGGCGCAGGTGGCGGCATAAGGAGGCAGCCATGGCGGACGTCGTTCTCTCCGGCAAGCCCCTGGCCGTGAGCCCGCTGAAGGTCAGCCAGCCGGTCGGGGCCTCGCTGGCGTTTCTTGGTCTTGCCCGCGCGATGCCGCTGGAACATGGCGCGCGCGGCTGCACCTCTTTCAACAAGCTATTCTTCATGCGGCACTTCCAGGAGCCGATCGCCCTGCAGACCACGGCCATGGACCAGGTCACCACGGTGATCGGCGCCGATGGCAATGTGGTGGAGGCCCTGCACACCATCGCCGAGCGCAATGCACCGGAGGTGATCGGCCTCATCACCACGGCGTTGTCGGAAACGCAAGGCGCCGACATTCCGCGTACCGTCCGGCTTTTCCGCAGCACCCACCCGCAGCACGATCCCATTGCCGTGGTGCCGGTCAGCGCCAGCGACACGCTGGGTTGCCTGGAAACCGGCTTCGCCGCAGCGGTCGAGGCGATCATCGCGACGCTGGTGCCCCAATCCCCGCCGACGGTGCGCCGGCCGCGACAGGTCAACGTGCTGGCATCCTCCATGCTCAGCCCCGGCGATATCGAGGCGATCAAGGAATGGATCGAGGCGTTCGGCCTGCAGCCGATCGTGTTGCCCGACATCGGGGATTCCCTGGACGGGCACATGATCGATGCCGGCTTCGCCACCCTTACCTATGGTGGCACGCCGCGCGCCGCGATCGCCACCATGGGGGAATCGCTGGCGACCCTGGTGATCGGCCGTTCGCTGACGCGTGCGGCCGATCTGCTGCATGCACGCACCGGCGTCCCCGACCATCGCTTCCCCGGCCTCACCGGCGTCGAAGCCTGCGACGCCTTCACCCAGACGCTCAGCCAGCTCTCCCGGCGGGCGGTGCCGGAGCGGATCGGACGCCAGCGCGCGCAGTTGCTCGATGCCATGGTGGATTGCCACTTCCAGCTCGGCGGCGCCCGCATCGCCGTTGCCGCCGACGGTGACCTGCTGGAGGTCTTCCTCCGCTTCTTCGGCGGCGCCGGCGCGGAGGTGGTGGCGGCCGTCGCCGCCGCGCGCAGCCGCAGCCTCGCCGACCTGCCCATCGGCCGGGTGGTGGTGGGTGATCTCGAGGACCTGGAGCGGGAGGCACGTGCGGGAAAGGCGGAACTCCTGGTTGCCAATGCGCATGCCGTGGAAACCGCCGCCCATCTCAACGTGCAGTTGCTGCGCGCCGGCTTTCCGTTGAACGACGTCTATGGCGGCCACACCCGGTGCCTGGTGGGCTACCGGGGCAGCCGCCAGGCGCTGTTCGACAGCGCCAACCTGCTTGCGATGCGCCAGCGTGCGGTCGCCCCCTATCGCTCCATCTATTGGCAGGGAACAGCGCGGGACCAGGAGGTCGTTGCCCCGGCCGCCGGGACGCATTGACCCGAAAGGACTCAGATGCTCAGGATTGCTTTTGCTTCCACCGACCGCCGCCATGTCGATCTGCATTTCGGCGCCGCGGTGCGGCTGGTGATCTACGATGTCGCCCCCGGCTATGCCGACCTGGTCGGCGTCGGTGAATTCGTCCCGGCCGAACAGGTCGGCACCGAGGGGCGCACGGGGCTGGAAGGCACCGTCGCCGACAAGGTCGCGGTCAAGCTCGCCTTCCTCGATGGCTGTGCCGCCGTCTATGCCGCCTCGATCGGGGCTTCCTCGATCCGTCGCCTGATGAGCGCGCAGATTCAGCCGGTGATCGTCGACACCGGCCACGACATCGAGGACCTGCTGAACGAGGTCAGCCTCGCTTTGGTCCATGGTGGCCTGGCCTGGGTTGATCGCGCCAAGGCCCGCACCCGCTCCCCTGACCGGTTCGACGCCATGGCCGAGGAAGGCTGGCAGCCAAACGACGACGACCCGCCGTTGCCGCGGGAGAGACGCCAACTGATCACCTCGATCGATGAACTGGCCTGAGCCGATGACACCCCCCCTTTCCCCGGCTCCCCTTTCCACGACACCGTCCGTCGAGGAACGGCGCCGGCAAATCGTCGCCGAGGTCATCGCCGCGGCCCGGCCGGACGTGCAGCGGGATGGTGGCGACATCGAACTGGTCGAGATCGCCGGCGACCGGGTCCGCGTCCGACTGACAGGTACCTGCATCGGCTGCGCCATGGCCGGCCACACGCTCGGCGCCTTGCGCCGCCGGCTGGTGCAGGCCCTGGGCGAGCCGGTGCGCGTCCTGCCCGGCTGACAGCCACCGACCGGAAAACGACGCTCTTCCTTGCCATCCTGCTGCGGCGGAGCGCAGGCACCCCGCCCGGAACCGCTTTCGCCGGCAGCCAGGCAGGGCGGCGAACCGGACCGGGGCTGGCAGTCATGGAAAAGAAGGGGTGTCGCTATTCCCATTCGGATATCGCGCCACTATGGCATACCCCCCCTTTCATTCCAAGTGGGGGATTCCCGCCCCGACAACCATCGCGATGCGGGGATCGATCAGGGGGCCTAGCGGGGCGACAGGATTACCCGGCAGCGTCCCAGGGAGCTGCGCTTCGAACCTGGATCCAGACGGGATTGTTCACCGACCGGTCGATGGCCGCAAGCAGGGCCAGCATGCCGCCATAGCCCGCCAGGGGCAGGCTGCGCTCATGATTGATCTCCAACCATGGAATGCCGGCCTTCATGGCAACGAACTGGCTGTTGGCGCCGCCGAGCACGATGTCGGCTTCCCCCCGCCGCAACAAGGCATCCATGTCCTCGGCCTGCCATCCGTCGAACCGGGGTGTCGCCGTGCCGACCAGTTCGGTGACCTTTCTCCGGTCATCCTCGCTGGTTTTGCCGATCGCGGTGCCACTGACCACCATGCCGATCTCCTTGAGCATGCATGCCACCGACCACGTCTTCGCGCCGCCGCACAGTAGCATCGCCCGCCTGCCTGCCAGGCGGATGCGGTACCGGCCCAGCACTTCGGCAATGCGACGTTCTTCCCGCGCGATCAGTGCTTCCGCCCGATGCGGCAGGTCACGGGGGACACCGCGTTCCACCAGCAGGTGCGACAGCTGCCGCAAGGTGGCAGCGATGTTGCCGGTGCCGTGGAAGCTGCCGTCGATGCAGGGAATGCCGAAATCGGCGTGCATCCGTTCCGCCAGATGCGCCAGCCCCTGCGAACACAGCAGCACCGCCGCCCGCGCCCGATGCGCCATGGCGATGTCATGCAGCCGGCCGTCACCGGTCAGGCTCGCCAGCACACGAATTCCCAACTGCGCGAGCAAGGGGCGAATCTGCGCCAGCTCATCCGCCAGATTGAACTCTCCGATCAGGACAATGTCGGCCTCCATGCAGCGATCGGGCTCGGCCGTGCCGATGACATGCTCCATCAGGATTTCGGCGGCCCGATGCACGCCATAGGGCCGGCTGCCGGCAAAGCCGGGAACATCGACCGGAATCACCGGCCGGCCCCACCGACGCGTCGCGTCCCGGCACACCGGCACGATGTCATCGCCGATCATCGCCGGCAGGCAGGTCTGATAGACGAAGACGGCCGGCGGATCGTGCCGGGCAATGAGCGCATCGATCGCCCGTGCCAGCTTCCGCTCGCCGCCGGCAATGGTGTCCCGCTCGGTAAACCCGGTCGTGAAGCTGACGCGATGCATTCGCGGGCCAGAGGAAAAGGTTGGACGAAACTGCCAGGACCCTGCCTCGCAGGAAGCCGGTCCATGCACCAGATGCGCCACATCGGCAATCGGCTGCAGCGCCATCTTGGCACCGCGGAAAGCGCAGCCGCTCTGCCCCCGACCGGGGATGCGCCGGCAGCCACATCTTCGCGGGCCGGTCTCTGTCGCGCTCATGGGCCTGCGACCTGGCAGTACGGGCACATCTCGCTGCTCTCCTTGCTGATCGTCCACGCCTATGCGCGCTCATGCATCGAAGCAGGCAGCATCTTGCAACGTCCGGGCCAGGCTGAAGCATGGTACGTCGCTTGCATTTCCGGTATCATCTGCTGCGGTGGCGAGCATCAGGGAGCGCAACGATGAACCTGCCCACCCTCTTTCCGTTGCCAACCGGGCCGTTCGCCGGCACGGGCCGTTCGTGCCGACCGGTCACCTCAGTGTCAGCACCCGCGCGATGACCAATGTCATTGCCGGATACGCGCGTCCGGGTCCTGGTGCCGCGCGGGTGGCAGACCCCGCGACAACGGCCTTGGAAGCGGCGCGGTTGCCGTGGATCCGGCCGGGTGTCGTGGTACACGATCCGGCTGAGCTCGTGGATGATCTCCTTGCCGAGTTTGCCCTCGGCCTGCGCAGCCGCGGCTTCAACGTCGTCGGCTGCGTCCAGGACAATAATCGCGGCTCACTGCACAAAAGCCTCGGCTGCGCGCCCCGGATCGAGTACCGGGACCTCGGGACCGGCAGGACGCTCAAGGTCGACCGGCCCGGCGCGGTCGCGTATCTCCGCCAGGCGATGCACGAGAAGGCGGACCTTCTCGTCATGAGCCACTTCGCCGCCTGCGCGGAGGCAACGGGAAGCGTCGGTGTCAACTTCGGATCCGATGTCACCTGCGGAATGCCGCTGCTGACCTCGATTGCCTGGCAATGCATCCAGCGATGGCATAGCTACGCGCGCCAGGACGGGGCGATGATCTCGCCGGATCTCGCCTCGCTCTGGGCCTGGTGGGGGCCGGAACGGCTATATCGCGACCTTGTGCTCGGGGTCACGGAAGCGCCTGTGCGGCGGATCGTCTGCGGCCCGCGCTGGCTCATGGTCGAAGGACCAGCCGGCGTCGGGCTCGCTGGCCTGCCATGCCATCCGCAGGAATTGCGGCCGCGCCTGCCACGCCTGGCGCGACGCAGCCTGCGCGAGCTCGCCGCCATGGCCGAATCCTGGGATCCGCTGGAAACAGCGCTTGGGATCGCCGCCATCAATGCGCATTACAACCGATACGATCTGGTGGCGAAGGCCGGCAACGGCGTGAAGGCGTTCCGGCGGATCACCGGACGCGTGGTCGTGCTCGGGGCCTTTCCCGGGATCGAGGGCATCCTGCCGAACTGCGCCCTGCTGGAGCCCGATCCCCGGCCGGGGCGGTTTCCCGTCACCGCCCTGGACACCTTGCTGCCGGGCTGCGGGGCCGCGGTGATCAATGCCTCGACGCTGGTGAACCGGACCCTGCCGCGCATCCTGCGGCTGGCGCGCAACCGCCCGGTCGCCCTGATCGGGCCGGGAACGCCGATGACGCCGCGGCTTTACGAGTACGGCCTCGAGGTCCTGGGCAGTCTGGTGGTCAGTGATCCGGACGGGCTCGCGGCTGCCGTGCAGGCCGGAGCCACGGCGCGCGAATTTTCCCAGTACGGCCGCTTCGTCCATCTCGCCCGCGCCGGCTGAATCGCCCCCCCGCGCCGCATCAAGGCTGGAACAGGATGCGACCGAGGCGTCGCGCCTTGCGCGAGAGGCGTTGGCAGATGCCGCTTCGTCATATATTTATAGTATATGACGAATGTGAATCGTGGGGTGTGCCCCCCGATCGGGACTGGGTCGAAGGCATCCCCTGCTACAGGCAGCGAGGTTGGGGCTTGTACAATTTTGTGAGAATTCCTTGAGGCTCACCTCATGAAATGAGGTGAGCCTCAAAAAGCATTGTACCATTGCGTGCAAACAAAGTTGCCGAACAAATTATTCCAAATGCCACTTGACGCTTATTAAAATCTCGACATGATTCCCGTAATTCAGGCGTGCAAACCAATTTTGTTTTGCATTCCGGCAAAAATGGGCACCGCGTTGAACCGGATCGGTGCAACGTGCCGGGATCGTTGACCGAGATTTCGCTGGTTGCTCGCAAACGGGTCGTGCGGAGGGGGCTGCCGTCATTGTCCAATCCCGAGCCGGCAGGACGTGCCGGCACGCCCGCCTGGAGCGCCGCGATGGTTCCAAAGGTCCTTCTCTTTCCCGGCTCCGCCTTGCTGGGAGGGGTCATTTTTGCCGCCCCGATGCTGGCCGTCGCCCCGGCCCACGCCGATGACGCCGAGGCAACCGTCGCCGTTCCGCCGGTCGTCGTCACCGGTCAGCGGACCGAGGCCGACGGCAGTGCTGCCGACGGTTACCGCAGTTCGAGCGCGACACTGGGGCCGCTGGGCAAGGCCCCGCTGCAGGACACGCCCTATTCGATCAACGTCACCCCGGGCGCACTGATCGAACGACAGGCGGCGCACACCCTCGCCGATGCGCTGAAGACCAACCCGACCGTGGCACCGCTGCTGAACGCCAACAGCGCCTTCACCATGTCACGCGTGATGGTCCGCGGCTTCACCGCCGCCGACCAGAACGAGCTGCGCGACGGCCTGGTCGACCGCAGCTTCACCCTGCCACCGATGGAAATCGTCGACCGGATCGAAGTGCTGAACGGCATGTCCGGCTTCCTCTACGGGTTCTCGGCCCCGGGCGGCCTGATCAACTACATCAGCAAGCGACCGACGGAACAGACGCTCCTCGACCTCTCCAGCGGCGTCTACAATGGCAGCGTGGCCTATGTGCACGGCGATGCCGGTGGCCGGGTGCCCGGCACCGATGGACGGCTGGGCTACCGCTTCAATGCCTATCAGGAAGCAGGCAGCACCGTGATCGATGGCAGCCAGCAGCGCCGCAGCCTGGTGTCGCTGTCGCTGTCCTACGAAGTCCGACCCAACACGACGGTGTGGTTCGATGTCTGGCATCAGGACATGCAGACCAACGGCCTGCCGACCACGTTCGATGCGCCGAACGGCAACTGGTCGGGCACCGGCACCGCGGTGCCCTCGGCCTCGGCGTTCCGGGCCAACCGGCAATACGGCCAGGACTGGACCTTCAACAAATCCAGCAAGACGCTCGCGGGCGTCGGGCTTGATTCGAAGCTGAACGACATCTTCACCCTGCGCGCTGCCATGCGGTACGGCTACATGTGGCGCAAATATGCCTATGTCGATGCGATCCTGCAGGGCAACACCGGCAACTACCTGGAACGGGCCAATTTCGATTCGCAGCAGACCGAACGTACCGAATCCGCCTATGCGCTGATGGATGCCGCCTTCGACACCGGCCCGCTGCGCCACGAGGCCACCTTCGGCTACACCCATACCCGCTTCTTCTACGAACGCGCGCCGGAGGTCCAAAGCATCCTCGGCCTGTCGAACATCGACAATCCGGTCAGCTTCGCCCAGCCCTCCGTCAGCTTCGCCCCCAACAACAACTTCCAGCGCGTGACGTGGGACAATTTCGTGGTCGCCGACCGGGTCTCGGTCGGCCCCTATGTCTCTCTGCTGCTCGGCGCCACGGCCGCGACGCTGCAGCAGAATGCCTGGGGCAGCGGCAGCGCCATCAGCACATCCAATTATCGCGCCCAGCAGGTCACCCCGAGCGTCGGCATCACAGTCAAGCCGATCCCGGAACTCTCGCTGTACGCGTCGTACATCCAGGGGCTGCAGGCCGGCGACAGCACCACCAGCAGCGCCGCGGTGAACCGCAACCAGGTTCTCGCGCCGAGCGTCAGCAATCAGTACGAAGTCGGCGCCAAGACAACCATCGGGCGGCTGGGCATCAACCTCGCGTTGTTCCGTATCGATAAGGTCAATGCCGAGATCGATCCCGCCGATAGCGTCTACAAGCAGGACGGGCGCGAGATCCACCAGGGCATCGAACTGGTGACGACCGGGCGTGTCAACGATTCCCTCGCCGTGGTCGGCGGCTTTACGCTGATGGATGCCTTCATCTCCAAGGCTTCGGCGGTGCCGGCCAGCGAAGGCAAGACCCCGATCAACGTACCGGAGCAGCAGGCCCGCCTCTACCTGGAATACACCGTGCCGGGCCTGCCCGACCTGACGCTGAGCGGCGGCATGAACTATTACGGTAAGCGGCCGCTGGATACGCTCAACACCGCGTACCTGCCGGCGGCGACCACGTTCGATGCCGGCCTGCGCTACAGCCCCGAAATCGCCGGTCATCGCGTCAGCGCCACGCTGAATGCCTTCAACCTCTTCGACCGCTCCTACTGGATGTATTACCGCAGTGGCGACGGGCTGCTGCTCGGCGCGGGCCGCACCATCACCTTCACGCTGAAGGCCTCGCTGTGAGCCTCCCTGCCCTCACCACGCCACGCACCGGGACCGTGGTGAAGGCGGTGCTGCTGTTTGGGCTGCTGCCTCTGCTGGTGGCATTCCTGTCGCTGCTGATCGGGCGTTACCCGCTTGCACCGGATGCGGTGCTGACCGCGCTGGGCCGGCATCTGTTCGGGTCAGGCCAGACCACGCCGGATGCGGCCGAGGTGGTGGTGGTCACCATCCGGCTGCCGCGGATCGCCGCGGCGCTGCTGGTCGGGGCGGCGCTGGCAACCGCGGGAGCGGCATTCCAGGGCATCTTCCGCAATCCGCTGGTCTCCCCGGATATTCTCGGCGTCGCGGCGGGGGCCGGATTCGGGGCGGCGCTGGCGATCCTGCTCGGGGCGGGGCCGGTGGGGATCCAGGCGGCAGCCTTTGGCGGCGGGTTGCTGGCGGTGACAACGACCTGGTTGATCACCCGCTGGCACGCCGGCGAAGGTGATGCGGTGCTGGTGCTGATCCTCGCCGGGGTCATCGTCGGCACGGTGTTCTCGGCGCTGATAGCGCTGGTGAAGTTCGTGGCCGATCCCAACAACGTCCTGCCTGTCATCACCTTTTGGTTGATGGGCAGCCTGGCGGCAGTCAGCGGGCGTGACCTGCTGGCGGCAGGGCTGCCGGTCGGCGCCGGGCTGGCATGTCTCCTGCTGCTGCGCTGGCGGCTGAACCTGCTGGCATTCGGCGACGAGGAAGCCCGGGCGCTGGGCGTGGAAGTGGAACGGCTGCGCTTCGCTGTGGTGGTCGGCGCCACGCTGATGACCGCGGCGGCGGTGGCCATCAGCGGCGTGATCGGGTTGGTCGGGCTGGTGGTGCCACACGTGACGCGATTGCTGGTGGGACCGGACCATCGGGTGCTGCTGCCCGCGGCCGCGGTGATGGGCGGCACCTTCCTGTTGCTGGTCGACGACGTCGCGCGCAGCCTGGTCGCTGCGGAGATCCCGCTCGGCATCCTGACCTCCCTGATCGGGGCCCCCTTCTTCCTGTCGTTGCTGGGCCGTGCCCGCAACGGGGGAGCAGCCTGACATGTCCGCCCCCTTGCTGTCGGTGGAAGGACTGACCTGCGGCTACCGGGGAAAGGCGGTCACAGCGGCGGCCACCTTCTCGGTCGCGGCCGAGGAATGGCTGTTCCTGCTGGGACCGAATGGCGCAGGCAAGACCACGCTGTTCAAGACCATCCTGCGACTCTTGCCCCCGCTGGGCGGGCGCATCCGCCTCGGCGGCGAGGATGTCGCGTCATGGCCGGCCCGCCGCTTCGCCGCCCGTGTCGGCTACGTGCCGCAGGCGCACCGCCCCCCTTTTCCGTTTCGCGTGCACGAGGTGGTCGCGATGGGACGGGCCGCGCATCTCGGTCCCTTTGCCACGCCCGGCGCGCGCGACCGTACCATCGCCGAGCAGGTGCTGGCCGATCTCGGCATCCATGGCCTGCGCAACGCGGCCTATACCACGCTCAGCGGCGGTGAACGGCAGTTGGTGCTGATCGCCCGGGCCCTGGCGCAGGAGCCGATGGTGCTGGTCATGGACGAGCCCACGGCCAATCTCGATTTCGGCAACCAGATCCGCGTGCTGGCGCATGTGCAGACCCTGGTGGCGCGCACCGGCCTCGGCGTGCTGATGACGAGCCACGATCCCAACCAGGCATTGCTGCACGCGCATCGGGTCGCCGCCCTCGGGCGGGACGGCCGGTTGCAGGTTGGCTCGGCCTCGGAGATCGTGACCCGCACCTGGCTGCGGCGCACCTACGACGTCGATGTCTCCGTGGCCGAGTTGCCGCGTGCCGACGGCACGGTCGCGCGGCTTTGTGTTCCGATGACGACGCCATGAAGCCACAGGTGCAGGATAAAGCCATCTTCTCGCGGCACGGGCGAAGCCGGCGTGCCGCACGAAGCATGGGCGCGACCCTGGGGGCCCTGCTGGCCCTGGCCTGTTGCGGTACAGCCGCCGCCCGCAGCGTCATCGACATGGCCGGCCGCAGCGTCGAGCTGCCCGCCCAGGTCCGCCGCGTCGCCTGCCTGGAAGTGCTGTGCTACCCGCGCGTGTTCATGCTCGGGGCGGAGGCACGGATCGGGCTGATGTACGACACCGCCGCTCCCTGGATGGTGGCCACCAATCCGCAGGTCCGTTCTATCCCCCGCATGGTGGGTGAGCCCAACGTCGAGGAACTGCTGGCCCGCGGCATCGACACGGCCTTCGTCTTCTACGATGCGGGCCGGGTGGTGCCGAAGCTGGCGACAGTCGGCATTGCGGCCCTGGTCTCGCAGCCCGTCGGCCCGCCGCCAGCGACGGCCGAGGCCTTCATTGCCGACACCATGCGCGCGGTGCGGCTGTTCGGCCAGGTGCTGGGCGGCGAGGCGGAAGCACGCGCCGAGGAATGGTGCCGTATTTTCGAAACTCGCATCCGCCGGGTGCTGGCGCGCACGGCGGACATTCCCGCCGCGCAGCGCCCGCGACTTTATTACGTGCGCGGCCCGCAGGCGGTGAACACCCAGGGACGCGGTTCCTACACCTACTGGAGCGGCACGATCGCAGGGGCCTCGATGATTGCCGGTGCCCTGCCGCTGGCCGGGCGCGGCAGCATGGCAATGGAGGACATCCTGCGTTGGGACCCACAGGTGGTGCTGGTCGGCCGGCAATATCCGCTGGCGCTGGTACAGGGCGACCCACGCTGGGCCGATGTCACGGCGGTGCGGGAAGGCCGGGTGCTGTCGACGCCGGAAGGCGTGTTCTACTGGGACGGTGGCCCGGAGAGTGCCCTGCTGCTGACCGAGTTCATCGCCCGCTTGCTGTATCCGGATCGTTTCCCCGATCTCGACATGCGCGCCGAGGTGCAGGAGTACTATGCCCGCTTCTACCGCACCCGGCTCGACGATGCCGCCGTTGGCCGGTTGCTGCGCGGCGAAGCGCCCGATGGCAGCCGGCACAATCCTTTCAACAACTGATGTCGCGGCGATGACCATCCCGGGAGACCTGCCGATCGATGCCCACCCTTGATCTGTCCCTGAGCGGAATGCTGATGCAGACCACCGGCCCGGTGCGGGCGGTGCTCGTGCTGCTGCTGGTCTGCTCGGTGCTGTGCTGGGCGATCATCTTCGAGAAAGTCACGCGGCTGATCCGGCTGCAACGGGAGGCGCGCGGCTTCGAACGCCTGGTGCGCAGCCAGGACGCCCCGGTTCCTTCCACCGGCCTTGCCACCACGCTGCTGGCGACAGCGGCCATGGAAACGGGGCGCCGCCCGGCCGGCGAGACACTGGCGGAACGACGCGAGCGCATCGAACGCACACTGCGCGAGTCCGTGGCCGCGGCGCTGCTGCCGGTCGAGACACGGCTGCCGGTGCTGGCGACGATCGGTTCGGCAGCGCCGTTCATTGGCCTGTTCGGCACGGTCTGGGGCATCATGCACGCCTTCGCCGGGCTGGCGCAGGCCGGCGACAGCAGCCTTGCCGCCGTCGCGCCCGGCATCGCCGAGGCGCTCTCCACCACCGCCATCGGCCTTGCCGCCGCGCTGCCGGCCTCGATTGCCTACAACATGCTGGCCGGCAGCCTCGGCATGCTGGCAAGGCGGCTGGGGCTGGCGGTGGCGGCGCTGGCGCGGCAATCGGCGGAGGCGGCCGCATGATCCTGCCCGATCCCCTCGCCCGCAACGACGACCCGCTGCGCCTGCAGAGCGAGATCAACGTGACGCCGTTCATCGACGTCATGCTGGTGCTGCTGGTGATCTTCATGGTGGCGGCGCCGCTGATGGCCCTGAGCGGCGTGAAGCTGCAACTGCCGCGCACCCAGGCGGCCGCGGTGGCGCCGGCGCAGCCGCTGGTCGTCAGCATGGACCGCACCGGCGCGGTGTTCGTCGGCGACCAGCCGGTGAACCTGGCGGACCTGCCCGCGCATCTGGCCGGCCGGGTCGCCGCCGAGCCGGACCTGGTGGTGCATGTGCGCAGCGATCGCGACCTCGCCTATGGGCAGGTGATGGAATTGCTGGCCCGGATCGGCCAGGGCGGCGTGACAAAGCTGCTGCTGGTCGCCGAGACCGGGCCCTGACGCCGATGTCCCGGGGAGAGGGCTGGGCACTGCTGGCCTCGGGGCTGCTGCATGCGGGCCTGCTCGGAACCTGGCTGGCCCTGGCGGCGCCGGCCCCGAAGCCGGCACGTACGACCCTGGTCGAACTGGCCCCGTCGCAGCAGGAGCCAACCCCGCCGGCGTCCCCCGCCGCGGAGCCGGACCCGGCACCGCTCCCATCCGCGGTACCTCCCCCTGCCCCCCCGGAACCACCGCCCGTCGTGACATCGCCGGAGCCTCCGCCACCAGCCTCCGTGGAACCTGCTGTCACGCCGCCGCCGGAGCCGGAACCTCCGCCCTCCATCGATGAGCCCCCCCTGCCCACGCCGCCGCCACTGATCGCCAGCACGAGCGCAGCCGCCCCCGTGGCCCCCGTGCAGCGGCCGCGCCCACGACCGCCGCGCCGACAGGAAGGCCCGCCCGCCATGCCCGCCACCACGCCGATTGCCGCGCCGGCAGGCCCCTCCCAGCCGCAGGCGGCCGGCACGCCGGCGGCGCCGCCCCACCCCCCTGCCGACTATATCGGCCGGATCCAGGCGCGGCTGCTGGCCGTGAAGCGCTACCCGGCCGAGGCCCGCGCCCGCGGCGAAGAAGGCACAGTACTGCTTCGCTTCGTCCTGGCCGCCGATGGCGAAGTGCTGTCGGCGCGTGTCATCCGTAGTTCAGGCGTGACCTCGCTGGATACGGAAGGCCTCGCCATGATCGCGCGCGCGGCCCCGTTTCCGCCGCTCCCCGACGAGCTGCGTGCCACACCGCTTGCCCTTGCCGTGCCGGTGACATTCTCGCTACGCAGCCGCTGACGACACTGGCCGGGCGCTTTGACTGCATTTTCTTCCTCCGCTGGAGGCTTCGCATCATGGCATCACCGCCTCTGCTCTGGCCCGCCGCCCCACAGGACACGCGCATCCTGTATCTGGCACGCTTCGCGCCGGACGACCCGATCTACACGGTCAAGCCGGAGGGCATCACCCACGGCTATGCCGAGTACCATTTCCGCCTCTACGAGGCCCTGCGCAACATCGGCTATCGCGTCGCCTCCAGCTCGAAGCCCTATGCGGCGCTGATGGCGGGCGGCAATGTCGATTTCGTTTTCTCGTTGCTCAACCGGATGCCCTTGCGCAATCCGGAGTTGCTGGTTCCATCGATCTGCACCTATCTGCGCCTGCCCTGTCTCGGGGCACCGCCCAATATCCGCGCGCTGGCCGAAGACAAGTATCTCAGCAAGCTGGCCTTCTCCGCGCTCGGCCTGCCGGTGGCGCCAGGGCGGGCGTATCTGCCGGGGGCGGAACTGTCACCGCCGGATTTCCCCGGCCCCTATTTCGTCAAGGATCGCTTCGGCGCCGCCTCCGAAGGCGTGACCGAGGCCTCGCTGCAGGACAGTTGGGAAGGTGCGGCACGGATTGTCGGGACCTTCCATACCGCCGGAAAGGAAGCGCTGGTGGAGCGGTTCTGTCCGGGCATCGACGTCACCGTGCCGGTGCTCGGCCATTCGCCCTATCTGGTGCTTGGGCATGTCGCGCCGCGCTCGGACAAGCCCGGCAGCATCCTCACCGCCGATCTCAAGACCGATGACCGGCTGGGCAACGATCTGATCGAACTTGGTGCCGGCACCGAAGCGGCGATCGCAGACGATGTGCGAAAGGTGTGGTCCTCGCTCGGACCGATCGACTATTTCCGCCTGGATTACCGGTGGGACCCGGCGACAGGACAGCGCTTCCTGATCGAGATGAACATTTGCTGCTACCTGGGCATCCGCGGGGCGATCGGACTGGCCGGCAAGGCCCTGGGATATGACCGCACGCAGATCCTGGCGCATGTCGTCGAGTACAGCCTGGCCCGCCAACGTGGCGCCCACGCCCATGATGCCTGGGTGATCTGAGGGCCGCGCGGCGAAGGTACGCGGCCGTACGTTCGGCTGTACAATGTTCGGATTCGTGCAGCCGGAATCCCGTGCGGCCGCGGTTCCGGCTGCCCCATGCCCTGGCACGTTTCTTGATGGGTCCGTGGTGCAGACAGCCTTGCACCCCGCCACATCCTGGATCCCGGGCCATGCTGCACAGCCGGCTGACACTTCTCGACGACGGCATTCCCGCGGCCGCCATCCGTGCCACCGCGCCGCGCCTGTCCACGCTCGACTTCCTCGGGCGCATGCCGGTACCGTTGCGCCATGGCTTTGCCGCCGGGCTGGAACGCGCGGCCGCGGCCGCCGGCGGGCGGCGGATCTGCTTCCTCATGGGCCATGAATGGTACGCCCCGTTTGATGACATGTTACGCGCCGGGCCGCTTTCCGGCGTTCCGCATCTCGTGGTGTCGCCCTTCACCCGTGACCTGCTGTCGCCGCCATTCCAGCAGTTTCTGCGCGCGGCGGGGCACTGTGCCGGCCCCGCCGCGCCGGTGCATCCGGCAGTCGCCGAGGCCGGCCTCGTCGATCCCGAAGGTCTGTTCTCGGTGTTCGCCGTCATTCCCTGGGTATTCCTGATCGACCTGCGCAAGCTGGCCGGGCGGGCGGTGCCGCGGCGGTGGGAAGACCTGCTGGATCCGGCGTATCACCGCCAGATCGTGTTCGGCGGCTGGCGGCGCCCCAGTGACGGTACCTATCCCGACTGCAACGACTTCCTGCTGCTGACCCTGCATCGCCGCTTCGGGGTCGCCGGCCTGCGTGCCTTCGCAGCCAACACACGTGCCATCCTGCACAACACCGCGGCGGCGCGTTTTGCCGGTACCGGCAGCGAACAAGGCGGGGCGATCTCCATCCTGCCCTGGATGCAGGCCGACATGTGCCCCCATCGCGACCGCACCATGGTGGTCTGGCCAGAAGACGGAGCCATGACGATGCCCATCGGTTCTTCGGTTTCCGGCGATCACCGGGGCTGGGTGCAGCCCCTGATCGACTATCTCTCCGGGGATGCCCTGGGACGGTTCCTGGCCCAAAATCGCTACCCTCCCACCTCCGGGCAAATCCCGCAGGTGCTGCCGCCTGGCGCGAAGCTGCACTGGATCGGCTGGGACTACACCCGCTCGCATGACATGACTGAGGAAACCAACGTCGCCATGCGGATCTTCTTCGACGCCTGGGATGCCGGCTGATGCGCGTGGTCACGGTTGCCGGGCCGCCCTCGGTCGGCAAGACATCGCTGTTCCTCAAGGTCGCGGCCCGGCTGCGCGACGATGGCATCCAGGTCGGCGTGGTGAAGTTCGACGCGCTCTCCACCACCGATGACGAGGCTTATGCCGCGCTCGGCCTGCCGGTGCAGACGGGGCTCTCGCGCGGAATCTGCCCGGACCATTTCTTTGTCAGCAACATTGATGATTGCCTCGCCTGGGGCCATCGCGCGGGCTGCGACGTGTTGCTGGTGGAAACGGCCGGGCTGTGCAACCGCTGCTCGCCGCATATCCGTGGCGTGCTGGCGGTCTGCGTGGTGGACAACCTCGCCGGCATCCACACGCCGCGCAAGATCGGGCCGATGCTCCGCCTCGCCGATGTCGTGGCCATCACCAAGGGCGACATCGTCTCCCAGGCCGAACGCGAGGTCTTCGCCTACAATGTGCGGCTTGCCAACCCGCGTGCCCCGGTGGTGTGGTGCAACGGCATCACTGGCCAGGGCGCGGTCGACCTGGCCTTCCGCATCCGCTCCGCCCCGCGCATCGAGACGCTGGAAGGACAGCATCTGCGCTTCTCCATGCCCTCCGCGATCTGCCCTTACTGCGTCGGCGAAACCGCGATCGGGGAGACGTACCAGCGCGGCAATGTCCGCAAGATGACCTTCGGGGAAACCCCATGATGCCGGACCTGCCGACCTCCCTCGGTCAACCGTTGGGACGGCTGCTGCAGGCATCGCCGCGCATCGCTGCCTTCCTCGACGGGCTGGGCTTTGGCGAGCTGCCGACGGACCTGCCGGCAGAGCTGTGGATCGCGCGCCTGCCACAGGCGACGCTGTTGGATGTGGGCCTCGATCGCGAACAACTCGCCGGCCATCTGCGGCTTCTGCTGGAGTCCGCCGCCGCGCCGCCCGATGCCATGCAGGAAGCCATCCACACGTTGACCATCCGCGGCGGACACGGCAAGGACGGGACGGAGGAACCCACGGATCTCGTCATCCGGGCCGGCGAGATCGTCTGCGTCGTCGGGCCCACCGGCGCGGGCAAGAGCCGCCTGCTCGCCGACGTGGAATGCCTGGCCCAGGGCGATAGCCCAAGCGGGCGCCAGGTGCTGCTGAACGACGCCGCGCCGACCGCGGACCTGCGCTTCGCCTCCGACCGCAAGCTGGTCGCGCAGATCTCCCAGAACATGAACTTCGTCGTCGATCTCAGCGTGGGTGACTTCCTGGCCATGCATGCGGCCTGCCGGCAGGTGGATGCGGGCAGCGACGTGGTCGAGCGCATCATCGCCGTTGCCAACACGCTGGCCGGAGAACGTTTCGGCCCAGGAGTATCCCTGACCCAGCTAAGCGGTGGCCAGGCCCGGGCCCTGATGATCGCCGATGCCGCGCTGCTGACCGCCTCGCCGATCGTGCTGATCGACGAGATCGAGAATGCCGGCATCAACCGTCGCCAGGCGCTGGACCTGCTGGTCGCGCGCGACAAGATCGTGCTGGTTTCCACCCACGATCCCCTGCTGGCGCTGATGGGCCAGCGCCGCGTGGTGGTCCGTCAGGGGCGCATCGCCGAGGTGATCAGCACCAGCGACGCCGAACGTCAGGTGCTGCGCCGGCTTGAGCAGGTCGATTCGACGCTGGCCTCGCTGCGCGACCGGCTGCGCCGGGGGGAGCGGATCGAGGATCCTGCCGAAGCATCGTTTGCGTGGTTGTGACCGGTCACGACCGGGACGGGAAAAGCCGTTCTCTCCGCGGAACCGGCGGGACGGCCGCAGCGCCGGCAGTCCTGCCCGGCCTGAACCCGCCGGCAACGCGCCCGGACGGCGCAGGCTTCATTCACGCCGGGCGTCTCGTTCGGCCAGCCCCTTGATTTCCATCAACTGCTGCTGCACGGCCACTTCCATGACGCGTGCGGCCTCGGCGAGAATGGCGGCCAACCGCCCCAATCCTTCCTGCGGCGTGAGCGTCCCGTCTTTCACCAGCAACTCGGTGGCGAGCGCCCGGGCCCTCAGTTTCTCGGATTGCCGGATCAGGTCGGTGTCGGATTCGGGTGTCATGGCGGCCCCGTTTTGCACGGAGACTGACGCCGGGCCAAGCGATTCCGGTCATGACACGGTCGGCAGATCACGCAGTCGTGCCCCGATCGCGACGGAAAATCCCGTCGCCGACACCGCAGGAGAACGGACTGAACGGTGGAAGCGAGCCGTGCGCCAACGGATCACCCGATGACAAGTGGAATCCCATAGCTCACGAATCCTCCGCCAACGGCGGGATCATCGAATCCAACGGAAAGTCCGCCGGCCGCCCCCAGTTCCGTGACGGCCACCGGGGGGCCACCGGGGGCAACGCTGACCTGCAGGGTCGCGGGCGGAATGGCCTGCGTCGTGCTGCCGAGGCTGAAGGTTGCCGTGTCGGAGCCGACCACGAATTGCGCGCCATAGCCCAGCGGATCACCGGTATCGACGGGAGTCTCGGTGACGTTGGCGGCGACTGGCGGCGCGACCAGGGTCGCCTCGTCATAGTCGATGAAGCGCAATTCCTGGCTGGCGGGGGCGGCGAGATAGGTCGCGCCGTTGGGGCCGGTGTAGGCCAGTTGAACAACCAGGTCCGGGCTCTGATAGAGCAGCGTCTGTTGGGGTGGAATGTCGGCACTGCTGTCGGCCGGAATGTCGACCATGGAAGACTCCTGGGATGCGAATACACGTCACTCGACACATGCCAATACAACACAAACATAAATCGCGCCAATTCCACAAAATTGGTGCATAATATGCCATCATATGCTACCATAACTTTATTTTAATTCTTTAATATAAGCGCATAGCAACCATAAATATTGAATCATTTATACGCCCGTTCCACGCCCTGCGCCGCCCACCCTGCGCGCGAGTGATGACCGCATCCTCCTCTTGCAGCGCTATTGCGAAGCCGGCGTATCGCCCGGAGAATGTGCCCAAAGAGGCAAGGCGGGCCGGGTCGGTCCCGGCCCGCCGCATGCCGAAAAGATGAAGAAAAGCCGCCATGCCGGCCCGCGTCACGGGGCGGCGGCGGCATCGTGAGAGGAGGACTCCGGTGGCACGGGTTTATGTCGTCGGCACAATGGACACCAAGGGCGAGGAACTGCGCTACGCCGCCGCCTGCCTGCGCCGCGCCGGCGCGGAAGCGGTGGTGGTGGATGTCAGCACGCGCCCGCACGGCGCCGCCGGTGCCGACGTGACCGCGGCCGAGATTGCCGCGCATCATCCCCAGGGAACCGGCGCGGTGCTCGGGCTGGGCGACCGCGGCGCCGCGGTCTCGGCCATGGCGGAGGCGCTGAGCCGCTGGCTGCCGGCGCAGACCGATATCGGCGCGGTGCTCGGCCTGGGCGGATCGTGCAACACCGCCCTGGTGACCCAGGCCATGCGGGCCCTGCCCATCGGCACGCCCAAGCTGATGGTCAGCACTGTCGCCGCGGGCAACGTGGCGCCCTATGTCGGCCCGGTCGATCTGGCGCTGATGTATTCGGTGGTGGATGTTGCCGGCATCAACGGCATTTCCCGGCGGGTGATCGCCAACGCGGCCCATGCCGCTGCGGGCATGGCGCTGCATGCCGCCCCGCCGGCCGATGCGGCGGAGAAGCCCGGCCTCGGCATGACCATGTTCGGCGTCACCACCACCTGCATCACCCGGCTGCGGGAGATGCTGGAACCGGGCTACGAATGCTATGTCTTCCACGCCACCGGCGCGGGCGGACAGAGCATGGAGAAGCTCGCCGAATCCGGGCTGGTGGCGGCGCTGCTCGACATCACCACCACCGAGGTGCCGGATTACCTGGTAGGCGGCGTGTTCCCCTGCACCGAGGACCGTTTCGGCGCGGCCATCCGCACCCGTCTGCCCTATATCGGCAGCGTCGGCGCTGTGGACATGGTGAATTTTGGGGCCCGGGAAACGGTGCCGGCGCGCTTCGCCGGCCGCCATCTGCATGTCCACAACCCGCAGGTGACGCTGATGCGCACCACCCCCGAGGAAAACCGGGCGATCGGCCACTTCATCGTCGAACGGCTGAACCGCATGGAAGGACCGGTACGCTTCCTGCTGCCGCTCGGCGGCGTCTCGGCGATCGACGTGCCCGGCCAGCCCTTCCATGACCCGGATGCCGACGCCGCGCTGTTCGACACGATCCGGGCCGGCTTCGTCCCTACCCCCACCCGCCGACTGGTCGAGGTCGAGGCCGCCATCAACGACCCCGCCTTTGCCGATGCCGTGCTCACCGCCTTCCGGGAGATCGTCTGATGCCCCGCTTCACGCGCAAGGAATTGCTGGAAAAGTTCCAGGCAATGGTGGCCCGCCGCGAGCCGATCATCGGCGGCGGCGCCGGAACCGGCCTGTCCGCCAAATGCGAGGAGGCCGGCGGCATCGACCTGATCGTGATCTACAATTCCGGCCGCTACCGCATGGCGGGGCGCGGTTCGCTGGCGGGGCTGCTCGCCTATGGCAACGCCAATGACATCGTCAAGGAGATGGCCCGCGAGGTGCTGCCGGTGGTGCGGCACACGCCGGTGCTGGCCGGGGTGAACGGCACCGACCCGTTCGCGATCATGGACCACCTGCTGGACGAGCTGAAGGCGCTCGGTTTCGCCGGGGTGCAGAACTTCCCGACGGTGGGGCTGATCGACGGGAATTTCCGGGCCAACCTGGAAGAAACCGGCATGGGGTTCGCGCACGAGATCGACATGATCCGGCTGGCCCATGCCAAGGACATGCTGACCACACCCTATGTGTTCAGCGCCGAGGATGCGGTGGAGATGGCGCGGGCCGGCGCCGACATCCTGGTGCCGCATATGGGCCTGACCACCGGCGGCGCGATCGGCGCGCAAACCGCGCTGAAGCTGGAGGATTGTCCGGCACTGATCGATTCCTGGGCCGAGGCAGCGCGGCGGGTACGACCCGACATCATCGTGCTCTGCCACGGCGGCCCGATCGCAACGCCCGAGGATGCCACCTACGTGCTGCGCAACACGAAGCTGTGCAACGGCTTCTACGGCGCCAGCTCGATGGAGCGCCTGCCCACCGAACAGGCGCTCACCGGCCAGACCCGTACGTTCAAATCCATCAGCTTCTGAGGTTCCGCCATGACCCGCGCCTACGCTTCCGCCGTCCTGGACGCACCGGTCGAGACCGTCTGGGGTCTGATCCGTGACTTCAATGCCCTGCCCGCCTGGCATCCCGTCATCGCGCGCTCGGAGATCGAGGACGGGCGCGCCGCCGATGCCGTGGGCTGCGTGCGCCGCTTCTGGCTGCAGGATGGCAGCATGGTGCGCGAGCGCCTGCTCTCCCTCGACGACCGGCAGACCAGTTTCTCGTACGAGTTCGTCACACCGGCCTTTCCGGTGCAGAACTATCTCGCGCGGGTGCGGCTGGCGCCGGTGAGCAGCACCGGGCAGACCTTTGCCGAATGGGAAGCGACCTTCGACGCGACGCCGGAGGAAGCTGACAAATACGCCGACATCATCGCCAATGGCGTGTTCCGGACAGGATGGGAAGGACTGCAGCGGCTGCTGGCGGAACGCCGCGGGACGGATGATCCCACACCGTAAGTCTCAGACCCGTTCAATAAGGGCGGCAATGCCCTGACCGACGCCGATGCACATCGTGGCGATGGCGCGCCTGCCTCCAAGCGTCTCCAGTGCATTGACCGCGGTCAGGGCAAGACGGGCCCCGGAAGCCCCAAGGGGATGGCCGAGGGCAATGGCTCCGCCATGCGGGTTCACCTGCTCCGCATCGTCCGTGAGGCCAAGCTGACGGAGAACGGCGAGCGCCTGGGCAGCGAAGGCCTCGTTCAGTTCGATGACATCGACCGCCGCGAGCGACAGCCCGGTCCGGGCCAGCAGTTTTTGCACGGCCGGCACCGGACCGATTCCCATCAGGCGCGGCTCCACTCCGGCGCTTGCCATCGCCACCACGCGGGCGCGCGGCGTCAGGCCATGGCGGCGCACCGCGGCGTCCGAGGCCAATAGCAGTGCCGCCGCCCCGTCATTCACGCCGGAGGCATTGCCGGCGGTGACAGTCCCGGGCGTGCGAAACGGCGTCTTCAGCCGGGCCAGCATCGCCATCGTGGTGTCCGGACGCGGATGCTCGTCCTGTGCCATGACCGTCTCGCCCGTGCGGTCCCTGGTGACCACCGCCGCGATTTCATGCGCGAAGAACCCGCCTGCCTGCGCCCGCGCCGTTCTTTGCTGACTCCGCAGCGCGAATTCATCCTGGTCCGCCCGCGCGATCCCGAATGCCTCCGCCACGTTCTCGGCGGTTTCGGGCATCGAATCGGTGCCGTACCGCGCCTGCATCAGCCCATTGATGAAGCGCCAGCCAATGGTGGTGTCGTGGATGTCCGCCTGCCGCGCGAAAGCCTCGCTGGCCTTCGCCATGACGAAGGGCGCGCGCGTCATGCTCTCGACCCCGCCGGCGAGCACCAGTTCGGCTTCACCGGTGCGGATGGCGCGGGCGGCAGTACCGACGGCGTCGAGGCCCGAACCGCAGAGCCGGTTGAGCGTGACGCCCGGCACGCTCGCCGGCAGCCCGGCCAACAGAACGGCCATGCGGGCAACATTGCGGTTGTCCTCACCGGCCTGGTTGGCGCAGCCCAGGATGCAGTCATCCAGCGCGTCCCAGTCAACCCCCGCGTTGCGTTCCTTCAACACGCGCAGCGGATGCGCCGCCAGGTCGTCGGCGCGCACGGCCTTCAGCGCCCCACCATAGCGGCCGATCGGGGTGCGAACAAAATCGCAGATATAGGCTTCGCTCATGGCAGGCTCCTTTCCGGCCCGGCTTCGGGCGTGAGCAGGGATACGCCGAGCCGGGCGCGGCGGCGCAGCCACGGGCTGGGCCGGTAGCGCGGATCCCCGGTCGCGCCCAACATCGCTTCAAGAATGCCCAGCACCCGGGATGGGCCGAGCCGGTCCCCCCAGGCCAGCGGCCCGAGCGGATAGCCGAGTCCCAACATGACGGCACGGTCGATATCCGCTGGCAGGGCGATCCGCTGCTGGGCGATGTCGCAGCCAAGATTGACGATTCCTGCCAACACCCGCTGAACGACGAAACCGGCGCTGTCGCTGATGATGCTGACCGGCACACCGTCCGCGGCGAACAGGCCATGCGCCGCATCCCGCACCGCAGCGGTGGTAAGCGGCGTGGTCATCAGCGTGCGCCGGCGGTCGAGGCCGGGGAGCACGTCGATGGCAATCGTACGGCTGGCGTCCAGGCCATGCGCCAGCGCCGCCGTGGTGGCGTCCTCGCCCAGCGGCGCCACCAGGCAGACAGCATCGGCGGACGGAGCACCGAACAGCACCGTCGCACCGAGGCGGGAGACGAGATTGACCAGAACCCCGTGCGCCGGCCCAGGAGCGATCCATACGCCCCCGGCGCGCGCCGTCGGGACCGGGGGTTCCACCGGCACCACGCGCCGGTCGTGATCATACGCATAGAAGCCGCAACCGGTCTTGCGGCCGAGGAGTCCGGCCACCCGGCGCTGGCGGGCGATCGGCGAAGGCCGATAGCGCGGTTCCTGGTAGTATTGCTCGTAGAGTGACTCCATCACCGGCTGCGAGACATCCAGTCCGGTGAGGTCGAACAGTTCGAACGGGCCCATGCGGAAGCCGGCCGCATCACACAGGATGCGGTCGATCGTCGCCACATCGGCGATACCTTCGCGCAGGATCTGCAATGCCTCGGTGCCGAAGGCACGCCCGGCATGGTTGACCACGAAACCCGGCGTATCGCGGGTGCGGATCGGCGCATGGCCGATCCGGCCGGCGAATCCGACCAGCGCGTCCAGCACCGCGGGGGCGGTCCGCAGGCCCTGCACCACTTCGACGACCTTCATCAGCGGCACGGGGTTGAAGAAGTGAAAGCCCGCCACCCGCTCTGGCCAGCGGCTGCCGGTGGCAATGGCAGTGACCGACAGCGACGATGTGTTGGTGGCAATGACGCAGTCCTCGCCGAGAACGGCGTCAAGCTCGGCGACCAGCGCGCGCTTGGCCTCCAGATCCTCGCGGATGGCTTCGATGATGAGTTCGCAGTTCGCCAGATCGGCAGGCGTCGCGGCAACCCGGATGGCATCCAGGGCCGCACGGGCTACCGCCTCGGTCACGCGTCCTTTTTCCGCAAGCCGGAACAACATGGCGCCGACCTGTTCCTTCGCCGCCTGCGCTGCCCCCGGACAGGCATCGAGGAGAAGGACAGTACAGCCGGCAGCGGCGGCGACCTGCGCGATACCGCGCCCCATCACCCCGGTGCCGACGATGCCGACGGCAAGCGCCGGGCGGTCAGGATCGAAGACCATGCGCCGTTCCTGGATGATCAGTTGGCGAAGGCGGCAATGCCGGTCTGGGCTCGCCCGAGAATGAGGGCATGAATGTCATGGGTTCCCTCGTAGGTATTGACCGCTTCCAGATTCATCACGTGGCGGATCACATGGAACTCGTCGGAAATGCCGTTGCCACCGTGCATATCGCGGCTGATACGGGCGATCTCCAGGGCCTTGCCGGACGCATAACGCTTGATCATCGAGATCGCCTCCGGCGATGCCGTGCCCTCGTCCATCATGCGGCCGACACGCAGACAGGCCTGCAGGCCGAAGGCAATGTCGGTCTGCATGTTGGCAAGCTTGAGCTGAATGATCTGGTTGGCAGCCAACGGACGCCCGAACTGCCTGCGGTCGAGCGTATACTGTCGTGCCGCGTGCCAGCAGAACTCGGCGGCCCCGAGCGTCCCCCAGGCGATGCCGTAGCGAGCCCGATTGAGGCAGCCGAACGGACCGGCAAGACCGGCGATGTCCGGCAGCAGGTTCTCCTCCGGCACGAAGACGTCATCCATGACGATCTCGCCGGTCACCGAAGCACGCAGGGCGAATTTTCCTTCGATCTTTGGCGCCGACAGCCCCTTCCAGCCGCGCTCGAGGATGAAGCCCCGGATGCGCCCGTCGAGCTTCCCCCAGACCACGAAGACATCGGCGATCGGGGAATTGGTGATCCACATCTTGGTGCCGGTCAGCCGGTAGCCGCCATCAACCTTCGTCGCGCGGGTCTTCATGCCACCCGGATCCGAGCCGTGGTCGGGCTCCGTGAGGCCAAAGCAACCAACCCATTCCCCACGCGCCAACCGGGGCAAATAGCGGCGGCGCTGTGCTTCCGATCCATAGGCGTAGATCGGGTACATCACCAGCGATGACTGCACGCTCAGCGCCGAGCGGTACCCGGAATCGACGCGCTCCACTTCACGCGCCACCAGCCCATAGCAAACATAGGACATGCCGGCGCAGCCGTATTCGGTGGGCAACGTCGCCCCCAGGAAGCCGAGTTCCCCCATTTCGGACATGATGTCGCGATCGAAGCTCTCATGCCGGTTGCTCGCCAGGATGCGTGGCATCAGCCGCTCCTGGCAGTAGGTCTGCGTCGCGTCGCGGACCATCCGCTCGTCTTCGGTGAGTTGTGCCTCGAACAGCAGCGGGTCGTCCCAGGCAAAGGGAGCAAGCTTCGCGGCCGCGGCGCCGGCCAGGTGAGGGGAAACAACGGAGGACGACATGGGATCGGTTCCTTGAAAAAGAGCAGGCCAGGGCTTCGCCCTAGACCCAGCAGGGGCCACAAGGCCCCTGCACCCCAGGCGCGCTGCGCGGCACAGAAAATCGGGTTCCAAGGGCGAAGCCCTTGGTCGGTCCAGGGCGAAGCCCTGGTCGGGTGCGGGGTGAAACCCCGTTCCTTCACTTGCGCAGGAAGTCAGTAACGCGTTGCCTGGTGCTGGCTTCAAGCATCAACGCAGTGATTCCTTCGACCTCGGCCCGCACACCCGCGGGATCAAGCCGGGCGGCAATCCCGATGCATTGCTTGGCGGTGCGCACGGCCTCGGCGGAAAGCCCGGCAGCGCGCGTGGCAATCCCGGCGGCAAGGTCCGCCACCTCCCCGTCCGGTGCCGCCCACTGCACCAGACCGATACGCTCGGCCTCGCGACCATCGACGGCTTCGCCGGTGAGGATGAGACGTGCGGCCACACCCGGCCCACACAGCCGGGTCAGTCGCTGCGTGCCTCCGGCCCCGGGCAACAGCCCCACCCTGGCTTCGGGAAGACCGAGCTTCGATGCATGACCGGCGATGCGCAGGTCGCAGGCGAGTGCCAGTTCGAGACCGCCGCCCAGTGCCGCCCCGTTGATCTCCGCGATCGTCACGACCGGCAAGGCTGCCAGGGTGTCGTAAACCCGGTGGAAGCGGCACACCGTCTCCGCCATGGCGGCTGCCCCCGCCGCGCTGCCGACACGCTCGGCGACCATCCGCAGATCTGCCCCGGCGCAGAACACGCGCTGGTTGCTGCGAAGATGCAGCACGGTGATCGCGGCATGGGCCGTGACCGCTTCGAGTGCCCCGGCCAGCGCATCCAGCATCGCATCGTCGATGGCGTTCATCGGCGACCGGCACAAGGTGAGAGTGGCAACGGGCGCCGAGGCATCAAAGTCAATGCGCATGGAAGGCGTCACATCTGTCTCAGGCATGGTGTGATGTTCCCGCAATCTCGATGCCGATCTTGCCGAACTGCCGCCCCGCCTCGAGCCGATCGAGGCCGGCATGGACGTCAACAAAGCCAAGGCGGCTGTCAATCACCGGACGAAACAGGCCACGTTCACACAGGGCCAGCAGGTCGCGGAACTCCGCGAAGGTGCCATGCGTAGATCCAAAGACCTGAAGTTGTCGGATGAACAGACGGCGCAAATCGGCCGAAGGCCGGTCGCCGCTGGTTGCCCCACAGGTGACGATGCGCCCCCCTCGGACAAGCGATTTCAGTGCCGATGGCCAGACCGCCTCGCCGACATTCTCGATCACCACGTCCACGCCGCGTCCGCCGGACAATTCCAGGGTCCGCGTGGCGATATCCTCCTTCGCCCCGTCGATCGTTGCATCAGCCCCCAGTTCCACCGCACGCGCGAGCTTGGCGGGATCACGGGAGGTGACAATGACTCGCGCACCGATCACCTTGGCGAATTGCAGGGCCGAGAGCGAGACGGCGCCGCCGATGCCGAAGATCAGCACCGTTTCCCAGGGCCGCAGTTGCGCCTTGGTGAAGACCATGCGCCAGGCCGTGACCGGCGCGACGCCGAGTGCGGCAGCCTCGATGAAATCGAGCGCTTGCGGCATGGGAAAGACGTTGCCGGCAGGGACGCAGACATAATCGGCCAGCGTGCCGTCGCGGTGCTCGCCGAGGAACTGCATTCTGGTGCAGAGAACATGTTCGCCCCGCAGGCAGAACTCGCACCGTCCGCAGCCGATGCCGGGATGGATCACCACCGCCTGACCGGACGAGAGGCACCTTTCCTCGTCATCGAGGTCAACCACTGTCCCGGCGGCATCGAGCCCCATGATCTGTGGCAGACGGTGGGTGATGCCGGCGCCGCTGTCGCGCATATACAGATCGACGCGGTTCAGCCCGCTGCCGTGTACCTTGACGAGTACCTCTCCGCGCCGTCGGACGGGAACGGGGCGTTCGCCGATTGCCACGACCTCGTTGCCGCCATGACCGGTGATCGTGATCGCCCGCATGGATCCCATGATGCCACCTTCTTCCCTTGAGCCTCGCAGCGACGGCCTTAACCAACCATGCTCAGGCCACCGGAAATCGACAGGACCTGGCCAGTGACATAGGCGGCATCGTCCGAGGCAAAGAACAGGATCGCCCCCGGCAGATCGTCCGGCTGGGCGATGCGCCCAAGCGGGATCGAGCGGCGGAATGCCTCGGCAAGCTTCTCGGGATTGCCCGCACCCTTCTTGTAATCCTCGAACAGCGCCGTCTCGGTGGGTCCGGGGCAGACGACGTTGAGGGTGATGCCATCGCGGGCATGTTCGCGGGCAAGGGTCTTGGACAGTGCCACCAGCCCCGCCTTGCAGGCGGCGTAGACCGCCTCGCCACTCGATCCGACGCGGGCGGCGTCGGATGCGATGTTGACGATGCGCCCCGATTTGCGCCCGACCATCAGCGGAAGGACCACGTGATGCATGTGCAGCGCGCCGACCAGGTTGATGGCGATCAGCCGTTCCCAGTCCTCCGGCGTCGTCTGCAGGAACGGGCGAAACACATCCCACCCCGCATTGTTGACGAGAACGGCGATCGGCCCGAGTTCACGCTCTGTCGCAGCGACAGCCGTTTCCACCGCGCTGCGGTCGGTGATATCGCAGGCATAGGCAAAGGCCGTACCGCCCTCGGCGACGATCGCCGCGACGGTCCGCTCGGCGGCGGCAAGGTCGCGGTCGAAGGCCGCGACACGTCCCCCCTGGGTCGCAAAGCGACGGGCCGTAGCGCCGCCAATGCCGCCGCCGGCACCGGTGACGATGATTGTTTTTCCCTTGAACGCCGTCATGGACACTTTCTCCGGCATCGATTTATATCAATACTATGCTATATTTAGACGATATGTCAATGCATTGCCTTTATAAGTGTGATATTCCTCCTCTCAGACCCGGCCACGCATGGGTCGAATGCAAGGAAGCCATTCATGTCCCGTCGAGATACGTCCTCCCAGCGACGGCAGTTCGAGGTTGCCAACCGACTGTTCTTCCGACTGTACCAGTGCTCGAACCTGTTGCATAAGAATGGCAGCCGCTATATCAGCGACTTTGGATCGACCACCCAGCAATGGGCCGTGCTCGGCGCGCTTGCGCATCCCCTGGTCCGGGACAAGGGGATGTCGGTCAAGGACCTGATTGAGTTCCTGCTGCTCAGCCGCCAGAACCTGACCGCCGTGCTCGACCGCCTCGAAGGCCGTGGCTGGATCGAGCGGGTCAAGGATCCCGAGGATGGCCGCAGCCGCCTGCTGCGGCTGACCGAAGCCGGGGTCCACACATGGGAGGAAATGCAGAAGCCCATTGCCGCCTTCTACAGTGATGCCCTTGCCCCGCTCAGCGACGCCGAACAGGAGCAGCTTTGTGCCCTGCTCGACCGGTTGAAGGGGGGACTCAATGAATTGTAGGACCTGTCCCCAGCTCCGTCTCACACGTCCTCAAGCAGGCTTCCCTCTCCCGCCAGACGATGGAGGTGGTAGTCCGTATCACCGAATTGCCGCTCGATGATGGTCAGGCGCCGGAACAGGTGGCCGACCTTGCATTCCATCGTCATGCCGATGCCGCCATGCAGCTGAATCGCCTGCTGGCCGATGAATTTTGCGGATTTCGCGACCTGGACCTTGGCCGCCGCAATGGCGCGACGCCTCCGCCCGGCATCCTCCTCGGCCAAGGACATGACGGCGTAGAACGTCATGCTGCGCGCCTGCTCCAACGCGATGAACATATCGGCGGCGCGGTGCTGCAGCGCCTGGAATGAACCGATCGCCACTCCGAACTGAGTGCGGGTTTTGAGGTATTCGACCGTCAGGGTCAGCGCCTCGGCCATTGCGCCCACCGCCTCGGCAGCGACGGCCGCGATCGCCTCGTCGGTTGCCTGTTCCAGCACGGCCAGTCCCTGGGACGGCAGGCCAATCATGTCCGTGGCCGGGACCAGCACATCCTGCAGCGTGATGTCGGCGGCACGCTGGCCGTCCTGGGTTGGATAGCCCTCCACCAGCACACCCGCTGCCGCCGGGTCGACCAGGAACAAGCCGATCTCCTCCCCCGCGTCGGTACGGGCGGAAACGATGAGGCGATCGGCCGCCTCCCCATGCAGCACCAGTGATTTGTGGCCAGAGAGGCGCCAGCCTTCCGCCGTCGCCATCGCCCGCGTGGCAAGATTCGCCAGATCCCAGCGCGCCTGCGCCTCCGTGTGCGCAAGGGCGAGCACGAGACTTCCCTCGGCAATCCTGGGGATGAGGTCCTGACGCTGTGCCGCCGACGCGCCTAGCCGCAACACGGCGCCGGCAAGCACCACGCCGGACAGATAGGGTTCGACCACGAGCGCGCGACCGAACGCCTCCATGACGATCATGGTTTCCTCGGCCCCTCCGCCAAAGCCGCCATCCGCCTCGGCAAAGGGCAGGCCCAGCAGACCGAGCTCCGCCATCTGCTGCCACGCCGTGCGACTCCAGCCCTCAGAAGAGACCAGGATCCGCGCCCGCGCATCGAAGCCGTATGACCGTGACAGCCATCGGCTGACGCTGTCCCCGAGCATGACCTGTTCGTCGGCAAGATCGAAGTTCATGTCATAACCCCAGGATGGCCTTGGCGATGATCGTCCGCTGGATCTCGTTGGAGCCGCCATAGATCGACAGCTTGCGAAGGTTGAAATAGGCCGTGGTCCCGCCACGAGCCCATTCATATGCCTCCGGGCCGGCTTCGCCATGCCGCACCAGCCCGGCCGGGCCGATGACGTCGAGCAGCAATTCCGTCGTCGCCTGCTGCAGTTCCGCCCCCTGGACTTTCAGGATCGAGGAAGCCGGGTTGGGCTTGCCGCGCTCGTTCCGTCCTTCCTCCGAGATCACCCGGAACTGCGTCATCTCCAGCGCCTTCACCGCCACCTCCAATGCGACCAGCCGGTGGCGGAACGCCGGATCAGCCATGCGCGGCGGACCGCCGTCACATGGCGCCCCGGCAAGCGCACGGATCCGGCGCAGCCGCGCCTTGGCAAGCCCGATGCGCGCCTGGCCATTGCGCTCGTTGGTCAGGAGGAACTTGGCGTAGTCCCACCCCTTGTTCTCCTCGCCGACGAGATTCCCAACCGGCACCCGCACGTCGTCGAAGAACACCTCGTTGATCTCGACGCCGCCGTCGATGGTCTGCACCGGGCGGACCGTAATGCCCGGCGAACGCATGTCCACCAGGATGAAGGAGATGCCTTGCTGTTTGCGTGCGGACGGATCGGTGCGCGCCAGCACGAAGATCCAATCGGCATGCTGCGCGTACGTTGTCCACGCCTTCTGGCCGTTGATCACCCACTGATCGCCATCGCGCACGGCCCGGGTCTTCAGGGCGGCCAGGTCGGAGCCCGCCCCCGGTTCGGAGAAGCCCTGGCACCACCACTCCTCAAGCGTGGCGATCCGGGGCAGGAAGCGACGCTTCTGTTCCTCCGACCCGAAGGTGTAGATCACCGGCCCGACCATGCTGGCGCCGAAGGAAAGCGGCTCGGGGGCCGGAAACTGCTGAACCTCGTCGCGGAAGATCATCTGCCGTACCGGATCCCAGCCGGTGCCGCCCCAGGCGACCGGCCAGTGTGGCACCGACCATCCCTGCCCATGCAGGATGCGCGTCCAACGGACCAGATCCGCCTTGTCGAGATGGCGTCCTTCAACCAGCTTGCGGTGGATCTCCGGCGGCAGGGATTGCCGCAGGAAATCCCGAACCTCTCGACGGAAGGCCCGTTCCGCTTCGGTGAAACGCAGTTCCATCGTTCCGCCTCCTCGGGGACCGGTCCCCTGCCCCGTTCTCAGCCACCCGTGCGGGCGAGTTCCTGCGTCAGCTCGGGCAGCGCCTGGTAGAGATCGGCGACCAGGCCGTAATCGGCGACCTGGAAGATCGGCGCCTCCTCGTCCTTGTTGATCGCGACAATGACCTTGGAATCCTTCATGCCCGCAAGATGCTGGATCGCCCCGGAAATGCCGCAGGCAATGTAGAGGTCCGGCGCCACGATCTTGCCGGTCTGCCCGACCTGCAGGTCGTTGGGGGCGTACCCGGCATCCACCGCCGCCCGTGACGCACCGATCGCCGCCCCCAGAAGCCCTGCCACCGGTTCGAGATAGGTGGCGAAGTTCTCCTGGCTCTGCAGCCCGCGGCCACCCGATATGACGACACGCGCCGAGGTCAGTTCCGGCCGTTCCGACCGCGACAGTTCCTCACCAAGAAAACGCGACAATTCCTGTGCGGGCGGTGGCGCGATGTGCTCGACCGGTGCCGCGTTGCCCTTCGGAACGGCGGGGAACACGGCAGTGCGGACCGTGACCACCTTCCGCGCATCGGTCGAGCGGACGACCTGCACCGCGTTGCCGGCATAGATCGGACGCTCGAACGTATCGGGCGCAATCACCTTGATGACATCGGAAATCTGCATCACGTCGAGCAAGGCGGCGACGCGTGGTAGCACGTTCCGGGTCGTGGTCGTGGATGGGGCCACGATCCCGTCGTAATCCCCGAAACGCTCGACGATCAGAGCCGCCAGTGGCTCGGGCAGGCCGTGCTGAAGCATGGCGTCGTCGGCCAGGAAAACCCGTGTGACGCCTGCGAGCGTGGCAGCCTCGGCCGCCACCTCAGCCACACCATACCCCGCGACCAGCACATGCACCTCTTCCCCCATCTGGCGGGCGGCGGTCAGCGCCTTCGCGGTCACGTCCTTGAGCGTGCCATTGGCGTGCTCGGCAAGAAGCAGGATAGCCATGGATGCGGGTCTCCTCAGATCACGCCGGCGTCGTTGCGCAGCCTGTGCACCAGCTCCGCAACCGATCCGATTTTCACGCCAGGCTGGCGGGGCGGCGGCTCCTGTGTCCGGATCACCTGCAGGCGAGGCGTCATATCCACGCCGAAATCGGCAGGCGTCTGCTCCGACAGCGGCTTCTTGCGGGCCTTCATGATGTTCGGCAGGGAAGCGTAGCGCGGCTCGTTCAGACGCAGGTCGGTGGTCACGATGGCGGGCAGGCGCAGCGCCACGGTCTGCGATCCACCGTCCACTTCCCGCGTGACCTTCGCCCATTCCCCTTCTACCTCCAGGTTCGAGGCAAAGGTTCCCTGGGGATAGCCGGTCAACGCGGCGAGCATCTGGCCGGTCTGGCTGCAGTCATCGTCGATGGCCTGCTTGCCCAGGATGACGAGGCCGGGCTGTTCCGCCGCGACCACCCCCTTGAGGATCTTGGCCACGGCCAACGGCTCCACGGGGTCGTCGGTGCGCACCAGGATGGCACGGTCCGCGCCCATCGCCAGGGCCGTGCGCAGGATCTCCCCGGCCTGCGCCGGGCCGATCGAAATCGCGACGATCTCGGTAGCAATCCCCTTCTCCTTCAGTCGGATCGCTTCCTCCACGGCGATCTCGTCGAACGGATTCATCGTCATTTTCGCGCCGGCCAGTTCAACCCCGGAGCCATCGAGCCGGACGCGTACCTTGACATTGTAATCGAGCACCCGCTTGACGGGGACAAGGATCTTCATGAACAACCGTCCCGTTTCTGCCTATTTGCGGACATGCCGGCGGAAATCGGGCTTGCGCTTCTCACGGAACGCGACGCCGCCTTCCTTCGATTCAGCCGTGTCGTAATAGAGACTGAGCGCCTGCATCCCCATCGCGGAGATGCCGCGGATGCTCTCGGTATCCGCGTTGAACGACCGCTTGGCGAGCGCCAGGGCGGTGGGGGAGCGTTCCAGCAGCTCGGCGCACCAGCGATCGACCTCGGTGTCCAGTGCCGCGTGCGGCACGACGGCGTTGACCAGTCCCATGGCGAGCGCCTCGGCGGCGGAGTAGCGCTTGCACAGGTACCAGATTTCCCGTGCCTTCTTCTCGCCGACGATCCGGGCGAGATAGGCGGTGCCGAAGCCGGGATCGACCGAGCCCACCTTGGGGCCGACCTGGCCGAACTGCGCCGTCTCGGACGCGATCGTGAGATCGCAGATCGTCGCCAGCACATTGCCGCCGCCGATGGCGAAGCCGTTGACGCGCGCGATCACCGGCTGCGGCACGTCGCGGATCAGGCTCTGCAGTTCCTCGACCGGCAGGCCGATGGTGCCGCGGCCGTCGTACTGGCCGTCATGCGCGCTCTGGTCGCCGCCGGTGCAGAAGGCCTTGTCGCCGGCGCCGGTCAATACGATGACGCCGATCGTGCGGTCCCAGCCGGCGCGCTGGAAGGCGTGGATCAGTTCCTCCAGGGTCTGTCCGCGGAAGGCGTTGTACTTGTCCGGCCGGTTGATGGTGATGCGGGCCACCCCGGCCGGCCGCACCTCGTAGAGAATGTCCTCGTAGCTTGTCATGATGTCCTCTCCTGGGGGATGCTGTTGCCAGCCAAGGCTCTTGCGATTTCACGCAGCCGGAATTTCTGCAGCTTGCCCGACGGCGTCCGTGGCATGTCGTCGACGATTTCCAGGCGCTCGGGGATGTACTGGATCGCCATCTTCTGCGCCTTGAGGTAGGCGACCATCTCCCCGAAGGTCAGTGACGCGCCCTCGCGCAGCTTCACGAAGGCACAGGCGCGTTCGCCGAGGCGTGGATCCGGGTAGCCGACCACGGCGACGATGGCGACCGCGGGGTGCCTGAACAGCAATTCCTCGACCTCGACGACGGGAATATTCTCGCCACCACGGATGATGATGTCCTTCGCACGGCCGGTGATGCGGATGTAGCCGTCCGCATCCAGGCGCGCGAGGTCCCCGGTCTCGAACCATCCCTCGGCATCGACCCGTGCCAGCCCGGGACGCTTCAGGTAGCCGACGAAATTGGAACAGCCGCGCACCTGCAACTGCCCTTCCTCGCCGACCGGAACAGGCATGTTGAGCGGATCGACCACCCGCACTTCCATGCCCTGCAGCGGGCAGCCATCGGTGCCGGCGACCTTCTCCTCGGGATCCTCGGGCCGCGTCGTCGTGACCGCGCCGTTCTCCGACATGCCCCAGGCCGACAGCACCGCAGCACCCAGCACCTCACGGGCCTTGGTGACCAGGGCCCGCGGGATCGGGGCACCGGCGGAGACAAAGATGCGCAGCGTCGGCGTCGCCGCGCCGGTGCGCAGGCAATGATCGGCGAGGTCATTGAGGAACGGCGTCGCCCCCATGGTGAAGGTCGCGCGCTCCTCGCCGATCTGCCGGGCCATCGTCTCCGGCACGAACACGTCCTGCAGCACCGCGGTCGCGCCCAGCATCGCCGGCAGCACCAGCCCATACATGAAGCCAAGCTGGTGCGCCATCGGCGATGGCATGTGGATGACGTCGTCCTGGCCCAGATGCAGACGCTGCGCGAAAGGGACCAGGTTCGAGAGCATCGTGTTGGAAGTGTGGGAGACGCCTTTCGGCTCGCCGGTGGTACCGGACGTATAGAGCAACTGGATCACCGCATCCGGCGACAGGCGGCGTGCCCGCAGCGTTGCCAACTCCTCCGCCGTTGCATCCGCGGCAAGCAGGTTCTCGAACGACTCGCTCGCCTCGCCATCCACCACGAACACATGGGTCAGCGCCGGCAGGGACGGACGGATCGCCTGGGCGATGGCACGATGATCGACATCGCGGAAGCGACGCGGCACGACCAGGACCTTGCTCGCGGCGAGGCCGAGCATGAACGTGAGCTCACGCTCGCGGAAGATCACCATCAGCGGATTCGAAACCGCTCCGACCTTCAGGCAGGCGATGTGCAGGACGGTGAACTGCCACCAGTTCGGCAACTGGAAGGAAACGACATCGCCCTCGCCGATACCACAGCGCATGAGGCCGATTGCCGCGCGATCGGACAGATCGTCGAGATCGGCGTAGCTCAGGCGCAGTTGCGTCCCGGTGGCCGCCTGGTTGGCGACCAGGGCCGTCTTGCCGGGCCGGTCGGCGACATGGCGGCGGAAATGGTCGAGCAGGGTCTGGTCGCGCCAGAGTCCGGCGGCAAGCATCGTCTCCCGGCGACAGGCCGGATCAAGCGGGCTGGGCACTTTGCGTTTCCTCGAAGAAACTTGCGGCGTGGCGTCAGGCGGCTGCCGAGCGGAGAGCCTCGCGCGCGATGATCATCTTCATGATCTGCGCCGTTCCATCGCCGATCTGCAGCCCCAGGACATCGCGCAGGCGCTGCTCGAACGGCAGGTCCACGCTCCAGCCGGCATGGCCGTGCAGCAGCAGGCAGGTGTGCACGACGTCGAAGGCCAGCTTGGGCGCCCACCACTTGCACATCGCCGCCTCGCGGGTGTGCGGCGCGCCGGCATCCTTGGCCGCGAGCGTGCGCAGGCAGAGCAGCCGGGCGGCTTCCACCATGGTCTCGGCCTCGGCAAGCGGGAAGGTCACGCCCTGGTTGTCGGCGAGCGGTTTGCCGAAGCTGCGGCGTTCCCCGACATAGGCCCAGGTCTCGGCAAGCGACACCCGCGCGACCGCCAGGCATTGCAGCCCGATCAGGGCGCGGGAGAAGTCGAAGCCCTGCATCACCTGCACGAAGCCCGAGCCCTCGGCGCCAAGACGATGCGAGACCGGCACGCGCACCTTGTCGAAGAAGATCGAGCCGCGGCCAACGGCGTGCTGGCCCAGGTCGCTGAAGCGGGTGCGACTGATGCCAGGGGCCCGCATGTCCACCAGGAACGCGGAGATGCCGCGTGCCCGCTCGGCGACGGTGCCTGTG
This sequence comes from Rhodovastum atsumiense, assembly GCF_937425535.1. Taxonomy (NCBI): domain Bacteria; kingdom Pseudomonadati; phylum Pseudomonadota; class Alphaproteobacteria; order Acetobacterales; family Acetobacteraceae; genus Rhodovastum; species Rhodovastum atsumiense. The sequence goes on from NZ_OW485601.1 coordinate 376,311, forward strand.
CGGGCGAAGACCACCGCCCAATCGGCCTGGTCGGCCATCGAGATCGAGGTCTTCTCGCCATCAAGCACATAGTGCTCGCCGTCACGGACCGCCCTGAGCATCAGCGCGGCGGCATCCGATCCGCCCTGCGGCTCGGTCAGCGCCAGGGCGATCAGCTGCTCTCCCGCGACGACTTTCGGCAGGATGTCAGCGGCAATGTCGGGGGGAGCATGGCGGGCAACAATGGCGCCACACAACGAGCCAAGCAGCTGAATATAGCCGACGTTGAAATCCCCCTCGGCAATCGCCTCCAGGACCAGGCCGGAGGTGACGTGATCGAGACCGAGGCCACCATACTGCGCCGGAAACTCGACGCCGATCAGGCCGAGTTCTCCCATCCGGCACCGGATCTCCCGGGAAATGCGGCCGGTCTTCTCGGTGTTCCGGTAATTGGGTGCCAGGACATCCGCCGCGAACCGTGCAGTCGCTTCGCGGATGCTGACCTGTTCCTCGGTCAGCCCGAAACCGACGGACGCAGCCAATGGCCCCTGTCGTTCCTTCATGTCGCCTCCCGGGGCCGAGGTGCCGACCGTCGTCGCCGCAGGCCCATCGCTTGTCCGGCATGATCTCCGCCATGCCGGATGCCCGACAGCCCGTGCTGCGCGCGGAACGCCCTCTCCCTCGATTTATATAAATGCATTGCTCTATCTGGGCGGAGGGTAGGCGCGGCCGCAGGTAAATGTCAAGGCATTGCTATATTAACGTGGCGCCACGAAAGCCGGCCCCGGCCCTCCCCGCGAACCGGCGTCAGAGTGGCAGCGGCCCGTCGTTCTTGACCTCTTCCATCACCGCGTACGTCCGGGTCTCCCGCACCCCTGGCAGGGACAGCAGCACCTCGCCGAGGAAGCGCCGGTAGGCCGTCATGTCGGCAACCCGGGTCTTGAGCAGGTAATCGAAGCCGCCGGCCACCATGTGGCATTCCAGGACTTCCGGCGCGCGGCGGACCGCCATGGCGAACCGGTCGAACACGTCCGGCGTTGTCTTGTCGAGCAGCACCTCGACGAAGACCAGCAAGCCAAGGCCGAGCAGATGCGGGTCGAGCCTCGCTGCGAAGCCGGTGATGAATCCTTCCTTCTGCAACCGCCGCAACCGCTCTCCGGTGGTGGTCGGCGACAGGCCGATGCGCTCGGCGAGATCCACGGCGGCGATCCGGCCGTCGACCTGCAGGATCGACAGGATCCGTCGGTCGATGTGGTCGTAGTTCGTCATTTATCCGGTCAAACTGGTTGATTACCTTATTTATTGCGGCGTTTTTCCGGATTCAAGCATGGAACGGCGGAACTGCCCCGACTAGGCTTCTGGTCATCACGTGCAGTTGGCGCGCACCGGCGCGGGCGGAACAAATGGAACAGACGACGATCACGATGCCGGCGGATGCGCCGGTCGCGATGCAGCAATCCGGTGGAGAGGTCCCCTTCGCGGGTTTTGCCCCGCCGATCCGGCCACAGGGGCCGTTGCGCGCGGCCATCACCGCGGCAACCCGCCGTCCGGAACCCGAATGCCTGCCGGCGCTGATCGAGCAGGCGACCTTGCCCCCGCCCTTGGTCGCTTCCGCCCAGACGACCGCACGGAGCCTGATCGAGAAGCTGCGTGCCACCGCGCCGGGGCGCGGCGTGGAAGGCCTGATCCAGGAATATGCGCTGTCCACGCCGGAAGGCATCGCGCTGATGTGCCTGGCCGAGGCGCTGTTGCGGATTCCCGATTCAGCCACGCGCGACGCGCTGATCCGCGACAAGGTCGCGGGCGGGGACTGGCGCACGCATCTGGGCGGCGACCGCCCGCTGTTCGTCAATGCCGCCACCTGGGGGCTGCTGATCACCGGACGGCTGGCGACGGCGCCGGACGAGGCCGGACTGGCCGCGACCCTGACCCGGCTGATCGCCAAGGGCGGGGCGCCGCTGATCCGGCAGGGCGTCGACCTGGCGATGCGGATCATGGGGGCGCAGTTCGTCGCCGGCCAGACCATCGAGGCCGCGCTACAGCACGCAACCAGACTGGAAACCGAGGGCTTCCGCTATTCCTACGACATGCTCGGCGAGGCGGCGCTGACCGCCGACGACGCGGCGCGCTATCGCGACGATTACCAGCGGGCGCTGCACGCGATCGGCAAGGCCTCCGCCGGGCGCGGCATCCATGACGGGCCGGGGCTGTCGATCAAGCTCTCGGCGCTGCATCCACGCTATGCCCGTGCCCAGGCGGACCGGGTGATGGCCGAGCTGCTGCCGGTGGTGAAGGACCTGCTGCTGCTGGCACGGTGCTACGATGTCGGCGTCAACATCGATGCCGAGGAAGCCGACCGGCTGGAGCTTTCGCTCGATCTGCTGGAATCGCTCTGCTTCGACCCGGATCTGGCCGGCTGGGACGGCATCGGCTTCGTCGTCCAGGCCTATGGCAAGCGCTGCCCCTTCGTGATCGACTATCTGATCGACCTGGCCCGTCGCAGCGGCCACCGCCTGATGCTGCGCCTGGTGAAGGGCGCTTACTGGGATGCCGAGATCAAGCGCGCCCAGGTGGACGGGCTGGAAGGCTATCCGGTCTATACCCGCAAGCCTTATTCGGACGTGTCGTACATCGCCTGTGCCCGCAAGATGCTGGCCGCGCCGGATGCGATCTTCCCGCAATTCGCCACCCACAACGCGCTCACGCTGGCCACCGTCTACCACCTCGCCGGCAGTGAGTTCGCCGTCGGCAAGTTCGAGTTCCAGTGCCTGCACGGCATGGGCGAGCCGCTCTACCACAACGTGGTCGGCCCGCTCGGGCGGCCCTGCCGCATCTACGCGCCGGTCGGCACGCACGAGACATTGCTGGCCTATCTGGTTCGCCGCCTGCTGGAGAACGGCGCCAACAGTTCCTTCGTCAACCAGGTCGCCGACAAGTCCGTGCCCATCGACACGCTGGTCGCCGATCCGGTCGCGGCGGTGCGCGCCGCCATGCCGGTGGGGGCACCGCATCCGCTGATCGCGGCGCCGGCGGCGCTGTTCGGCGCGGAACGGGCGAACTCGGCCGGGCTCGACCTCGCGGATGAGCGGACCCTGGCCGAGCTGGGCGAAGCGCTGGCCGAGGCCGCGCGCGATCCGGCGACCGCGGCGCCACTGCTGGCGGATGGCGAACACCCGGGCACGCCCCGACCGATCCGCAATCCCGCCGACCACCGCGACGTGGTCGGCCAGGTGACCGAGGCGGCCCCGGATCTGGTGGCACCGGCCTTCGCCCACGCCATCCGCTCGGCCTGGCCCACCACCGCACCCGCGGCACGCGCCGCCGCGCTGCTGCGCGCCGCCGACCTGCTGCAGGCGCGCATGCCGGCGCTGATGAGCCTGCTGGGACGCGAAGCCGGCAAATCGGCCGCGAACGCCATCGGCGAAGTGCGCGAGGCCGTCGATTTCCTGCGCTACTACGGTGCCCAGGTGCGTGACCGGTTCGACAACGCCACCCACCTTCCGCTCGGGCCGGTCGTCTGCATCAGCCCGTGGAATTTCCCGCTGTCGATCTTCACCGGCCAGATCGCCGCAGCGCTGGCGGCCGGCAACCCGGTGCTCGCCAAGCCGGCGGAGGAAACCCCGCTGATCGCCGCCGCCGCGGTGCGGCTGCTGCACGAGGCGGGCGTGCCGGCCGATGCGCTGCAGCTCCTGCCCGGTGACGGAGAGCTTGGCGCCGCCCTGGTCGCCCATCCGGCCACGTCGGGGGTCATGTTCACCGGCTCGACCGAGGTGGCCCGGCTGATCCGCCGGCAGCTCGCCGGGCGGCTGACGCCGGCGGGTGCGCCCATTCCGCTGATCGCCGAGACCGGCGGCCAGAACGCCATGATCGTCGACAGCTCGGCGCTGGCCGAGCAGGTGGTGGTCGATGCGATCACCTCCGCCTTCGACAGTGCCGGCCAGCGCTGCTCGGCGCTGCGCATCCTGTGCCTGCAGGAAGAAGTGGCCGACCGCACCCTGGCCATGCTGAAAGGGGCGATGCGGCAACTGCGGATCGGCAACCCCGACCGGCTGGCGACCGATGTGGGGCCGGTGATCACCGCCACGGCGCGGGATAACATTCTCCGCCATATCGCGGCGATGCGGGCCAAGGGGCGGCGGGTCGAATCGCTGCCGCTGCCGCCGGAAGCCGGCCACGGCACCTTCGTGCCGCCCACCATCATCGAGATCGACGACATCGCGGAGCTGACCGGGGAGGTGTTCGGTCCGGTGCTGCATGTCCTGCGCTACCCGCGCGACGCGCGCGAGCAGCTCATCGAGGACATCAACGCCACCGGTTATGGCCTGACCTTCGGCCTGCACACGCGCATCGACGCCACCATCGAGGCGGTGACCCGGCGCATCTCCGCCGGGAACATCTATGTCAACCGCAACGTGGTCGGCGCGGTGGTCGGCGTGCAGCCGTTCGGCGGCCACGGTCTGTCCGGCACCGGCCCGAAGGCCGGCGGACCGCTTTACCTGCGGCGCCTGCTCAGCCGCCGGCCGGAAGCGTCCCTGCCGGTCACGGCGCCCGTCGATCCGGCGGCACCGCTCGCCGCCTACTGTGCCTGGCTGGACGCGTCGGGTCGGCCAGCCCTGGCGGCCCGCTGCCGGGAGTACGGACAGCGTTCCCCGTTGAGGACGGCGATGGTCCTGCCGGGGCCGGTGGGCGAGCACAATGTCTACAGCCTGCATCGCCGCGGCCGGATCCTGCTGCTGCCGCAGACCGAGCCGGGCCTGCTGTTGCAACTCGGAGCCGTGCTGGCCACCGGGAACGCGGCGGTCATCGATCTGCCGGCACCGCTGGCGGCCGTGCTGCACGACATCCCCGAGGCGCTGCGGCCGCAGGTTGATGTCGGAAACGACTGGAGCAAGGCCGGACCGCTTGTTGCTGCCCTCGCCGAAGGCGATGCGGCACGGATCGGAACGATCGACCGCCGCCTGGCCGCCCTGCCCGGCCCGCTGGTCCTGCTCCAGGGCCTGTCCGGCGAGGAGCTGAGCAGCGGTCGCAGTGACTACTGCCTCGACTGGCTGGTCGAGGAACGCTCGCTGAGCCTCAACACCACCGCGGCCGGCGGCAATGCCAGCCTGGTGGCCATCAGCTGAGGCCACGACGGTGACGGCCGGGTGCCCAGGTGGCCCCGGCCGCCGCCATCCCGGACCCGGCCCGAGGGATCAGGCAGGCTAAAACCCTGCCACGCTGCCAACGAAGTCGTGAAACTCCTGCCTGAACCTGGGTTCCGAAAAGCGGAGCGCGTTCAGCCTGCAATCATGCTTCGTGATGTCCGATTCGATTCTCTCGAAGCGGTCGATGGCTTCTGAAACGGCATCGGCGTCCTGGCGATCGAACAGCAGGCCGGTTGGCTGACCATTTTCCTCGGTCACGACGATGTCGACCGCACCGCCCCGACCAAAGGCGATCACCGGCGTGCCGCAGGCCTGCGCCTCCGCCAGGGCAATGCCGAAATCCTCTTCCGCCGCGTAGACATACGCCCGCGCGCGCTGCAGCAGGTCGATCAGTTCGGGCTGTGGGACGACCCCCTTGAAGAAGATGTTCGGCGCATTCTGCGCGGCGCGCCTGACACGCTCGCGTTCCGGCCCATCCCCGACCACGACAAGCTTGCGGTCCGGATGGCGCGCGAAGCTCTCCACCACCACATCCACACGCTTGTATGGCACGAACCGGCAGGCCACCAGGTAGAAATCGTCCTTTACAGGACCGATCTGGAACCGGTCGGTATTGACAGGCGGGAAAATGACCCTGGCATTTCTCCGATAGACCTTGCCGACGCGGCGGGCGATGTAATTCGAGTTGGCCGCGAAGTGGTCGACCTGATGCGAACTCACCACGTCCCATTGCCGCAGGCGCCCCAGCAGCCAGCGCGCATAGGCCCCTTTCAGGCCGGTCTTCAGCCCGGATTGCGCCAGGTACTGATGCTGCAAATCCCACGCATAGCGCATGGGAGAATGCACATAGGCAACATGTATCTGATCCGGCCCGGTCAGCACGCCCTTGGCAACCGCGTGGTTATTGGAAATGATGACATCATAGCCACTGACATCGAGCTGCTGAACAGCGATCGGCATGAGGCCGATGTAGTTCCGGAAATTACGACGTGCAAATGGCATGTGCTGGATGAACGTCGTGTTGACCTTGCGCCCCCCCAGGAACGCCCGCTCACTTTCTTTCACGAAATCCACAACGGCAAAGACGTCAGCTTCCGGAAAGCACTGCAGCAGTTGCTCCAGGACGCGCTCCGATCCGGCGTAGGTTTCAAGCCACTCATGCACGAGCGCGATGCGCAAATTCGGCCGCGGCGGCAGCTTTGACCTGAAAAGCTCGGGCGCTGGCCAGATGGGTTTTTGTTTGTAGCGGCCTATCTGTACAGAATTTGGAATACCCAGGTCGATTTCAGAAGAATCAGCCACGATCTCATCAGAGCGCGTATTGTCCATAGTCACCCCTAGACGCAACCGTTTTAAGCATTTTCTGCCTTTGCTGATCCCATTACCAAATAAAATAAATACGCAATAACCTTCATGTTATCCAAGGCAATCCAACGCACATGTTTATAAAATCATATAAAAATAACTATATTATTGAAGTAACGTTCACATATCCGCATCACTTCAAAAATTCGCTCAAGCCCGGACACGCATGATCACGACCATGTCGTGATATACACAAGCGCACCGCATAAGAAGCCCTGCGCCTGGACAGGCACTATTTTCTACAATAATTCGTCTAATGAGCCGCGTAGGCCAGGCAAAAAGAACGATGGCGATATATTGGGACGAACGACATGCCGTCGAAATCCCGGCAGCCTGACGATTTTGATGTTGGGCAGGCCCGGAATGGTGCAGCCACACACCCACGGTTGCGGAAAAACTCATAGAAGCACGCGCCGACAACCAGCCCTCCTGCCACGGCGGAGGGACCGCTTGACCGATGCTCCCCCGCCCCTGCCATCGGGCAAAGAACCTCAGCCATGGCGCAGCGGAGCCGTCCTGTCCGGGCCGAACGGGAACTCGCCGGCAAACCCATGACCGCATCAAGGAAGCATGCGGATTGTCACGAAGCGTCCACCGGCCATCCACGAACATATCCACGATTCTATCCACGGTTTTGTGGATATTCCTTTTAAGGAATAAAACGCCTCTCCGCCCCTGCCGGCCGACGAATCCCACCGGAACAAACCGGGTGCAGCAAGGTTACGGCCACAGCGCCGAGGCGACCTTCGGCGCAGACCGGCAGCATGGCCGCATCATTGCACAGGAGCCTGCGTTGCACCGACGGCTGTCGTCGCTGCTTCAGGAGCCCTGTATAGCAACACGCAACCTCACTACGGGTCTCGTTCGTTGTCGAAGATTACGCGCCTGTTTCCGCTATGGGCAGTGCTTGTTTCCGTTGCTGCCTACGTTTCGCCTGCCGAATTCAAGGGGCTCACGCCCTGGATCACGGTGCTGCTGACAACCATCATGTTCGCGATGGGCGTGACGCTGACCTTCGCTGATTTCCGCCGGGTCATCGTGCGGCCCGCGCCGGTGATCGCAGGGGTGGTCCTGCATTACCTGGTGATGCCCTTCGCCGCCTGGGCATTGGCGAAGGCGCTGCGCATGCCGCCGGACCTGACGACCGGCATGATCCTGGTCGGCAGCGTCGCCAGCGGCACCGCATCCAATGTGATGATCTATCTCGCACGCGGCGACGTTGCGCTCTCGATCACCATCAGCGCGCTCTCCACCCTGGTCGGCGTGGTGGCGACGCCGCTGCTGACACGGTTCTATGTCTCGGCCGAAGTGACGGTCGACGTGGTCAGCATGCTGCTGTCGATCCTGCAGATCGTGGCGGTGCCGGTGCTGGCCGGCCTGCTGGTCAACCACTTCCTGCATCGTCTGGTGCGGACGCTGGAGCCGGCATTGCCGCTGGTCTCCATGCTGGCGATCCTGGCGATCATCGCCGCGGTGGTCGCCGCGACCCAGCCCAGCATCGCTTCGGTCGGCCCGATGGTCATGATCGCGGTCATCCTGCACAACGGGATCGGATTGCTGGGCGGATACTGGGGCGGACGCCTGCTCGGCTTCGACGAGGCGATCTGCCGCACCCTGGCACTGGAAGTCGGCATGCAGAATTCCGGCCTCGCCGCGACGCTCGGACGGATCTATTTCTCGCCGCTCGCCGCCCTTCCCGGGGCATTGTTCTCGGTATGGCACAACCTGTCGGGATCGCTGCTCGCCGGCTACTGGGCCGGCCGGCCGGTCGCGCGCACGGGCAAGGACGCCGCCTGACCTGACCTTCGCCATCACTGCCGACCACCGGGCCTCCCCCGCCTTGGGCGCAGGGGGAGGCCCTGGATTTCCCTCGATTCCGCCGGACCGGACTTCAGGCGGATCGCCCCCGCCCGGAGAGACGCCGCGATGATGACAGCCCTGACCAACGTGCATCTGCTGAGCCTGGTGGCGACACTGGCCGTCATCCTGGCCATCACCGCCTGGTCGGCGCGGGCGACGACATCGGCCGAGGGATTCAGCCTGTGCGGTCGCTCCGCGGGGCCGTTGCTGATCGCCGGGGGGATTGCCGGAACCTGCATCGGCGGCTCGGCAACGGTCGGCACCGCACAGATGGGGTTTGCCATCGGCCTGTCCGGCTGGTGGTTCACCCTGGGCATGGGGCTCGGGCTGGTCCTGATGGCGCTCTGCTACGCGGCACCGCTGCGCCGCAGCGGCCTGGAAACCGTGCCCGAATTCCTCGGCCTGCAGTACGGCCGCACCGCCCGGCCGCTGACCAGCGTGATATCGTCGCTCGGCATCCTGTTCAGCATGGTCGCGAGCGGGCTTTCCGGCATCGCCCTGATCGCGCTTCTGCTCCATCTCACGGACTGGCAGGCGGCCGGCATCATCATCCTGCTCGTCGCCATCTGCGTCTGCTTCGGCGGGATGAAGGGCGCCGGGGTCTCCGGTCTGCTGAAGATGGCGGTGATCTGGACGACGCTCTGTGCGGCCGGCGTGATCGCGGCGCTGTCGCTGGCGCGCATGCCCGATTTCGACGCCACCTTCCCGGCCTGGCCCTGGTTCAGCCTGCTCGGCCGCGGCACGGCGGACTGCATGGGCAACCTGGTGGCGCTGATCGTCGGGACGCTGTGCACGCAGACCTATATCCAGGCGGTCTATTCGGCGACGAATGCCAGGGTGGCGGCGATGGGCGCCATGGTCGCCGCCCTGATCACCATTCCCGTGGGGTTGCCCTCGGTCGCCATCGGCATGTTCATGCATGCGGCCCATCCCGACATCAATCCGATCCTGGCCTTGCCGATGTACCTGACGCTCTACCTGCCGCCCTGGCTGGGAGGCATCGGGCTAGCGGCGATCCTGCTGTCCGTGGTCGGCTCGATCGCGGGGCTGGCGCTCGGGATCGGCACCATGGTGGCACGCGACATCGGCGCCGGGGTGCTGCGCATCACCGCGGACCGGTGGAGCCTGCTGCTCAACCGCCTCGCGGTGCTGCTGGCAACCTGCCTGGCCGTGGCGATCGCGCTCGCCAATGCCGACACCTATGTCCTCGACTGGAACTACATGTCGATGGCGCTGCGCGGCGCCGGCATATTCCTGCCGCTGACGCTGGCGATCTTCTGGCCACGCCACCTGCCGGGCAACTGGGCCTTGCTGTCAATGGCGGCGAGCACCGTGGCGGCGGTGGTCGCCCGCTTCGTCCTGCGCCTGCCGGTCAATCCGCTGTTCGTCGGCATGGCCGTCAGCCTGATCGCCATCGGCATGGCGTTGCTGGCGACAGGGCTGCGGGCAGCGCGGGCGGATAACGGCAAGCCCGCCTGACATGTGAGAAGGTGGCCGCGCCCGTCGCGACGCGGCCACCCGCCTCTCAGCCCAGCCGGTTCGTGATGAACCGTCCGCCGCGGATGATGGCGGCGAAATGCGCGCCGTCATGCTGCAGCAGCCCGATATCCGCGAACGGGTCGCCATCGACCACCAGCAGGTCGGCCCAGGCATCCGGGGCCACCACGCCGACCTGGCCTTCCAGCCCGCACAGCCGCGCCCCCACCAGCGTCGCCGAGGCGATGATGTCGCGCACCGGCAGCACCCGGGCCCGCATCTCGAATTCCAGCGACTGGTATTTGTGCAACCCGCCCAGCAGGTCGGAGCCGTATGCCATCGGCAGCCCGGCGCGCCACATGATGTCGAGCGATTCCAGCCCGCCCCGCCGCACGGTCTCGATCTTGGCCACGGATTCCGGACGCAGGCCGAGCGCCGCGCCTTCGCGGGCGAGCCCCTCATAGGCCGCGAGCGTCGGGATGGCGACCGCCCCCGCCTTGACCGCCAGCTCCGCGGTCGGGGTCTGGATCAGGTTGCAGTGTTCCAGCGAGTGCACGCCGCACTCCACCGCGCGACGGATCGCCTCGTCGGTGTAGAGATGCGCGGCGACATAGGTGCCGGCATTGCTTGCCTCCTCCACCGCGGTGCGGATCTCGTCGCGCGAGAAGCCGAGCGCGTGGATCGGGTCATTCGGCGAGGCGACGCCGCCATTGGCCATGATCTTGATGAACTGTGCCCCGGCCTTGATCTCCTCGCGCGCGGCGAGGCGGATTCCCTCGACGCCGTCCACCACCCGGCCGAGCGCGCCGGCGCGACGGACCTCCGGCAGGCGATGGTCGAAGCGGCTGCGCTTGTCGGAATGTCCGCCGGTCTGGCCCAGCGACTTGCCGCATTGCACGAGGCGCGGCCCGTCGAACAGCCCGTCCTCCACCGCCAGGGCAAGGCCAAGATCGGCACCGCCCAGGTCGCGCACCGTGGTGAAGCCGCGCATCAGCATGCCGGTCATCACCTTGGTCGCGCGCAGCGTGGCGAGCGAATCCGGCAGCTCGGAATTGGCCGCCAGATTGACCATGGAGGCGACCACGTGGACATGCGCATCGATCAGACCCGGCATCAGCGTCCGGCCACCCAGATCCACCCGTTGCGCGGCATCGCTGTGGATCGGCCGGTCGGAAACTTCCTTGATCCGGTCGCCCTCGACCAGCACTTCCATGCCGCCGAGCAACTCGCCCCGTGCCGGATCGAGCAGGCGGAGATTGGTGAACAGATAGGACGTCATGCGTGGCTCCTGCGGGAAAGGGCGTGCCGGTGCCGCCGCGGCGGCAGGCGACCGGGTTATGAAGGACGGCGGGCGAAACGGCCCGGATCGAACGGCTTCAGGTCGAGTCCGGGCGGCGTTCCGGTGAGCAGCGCCGCCACGATGCGGCCCGTGGCCGCGGCCAGCGTGAGACCGAGATGCTGGTGTCCGGCGGCGACCAGCAAATTGGCGTGGCCAGGTGCGGCGCCGAGCGCGGGCAGATAATCCGGCAAGGTCGGCCGATCGCCGTGCCAGCGTTCGGTGACTTCGACCTCACGGCCGAACAGGGTGTGCACGTGCTGGGCCAGGATATCCGCACGGGCCCAGGCGGGGGGCCGTCCATCCGCCCCGAACTCCACCGTGCCGGCAAGGCGGATGCCATGGGCGAGCGGCGTGATGACGAAGCCGCGTTCGGCGAAGGAGGTCGGCCGAGGCACCGGCAAGGCGTCCGGCGCCAGCATGGCGTGGTAGCCGCGCTCCGCGGTCAGCGGCAGCACCAGGCCAAGGTCACGGCCCAGCGTCGCACTGGCGAGCCCCGCCGTCAGCACCACGGCGTCCACCGGATGCTCGGCCGCGTCGGTGACGACCGCGGTGATCCGCCCCTCGCCGCGGCGGAACCCGGTGACCGGGGCCGCGACCAGCGTGCCGCCATCGGCCACGAAACGCGCCGCCAGCGCCTGCACAAGGCCGAACGGATCGAGCACGTGCGCCGCCGTCGGAAACAACCGTCCCCCCGCCGGCACCCGGGCCAGCCCCGGCATTTCCGCCATCACCTCGGCCCCGGAGAGGTCACGGAACGCAACGCCGTGGGACGCAAGCAGCCGCCCTTCCGCGCGTGCCGCCGCCAGCCGACCGGGCGTCTCGATCACGGTCAGGGTGCCCTGCCGGCGCAGCATGTCGGAGAGCCCCGCTGTCTGCAGCTCGGCCTTCCAGTCCGGCAGCGCCGTGCCGAGCAGGGCGGCGAGCGCGGTGGTGCCGGCGGTGACACGCGCGGGCAACGCCGCCGCGGCGAAGCGCGCGAACCAGGGGGACAGCGCCGGCACGCCCCGCCAGCGCAGGGTCAGCGGACCAAGCGGCGTGGTGAGCATGCGCGGCACGCCGGCGAGCACGTCCGGCCGCGCCAGGGGGCGGATATGATCGAGCGCGATATGGCCGGCATTGCCGCTGGAGGTCAGCGAGCCGGGCGGGGCCGGATCGAACAGGACCACCTGCCGGCCGGCCCGTTGCAGGGCGCGTGCGCAGGCGACGCCGACGACGCCGGCGCCGACCACCGCGATGGGGGATGAGGATGTCATGATCAGACCAGGAAACCCGCGCGCAGCGGATCGCGCTCGCGCACGAAGATGGTGTTGATGCCGTGGGTGCGGGCCCAGCCGGCGATGCTGGGGATGATGGCGTCGCGGCCGCCGAGCGTGGCCGCCGTCTCCACCCGCCCGTCGAACAATGTGCCGATGATGCTCTCGTGCACGAAATCCTGGCCGACCGCGAGCCGGCCGCGCCCCACCAGTTGCGCCATGCGGGCCGAGGTGCCGGTACCGCAGGGCGACCGGTCCACCGCGCGGTCGCCGTAGAACACCGCGTTACGCCCATGCGCGCGCGGGTCACGCGGCCGGCCGGTCCACATCACGTGGCTGACGCCGCGGATGGTCGGGTCCTCGGGGTGCACCACCTCCACCACCGCATTCAACCGGCGCCGCAGCTCCGGGCTGAAACGCAGCACGTCATCGGCCGAAATCGTTTCCAGCCCGCCATAGCCGGGCTGCGGCTCGACGATCGCGTAGAAATTGCCGCCATAGGCGATGTCCACGCGCAATGGGCCGATCCCAGGCAGGTCCACCGCCACGTCGGTCAGCGCCAGATACGAAGCGACGTTGCGGATGCGCACGCTGTCGATGTGCTCGCCGTTGCGCTCGTACTGCGCCACCACCCGCCCGGCCGGGACATCGAGCCGCAGCTCGCCCTCGACTTCCGGACGGGCCAGGCCGTTCTCCAGCGCCATGGTGACGGTGCCGATGGTGCCGTGGCCGCACATCGGCAGGCAACCCGAGACCTCAATGAACAACACCGCGATGTCGCAATCCGCGCGGGTCGGCGGGTAGAGGATGGACCCCGACATCACCGCATGGCCGCGCGGCTCGAACATCAGCGAGCGGCGGATCCAGTCGTGGTGCTGCAGGAAGTCCTGGCGCTTCTCGCTCATCGTGGCGCCGTGCAGGAACGGGGCGCCGCCGGTCACCAGGCGGACGGGATTGCCGCAGGTATGACCGTCGATGCAACTGAAGGTGTGATTGCCGGGCGGGACCGGGGTTTCGATGCCTTGCATCATCAGTGTCCTTCGCGCTCGGCCGGGACGGCGATGCGGTGTCGCCCCGGCCGGAACCCCCCTTATGCCGCGACCGGCAGGGCAGGCAATGCGGGACGAGTGCGCAGCGCCTCGCGCAGCACCGCTTCCACGCGGCCGCGCTCGGTGCCGGCCAGGGGCAGGCGCGGCGCCCGCACGATCTCGGTGCCGACGCCGACCAGCGCCTCGGCCAGCTTGATGTTCTGCACCAGGCGCGGGCTGACATCGAGTTCAAGCAGTGGCGAGAACCAGCGATAGATGGCCAGGGCCTCGTCGAGCCGGCCGGCACGGGCAAGCTGCCAGATCGCCACCGTCTCGGCGGGGAAGGCATCGACCAGCCCGGCGATCCAGCCATCGGCACCGACGAGGCAGCTTTCCAGCGCCAGATTGTCCACGCCGGCGAAGATGCGCAGCCGCGTGCCGAGCGCGTTGCGGATCTGGATCACCCGACGGACGTCGTCGGAGCTTTCCTTGACCGCGACGATGTTGGGGATCTCGGCGAGCCGGCGCAGCATCTCCACGGTCACGTCGATGCCATAGGAGACGGGGTTATTATAGACCATCAGCGGCAGGCCGGTGGCCTGGGCGGCGGTGGTGTACCAGGCGATGGTTTCCTCGGCCGAGGCGCGGTACATCATCGGCGGCAGCAGCATCACCCCGTCCACGCCCTGCGCTTCCGCCCGCTTCAGCAGGTCCAGCATGCGTGCCGTCGCGCCTTCGGCGATGGTCAGCACCACCGCGGACTTGCCGCCCGAGGCCGTCCGGGCGATGCGGGCAAGCTCCAGCTTCTCGTCGGGCGTCAGCGTGCTGCCCTCGCCGAGCGAGCCCGAGACGATCAATCCGTCGCAGCCGTTCTGCAGCAACCAGGCGAAGTGCTTCTCGCAGGCGGCGGCATCCAGTGCGCCGGATGCGGTGAATTTCGTGGTGACGGCGGGGAACACGCCCTGCCAGTCGCAGCTTGTTGCCATGTATGCTTCTCCTCCGGAGCAAGTACGCCGGATTGCGCGCTCAGGCGCGATAGCGGCGCGGTATCAGAAGATTGGCCAGCATCGTCAGCGCGAGCGTGGTGGCCATCAGGATGAAGGCGAGTGCCGCGGCGAACGGCCAGTTGTTGTTGGTGCCGAATTCCCAGAACAGCAGCGGCGCCATCATGTGGAAGCGCGGCCCGCCCAGCAGCACCGGCGTGGCATAGGCGTTCATGCTCAGCACGAAGCACAGCACCGCGCCGATGGTGATCCCGGGCAGGGCCAGCGGCCACACCACGCGCCAGAACGCCCGCGCCGGGGCCGCCCCGAGCCCCTGTGCCGCCTGTTCGAAATACGGGTTGATGCTTTCGAACACGCCCTGCACGGTCAGGACCAGATAAGGCAGGTTGAACGACAGGATGCCGATGACCACGGCGGTGGCGGTGGACATCAGGTCGGTCCGCTCGCCGATCAGGCTGGTGGAGGCAAGGTCCAGCACGCCGCCGCGGGCGAACAGGATCATCCAGCCCACCGTGCGCACGGTGCTGCCGATGAACAGCGGCAGCACGATCGCCAGCATGCACACCGCTTTCCAGCGTCCCTCCATGCGCGCCAGGAACCAGGCCAGCGGCACGCCCAGCACCACGCAGAGCGCGGTGCTGAGCAGCGCCACCGTCACGGTGGTGCGCATGACATCCAGGTAGAACGGGTCGGTGAAGAAGCGGATGTAGTTCTCCGGCGTCACCGCCTCGACCATCAGCTCGGTCTGGCTGTACTGGTTCAGGCTGTAGCGGCCGAGCAGCGACAGCGGCGCCACCAGCAACAGGACCACGGCAAGCGTGGCCGGGCCGAGGAACGCCGAGGCCGCGAGGCCCTGGCGCGGGAACAGCGTGCTACCGCCGACGGCCACCTGCCACCTCACGCGCGCTGGATGGTCTTCTTCCACCAGTCCGCGATCTCAGGCTGGACCTTGGTGGTGTAGCCGTAATCGGGCACGACCAGGCGGGGCGCCGGATCCGGCAAGGCCAGCTGCTCGGCCACCTTGCCGGTCAGGCCGGCATTGGTGATGGTCGGCAGGTAGCCCATCTGCTCGGCGAAGCCGCGCTGGGCCGAGGGTTCAAGCATGGCATTGATGTATTTGTAGGCGGCTTCCTTGTTGGGCGCGTTCTTCGGCACGCCCATGCCGGAGACGTAGACGACGCAGCCCTCTTTCGGGAAGGCCCCCTTCACCGATATGCCCGCGTTCTGCCACATGATGATCCGGGCCATCCACATCAGCCCGATATCGACCTCGCCGGAGCGGAAGGCGGGGCCGCCCGCATCGGTGGTCGGGAACAGCTTCATGCCGTTGGCATTGACCCGCGTCACCAGCTCCTTCGCTTTTTCCATGTCGTTGGTGGTGCCGCTCGCATAGAGCGAGGCCCCCATGACGGCATAGAAGAAGTTCACGTCGGTGACGCCGACCCGGTTTTTGTATTTCGGGTCGAACAGGTCGGTGAAGCTCGTGGGCGGGGCCTGGACGCGTTCGGGGCTGTAGATCAGCAGTTGCGGGCTGTAGATATGCGCGGCATAGGTCGGCGAGCGTAGGCTGTCCTGAAGGTATTTCAGGTTCGGCACCTTGGTGGGCGTAAGCTCTTCCAGCAGCCCCATCTCGGCGAGCTGGTAGGCGGCCACCGCCTCCACCGAGACCACGTCGGTGCTGCCGCGCGGCAGGCGGCGCTGGGCCTGGATCTTGGCGACGCGCGGCGCCTGGTCGCCGACATCCTGGATCACCTCGACCCCCTGCTTCTGCAGCAGCGGCGCCTCGACATTCTCGCGCAGCAGGCGGGCATAGTCGCCGCCCCAGGTGGAGATCACCACCTTGCTCGCCTGGGCGCGCGCCTCGCTGCCGATCACCGCGGGTGCGGCCAGCGCGGCCGCGCCCGCCAGGACATGGCGGCGGGAAAGCAGGAAGCCCGGCTGCGCGGGCATGGCGTCTTTCGTCATCGCTGGTCTCCTGGAGATGAACGGAGGAAGAAGGCTCAGGCCTCGTACCCGAACGGATCCTCGACCGAGTAGCAGGGCCGGGTGAACCAGTGCGGTCCGTCCTCGGCCATGTAGATGATGTCTTCGAGGCGTACGCCGAACTCACCGTAGATGCAGATCATCGGCTCGTCGGAGAAGCACATCCCGACCTGAAGCGGCGTCCTGTTGCCGCGGACGATGAAGGACTCCTCGTGCACGTCCAGGCCGATGCCGTGGCCGGTGCGGTGCGGCAACCCGGGCACGCGGTAGCCGGGACCGAAGCCCGCCGCTTCGATCACGCCGCGCGCCGCGGCATCCACCGCCTCGCAGGGGGCGCCCAGCACCGCGGCCTCGAACGCCGCCAGTTGTGCCCGCTTCTCCAGGTTCCAGATCTCGGCCTGACGCGGGGTCGGGTCGCCGAACACATAGGTGCGGGTGATGTCGGACCGGTAGCCGTGCACCAGGGCGCCCATGTCGATCAGCACCATGTCGCCAGGACGCAGCGTCTGCGGATAGGGCACGCCGTGCGGGTAGGCCGTCGCCTCGCCGAACTGCACCGCCCCCGAGGGCGTGCTGGCTCCGAGGCGCAGATGCGCCTGATCGAGAAAAGCCTTCACCTCGGTCGTGGTCACGCCTTCGCGCAGGCAGCGCGCGGCCGCCTTGTGCACCGTCATGGTGATATCCATGGCACGCTGCATCAGCGCGATCTCGGCCGGCGACTTCACCTGCCGGCAGGCGGCGGTGATGCTGGCGCCGTTGACGAAGGTGAAGCTGTTGCCGGCGCGGCGCAGGCCATCGACGGTGAAGAACGGCGTCGCCGGGTCGATCGCGAGGGTGCCGCTGTCATAGCCCTTGCTGCGCACCACCTCGATCACCAGCGCGGTCGGATCCTCGTGCTCCTCCCAGACGCGCACGTCGTCGCCGAAGGACATGTATTCGCGGGTCTTCGGTTCCTCAAAGGCCGGGCTGAGATAGGCGATCTCCCCTTCCACCGGAATGACCGCGCCGTGCAGCCGCTCGGTCAGCTTGAGCTGGATGCCGGTGAAATAGGCAAGGTTGGTCGAGGTATCGAGATAGAGCGCCTGGATGCCCTGCGCCCGCATCAGATGCTGCGCGCGGGCGATACGCTGCAGGTGCTCGTCCACCCCGATCGGCTGCACGCCGTCCAGCATCGGCGACATGCGCGCCAGTTCCTGCTCGAAGGTCGAGCCACCCACACCAATCGTCATACCCCCATCCTTTCACTGCCTCGCGGCAGCCCAGGTCAGACATTCCCGACCAATTGGCCGGCTTCCTGCGCCGGCAGGCCGGCCGCCACGCGCGGCCCATGCACCGCGCCGCCGGCGGCGTTGAACAGACGCTCGCTGTCCGCCGTCCAGCACAGGGCGACCGCCATCCCGGCGGGGAAGCGATGCGCGGCGCCGGCACCGGAGGAAGCGCCGGTGACCACTACCTGCGTCTCCGGCCCCAGCCGCACCACATGCTCGACCACCGCGCCGAGATAGGTGGAAAGCTCCACCCGGCCGAGCGCCCGCTCGTCCGGATGCGTTCCGGGCGGAGCGAGGACGATGCGCTCCGGCCGCACCGCCAGCGTCGCGTTGCCCACGAGGCCATACGACTGCGCCAGGGTGATGCTGCTGCCCGGAACCTGCAGCACGTGGCCCTCATGCAGCGTGCCGGGCAGCAGGTTGCTGTGGCCGATGAAGCCGGCGACGAAGGGCGTGGCGGGGCGCTCGTACAGATCCTCCTGCGTGCCGATCTGCTCGACCCGGCCGGCGCGCATCACCACCAGGCGGTCGGCCATAGCCATCGCCTCGGTCTGGTCGTGGGTGACCATGATCGCGGTCAGCCCGCGCGCGCGCTGCAGCAGGCGCATCTCGCGCGCGACATCCTGGCGCAGCGCGGCATCCAGGTTGGACAGCGGCTCGTCGAGCAGCAGCAGGCGCGGACGGATGGCGAGCGCGCGGGCGATCGCCACGCGCTGCTGCTGCCCGCCCGACAGCTCGCGCGGCAGCCGCGCCGCGAGCGCGTCGAGCTTGACCAGGCGCAGCATCCCGGCGACCTGCGCCTCGCGCTCGGCGCGCGGCACGCCGCGCATCTCCAGGCCGAAGGCAACGTTGCGCGCCACACTCAGATGCGGGAACAGGGCGTAGCTCTGGAACACCATGCCCATCTCCCGCCGGTGCGGCGGCAGGCGACGGATCGAGTGCCCGTCGAGCAGAATGTCGCCGCCACTCGCCTCGACGAAGCCGGCGATCATGCGCAGCGTGGTGGTCTTGCCGCATCCGGACGGACCGAGCAGCACCACCATCTCGCCCGGCTCGATGTCGAGCGTGACGTCCTCGACCGCGCTCGCGAGGCCGTACCGCTTGCCAAGGCTTCTGAGGCTGAGGGCTGCCGTCATCGCATCACCTGTCCAAGACGCACCAGCCGGTCGAGCAGGATGAGCACCGCGCTGATGACGAGCATCTGCACGACGGCCACCGCGGCCACCAGCGGGTCGATGTGATAGGCCAGATACTGAAGCGTCGCGTTCGAGAGCGTGTTCATGCCGGGGCTGACGAGGAAGATCGTCATGTCCAGGTTCTCGAACGAGACGATGAAGGCGAACAGTGCCGCCGCGGCGATGCCCGACCGCATGGCGGGCAGCGTCACGCGCCAGATCACGCGCAGCGGCGAGGCGCCGAGATTGGCGGCGGCCTCCTCGGTGGCGCGGTCGTGGTTCACCAGCCCGGCGAGGCAGAGGCGCACCACCCAGGGCAGGGTAATCAGCACATGAGCGCTGACAAGAAAACCAAAGGACCCGCTAAGTGCGAGGCCGGTTCCCATCTCCACCCAGACGGCGAAGACATAGAGCCCGAGGCCGAGCGCCACCCCCGGCACCGTCAGCGGCGCCAGCAGCAGCGTGCTGAGCACCTCCCGTCCCGGAAAGCGGTAGCGTGACAGGCCGATCCCCGCCGGCACGCCGATGCAGAGTGCCAGCACGACGGTGATCGCGGCCACCTGCAGGCTGGTCCAGATCGCCGCGCCGAACTCGTCGAGGATGCGGCCGTACCAGGCCAGCGTGTAGCCGCGCGGCGGGAAGGAGATCAGCGTCTCGTCGAACACGCTGAGGTAAAGCGTCAACACCAGTGGCAGGAAGATCGCGACCGCGCCCACTGCGGCGAGCAGGCGCCCGAGCAGGCGCGCGGCCGAATCCGGCAGGTCGGCGATCCGCGACGCGGCCGGACTGTGCGGGACAGGAAACGTGGCGGTCGGAGAGGTCATGTCGGATGTCGCCTGGACGTGCCGGCCGGCTGCGAACAGCCGCATGCCGGTGGACAAGGGCAGAGGAGCACTTCGCGCATGGCGAGGGACCGTATGGGATATTGTATCCAATCGCAAGAGCGATATAAGTTACATTCATGAACGATCCTTCTTCCCACGGCCTGGGCGTCGTGCAGCGCGTCACGGTGGTCGAAGCGGTGACCGACGCCCTGCGCGCCCGCATTCTCTCCGCGGAGCTGCCGGAAGGCGCGCAACTGCGGCAGGAGACCCTGGCGGCCGAGCTGGGCGTCAGCCGGATTCCGCTGCGCGAGGCGTTCCGGCGCCTGGAATCCGAAGGCCTGGTCACGATCATGCCGCATCGCGGCGCGATCGTCTCCGTGCTGTCCCTCGACGACATCGCCGAACTGTTCGACCTGCGGGCGATGCTGGAACCGGAGCTGGTGCGGCGCGCGATTCCCCACCAGACCGAACTCACCCTCGCCCGGGCCGAGCACATCCTGGCCGACTACGCCGCCGCGCTGGAGCGAAGCGACGTGGCGGCCTGGGGTACGCTCAACAGCCAGTTCCATCTCGCGCTGTACGAGCCGTCAGGACGGGCGCGCTCGCTCGCCCTGGTGCATGGCCTGCTCGACCAGACGGACCGCTATACCCGCATGCAGTTGCTGTTCACCGGCGGGCGGGGCCAGTCGCGCGCCCGCCAGGAGCATGCGGCGCTGCTGCAGGCCTGCAAGGCCGGCGACGCGGTGCAGGCGGGCGAGCTGCTCGCGGCGCATGTGCGTGACGCGGGGGACAGCCTGCTGGCCTTCCTGCGCACCTGGCGACGCCGGGAAAGCTGAACCACACCTTCGACGGCAAAAGCCGTAGGGCGGATCAGCGCAGCGCAATCCGCCGTCGCAACGCTCCGTAAGGTGGCCGGCTTGCGTTGGCGGATTGCATCCGCCCTACAGACCGCTGGTCACACCGTCCGCGTCACCTTCTGCAAGCTGGAGGGCGCGTCGGGATCCAGGCCGCGGGCCCGGGCAAGCCGGGACGCGGCGAGGTAGAAGCTCTGCAAGGCCAGCAGCGGCATCACCTCCGCCGCCATGCCGTCCACCACCGGCAAGGCCACCGTGCCGGCCATGTCCGGCGCGGTGGTGAACACCTGCCCGCCGAGCGCGACCAGACGTTCCAGCACCTGCCGCGTCTGTGCCGCCGCCGCATCCGGCTGGGCCAAGGCGAGCACGGGGAAGCCGTCGCGCACCAGTTCCAGCGGGCCGTGGATCAATTCCGCCGCGCTGAAGGCCTCGGCGTGCAGGCGGCAGGTCTCCTTGCATTTCAGCGCCATCTCGGCGGCCACCCCCAGGGCCGGCCCGCGCCCGACCACATAGAGCCCGCCTGCCCCGACCAAAGGCCGCAGCGCCGGGAACCAGTCCAGCCCGCAGGCGGCCTCGAGCGCGGCGGGCAAGGCGTGCAACTGCGCCAACACCCCAGGCTGCTCCGACCAGCCGGCCACCAGATGCAGAAACGCCGCCATCGACGCGAGGCAGGACTTGGTCGCGGCGACGCTGCGTTCCGGTCCCGCCGCCAGCGGGATCACCATTTCGCACAGCGCGGCGAGCGGGGCCTCGGGATCGTTGACGAAGCCCACGACCAGCGCGCCTTCGGCCCGCGCGGCCTCGGTCAGGCGCAGCAGGTCGGGGCTGCGGCCGGACTGCGAGACCGCGATGAACAACGCCCCCCGCATCGCCAGCCGGCGCTGGTAGACCGAGGCGACCGAAGGCCCCACCGAGGCGACGACGCGGCCGGCCACCGTCTCGATCAGGTATTTGCCATAGCTGCAGGCGTGATCGGAGCTGCCGCGCGCGCAGGTGACCACGAAGGGCGGCGGGCTGGCGCGCAACCGGCGGCCAAGGGCCGCGAACAGATCGGCCGAGGCAGCGGTCTGGCGCCGCACGGCGGCGGCAGCCTCGGCGGCCTCGGCCGCCATCAGCGAAGCGCAGGAAGAAGGGGTCATCGTCGCGGTCATGCTCCCACGGTCGCGCCGATCAGCGCGGCGCCCAGCACGCCGCTGGAATCGCCAAGGCGCGGCGGCAGCAGCAGCGTCTGCAGCGTTTCGGTCATCGCCTGTCGCGCCATCGCCGCGCGTCCCTCCCCGAACAGCACATCCAGTTGCGAGAGACCACCTCCGAGCACGATCACGTCCGGGTCAAGCAGGTTGACCAGGCTGCCCACGGCCAGGCCGAACCAGCCGGCCGCCTCGGCCAGCACCTGCGCGGCGACCGTGTCCTCGCCGGCGCGCGCGACGATGGCAGGCAGGCGCAGCACCGGACCGCCCAGTTCGCGGTAGCGCCGCTCCAGCGCGGTGCCGGAAAGATACTGCTCGACGCAGCCGCGCCGGCCACAGTAGCAGGGCCGCCCGCCGGCCTCGATGCACATATGCCCCCACTCGCCGCCGATGCCGTGACGGCCGGGCCAGAGCGCCCCGTCGATCACCACCCCGCCGCCCGCCCCGGTGCCCAGCGTCAATCCCAGCACCAGCCGGTGACCGCGCCCGGCGCCGAGCAACGCCTCGCTCAGGGCAAAGGCATGCCCGTCATTGATCAGCACCGGCACCAGCCCGGTCGCCGCCCGTAGCAGCGCCGGCAAGGGCGCGCCATCCAGCCAGGGCAGGCCGCAATTGCGCACCCGGTCCCGCTCCGGGTCGATCGATCCCGGCAGCCCGACGCCGAGCGTCACCGGCGCCTCCCCCGCCGCGGCGCGGGCACGCGCCACCAGCCGGGCAATCTGCGCCACCAGGGCGGGGACACCGGACTGCTCGGTCGGCTCGCGGGCCCGCAGCAGCGGCGCGTCGAAACGCGGCCCGGTGAGTGCCACCTCCACCTTGGTGCCGCCGAGATCGATGCCGATATGCATGGCGGCGTCCCCCGCCCCGCCCGCCGGCAGGCTGGTCATGCCTGCCCCAGCGCGCGTCCGTCGGGATGGAACAGGTGCAGCGATCCGGGCAAGGGGCGGAAATACCGCCATTCCCCCGCACGCGGCGGCTCGCCGCGCTCGGCGAGGCGCACCGTCAGCTCGTGCCCGCCGGCCTCGATCAGCAGCAGGGTTTCGGCGCCGAGCGGCTCGACCACGCGCAGCATCGCCGCGAAGGTATCCGGCTCGCCCGGCCGTGCGGGCACGATGTCCTCCGGGCGCAGGCCCAGCACCAGCTTCGGTTCCAGCACATCGCCGGGCAGGGTGAAGGCCAGCCCCTCTCCCACGCAGGCACGGCCGGCGACGACACGGGCCGGCAACTGGTTCATCGCCGGCGCGCCGATGAAGCCGCCGACGAACAGGTTGGCGGGGTGGCGGTACACCTCCATCGGCGCCCCCACCTGCTCGATGCGCCCATCGCGCATGACCACGACGCGGTCGGCCAGCGTCATCGCCTCCACCTGGTCATGGGTCACGTAGACGATGGTGGTGCGCAACGCCTGGTGCAGCTTCTTGATTTCGGTGCGCACCTGGTTGCGCAGCTTGGCGTCGAGGTTGGACAGCGGCTCGTCGAACAGGAACACCGCCGGGCGCCGCACCATGGCGCGGCCCATCGCCACGCGCTGGCGCTGCCCGCCGGAGAGCTGCGCGGGACGGCGCGCGAGCAGCGGCGTCAGGTCGAGGATCGCCGCCGCCTCCTCGACGCGGCGGTCGATCTCGGCGCGAGGCATGCGCGCGACCTGCAGGCCGAAGCCCATGTTCTCGCGCACCGTCATGTGCGGATAGAGCGCGTAGTTCTGGAACACCATGGCGATGTTCCGGTCCTTGGGCTCCAGATCGGTCACCGTGCGCCCGGCGATGCGGATCTCGCCCCCCGAGACTTCCTCCAGTCCGGCGATCATGCGCAGGGTGGTGGACTTGCCGCAGCCCGAGGGGCCGACCAGCACCAGGAACTCGCCGTCGGCGACGTCGAGATCCATCGGATGCACCACGGTCTGGGCGCCGAAGCGCTTGGCGACCGCGCGCAGTTGAACCTCTCCCATGGCCTCAGCGCTCCGCGGCGATGGCGACCAGCCGGGCGACGGCGGCGTCGAGCCGGGACATGGCCGCGTCCTCGGCCTGTGCCAGCGCGGCCAGCCGGTCCCGCACGTCCCCCAGGCGGGTGTTCAATCCCTGCAGGCTGACCGTGAGCGCCGCTTCCCCGGGACCGCCCGGCAGGGTGCGCACGGCGACGAAATGCTCGGGACTGGCGAAACGGTGCAACGCTTCCGCCTCCAGGCGGGGCGGTCGCCCGACCACCTCGGTGAACAGGGCAGCGAAGCTGGCCGCATCGAGGCCGGACAGCCCGGTGCCAGTCTCGATCAACTGCCGCGACAGACGACTGGCCACCTCGTGGGCCTGACGGAACGACAACCCTTCCGCGCGCGCCAGCGAATCCGCGAGTTCGGTCATGCACAGGCAGGCGGCATCGATGATCGCGCGCGCCCGGTCCTCGCGCACGCGCACCGCCTGCACGAAGGCCGTCAGCAGCGGCAGCAGCCGGCCAGCGGTGGCGAAGGCCTGATACCCGGCCGACTGGGTCGGGCCCTCGGCATCGTTCATGTCGGTGAAAGGCGTGTTGTGCAGGGTGCCCATCACCACGTCGCACTGGCCGACCGCGTGCGAGGCCAGCAGCCGCATGTGCTCGACCGGCACGGGATTGCGCTTCTGCGGCATGATCGAGCTGACCTGCACGAAGGCATTGGGCACGTAGAGCTGGCCGACCTCGAAGGAGGTCCAGCTGTTCAGATCCTGCACGAAGCGGCCGACATTGAGGAACAGCACCTTCATCGCCGCATAGGCCCCGGCGAGGTAGTCGGCCGCGGCGATGCAACCATAGCTGTTGTCCTGGAAGGTCGTGAACCCCAGCAGCTCCGCCATGCGCGGGCGCGACAGCGGGAAGCCGGTAGTGGTGATCGCCGCCGCCCCCATGGAGCAGAGATCGACATCGCCATGGGCGTGCAGCAGGCGCCCGAGATCACGCAGCAGGATCTCGGCAAAGGCGGCGAGGTAGTGGCCGAAGGTGGTGGGCTGCGCCGGCTGGCCATGGGTATAGGCGACCACCAGCGTCGCCCGCTCGCGCGCGGCGATGTCGAGCAGCGCCGCGGCAAGATCGGCCACTTCGCCGATCAGACCGCGCAGCCGCGCCTTCAGCGCCATCTTGAAGATGGTGACATCCATGTCGTTGCGGCTGCGCCCGGTGTGCAGCCGCCCGGCGAGGTCGCGCCCCACCCGCTCGCCGAGCAGGTGCTCGATCAGGAAGAACAGGTCCTCGAAGGCGCCGGTATAGGTCACCTGGTCCAGGTCGATGTCGCGGCGCAGGGCGGCGAGCGCATCGAGCAGCTTTCCGGCCTCGGCCTCGGTCAGCAGCCCCTGCTCGGCGAGCATCACCGCATGGGCGCGGTTCACGCGCTCGAGCAGCCCGGCATAGTGACGGCGCGTCTCGTCGAACAGCGGCGCGAGCACGGCGTCGCGATAGGCGGGAGCCGGAAAGCGGCTGGTGTCGTCGATGGTCATC
The DNA here is from genome assembly GCF_937425535.1 of Rhodovastum atsumiense. NCBI lineage: Bacteria > Pseudomonadati > Pseudomonadota > Alphaproteobacteria > Acetobacterales > Acetobacteraceae > Rhodovastum > Rhodovastum atsumiense. Next base: position 401,515 of record NZ_OW485601.1, read on the forward strand.
CCTTGAGCCCCGTGAGCGCGATGCCGCGAATGATCTGGCGCTGGAAGAAGAGGAACAGCAGCAGCGTCGGCACGGTGGCGAGGCAGGCCCCCGCCATCACCAGCTGCCATTCGGTGTTGTTCTCGCCGGAGAAGAAGGCCAGCCCCACCGGCAGGGTGTAGCGGCTGCGGTCGCTGCTGACGATCAGCGGCCACAGGAAGGCCGACCAGTTGCCGAGGAAGGTGAAGATCGCCAGCGCCGCCTGCGCCGGCCGCACCAGCGGCATCGCCACCTGCCACCAGATGCGGAATTCCGAAAGCCCGTCGATGCGCGCGGCATCGAGCAGGTCGTCGGGGACGGTGGCGAAGAACTGCCGCATCAGGAAGGTGCCGAAGCCCGTCATCATGCCGGGGAACATGATGCCCCAGTAGCTGTCCACCCAGCCGAAGGATCGCGCCATCACGTACCACGGGATGACCAGCATCTCGGTCGGCACCATCATGGTGGACAGGATCAGCACGAACACCAGCCCACGCCCGCGGAAACGGTACTTACACAGCGTGTAGCCGACCAGGCTGTCGAAGAAGAGCACCGAGAGCGTGGTGGCGATGCTGACCACCAGCGAGTTGAGGAACCACAGCGGGAAGCGCCCGTCGCCGAGGATGCGCGCGTAATTGGCCAGCGTCGGCGCCTCGGGCCACAGCGACAGGCTGAACACCTCGGCGCCCTGCTTGAGCGAGGTGGCGAAGGCCAGCCAGAGCGGCGCCACCATCACCAGCCCGCCGGCGAGCAGCCCCAGCCAGATCGCCGCCCGCCCCAGATCGCCACGACGGCGGATCATCACCGGCCCGCTCATGCCCCCCTCCGTCCCAGCACGCGCAGCTGGATCAGCGTGATCGCCAGCAGGATCAGGAACAGCACCACCGTACCGGCCGAGGCGTAGCCCATGTCGAAGCGCACGAAGGCGGTCTGGTAGATGAACATGACCAACGGCTTGGTGGCGTTCAGCGGACCGCCCTGCCCTTCCGCCGTCATGTTGAACACCTGGTCGAAGGTGCGCAGCAACTGGATCGAGTTGATGATGACCACGAACAGGATGGTGGGCCGCATCAGCGGCAGGGTGATGCGCCGCAGCACCTGCCACTTATTGGCTCCATCGATGCGGGCGGCCTCGTAGTAATCGCTCGGGATGGCGCGCAGCCCGGCAAGGAAGATCACCACATTGAAACCCAACCCCGTCCACACCGCGGCGGCGGTGATCGAGGGCAGCGCCTGCGCGGTGGACCGCAGGAAGGGCTGCGGCGGCACGCCGATCAGGCCGAGGATATCGTTGAACAGGCCGATCGGTGGCGGCTGGTAGAACCACCGCCAGATCCACGCCACCGCCACGGTGGAAACCAGATAGGGCAGGAAATACAACGCCCGCAGGAGGCCCTGCCCGCGCGTGATCTTGTCGAGGAAATAAGCGATGGTGAAACTCAGCAGCAACCCGGTGGGCAGCCCGTACAGCACGTACCAGGCGCTGTTCAGCAGCGCCTGCCAGAACACCGGATCGCCGGCGAGCCGCGCGTAGTTGTCGATGCCGACGTAGCGCGGCTCCTGGCCGAGCAGGCTCCAGCGATGGAAGGACAGCCAGAAGCTCTGCAGGGCCGGGTAGAAGCGGATCAGGCTGTAGAAGATCGCCGGCACCGCCAGGAAGGCATAGGCCCAGAGCGCCTGGCGCTGCCGGATGCGCATCGCCGCCTCAGTGCGCGTAGAAGGCGTCGATGACGTCCTGCTCGCGCTGCGCCATGCGCCGCACGACCTCCTCGGCCGGCCGGTTGCTCGCCACCGCGTCGTCCACCGCATCCAGCAGCACCTGGCGCTGGCCGAGCTCGTCGACGAAGGCGGTGGCCGAGGCGTATTCCAGCCCGCGGATGAAGGGGCCGTACTGGGGATGCGCAAGATTGGCCGGGGTCAGCCCGACCGCCTTGCGCGCCGGCAACTCGCCCACCTTCTCCAGCCAGACGCCCATCACGTCCGGGCTGGCCAGGAAGGCCACGAACCTCGCCGCCGCCTCGGCCCGGGCGCCGGTGGCGTTGCGGGTGATGCCGTTGGCCCAGAACGAGGCAAAGTTGGCCCGCCGGCCTTCATGTTCCGGCAATTCGGCGACACCGAAATCAAGCTCCTTCTGGCCGTTCAGCGCCGCCAGACGGAAGGACCCGTCGATGGTCATCGCCGCGCGGCCGGCGCGGAAGGCGGTGACGTCGTCGGTCATGAAATCGGGGAAGCCGACGCGGTCGCGGCGGATCAGGTCGAGATACCAGCGCATGGCGGCAACCCCGGCCGGCGAATCGTAAGTGACCTTGCGGAAATCCGCGGAATAGGGTGTGCCGCCGAACTGGCGCACCAGCACTTCGCGAATCCAGTTCACGTGCTGGCCGGAGGGCTGCATCGTGGAACCGGCAACGGTGATGTTGCCCGAGGCGTCGCGCCGGGTCAGGCGGATGGCAAGATCGCGGTACTCGGCAAGGGTGCGTGGCGCCTGCGCCGGATCAAGCCCGGCCTCGCGGAACAGCTTGCGGTTGGTGAACAGGGCCAGCGACCGCACCGCGGTCGGCAGGGCGTAATAGCTGCCATTGACCTTGGCCGCCTGCACCAGGGGGAAGAACTCCGCTTCGATGGCGGCGGGGGAAATGACGCCGGCGGGCAAAGGCTGCAGATAGCCGCCCTTCAGGTACTGCGGAATCCAGCCATAGAACAGGTTGACGACATCCGGGCCGCTACCGGCCGGAACGGCCACGGCGACCTTGGTATTGAAATTGGCATAGGGAAATGTCTCGTGCCTGACCCGGATTCCCGGATTCTGTTTCTCGAAGACCGGGATCAGCGCATTGATGGCCGTTTCCTTCACCGGAAACGAATACTGCCAGTAGGTGATCTCCACCTTGGACTGGGCGATGGCGGGTGCGGCAAGGCCGGCTGCCGCCAGGCCGGTGGACGCCACGAACGCACGGCGGGTCAAGGTCATCGCGCCATTTCCTGCCTTGTGGACCGGAGCCTCCGGCCCGATTAAATCCAGTCAGTGGATTTGAACCCGACCATCCCTTTCTGTAAAGCCCCCCGATGCACCAGATGGTTGAAATCTCGGGAACCGACCGTGAACGCGCCAAGTCGTTCAACCGCCGCGTCGTCGTCGAAGCCCTGCACCGCCACGGCCCCTGCAGCCGGGTGGAACTATCCCGGCTGACCGGGCTGTCGCCGCAGACCATCTCCAACATCATCGCCGAGTTCCTGCAGGCCGAACTGGTGCATGTCAGCGGCCGCCGCCTCGGGCGGGGACAGCCGCAGGTGGATCTCGCGCTGCGTGCCGACGCGGCAAGCTCCATCGGCCTCTCGCTCGAACACGACCGGCTGACCGGCGTGCGGATCAACCTCGCCGGCGAACGCCGGGCCGAATTATGCGAAGCCGTGACCGATCCGCGCCCCGCAGCGCTGATCCCGCGCATCATCGCCATGGTCACGGCGCTGCGCGACGGCGTGACGGCCGCCCCCTGGGGGGTGGGGCTGGCCATGCCGGGCCCGTTCGCGACCGATGGCGAAGCCTTCGCCGGCCCCACCACCCTGCCGGGCTGGGGAGAGTTGCCAGTCGCTGACAGGCTCGGTGCGGAACTCGGCCTGAAGGTGCTGGTCGAGCGGGACGCGGCGGCGGCGGCGCGGGCGGAATACCTCTATGGCTGTGCCCGTGGCCTGCGCAGCTTCTTCCACCTGCATTTCGGCCGTGGCCTGGGCGGCAGCGCCTTCACCGACGGCCAGCCGCTGCGCGGCGCGCACGGCAATGCCGGCGAGATCGGGCTGATGGTGGTGGAACCCGGCGGGCGCCGCCATCCGGGCGGACCGGATGGATGCCTGGAAGCCTATGTCTCCATCCATGCGCTGCAGGCGCGGCTGGCCGCGTCCGGGCTGCAGACCATCGACCCCGCGCACGAGGTGGTGCAGGACTGGATCGCCGAAGCGGCCCTGCGGCTGCGCGGCGTCATCGTCACCATCGAGATGCTGTTCGACCCCGAGGCCATCGTGATCGCCGGCCGCCTGCCCCAGGCGGTGATCGCCCGGCTGATCGCGGCGCTGGAGCCGTTGCCGCCGTCCATTGCCTGCCGCACGGGGCGCGGCGTGCCACGGGTGCTCGCGGGCTCGGGCATCGCCGGCAGCCCGGTGCTGGGGGCAGCGGCCCTGCCCTTCTACGACTGGCTGGCCCCGGACCCGCAATCGATGCGCAAGCCCGCCTCACGCCGCCGGCACACCGGCGCCTGATCAGCACTCCGGCAGGTTCAGCGCCAGCCCGCCCTGCGAGGTTTCCTTGTATTTCGACTGCATATCCAGGCCGGTCTGCCGCATCGTCGCGATCACCTTGTCGAGCGAGATCAGATGGCGGCCATCCCCCCGCAGCGCCAGCGACGCCGCGTTGACCGCCTTCACCGCGCCGAAGGCATTGCGCTCGATGCAGGGGATCTGCACCAGCCCGCCGACCGGATCGCAGGTCATGCCGAGATGGTGCTCCATGCCGATCTCGGCGGCGTTCTCGACCTGCTCGTTGCTGCCGCCGAGTGCCGCCACCAACCCGGACGCGGCCATGGAGCACGCCACCCCGACCTCGCCCTGGCAGCCCACCTCCGCGCCGGAAATCGAGGCGTTCATCTTGAACAACGCCCCGATCGCGGTGGCGGTCAGCAGGAACTGGTGCATGCCGGCAGCGGTCGCGCCGACGCAGCCCTCGCGGTAGTAGCGCAGCACCGCCGGCAGCACCCCGGCCGCGCCGTTGGTCGGCGCCGTCACTACCCGCCCGCCGGCCGCGTTCTCCTCGGTCGCGGCGATGGCATAAAGGTTGATCGTATCCATCACCTCGTGCCGGTGGCGGATGTTGCGGTAGCGGTCGGCCTCGATCTGCGCGCGCAGCCGCGCCGCCCGCCGCTGCACCGCGAGCCCGCCAGGCAATTCCCCGTCGCGCTGCATGCCGCGCTCGACGCAGGCCATCATGGTGCCGATGACCCGGTCGAGATGGGCCTCCACCTCCGCCGCCGGGCGCAAGGCGGATTCGTTGGCCATGACGATCTCGGCGATGGACAGGCGGGTGCGCGTGCCGATGCGCAGCAGCTCCGCGCCGGAGCGGAACGGGTACGGCACGTCCGGCGCGCCTGCCAGCGCGGTCTGCCCAACCTGTGCCTCCGGCACCACGAAACCGCCGCCGACCGAGCACCAGCGTTCGGCCACCACCTCCCGCCCCTCCGCGTCCAGCGCCACCAGCGCCAGCGTGTTCGGGTGCACGGGCGGCGGGGCGAGCGTGTCGAAGACCAGGTCCGTCGCTGGTTCGAAGCCGACGACGTGCCCGCCCAGATCGACGGCGCCGCGTGCCGACACCGCGGCGGCAAGGCTGTCGGCGGTATCGGGATCCACCGTGTCGGGCAGTTCCCCGGCGAGGCCCAGGATCACCGCCTTGGCGGTGCCGTGCCCCTTGCCGGTCCAGGCCAGCGAGCCGAACAACGTGACATGCAGCCGCGCCACATCCCTCAGCCGCTCCGAGGCCAGCAGCCCGGCGCGGAAACCGTATGCGGCGCGCATCGGCCCGACCGTGTGCGACGACGACGGGCCAATCCCGATCTTGTAGAGGTCGAAGACGCTGATCATGGAGCGGAGGATGCCGGTTCCCGCGCGTCGGCGTCAAAGGCAGCGTGGCACGGCATGATCCAGGAATAATACCGCAATCAGGTGGAAGCCGGATCGAGGTCGAGCACCAGAGGCCGCACGCCGAGCCGCTCCAGCACGCGCGCGAAATCCTGCGAGCTCAGCGACACGGTGGCGGTGTTGACCAGCGGATGGCAGGTGATGCGTCCAGCCTCCAGCAGCGCCCGGTCCAGCGCCAGCCGCACCTGGCCGGTGGCGTCGTTCACCAGCCCGAGCGGACTGACCGCGCCGGGGGCAAGGCCGAGCGCGGCCAGCAAGGTGGCCGGACTGGCGAAGGAGACCCGCTTCGCCCCGAGCAGCCCCGCCAGGGCCTTCAGGTCGGCGCGGAGCCCGGCGCGCATGGTGACCAGCCAGAGCTGGCCGCGATTGTCCTTCAGCAGCAGGTTCTTGGTGTGCTCGCCGGAAAGCTGCGCCCAGTAGGGCATCGCTTCCTCGACCGTGTGCACCGGCGGGTGCGTCACTTCCTGCACCGGATCGGTGCAGCCGGCGAGCACGGCCCGCAGCCGGTCCTGGCCGGGCACGGTCTCCTCGATGACGGACATGGCGTCTATCCTTCTGCGGCAATGGCGTTGCGGTAGATCGGGAAGGCGGCGCACAGCGCGGCCACGTCCTGGCGCACCCCGGCGATCGCCCGCGGCGCCGCGACGGGATCGGGGAGTGCCGTCAGCACCCGGTCGATCAGCCCGGCGACGCGGCGGAACTCCGCGGCGCCGAAGCCGCGCGTGGTGCAGGCGGGCGTGCCGAGGCGGATGCCCGAGGTCACCGACGGCTTCTCCGGGTCGAAGGGAATGCCGTTCTTGTTGCAGGTGATGCCGGCCTCATCCAGGCCGCGCTCGGCCGCCTTGCCCGTCAGCCCCTTGGGCCGCAGGTCGACCAGGACCAGATGCGTGTCGGTGCCGCCGGAGACAATCGCGGCGCCGCCCCCCGCCAGTTCCGCCGCCAGCACCGCCGCGTTCTCCACCACCTGTCGCGCGTAGTCGCGGAAGGCAGGACGCAGGGCCTCGCCGAGGGCGACCGCCTTGGCAGCGATGACGTGCTCCAGCGGGCCGCCCTGCACGCCCGGAAACACGGCCGAGGCAAGCTTCTTCGCCAGGCTGCCGTCATTGGTCAGGATCATGCCGCCCCGTGGGCCGCGCAGCGTCTTGTGCGTCGTGGTGGTCACCACATGCGCGTGCGGCAACGGGCTCGGATGCACGCCGCCCGCCACCAGCCCGGCGAAATGCGCCATGTCCACCATCAGCCAGGCATCCACCTCATCGGCGATGGCGCGGAAGCGGGTGAAGTCGATGACCCGCGGATAGGCCGAGCCGCCGGCGATGATCAGCCGAGGCCGGTGCGCGCGCGCCAGCCGCTCCACCTCGGCGTAGTCGATGCGCTGCGTCAGCGGGTCCACGCCGTACTGGACGGCGCGGAACCACCGCCCGGAGATCGTCGGCGCCGCGCCATGGGTCAGGTGACCGCCATGGGCGAGGTTCATACCCAGGACGGTGTCGCCCGGCGACAACAGCGCGAACAACACGGCGGTATTGGCCTGGGCGCCGGAATGCGGCTGCACATTGGCAAAGCCGCAGCCGAACAGCGCCTTCGCCCGCTCGATCGCGAGTTGCTCGGTGACGTCGACATGCTCGCAGCCGCCGTAGTAGCGGCGGCCCGGATAGCCCTCGGCGTATTTGTTGGTGAGCACGCTGCCCTGTGCCTGCAGCACCGCGCGGGAGGCGATGTTCTCGGAAGCGATCAGCTCCAGCTTGTCCTGCTGCCGGCCCAGCTCCGCGCCGATCGCGGCCGCGACCTCCGGGTCGATCTCGGCGAGGGACTCCGTGAACAGCGTGGCCCGGTCGGGATGCGGCGCGATCTGATCCATGGCGGCTGGGTCCAATGCGAAAGGAAAGCAGGCAGGCGACTATGCTGATGGTTCGCGGCCTCCGCGCGCCTGCAGCCGACGTGCCGCTTGAACGGAACCGACCTGCCGAGGTGGGCGCAGTTCAGGAATCAGGCCGCAGCACGCCGATCGCGCGCAGATGAGCGAGGATTTCCCGCGCCGCTTCCGCGGGGGCCGGGTTGATCAGAACACGGCCCCGTACCGTCCCGGACTGCTCCGGGCCGGCCTGCAGCAGGCGCGGACGCGGCCGGTACGGTCGTTCCTCCAGCGCCAACGACGGCAGGCCGCCGGGCAATCCGACACCCGGCGACGGCAGCGGCACGCAGCGGCCGCGGCGGGCGCGCGCATAGGCGAAGGGCCATGGTGCCGGCGCGGCCGGATGCACCGTCACCACTGCCGGCAGCCGCACCCGCACGTCGCGCCGTGCCCCGCGCGGCAGGGCCTGGGTCGCCAGCAAGTCGCCGGACGGCAACAGGCGCAGTGCCGCGACATCCGCCACCAGCGGCAGGCCCAACGCCTGCGCCAGCCGATAGGGCAACAGGCCGGCATCGGCGCCACCCAGGCCGCGCCGCCCCGCCAGGATCAGCGCCGGCGCCTCGGCACGCAGCCAGGACGCGAGCACTGGCAACGGATCGGCCTCCGCCGCCACCTTGGGCACGTCGATGCGGTCGAGCCCCATGCCAAGATGCTCGCGCAGCGCCGCATCCTCCGCCCCCGCGTGCAACCCGCTCACCGTGGCGCCGAGCATCCGCGCCAGCCGCGTCGCCTGGGCCTCCACTGCCACCGCGGCCGCCCGGCCGGAAACGGGATGCCGCCCGGCCGACAGCAGCACCGTCGCCGTCCCGGGAAAAGGCAGCACCATGGCCGCCTGCTCTGCCGCAGCGGGCGGCGCTGCCGCGTCACCGGCGGCCAGGGCGGCACACAGCGCCGGCATGACCTGCTGCGCATCGGCGATGACGGACAGGCCGGCACGGGCGACCATAGCGGCGTGCAGGTCGGTATTCACCGCCACCACATGCTGCACCCGGGTGATGCCCTGCAGATGCTGCGGTGCCCCGGCGATGCCAAGCGCGAGATAGCAGGTGGCCTCCAGCACCGAGCCGGAAGCCCCGACCTGCCGCTCCCGCGGCAGGTGCCCGGCATCGCACACCACCCGACTGCCGGCCGGCGTGGCATGCAGCGCCTGGGCCAACGCGACGAAACCGGCGAAGTCGGTGACACCGTTGCCGGCGGCGACGACGAAATCCGCTTCGGCCAGCCGCACCGTCGCCGGATCGGCGAGACGGCGCGGACCGGCCCAAAGACGCGGCGACGCGGCGCCAGCCGTTGCTTCCGGGACCGGGGGCAGCAGCGCGCCCGCACGCGGCGGCCCGGCATGCGGGGCGACCGCATCCACGGCAAGGCTCAGCAGGCGCGACGGCAGGGCGCGTTGCTCCACCCGTCCCGCGCCCGCCCGCCGCACGACCATCCGCGCACCGACCTGCCCGGCCTCGGCGAACAACGGCTCACCCAGTGCCGCGGCCACCCGACGGGCGCTGTCGCCACCGGTCTCGCTTTCCGGGAACAGCACATGCCGGGGATGCCGCGCCGCGATCACGTCGAGGATCGCGGCGGCGCGGGCCTCTGGATCCGCCGACTCCGCCAGCAGCGCCACCAGATCGGCGCCCGCCGGCCCGGCCGGCGCCGTCAGCGCGGGTGCAAGCAGCAGCACCGCCCCGCCCGCATCCGCGGCATCGGCGAGCAGCCGCGCCGCGCCCAGAAGCTGGCGATCATGCGCGGAAAGCTGGCCCGCAGCCCCATCCGCCACCGCCAGCACGAAGAAGGCCGGATGCGCGATGACGCTCACCGGCGGCGGATCGGACGAACGTGCCGCCACGGCCACCGGCAAGGCCGCCCCCACCGCGCCGCGCAGCGTCCGATCAAGCCGGAGCCGCGCTGCCTGGACCACCGCAGCCGCCGCCTCGGCCCGGGGATCGCGCCGCGGCCGACCAGCCGGGCGCAGCGCCAGCCGAGGCCGCGCCCCGCCTTCCACCCTCCGGGCATCGCGTTCCGCCCGGGGATCGCGCCGCGGTCGCGTCATGGCGTGTCCTCCACCGCGGCCAAAAGCAGCTCGGCGATATCCCGCACCTCCGGCCGCGCGCCGGTCACGCCTTCCAGCATCGCCGCGCAACCGGGACAGGCCACGGCCACCAGCTCCGCCCCGACATTCCGCGCCTGCTGCATGCGCAGATCAGGAATCCGTCGCGCGCCCGGCACGTCGGCGAACGGACTGCCGCCACCCCCGCCGCAACACATCGCGCGCTCGCCGTGCCGCGCCATTTCGACCGGCTCCCGCACGATCCGCGTGAGCACGGCACGCGGGGCCTCGGTCCCGCCGTTGTAGCGGGCGAGATAACACGGATCGTGGAAGGTAACCCGGCCAGCGACCGGACGCACGGGAACCAGCCGGCCCGCCCGGACCAGCTCTTCCAGCAGCGCCGTATGGTGCAGCACCGTGTAGTTGCCGCCGAAATCGGGATATTCGTTGCTCAGCACCTGCAACGCATGCGGATCGGCGGTGACGATGCGCCGGAACCGCCGCGTCGCCAGCGTCGCGATATTGGCGCGCGCAAGACGCTGGAACGTCGCCTCGTCGCCCAGCCGCCGTGCGAGGTCGCCACAGTCCCGCTCCTCTGCGCCGAGCACGGCGAAATCAATCCCGGCACGCTGCAGCAACCGCACCAGCGCCCGCAGCGTCCGGCCATGGCGCAGGTCATAGGCGCCTTCGCCAAGCCAGAGCAGCAGGTCGGTCGCCTCGCCCTCGCCGAGGACGCGCAGGTCCAGCCCGGCGGCGAAATCTGTGCGCGCGGCAGGCGGCCGCGCCCCGGGATCGTCCGCCTGCCGCAGCGCCGTCAGCAGCGGTGCCGCCTTCTCCGGCGGGGCGCCACATTCCAGCGTCTGGTACCGGCGCAGCGCGATCACCGCGTCCACGTGCTCGATCATCATCGGGCATTCATGCACGCAGGCGCGACAGGTGGTGCAGGCCCAGAGCGTGTCCGGATGGATCATCGCGTCCCTGCCAATGACGGGCGCCTGCGCACCGCCATGCCCCGGCGTGGCGATGCCCGGGTGCGGACTGCCGGCATAGGCGGGCGCCGTGCCGGGCGGACGCATCGCCGCGGACAGATCCTGGATCAGCCGCTTCGGGTTCAGCCTTTGCCCGGCGGCATTGGCCGGGCAGGCTTCCTCGCAGCGGCCACACTGCACGCAGGCATCGAAACTGACCAGCGTGGTCCAGGGAAAATCCGCCGGCACGCCGACGCCGAGCAGAGGTGCATCAAGATCCAGCGGCCGCAGTCCCGTATCCCGCCCGCCGCCAAAGCGACCCGGACGCGGATGCAGCGCCAGGCCGAGCGCCCCGGCCACGGCGTGCCGCAACGGCGCATCGCGCAGGCGCCACACCAGAAAGCCACCGCCCAGCGCCGCCAGGGCAAGGCCAACACCCCCCAACGGCAGTTCCGGCCGCAGCACTCCGGCGAACGCCACCAACAGCACGCCCGTTTCATGCAGCCCGAGCCAGAGCGGCAGCCACAGGAACCGTCCACCGGACAGCGACGCCGGACGTACCGGCACGCGTCGCCGCGCCACCAGCACGGCCCCCGCCAGCGCGCAGGCGAACGCCAGAGCCACGACACCCCAGTACGGGCGCGCCATAGCCAGCCCCGGCACAACCCCCAACGCCAGAAGCACGCTGCCGCCAAGTAATCCACCCGCCGCGACCATGTGCATGCGCGCCGCCGCCGGACGCCGACCGACCACGTCATGGACATCGTGCAGATAGCGGCCGGGCAAGGCCCACAAGCCACCGATCCAGTCCACCCGCACGGAACGTCCGGTCCGCCACAGCCGCGCCAGACAGAGGACCTCGGTCAGCCCCCAGACGGCGAGCAGCCAGGGCAGGAAGGGGAGCAGATGTGTCGCCATGATGGCTTTTCAGGAATGCAAAGAAAGGCCAGGGCTCTGCCCTGGACCTGCCAAGGGCCACAAGGCCCTTGGATCCCGCGACGCGCTGCGCGGCACAGAGTATCGGGTTCCAAGGGCGAAGCCCTTGGTGGAGGTCCAGGAGGCAAAGCCTCCTGGTCGGGTGCGGGGCAACGCCCCGCGAACCACGGCTACAGGTCCTTGCACAGGCGCAGCGCGTCGTAGAGCGCGGCGTGGATGTTCCGTCCGGCCACGGCATCGCCGATGCGGTACAGCGCGAAGCCGTCACCGCGCGGCTGTGGCTGACCCGCGATCAGCGCCCGCGAATCGATCTCGCCCTGGTTGCATGATTGTTCGCGCAGCGCGTGGTACAGCCCGTCCACCGGCAGCGTGCCCTGCTCCACCACCACATGGTCGACGAGGCGTTCCTCCTCGGCGTCGGTCATGGTGTTGCGCAAGGCCGCGACCAAGCGATTGCCTTCGCGATAGACCTCGAACAGCACCATGTTTGGCGTCATCACCACGCCGAGCCGGTACAGCTCGCGCAGATGGACCGGCTGGTTGGTCATGCCGATTTCCTCGCCGACCATGCGGTCCTGCGTCACCAGCTCCACCAATGCACCGCGCTGCGCCATCCGCTCGGCGGTGGAAGCAGCGTTGTGCTGGCCCATGCCGTCGTAGAGCAGCACCGAGCCGGTCGGCTCCAGCCTGCCGGTCAGCACGTCCCAGGTCGAAGCGACCAGATCCGCCCCCTTGATGCCGCCGAGATTCGGCGTGCCGCCGGTGGCGATGATGACCACGTCGGGGGCTTGCGCCAGCACCAGGGCTTCGGTCGCCTCGGTGCCAAGGTGCAGGTCCACGCCGAGCCGCCGCACCTGGCCTTCCAGCCAGCGCGGGATGCCCGACAGTGCCTCGCGCCAGGTGGCGCGGGCGGCGATGGTGATCTGGCCGCCGACCTGCGGCGCCTTCTCGAACAGCACCACGGAATGGCCACGCTCGGCGCAGACGCGCGCGGCTTCCAGCCCGGCCGGCCCGGCGCCCACCACCACCACACGCCGCCGCTCCGCCGCGCGCGGGATCACGTGCGGCATCGTTTCCTCGCGACCGGTGGCGGCGTTCTGCAGGCAGAGCGCATCGCCGCCGACATAGATGCGATCGATGCAATAGCCGGCGCCGACGCACTGGCGGATGTCGTCCTCGCGCCCCTCGCTCAGCTTGCGCACCAGATGCGGGTCGGCGATGTGCGCCCGGGTCATCGCCACCATGTCCACATGCCCCTCCGCGACCGCTCGCGTCGCGGTAGCAAGATCGGTGACACGCTGGGCATGAAACACCGGGATGTCGAGTTCCCGCTTCATGGCGCTCGGCAGATGCAGGAACGGGGCGACCGGAAAGGCCATGTTCGGCAGGCTGACCGCATGCGACATGTGGTCGCGTGCCTGCCCGCCGATGACGTTGACGAAGTCGATCAGGCCGCGCCGTGCATATTCGGCGGCGATGGCGAGCGCTTCCTCCGGCCGGATGCCGCCGTCAACCATCTCGTCGCCGGACATGCGCATGCCGATGACGTAGTCATCCCCGACCGTGGCGCGCATTGCCTCCAGCACTTCCAGCCCGAAGCGCATGCGGTTGGCGAGGCTGCCGCCGTACTCGTCGGCACGGCTGTTGACCGATGGGCTCCAGAACTGGTCGAGCAGATGCCCGTGCGCGCCGGAGATCTCGCAGCCATCCAGCCCGCCTTCGCGGCAGCGCCGCGCGGCGGCGGCGAAGTCGGCCACCACGCGGGCGATGTCGGAGCGCTCCATCTCCTTGGGGATCGACCGGCTGGCCGGCTCGCGATGGGTAGAGGGAGAGATGACCGGCAGCCAGTTATCCGTGTCCCAGCGCGTGCGCCGGCCCATATGGGTCAACTGGATCATCAGCCGCGCGCCGTGACGGTGGATGCGTTCGGCGAAGTCGCGGAACACCGGGATGATGGAATCGTCGGCGACGGAGATCTGGTTCCACGGCGTCGCCGGGCTGTCGGGCGCGACGGACGACGATCCGCCGAACATGGTCAGCCCGATGCCGCCCTTCGCCTTTTCCTCGTGGTAGCGCTGGTAGCGCTCCAGCGGCTTGCCGCCGCTGCCATAGCCGGGGGCGTGGCTGGTGCTCATCACCCGGTTGCGGATGGTGACCGACTTGATCCGCAGCGGCTTCAGCAACGCCTCGGCATGGGGACTCATGCAGGACACTCCCGACGCAGGGGAAAGGGACGCCCCGGCTCAGACATGGAACTCAAGCGCCGCCTCGTGCAGGAACTGCCGGACATAGGCGGCGAAGGAACGCCAGACCTCGACGCGGAACGTGTCCGGCGCGGTGCGCCACAGCACGATCTGGCATTTACCGAGGATGGTGCGGGTGCACATCCCGACCGGGAACGCCTCCGGCGAGAGATCAAGCGGACAGCCGGTGTTCAGCACCGCCTCGGCCTCGGGGCCGGAGATCGCGAAGGCCACCTGCCGATGACTGATATCCACCACGGCATGCGGCGTGTTGGCCAGCGCTGCTTCAAGCCGCGCAACCAACGCCGTTTCCTCGCCCTCCGGCACGACCAGCAGCCACTCGTCGGGGCCGAGCCAGAGCGCGGCCCGGTCGCCGGCGGTGCTGGCACGACAGGCGGCACGGGGCAGCGTCAGGCCAAATGCCGCGTCCGCGGCATCGACCACCTCCGATCCGCCCCGCAACGAAAGACGCGTCGCCGCGGGCAGCACGGTGAGGATCTGCTCAGGCATCGAGGCGCGCTCCTTCGGGATCGTAGAAGACCGGGCTTGTCACCTTCACGGGGATGTCGCGCCCGGGCAGGGAGACATGGATCGTCTGGCCGACCAGGGCGCGACCGCCGCTGATCAGCGCCAGCGCGATGGATCGCCCGAGCGTCGCACTGAAATAGGCCGAAGTGACATGGCCGAGCGCCCGCACCGGTGGCACGGCGCCGGGGCCGACGGTCAGATGTGCCCCCTCCTCCAGCACGATGCCGGGATCCTCGGTCAACAGGCCCACCACCTGCTTGCGCGCGGGATCGCGCATGGCCGGCAGCGAGAGGGACCGCTTGCCGACGAAGTCCACCTTGGTTTTGGCGATTGCCCAGGACAGCCCGGCATCGTCGGGCGTCACCGTGCCGTCGGTTTCCTGGCCGACGATGATGTAGCCCTTCTCGGCGCGCAGCACATGCATCGTCTCCGTGCCGTAAGGGGTGATGCCATGCGGTTGACCCGCCGCGTGGATCGCCTCCCACACGGCGCGGCCATGGGCGGCGGGCACGTTGACCTCGAAACCGAGCTCTCCGGAGAAGGACACGCGGAACAGACGCATCGGCACACCGTGGATCCGGCCTTCCACCACCGCCATGTGCGGCAGTGTCTGCGCCGAGAGGTCGACGCCTTCCACCAGATCCTGCAATACCAGCCGGGCTTTCGGCCCCTGGACGGCAATCACCGCCCATTGCTCGGTGGTCGAGGTCAGCCAGACCCGCAGGTCCTGCCACTCGGTCTGCAGGTAGTCCTCCATCAGCGCCAGCACACGGGCGGCGCCGCCGGTGGTCGTGGTGACGTGGAAGCGATCGGCGGCGATGCGACCGACCACGCCGTCATCAAGCACGAAGCCTTCCTCACGCAGCATCACGCCGTAGCGGCAACGCCCCGGGGCCAGCTTCGTCCAGGCGTTGACATACATGCGGTTCATGAACTCGGCCGCGTCCGGACCGACCACCTCGATCTTGCCCAGCGTCGAGGCGTCGAACAGACCGACGCCGCCGCGCACGGCGCGGCACTCGCGCGCCACCGCCTCGTCCATGGTTTCGGTGCCGCGCGGGAAGTAGCGGGCACGCTTCCACATGCCCACGTCCTCGAACACCGCCCCCTGCGCGACCGCCCAGTCATGGATCGGCGTGGTGCGGATGGGCTCGAACAGGTCGCCACGCGCGAGCCCGGCGAAGCCGCCGAAGGTCACCGGCGTATAGGGCGGGCGGAACGTGGTCAGGCCGACTTTCTCAACCTCCCGCCCGAGCACCTGCGAGACGATGCCGAGCGCGTTCATGTTGGAGGTCTTGCCCTGGTCGGTCGCCATGCCGGTCGCGGTATAGCGCTTGACGTGCTCGATGGAATGGAAGCCTTCCCGCGTCGCCAGCACCAGGTCGCGGGCGGTCACGTCGCTCTGGAAATCGACGAAGGCCTCGCCGGACACCGCGCTGTCGCGCTGCGGCAGGCTGCCGATATGCCCGCCCGTGCCCGTCTCGGCGCCGGCAACCGCGAAGCTGCGCGGGGCCGCACCGCCGAACCCGGCGGCACGGGCCGCGCCTTCCCCGGCCGCAGTGCCGTCGGCAAGCGCCGCGGCCAGGCCGAACACGCCGCGACAGGCCCCGGCCGAGCGCTCATGCTCGACCGAGGCGCCCGGCAGGTAGATCTGCCGCGCGGCATCGAAGCGGAGCGTGCCGCGCGTCTGCGAGAACAGATGCACGCTCGGGGTGAAGCCGCCCGACATCAGCACCAGATCGCATGCCACCGGTTCCGGCGCACCGTCGCCGCCGAGCGGGGCAAGGGTAGCGCCGGCGACGCGCAGCCGACCGCGCGTGCCGGCAATCGTGGTCGCCGTGCGCACCGGCAGGCCGGCAGCGCGCGCCGCTTCCACCAGCGGACCGCCAGGGGCGGGCCGGATATCGGCAATGGCGACGATGGCGATCCCGGCGTGGTTCAGGTCAAGCGCGGCCCGGTACGCCTCGTCATGCGCGGTGACGATCACCGCGCGCGTGCCGCAGCGCACGCCATACCGCGTGGCGTAGGTGCGGGCGGCATCGGCGAGCATGACGCCCGGCCGGTCATTGCCGGGGAACACCAGGGGACGTTCCAGCGCGCCAGCGGCGAACACGATCTCCCGCGCGCGCACCTGCCACAACCGTTCACGCGGCAGTGCCGGATCGGGACCGGCAAGATGATCCGTCACGCGCTCGGCAAGGCCGACCATATTGTGCGGATAATAGCCGAAGGCCGTGGTGCGGCTGAACAACCGCACCCGCTCATGCCGGTGCAACGCGGCCAGCGTATCGGCCAGCCACAGCGCGGCCGGGCGCCCGTCGATTGTCGCCGTGGTGTCGGCCAGCAGGGAACCGCCGAACTCCGCCTGCTCGTCGCACAGGATCACCCGCGCGCCCGCCTCCGCCGCCGCCAGCGCCGCCGCGAGGCCGGCCGGCCCGCCGCCGACGACCAGCACGTCGGCATGGGCGTAGCGGCTGACATAGCGGTCCGCATCCGCCGCGACCGGGGCGCGGCCGAGCCCGGCGAGGGCCCGCAGCCGCGGCTCGTAGAATTTGTCCCAGGCGCCGCGCGGCCACATGAAGGTCTTGTAGTAGAAGCCGGGCGGCATGAACGGCCCGGCGAGCCCGGCCAGCGCCCCGAGGTCAAAGCGCAGCGAGGGCCAGCGGTTCTGGCTCTCGGCCTTCAGCCCTTCGTACAGCTCCACCTGGGTCGCGCGCAGGTTCGGCGAATAATGCGCCTCGTCCCGCCCGACGCCCACCAGCGCGTTCGGTTCGTCCGATCCCGCCGCGAGGATGCCGCGCGGGCGATGGAACTTGTAGGACCGGGCCAGAAGATGCACGCCGTTGCCGAGCAGGGCGGAAGCCAGGGTGTCCCCCTGGTAGCCGATATAGGAACGGCCATCGAAGCTGAACCGCAGCTTCCGCCCGCGGTCGATGCGCCCGCCGGATGCGGTGCGGAAGGACGGGCTCATGCGACCTCCTTGCCGCCCAGGTCCGGGCGCGGCTCGCCGGTCCTGTACGTCGCCAGGATCCGGTCGCTGATGGTGTTGCGCAGCACGTTGAAGTACCGCCCGCAGCCATGCACGTGGCGCCAGCGCTCGGCGTAGTCCCCCTTGGGGTTGGTGCGGACATAGAGATACTCGGCCCATTCCGCGTCGGTGAGCGCGGCCGGGTTCGCCGGGCGGGCGATATGTGCCTCGCCGCCGTAGCTGAATTCCAACTCCGGGCGCTTGCCGCAATAGGGACACTCGATCAGCAGCATGGGTCGGCCTTCCGGCAGGACAGGGAAGAAATCATCGCAGGCACTGTCTCAGTGCGCCACCGCGGCGGCGGCGGATTCGTCGATCAGCATGCCGTCGCGGAACCGGTCCATGGCGAACGGCGCCGCCAGCGGATGCGGCTCGCCCTTCGCCAGCGTCCAGGCGAAAATGTTGGCCGAGCCCGGCGTGGCCTTGAAGCCGCCGGTGCCCCAGCCGCAATTGACGAACAGCCCGGGCACCGGTGTCTTGCCGATGATCGGCGAGCGGTCGCGGGTGTTGTCGACGATGCCACCCCAGTTGCGCAGCATGCGCAGGCGGCGGAACATCGGGAACAGGTCGCAGATCGCGTCCAGCGTGTGCGCGGCGATGTGCAACCCACCGCGCTGGCTGTAGGAATTGTAGGAATCGGTGCCGGCACCGATCACCATCTCGCCCTTGTCGGACTGGCTGATATAGGCGTGCACGGTGTTCGACATGACGATGCAGGGAAAGGCCGGCTTCACCGGCTCCGAGACCAGCGCCTGCAGCGGCGTGGAATCGAGCGGCATGCGCACCCCCGCCATCGCCATCACCATCGAGGTGTGCCCCGCCGCCGAAACCCCCACCCGGCGCGCCCGGATCGTCCCGCGCGTGGTATCGACGCCACAGACCGCCCCCTGTGCGTCGCGCAGGATGCCGGTGACCTCGCAATTCTGGATGATATCGACGCCGCGCGCGTCGGCGGCGCGGGCGAAGCCCCAGACCACCGCATCGTGTCGCGCCGTGCCCGCCCGGCGCTGCAGCGCCGCGCCAAGCACCGGATAGCGCAGGGTGGGCGAGATGTTCAGCGGCGGGCAGAATTCCCGCGCCTGCTCCGGCGTCAGCCACTCGTTATCGATGCCTTGCAGGCGGTTGGCGTGAACATGGCGCTTGAAGGATTGCACGTCATGCACGGTGTGCGCGAGCATCAGGCAGCCGCGCTGGGAGAACATGACGTTGTAGTTCAGCTCCCGGGCCAGCCCCTCCCACAGCTTGACCGAGTGCTCGAACAGCGCCGCGCTCTCGTCGAAGAGGTAGTTGGAGCGGATGATCGTGGTATTGCGGCCCGAATTGCCGCCGCCGATCCAGCCGCGCTCCAGCACCGCCACGTTGCGGATGCCGTGCTCCTTGGCGAGGTAATAGGCCGCCCCCAGCCCGTGGCCACCGCCGCCGACGATGATGACGTCGTACTCGGGCCTTGGCTCCGGCGAGCGCCACTGCGGGGACCAGCCCATCTGGCCGCGCAGGCTCTGCTGAAGGAGGGAGAGAGCCGAGAATCGCTGCATGTCCTGTCCGTCCGACCTTGCCGGAACCAGGCTTATCGCATGGGCGCTTCGCGGCGGGCGAGCATGGGGGCGCCCGGTCCCTTGAACAAATGCGACATTCGTCTGCCTGCGAACCCGGCCGCCTTGCGAGGCGGGGCGATCGTGTCTATGCGGCATCCCTGCCGCCTGAAGGCTCACGGGACGTCTCCCGGATCAGCCTGACCGCGCCGCCACACTCCGACACATCGCATCAGCCTGCGTGCATCGAAGGAACCAGCCATGAAGACCCGTGCCGCCGTCGCCTGGGCCGCCAACCAGCCGCTCACGATCGAGACCGTGGACCTCGAAGGCCCGAAGGCAGGCGAGGTCCTGGTGGAAGTCATGGCCACCGGGATCTGCCACACCGACGCCTATACGCTCTCGGGCCTGGACTCAGAGGGCCTGTTTCCCGCGATCCTCGGCCACGAGGGGGCGGGCATCGTGCGCGAGGTCGGGGCCGGCGTCACCAGCGTGAAGCCGGGCGACCACGTCATTCCGCTCTACACGCCGGAATGCCGCCAGTGCAAAACCTGCCTCAGCCAGCGCAGCAATCTCTGCACCTCGATCCGCGGCACCCAGGGCAAGGGGGTGATGCCGGACGGCACCTCGCGCTTCTCCTGCGAGCCGGTCGGCGGCAGCCAGCCCCTGTTCCACTACATGGGCTGCTCGACCTTCTCCAACTTCACCGTGCTGCCGGAGATCGCCCTGGCCAAGGTGCGCGAGGACGCGCCGTTCGACAAGATCTGCTACATCGGCTGCGGCGTCACCACCGGCATCGGCGCGGTGATCTTCACGGCCAAGGTCCGGCCCGGCTCCACTGTCGCCGTGTTCGGCCTGGGCGGCATCGGGCTGAACGTGATCCAGGGTGCGCGGATGGTGGGCGCGGACCGGATCATCGGCGTGGACATCAACCCGGCGCGGCAGGAAATCGCCCGCAAATTCGGCATGACCCATTTCGTCAACCCGACCGAAATCGGCAGCGACAAGGTCGTGCAGGCGGTGCAGGACCTGACCGGCGGCGGTGCCGACTACTCCTTCGACTGCACCGGCAATGTCACGGTGATGCGCCAGGCGCTGGAAAGCTGCCATCGCGGCTGGGGGGAAAGCATCATCATCGGCGTGGCCCCCGCCGGTGCCGAGATCTCCACCCGCCCCTTCCAGCTCGTCACCGGGCGCGTCTGGAAGGGCTCGGCCTTCGGCGGTGCGCGCGGGCGCACCGACGTGCCGCGGATCGTCGACTGGTACATGGAAGGCAAGATCAACATCGACGACCTGATCACCCACACCATGCCGCTCGAGGACATCAACAAGGGCTTCGAGCTGATGCATGCCGGGGAGTCGATCCGCTCGGTGGTCGTCTACTGAGCGATTGAGGGGCGGCGCCGGCACCCATCCGGCGCCAGCCTGCCTACAAAATGGGCCAATCAACAGCAAAATGCATACACGACGCCACTTTGCCGCAGTTTTGTGCGGAAACGTCGGATTTTTACATCTGATGTCGTGAATCTGCAAATCGTGAGTCCATCCCGTTCAAGAACACGCCGGGGTTTTCGGGTCTGCTGATCAACGATCAATCAACCGGAACAAAACGGCGAGGAACTCAAGATGGATCATCGGATGGGCCCGCCCGCGACGCGGTTGATGTCCCCCCCGACCGGAGACAGTGACGCACCCGCCGCCGGCCAGGATCCCACCGGCTGTACCGGGCATCCTCGCCAGGATCTGGTGCGTCTCGACGCCATCCACAAAAGCTTTGGCCATCACGAAGTCATCAAGGGCGTCGATCTGCGGCTGCATGCGGGAGAGGTGGTCGCCATCATCGGGCCGAGCGGGTCCGGCAAAAGCACGCTGCTGCGCTGCGTGAACCTGCTGGAGCCGCCGACCGAGGGCCGGGTCACCGTGGCCGGCGTGACCTACGAGGCAGGCAAGCCCTGCCCACGCAAGGACCTGGCCCGGTTGCGCCGCGCCGTCGGCATGGTGTTCCAGTCCTTCAACCTGTTTCCGCACCTGACCGTGCTGCGCAACATCTGCCTCGCGCAGGAACGCACCCTGGGCCGCAGCCGCGACGAGGCGGAAGCGATTGCCATGCAGTTGCTGCGACGGGTGGGACTTGCCGACAAGGCACATCAGTATCCGGCCCGCTGCTCGGGCGGCCAGCAGCAGCGCATCGCCATCGCCCGGGCCCTCGCGCTTGGGCCACAGGTCATGCTGTTCGACGAACCCACCTCGGCCCTCGACCCCGAGCTCGGGCTCGAAGTACTGGCGGTGATGCGCGAACTGGCCGAGGGCGGGATGACCATGATCGTGGTCACGCACGAGATGCATTTCGCCGAAAGCGTCTCGAATCGCGTGATGATCATGGCCGATGGCGTCGTGGTCGAGGAAGGCCCGAGCGCGAGCGTCATGCGCAATCCGCAGACCGAACGGGGACAGCGCTTCCTGCACGCGGTCAAGGACCGATGATCATCCTCGAGGACCTGGCGGCGATCCTGGCCGGCCTGCCGTCGACGGTTGCGCTCACCGCCCTCTCCTTCCTGATCGGCCTGGTGCTGGGCGTGCCGCTCTGCGCCATGCGGTTCTCAAAGCTCAACCTGGTGCGCTTCACCAGCATGGCGCTGATCCTGACCTTCCGCGCGATCCCGCCGATCGTCTGGCTGTTCTTCATCTTCTTCGGTGTCGGCTTCGGCTATGTCCAGCTTGACCCGTTCACCTCGGCGGCGATCGGGCTCGGCCTCATCACCGCGGCCAACATGGCCGAGATCTATCGTGGCGCGCTCGCGGCCATCCATGTCGGGCAATGGGAAGCCTCGCTGGCGCTGAACCTGCCCTTGCGCCACGAGCTGATCGACGTGATCGGGCCGCAGGTGGTGCGGATCGCCTTCCCCTCGGCGACCACCTACGCGATCGGCCTGCTGAAGGACACCGCCGTCGCCTCGGCGATCGGTGTCCAGGACATCTCGTTCCAGGCCTACCATCTTTCGCAGCAGACCTTCCGCGGGCTCGATGTCTACGCCGCGGCTGGCCTTGTCTACATCATCGTCAGCCTGCCGATCGCCTGGCTCGCGCGGCGGGCCGACCAGCGGCTGAAGGCGCACGTGGCACCATGAGCGACGTCCTGGAATTCTGGATCGAGTGGTTCCCTTCGCTGCTCGATGGCTTCGTGATCAGCCTGGAGGTGACGGCTGCCTGCCTGCTGCTTGGCATCCCGCTCGGCATGGTGCTGGCGCTCGGGGTGCAGGCGCGGTCGCGACTGGCGCGCTGGTCCGCCCTGGCGGTGGTGGAAATCGGGCGCGGCACGCCGGCGCTGATCCTGCTGCAATTCGCCTATTTCGGCCTGCCGACGGCGGGGCTGTCGCTTTCTTCCTTCGTGGCGGCGAGCCTCGCCTTGGCCTGGTGCACCGGCGCCTACACCAGCGAGATCATCCGCGCCGGGCTGGAAGCGGTTCCGCCCGGGCAGCGCGAAGCGGCCGCCGTGATCGGGCTGAGCCATCTCGATGCGCTGCGCTACGTGATCCTGCCGCAGGCGCTGCGGGTTTCCGTACCGGCGCTGCTCGGCTTCGCCATCATCATGCTGCAGGCGAGTTCGCTCTGCTTCACGATCGCGCTGCCGGAGATCGTGAGCCAGGCCTACATGGTCGGCTCCAATACCTTCCGCTACCTGCCGATCTTCGTTCTCGCCGGGCTGATGTTCGCCGCGGTCTGCATCCCGGCGACGATCCTGGTGTCCCTGCTGGAGCGACGTCTCGGCCACCACGCCGCCTGAGCCCATCCGGGCGACTCCCCCCAACAGAAGGCTGACCCGCATGATGACCATGAGACCGCGTTTCCTCGCCGCGCTGCTCGTCGCAGGCCTGCTTGGTTGTGGCACGGCCGGGGCACAGACCTGCAAGCCCGCCCACAAGATCGATTCGCTGGTGAGCCCCGGCAAGCTCACGGTGGCAATCTACGAATATCCCCCCTACGCCATCACCGCGGGGGGCGAGATCGGCGGCGTCGACGGCGAGATCGTCAAGAGCATCGCCAAAGCCGAATGCCTGACCGTGGTGCCGATCGTGATCGATCCGGCGGCCGGGATCCAGCACGTGATCAGCGGCAAGGCCGACGTCGCCGTCGGCGACTGGTACCGCACCGCCGAGCGGGCGAAGGTCATGGGCCTGTCCCATCCCACCTATCTCGACCAGATGGGCATCTACTCGAAGGATGGCGCCTCCACCGTCGCCGCCCTGGTTGGCAAGAAGGTGGGCGCGGTCGCCGGCTTCATGTGGGTGCCCGACCTGCAGAAGCTGCTTGGCGGCAACTTCAAGATCTATCCGAACCCGGTCGCGCTGATGCAAGATCTCGTCGCCGGGCGCGTCGAGATGGGCGTGGACAGCTACGGCACCGGCGCCTACGCGCAGAAGAAGGGCGCCTATCCGGGCATCATCGTCAAGGTGGCCCAGCCCGACCCGCGGGTGAAGGCAACCGCCGACGCGGCGCAGGCCACCGTGCTCTACACCAAGGGCAATGCCTCGCTCGGGGCGGCGATCGATGCGAACATCGTCGAGATGCACCGCAACGGCGCCCTGGCGGGCTTCCTGAAGTCCTTCGGCCTCGATCCGTCGGGGGCCGATACCGGCACGCCGCGCGTCATGAACTAGCCGCCCAGGGGCGGCATCGGATCTTGCCCTGCCGCCACCCACGGGGCCAAACTCCGGCATGGCCCCGGAACGCCACGGACGAAGCGGAGAACGAATGCCTGCGATGCAGCCTCGTATCCTGAAGATCGGCTTCGTCCTGGCCAACGGCTTCACCATGTCGGCCTTCGCGCTGTTCGTGGACATGCTGCGGCTCGCCGCCGACGAGGGCGACGGTTCCCGCCAGTTGCGCTGCTCCTGGAGCGTCATCGGCCGTCCCGACCAGCCGATCCGCAGCAGCAGTGGCGTCTCCGTCACGCCCACGCATGGCTACGAGCAGCCGCGGAACTTCGACTATGTCGTGCTGGTCGGCGGTATCCTGCACGCTGGCCCGAGCCTGGGCCCGGCGGCAAGCGCCTATCTGCACGAAGCGGCCCTGAGCGGCGTGCCGCTGATCGGCGTCTGCACCGGTAGCCTGCTGCTCTGCCGCGAGGGGCTGATGAACGGCCGGCGCTGCTGCGTCAGCTGGTACCACTACCAGGATTTCCTGAACGAATTTCCCGACCACCAGGTCACGGCGGACCGGCTGTTCCTGGTCGATGGCGACCGCATCACCTGTTCCGGCGGCGGCGGCGTGGCCGACCTCGCCGCCTACCTGATCGAGCGGCATTTCAGCCAGGCGGTGGCGCAGAAGACGCTGCACATCCTGCTCTATGACCGGGCGCGCAGTGCCGAGGCGGCGCAGCCCCATCCGCCGATGTCGGTCGGGGTCAGCGACGAGCGCGTGCGCCGCGGCCTGCTGCTGATGGAGCAGAACATCGCCTCTCCCCTGCCCATCCCCGAGATCGCCAGCCGCCTCGGCCTGACCGTGCGGCACCTGGAGCGGCTGTTCCAGGAAGCGCTGTCGACCAGCCCGGCCTCGGCCTATCGCGACCTGCGCCTGCGCTACGCGACCTGGGTGCTGAGCAACACCGACCTGAGCGTAACGGAAGTGGCGTTGCAGGCGGGCTTCGCCGACTGCGCCCATTTCTCACGCCAGTTCCGCAAGGCCTATGGCCATCCGCCCAGCCGCCGGCGGCAGGACGCCGGGGCCACGTTCCCGGACGCCAGCCGGTTCAACCACCGGGCGATCTCCTTTGCCGAGATGCCGCTGCCTGCCCGCCCGCGACCGCCCGCCCGACGCGGCCCGTAACGGCCGCGCCGGCAGTGTCCCGCTGCCTCGGTCTCAGCGTGCGCCGGCAAGCGCCGCCGCGCGGGTGGAGGTGATGCTGCTCGACGGGGTCAGCACCTCGGGATCGACGCGCAACTCGATCAGCGCCGGTCCCGGCGCGGCCAGGGCGCGCGCGAACGCGGCGGGGAATTCGGCATCCTCGGTCACCGTCTCGCCGCTGCCGCCGAGGGCACGGGCCAGCGCGGCGAAATCGGTGCGCAGATCGAGCCCGGTGCCGCTTACCCGGCCGGGATAGCGGCGCTCCTGGTGCATGCGGATGGTGCCGTAGATGCCGTTGTTGACGACGATCTGCACCAGCTTCGCGCCGCACTGCACCGCGGTCGCGAATTCCTGCATCGTCATCATGAAGCAGCCATCGCCGGAAAACGCGACCACCGGCGTGCCCGGACGGGTCAGTGCCGCGGCGACGGCGGCCGGGGTGCCGAAGCCCATGGAACCGCTGGTCGGCGCCAGCTCGGTGCCGAAGCGCCGGTAGCGGAAGAAGCGGTGCAGCCAGATGGCGTAGTTGCCGGCGCCGTTGCTGATGATGGCGTCATCGGGCAGGGCGGCGCGCACCTGCTGCACCACCTTACCCAGATCGAGCGCCCCGCCCGCTTCGGCCGGCGTGCTGAAGGCAAGGTAGCCGGCATGCAGCGCAGCGGTCCGCGCTGCATCGGCCCGTGCCACCGTGCCCAGCGCCCGCAGCGCGGCGGCGGCGGAACGCATGTCGGCGGCGATCGGCAGGTCGGGGAAATAGACCCGTCCCGGTTCTTCCGGGTCGGGATGAATGTGCACCAGCGTCTGGCGCGGCCGTGGCGGCTCGATCAGGGTGTAGCCGCTGGTGGTCATCTCGCCCAGGCGCGCGCCCAGCACCAGCAGCAGGTCGGACTCGCGGATCGCTTTCGCGAGGCCGGGATCGATGCCGATGCCGACATGGCCGGCATAATTGGGATGCTCGTTATCCAGCAGGTCCTGACAGCGGAACGACACGCCGACCGGCAGCGCATTGGCCTCGGCGAAATGGCGGATGTCCGCGCAGGCCGCTTCCGTCCAGCCGCCACCACCCAGCAGCAGGAAGGGCTTCTGCGCCGCCGCCAGCAGCGCGCGCACCTCATCGAGCGCTGCCGGGGTGGGGGCGGATTCGGCCGGCCGGGCGGGGGCCAGTGCCGCCGCGCCGGCGGGCTGGCGCAGCATGTCCTCGGGCAGCGCCAGCACCACCGGCCCGGGCCGGCCGGAGAGCGCCACATGGAAGGCCCGGCTGACATATTCCGCCATGCGCGACGGGTCGTCGATCTGCGCGACCCATTTCGCCATCTGCCCGAACATGCGGCGATAGTCGATTTCCTGGAACGCCTCGCGGTCGATCTGCGAGCGCGCCACCTGGCCGATGAACAGGATCATCGGCAGCGAATCCTGGAAGGCGACGTGCACGCCGGAACAGGCGTTGGTGGCGCCCGGCCCGCGGGTCACCATGCAGATGCCGGGGCGGCCGGTCAGCCGGGCCTGGGCGGCAGCCATCATCGCCGCCCCCCCTTCCTGGCGGGCGTTGATGAACTGGATCGGCTGCTGGTACAGCGCGTCGAGCACCGCCAGGAAGCTCTCGCCCGGCACGCCGAAGATGGTATCGACGCCATTGGCGAGCAGGCCGTCCACGAGCCGCGTGGCGGCGGTTGGGGCAGTCATCGTCAGGTCTCCGGTCATGCGGCGGGGGGACGCAGGGTCGCCACCGCGCGGGCGATGCGCGCCAGCGCCTCGCGCAGTTCCTCGATGGCTGTGGCGTAGGAGATGCGGAAATAAGGGGCGAGCCCGAAGGCCGAGCCCGGCACCACCGCGACCCCCGCGTCGTGCAGCAGGAAGCTGCAGAAATCGCGGTCGGAGGCGATCGTCCTGCCGTCCGGCGTCGTGGCCCCGATCACCCCGGCGCAACCGGGGAACACGTAGAACGCGCCCTGCGGCCGCAGGCAGCTCAGGCCGGGAATGGCGTTGAGCGCGTCCACTACCAGGTCCCGCCGCGCCTGGAAGGAGTCGCGGCGGGCAGCCAGTCCGTCCTGCGGCCCTTTCAGGGCGGCGAGCGCCGCCGCCTGGCTGACCGAGGATGGGCAGGAGGTGGACTGGCTCTGCACCACCGCCATGGCCCGGATCAGCGCGGCGGGGCCGCCGCCATAGCCGATCCGCCAGCCGGTCATGGCATAGGCCTTGGAGACGCCGTTCACCGTCAGCGTGCGCGCCCACAGCTCCGGCTCGACCGCGGCCGGGGTGGCGAAGGCCAGCCCGTCGTAGAGGATGTGCTCGTAGATGTCGTCGGCGATCACCCAGACCTGCGGATGGCGCAGCAGCACATCCAGCACCGGGCGGTACTCGGCGGCCGTGAAGGCCGCGCCGGTCGGGTTGCCCGGGGAATTGAGGATAATCCAGCGGGTGCGCGGCGTGATCGCCGCTTCCAGCGCGGCCGGGTCCGGGCGGAAGCCGTTGGCCTCGGTGCAGGCCAACGTCACCGGTACGCCGCCGGCGATGCGCACCATGTCGAGATAGGAGACCCAGCACGGCGTCGGGATGATCACCTCATCGCCAGGATCGAGGGTCGCCATCAGCGCGTTGTGGATGACCTGCTTGGCCCCG
The DNA here is from genome assembly GCF_937425535.1 of Rhodovastum atsumiense. Classification (NCBI taxonomy): domain Bacteria; kingdom Pseudomonadati; phylum Pseudomonadota; class Alphaproteobacteria; order Acetobacterales; family Acetobacteraceae; genus Rhodovastum; species Rhodovastum atsumiense. The sequence goes on from NZ_OW485601.1 coordinate 428,869, forward strand.
GCGCCGACGCTGATCTCGGCGGGCGTGTAATCAAGGCCGTTGTCGCGGCGGAACTTGGCGGCGATCGCCGCCTTCAGCGCCGGCATGCCGTCGAGCGCGGTGTATTTGGTCGCGCCGGCGCGCATGGCCTGGGCGGCGGCCTCCTTGATGGGATCAGGCGTGTCGAAATCCGGCTCGCCGGCGCCGAGGATGATGATGTTCGCCCCCGCCTGCCGCAGCCGCAGCGCCTCGGCGCCGATGCGCAGGATCTCCGAGACGCCGATGCCGCCGAGCCGGGCGGCGGCGCGGAACGCCGTCGCGTCGGAAAGCTGGTCCATGGGTGTGCGCCCCGCCGCTCAGGTGATGTCGAACCGCACGCCCTGGGCGAGCGGCAGGCTGCGGCCGTAATTGATGGTGGCGGTGGCGCGGCGCATATAGCCCTTCCAGGCATCCGAGCCGGATTCCCGCCCGCCGCCGGTTTCCTTCTCGCCGCCGAACGCCCCGCCGATCTCCGCCCCGGAGGGGCCGATATTGACGTTGGTGATGCCGCAATCCGAGCCGTTGACCGACAGGAACGCCTCGCTCTCGCGCAGGTCGTTGGTGAAGATCGACGAGGACAGGCCCTGCGGCACCGCGTTGTTCAGCGCCAGCGCCGCATCCAGCGTGTCATAGCGCATCACGTACAGGATCGGCGCGAAGGTTTCCTCGCAGACCGGCTCGGTCTGGGCGGGCATCTCCACCAGGGCCGGGCGCACGTAGAACGCGTCCGCCGCGCCGGCATCGACGCGCTCGCCGCCGTGCACCACGCCGCCGGCGGCGCGGGCCTCGGCCAGGGCGCGCTGCATGGCGGCGAAGGCCTGGCCGTCGATCAGCGGCCCGACCAGCGTGCCTTCGCTCAGCGGGTCGCCGACCGGCACCGAGCGGTACGCGGCCCGCAGCCGCGGCACCAGCACGTCGTAGACCTCCGCCTGCACGAACAGCCGCCGCAGCGTGGTGCAGCGCTGGCCGGCGGTGCCCATGGCGGCGAAGGCGATGGCGCGCACCGCCAGATCGAGATCGGCGCTCGGGCAGACGATGGCGGCGTTGTTGCCGCCGAGCTCCAGGATGGCACGGGCGAAGCGCGCCGCCAGCCGCGGCGCCAAAGCCCGGCCCATGGCGGTCGAGCCGGTCGCCGAGACCAGCGGCACCAGCGGATGTTCGGCCAGCTTCTCGGCCAGCTCCTGCCCGCCCAGCAGCAATTCCGCCAGCCCCTCCGGCGCGCTGCCTCCGGCGGCGACGAAGCGGTCCTGCGCCCGGCGCAGCAGCGCCAGCGTTGCCAGCGCGCAGAGCGGCGTGCGTGGCGAGGGCTTCCACACCGTGCTGTTGCCGCAGACCAGCGCCAGCGCGGCGTTCCAGGCCCAGACCGCGACCGGGAAGTTGAAGGCCGAGATGATGCCGGTGACGCCGAGCGGATGCCAGGTCTCCATCATCCGGTGCTCGGCCCGCTCGGTGGCGATGGTCAGGCCGTGCAGCTGCCGCGACAGGCCGACGGCGAAGTCGCAGATGTCGATCATCTCCTGGACCTCGCCCTGGCCCTCGGAGGCGACCTTGCCCACCTCGATCGACACCAACCGCCCGAGCGCGGCCTTGGCGGAGCGCAGTTCCAGGCCGAACAGCCGGACCAGTTCGCCGCGCTGCGGCGCCGGCACCTGCCGCCACTGCAGGAACGCGGCCTGCGCCCGTGCCAGCTTCGCCTCGGCGTCGGCATCGCTGTCGGTGACGACCCGGCCGAGGATGCTGCCATCGATCGGCGAACGCAGGGCCAGGGCGCCATCCGGTCGCAGCGCATCCGCCACTCCGAGGGTGGCGAGCAGGTCACGGACCTCGGCGGGGAGGTTGCGGGAGGCTGGGAGCATGGGGATCTCTCGCGGCTTGACGATGAAAAGGAGTGACGCGGGCGGACTAGAAGCGTTCGCCGGTGAAATGGACCAGTTGCGCGCCGGCCTCGTAGCCGAATTCGCGGGCGAGCCGGAAGGACGGTGCCCGGGGATCGGTCCAGGGCAGCGGCATCTCCTGCTCGGGCAGGTCGCCGAGCACGTGCCGCGCCAGCACCTGGCCGAACACGGTGCCCGGGGCGATGCCGCGGCCGTTATAGCCGGAAAAGCCGATCACGTTCGGGGCGAAGCGGTGCAGCCGCGGCAGGGCGTTGTCGGTCATGCCGATCCAGCCGTACCAGGCATGCCCGAAGCGGACCTCGCCGAGCGCCGGGAACAGCCGGCGCAGCGACCGCCGCGCCCAGGCATCGTGCACGGCGGCGCCGCCGGCGCGCAGCGCGCCGACGCTGCCGAACACCAGCCGTCCGGCGGCATCCATGCGGAAGGAGGACAGCACTTCCTTGGTGTCCCAGCACCCCTCCCCGCCCGGCAGGATCTGCCGGCGCAGCGCCGGGTCGAGTGGCGACGTGGCCAGGTTGAAATACGGCAGGTGGACCTGCTCGCCGCGCACCACGCGCCACGGGCCTTCGCTGTAGGCATCGGTGGCGACGATCACCCAGTCGGCCCGCACCGTGCCGCCGGCGGTGCGCAGCCGCCATTCCCCGCCGGCGCGCTCGCAGGCGGTGACGGCGCTGCCGGCATGCAACACCGCCCCGGCCCGGGCCGCCGCGTGCGCGAGGCCATGCGCATAGGCAAGCGGCTGCAGCGTGCCGGCGCGCCGGTCGAGCAGCGCCCCGCTGTAAGCCCGGGTGCCGATGCGCGCCGCCGTCGCCTCGGCCGACAGCACCTCGACCGGGGCCCCGCGCTTCGCCCACTGGGTGGCGCGGGCCTCGATCTCGCGCAGGCCGGCGTCGCCGACCGCGCAATGCAGCGTGCCGGCGCGCTGCAACTCGCAGGCGATGCCGTGGGCGTCGATGATCTGCATCACCTGCTGCGGCGCGTCGCCGAGCAGATGCAGCAGGCGCTCGCCATGTACCGGCCCGAGCTCGCCCGGCAGGTCGTCGGGCATCACCCACATGCCGGCATTGATCAGGCCGACATTCCGGCCGGCGCCGCCGAAGCCGAAGCTGCGGGCCTCCAGCACCACCGCGCGGGTGCCCGCCTGGGCCAGGTGCAGCGCCGCCGAGAGGCCGGTATAGCCGCCGCCGACAATGGCGACGTCAACCCGAACGTCCCCCCTCAGTGCCGGCGCGTCCGGCGGCGGCGGCGCGGTTTCCGCCCAGAGGCCATGGGAACGCGAGTCTGTCACCATCATCGTTCTCTCTCGGAACCGAACAAGCCGGGTCAGCGAGGCCGCCGAGCGGGCATGCCTCATCACGGCGGGTTTACAGCCGGGCGGTGATGCCGAATATCGACGTTTGATCGGGAGTTCATTCCAGGAGGGAATGACCATGCTGACCGCGCGGCGTTTCCTGCCGTCCATGTCGTTGCTGGCGGCGTTCGAGGCCGCGGCCCGGACCGGCAGCGTGACGGCGGCTTCGCGCGAGCTGGACCTGACGCAAAGCGCGGTGAGCCGGCAGATCAAGGCGCTGGAGGCGCAACTGGGGGTGGCGCTGTTCGTGCGCGAGCGGCAATCGATCCGGCTGACCCTGGCCGGCCAGGGCTATGCCCGTGAGATCCACGAGGCGTTGCGGCGCATTTCCACCGCGTCATTGAACCTGCGCGCCAACCCGCACGGGGGCACGCTCAATCTCGCCATTCTGCCCACCTTCGGCGCGCGCTGGCTGGCGCCGCGGCTGAAGGGCTTCCTCGGCGCCCATCCGGGGGTGTCGGTGAACTTCGTCTCCCGCCTGTCGCCGTTCGATTTCCGCCTGGATTCGGTGGATGCGGCGATCCACTTCGGGCATCCGCACTGGCCGGGCGCGGAGCTGACCTTCCTGATGTCCGAGACCATCGCCCCGGCCTGCAGCCCTGCCTTCCTGGCCGCCCACGCCCCGCGCTGCGCCGCCGATTTCCTCAATCTGCCGCTGCTGCACCTGACCTCGCGGCCGGACGGGTGGGAACGCTGGCTGGCGGCCAACGGGGTGCCGGACGCGACCGTGCATGGCATGTTGTTCGACCAGTTCGCCGCCGCCACCCAGGCGGCGGTCGCCGGGCTGGGCATCGCCCTGCTGCCGACCTTCCTGATCGCCGAGGAACTGCAGCGGGGTGATCTGGTGCTGGCCGGGGCGGAGATGCGCGGCGGCGCCGAAGCCTATTACCTGGCCGTGCCGCTCGAACGCGTCACCTTCCCGCCGCTGATCGCCTTCCGCGCCTGGATCGCCGGGGAAGCCGCCAGACCGGTGGGATGATCCCGGCGTCCCGCCTCGGTGCAGCGGCCGGCATATACGCCATCATGCCGGCATGATGGCGTATATGCCGGCGTGCGGATCGCAGTAGTTCTTTCCCGCACGCTAATGAGTTTGTGCTTTGCAAGAAGCGGTCCAGAAAATTATCTGGATCCGGCAACTACTGGCCTGACTGATCCAACTGCTTCCACCCGGTGCGAACCAGCACCGGCTGCCGTTTCATTTGGCCTGAGCAAGCAGCGTGAGTGAGAAAGCAACGTGAGCCAAAAGGAACACTGCTTCGACGAGTCGGCGCGCCTGCGTCAGATCGCCCATCGCCTGATTCCGGGCGGGTGCCATACATATGCCAAGGGGGACGACCAGTATCCGGTCCTGGCCCCCGGCTTCATCCGAAGCGGCAACGGCTGCCATGTCTGGGACGCCGACGGCAACGCGTTCATCGAATACGGCATGGGCAACCGGGCCGTCGGGCTGGGGCACGCCTATCCGGAGGTTCTCCGGGCCGTGCGCGAGGCCCTCGAGGATGGCTGCAACTTCACCCGTCCGGCCACCATCGAGGTCGCCTGCGCCGAGCAGTTCCTGCGCCTGATCAAAGGCGCGGAAATGGTCAAGTTCTGCAAGGATGGCTCGGACGCGACCTCGGGCGCCGTGCGACTGGCCCGCGCCTATACCGGACGCAGCCTGATCGCCTGCTGTGCCGACCATCCGTTCTTCTCGACCGATGACTGGTTCATCGGCACGACGGCGATGCACGCCGGCATCCCCGAGACGGTGCGGCAGCTCACCCTGACCTTCCGCTACAACGACATCGCCAGCGCCCGCGCCTTGTTCGAGCAGCATCCGGGCCAGATCGCCGCCCTGATCCTGGAACCCGCGCGCCAGGACGACCCGGCCAATGATTTCCTCCATGCTCTGCAGCAACTCTGCCACGCCAACGGCGCCCTGCTGATCCTCGACGAGATGATCACCGGCTTCCGCTGGCACCGGAACGGCGCCCAGGGACTCTATGGGATCGAGCCGGACCTGAGCACCTTCGGCAAGGCCATGGGCAATGGCTTCTCGGTCTCGGCGCTGGCGGGCAAGCGCGAATTCATGCGCCTGGGCGGGCTCGATCACGTGGACCGGCCGCGCGTCTTCCTGCTCTCGACCACGCATGGCGCCGAGACCCACGCCCTGGCGGCGGCGCTGGCCACGATGCGGGTGTATGAAAGCGAACCGGTCATCGAACACCTCACCCGTCAGGGCACGCGCCTGGCGACCCAGATCCGGCAGGCCATCGCGCATCACGGGCTCACGGACCACGTGAAGATCGTGGGCCGCCCGAGTTGCCTGGCCTATGCCACCCTGGACCCGGCCGGCCGTCCCTCGCAGGCGTTCCGCTCGCTGTTCCTGCAGGAGACGATCCGCCGCGGCGTGCTGATGCCCTCGCTGGTCGTCAGCTACAGCCACCAGGACGCGGATATCGACCGGACGGTCGATGCCATTGCCGGCGCGCTCGCGGTCTATGCCCGCGCCCTGGACGAAGGTGTCGGGAAATACCTCATCGGGCGACCGTCCCAGATCGTCTACCGGCGCTTCAACCAACCGGATGTCCAGTCGGCAGCGTAGAAGACACCAGCACCACAATGACCATCCCCATTTGCGCCAACGAGACTGCCCTGCGCAGTGTCGTGGTCAGCACCCTGCCGCAGGAATGGCAGGGACACCCCGTGCAGCTCCGCCGCCGGCAGACCCTGCGGCTGCCGCAGGGACAGGCGGACCAGTGCTTCCATCTCCAAAGCGGTGCCCTGCGCGTTTGCCGCGCCCTCGCCGATGGCCGCCGGCAGATCACGGCCTTCCTGTTCCCGGGCGACTGGATCGGCCTCGGTGAAGTGCAGATGCTCAGTGCCGGCATCGAGGCCATCCTGCCCAGCCGGATCGAGCGCTTCTCCCTCGCCGCCCTGGAAGAGGCCGCGCCGCTCAGCTTCGCCAGCGTCGCCGCGCTGCGGGACATGCTGAACGCCCGGCTCGTCGCCACCCAAAGCCGGCTGCTGGCGCTGGAACAGAAGAACGCCCGCGAAAGGCTGGCCTGCTTCCTGCTGGAGATATCGGATCGGCTCGCGGGAGGGGACAACGCCTTCACCCTGCCCATGTCACGATACGATATCGCGGACTATCTCTGCCTGTCGTCGGAAACGGTGTGCCGCAACTTCGCCCAGTTCATGGCCAGCGGCATCATCAGCCTGCCCGAGCCGAAGCAGGTGCACATCCTGCGACGCGGCTCGCTGCAATTCATCGGCCTGTAGCCGAGGCCTGCGGGAGCGCCGTGCCGGCGCCCCCGCCCCCCGTTCAAAGCGCCTCGATGATGGTGACGTTGGCCAGCCCGCCGCCCTCGCACATGGTCTGCAGGCCATAGCGGCCGCCGCGCGCACGCAAGGCGTGGACCAGCGTGGCCATCAGCTTCGCCCCCGAAGCGCCCAAGGGATGGCCGAGCGCGATCGCCCCGCCATTGACGTTGAGCCGTGCCGGATCGGCACCGGTCGCCTGCAGCCAGGCCAGCGGAATCGGCGCGAAGGCCTCGTTCACCTCGTAGAGATCGATATCGGCGATCGACAGGCCCGCCCGTTGCAGGGCCCGGCGTGTCGCGGGAATCGGCTCTTCCAGCATGATGACCGGATCGCCCCCGGTGACGACGAGGGTATGGATGCGGGCAAGCGGGGTCAGGTTGTGGCGGCGCAGCGCGGTTTCGCTCGCCACCAGCAGGCCCGCCGCGCCGTCGCAGACCTGGCTGGCATTGGCGGCGGTGATGCGCCCCCCCTCCTGCAACGGCTTCACCGCCGCGATCGCCTCCGCCGTCGCATCAGGGCGGATGCCCTCGTCGTGCCGGTGCAGCGTCGTCGACCCGTCGGGGCCTTGCACCGGCAATGGCAGGATCTCGCGCAGGAAGGCGCCAGCCCCGGTCGCCGCGGCGGCGCGCCGGTGGCTCTCCAGCGCATAGACGTCGAGTTGCTCGCGGTCGAGCCCGTATTTCACGGCCACCATCTCGGCGCCGGAGAACTGCGAGAAGGTCTCCACGCCGTAGCGGTGCTGGATGCGCGGACTGAACGGGCCGACGCCGAGCCCGGCCTTCGCGTACAGGCTGCAGGGTGAGCCCATCGGCACCCGTGTCATGCTCTCCACCCCGGCGGCGATCACCAGGTCCTGCACGCCGGACATCACCGCCTGGGCGGCGAAATGCAGCGCCTGTTGCGAGGACCCGCATTGCCGGTCGATGGACACCGCCGGCACGCTGTCGGGCAGGGTCGAGGCGAGCACGGCGTTGCGGCCGATATGGGACGCCTGCTCCCCGGCCTGGCTGACGCACCCCATGATCACGTCGTCGATCGCCGCCGGATCGACGCCGGCATGCGCCACCAGCGCGCTCAGCACCTCGCCGGCCATGTCGGCGGGATGCCAGCCGGCGAGCCGGCCGCCGCGCCGGCCGCCGGCGGTGCGCAGGGCCGCGACGATATAGGCTTCGGGCATCATTTTTCTCCCTGGTACCGCGACCGCGTCAGCGGGGCGCCATGCGCAGCGCGCCGTCGATCCGGATGGTCTCGCCGTTCAGCATGGGATTGCCGATGATGCAGGCGACCAGATCGGCATATTCCGCCGGATCGCCGAGCCGCGGCGGAAACGGCACCTGCTGGCCAAGCGATTCCTGTGCCGCCGGCGGCAGCACCGAGAGCAGCGGTGTGAGGAACAGGCCCGGCGCCACCGTCACCACGCGGATGCGGTGCTGTGCGAGCTCGCGCGCCAGCGGCAGCGTCATGCCCACCACCCCACCCTTCGAGGCCGAATAGGCGGCCTGGCCGATCTGCCCGTCATAGGCCGCGATCGAGGCGGTGTTGATCGCGACCCCCCGCTCTTCTCCCACCGGCTCGGCGGCAGCGAGACGGGCGGCGAATTTCGAGAGGATGTTGAAGCTGCCGATCAGGTTGACTTCGATGACGCGGCGGAAGGTCTCCAATGGCTGCGGCTGGCCGTCGCGGCCGATGGCGCGCTGCGGAGTGCCGATGCCGGCGCAGTTCACCAGGATGCGCGCGACCCCATGGGCAGCCTCCGCCGCGGCGAGCGCCGCCTCCGCCGCCACCGGATCGGTCACGTCCAGGGGCTGGAACAGGCCGCCGGTCGCGCGCGCCTGCGCCTCGCCCCGTTCGACATCCCGGTCGAAGACGCTCACCCGCGCGCCACGGGCGGCCAGCAGGTCCGCCGTCGCCGCGCCCAGTCCCGAGGCCCCGCCGGTCACGATCGCAGCCATTCCTTCCAGTCGCACGCAAGCCGCTCCTTCCTGTTGGTGGGACCGGCGCCACGCGGCCTCCCGGTTCCATTGATGTTACTTGTTGGTATCGTGGTTACTCATGGGTATAATGCCGCCACATCGCCGCGGTCAACCGCCCGCCCCCCAGGAGACCAGATGCCATGACGCTGAACGTGCCGACGCCCGAGCACATGACCGACGGGGACCTCACGATCTTCCGCGATTCGGTGGTCCACTTCCTCGATCGCCACGCCCCGCCCGCCCGGATCGAGCAATGGCGGCACGACAAGGTGGTGGCGCGCGCATTATGGACGCGTGCGGGGGAAGCAAGCCTGCTCGGCCTGTCCACCGATGCCGATCATGGCGGTGCCGGCGGCGATTTCCGCCACGAGGTGGTGCTGATGGAAGAGGTCGCGCGGCGTGGCCTCGATGGCTGGGGGGTGACGCTGCACAACGCCATCGTCATGCCCTACATCAGCCATTACGGTACCGCCGAGCAGAAGGCGCGCTGGTTGCCGCAGCTCGCCAGCGGGGCCCGGGTCGGCGCGATCGCCATGACCGAACCGGGCGCCGGCTCCGACCTGCAGGGCGTGCGCACCACCGCGCGGCGGCGCGGCGAGGGCTATGTGCTGAACGGATCGAAGACCTTCATCACCAACGGCCAGACCGCCGAGCTGGTCATCGTGGTGGCGAAGACCGATCCCTCGCGTGGCGCCAAGGGAATCTCCCTGTTCGTCGTGGAAACCGAGGCCGCGACCGGCTTCGAGCGCGGCCGCAACCTCGACAAGATCGGGCTGGAGGCGGCGGACACCTCGGAGCTGTTCTTCAACGACGTGGCCCTGCCCGCGACCGCCCTGCTCGGCGGCGAGGAAGGTCGCGGCTTCGTGCAACTGATGGAGCAATTGCCACAGGAACGGCTGATCATCGCCGTGCAGGCCATGGCGATGATCGAGCGCGCGCTTGCCGTCACGCTCGATTACGTCCGGCAGCGCCACGCCTTCGGCCGCCCGGTCATCGACAACCAGGTCGTCGCCTTCCGCCTCGCCGAATGCAAGACCGAGGCGACGGTGGCGAAGGTGTTCGTCAATCACTGCGTCGGCCAGCACCTCGCCGGCAGGCTCGATGCGGCGACGGCGTCGATGGCCAAGTACTGGGTTACCGAGCTGCAGGGACGCATCATCGACACCTGCCTGCAGCTTCATGGCGGCTACGGCTACATGGACGAGTATCCGATCGCACGCATGTTCAAGGACGCGCGGGTCGCCCGCATCTACGGCGGCACCAACGAGATCATGAAGCTGCTGATCGCCCGCACGCTCTGAGCAGCGCCCGGCCGGGATGGTCGCATCAGCCCGGCAGCAGCGCCTGGTGCGGCGAGAGGGCCAGAAGCCGGGCCGCAAGTTGCTCCTTCAGCTCCTGCCAGCGCAGGGCCTCGGGCGGGGTCAAGGACCGTTCATGGGACAATCTGGCGAGACTGATGAAGTCCTCGCCCATGGCCCCCGGAGGCGTCACATAGGCGGCGCGCGCCGATCCGATGGTCACCTCGAACCATAGCCGGCCCAAGGCGGCCTCCGGGGCGGAGGGAGGAGCCATCGCGAGGTCCAGCGTGTAGCTGCCACGGCTGCCGGCGCGCGCGATCATCTCCACCGCATCACGCAGCCCGAGTCCGGGGAAAGCGGTGCGCACGGAGATTTCGGAGCGATCCGGCGGGCCGCCCGGGGAGAGATCAGCGAAGGCGCGTTGCATCAGCCTGAGCCCGAGCGCCAGACCGCCGATATTGCTGCGACCGTGGAACTTCACGCAGTCCTCGAAATCAATCTTCAGGCACGCGCCATGATCGCGGACCTGCACCGTCCGATCCGGTGGCGGGGCAGGAACCGGCGCCTCGCAGGAACGCCACAGTTCATCGTCGCCCGTGCCAAGCAGGCGTCCGATCAGGCTGTGCTTGGCGGCCTGATAGGCGGCACGCTCCGCCGCCGTTCCCCCGCCGTCCTGGAACGCTGCGACCTGCCGGATGAAGTCTGCCGTGAACAGATCCGGCGCCAGCATGTAGCCGCGCGCACGATCGTCCACGGCAACGACGAAGTAGAATCGCCCGATGCCTGCCGATGGAGCCTGCACCGCAGCGGCCTGCGGATCGACCACCAGCGCGCCGCGCGAGCGGGCCCGCGTGATCATCTCGATGCCGTCGAGCATCCCCTCGCCGGGAAAGGCCGACAGCACGCGGATGCTCGTGCGCAAGGGCGGAGCTTCCGGACTGAGATCGGCAAAGGCGCGACCAAACAGGCGCAGGCAAAGCGCCGACGCAACCACCTGCTCGGGGCCGCTGTAGCGGACCAGATCGTCCCGGCCGATGGCAATCTCGCCATCGCGGTCCCGCACGCGAACGAACTGGAGGGGAACGTTCACAGCAAATCTCCTGAAACACGGACTCCCTGCCACATATGAGAATGCGTCGCAATAGCGTTGCCACAACGATGTGGAAGCGGTATCTGCTGCGCCCTCGTCACGCCGCATCTGCAGGCAGGGTCCCGCCCTCGTGCTTCCGTCTCCCGCCTCCCCTCATGCCCGACGCGTCGCTGCGGCGCTGACCCATCTCGCCGCCTTTGGCGGTGTGGTGGTGCTGTGGGAAGGAGCCTGTCGATTCGGCCTGGTTTCCCCCTTCCTGCTTCCCGCGCCGGAACGGGTCGCCGCCATCGGCCTGGACATGCTCGCCGACGGCACCCTGGTCCGTCACACCGCCGTCAGCCTCGCCCGCGCCATGGCCGGTTTCCTTCTCGCCGTCATGGTCGCCCTGCCGCTGGCCGTGCTGCTCTCGCTGGCGCCGCGCCCGCGGCGGCTGCTCGAACCGTTGCTGGAGTTCCTCCGCCAGATTCCGCCCCTCGCTTTGATTCCCCTGCTGGTGCTCTGGCTCGGGATCGGCGAGGCGCAAAAACTCGGCGTGGTCGCGCTGACCTGTTTCTTCCCTGTCTTCCTCGGTACGCTGGGCGGACTCGCCCAGGTTGACAGGAAGCTGGTCGAGGTCGGCAGGGTCTGCGGCCTGGCACAGTCTGCCCTCGTGAGCCGCATCATCCTGCCGGCGGCGATGCCCTCCATCGTGACCGGACTGCGCATCTCGCTCGGCTTTTCCTGGCGGGCGCTGGTGGGGGCCGAACTGATCGCCGCGAGCGAGGGGCTCGGCTACCTCATCGTCGATGCGCAGAACATGGCGCGCACCGATGTCGTCCTGGTCGGCGTGGTGGTGATCGGCCTGCTCGGCATGCTGGTCGATCGCCTCACGCGCATGGCCCTGCACCGGGCCATGCCGTGGCTGCCGAGAGACGGTGGCGCCGATGCTTGAGCTGGCCGGTCTCTCGATGCGCTACGACATGGGCGGCCGCCCGGTCAGCGCACTGGACGCGATCGACCTTGCCTGTCCGGCCGGCAGCCTGACCACCGTGGTCGGCCGGTCCGGCTGCGGCAAGACCACCTTGCTGCGCCTGATCGCCGGGCTGCAACGCCCCTCGGCCGGCGAGGTGCGGGGTCGTCCGGACCGGATCGGCTATGTCTTCCAGGAACCGCGGCTGATGCCCTGGCTGAAGGTGCATGAAAACGTCGCCTTCGGCCTGTCGCAATCGCTGCCAGCCACAACCCGCCACGCCCGTGTCAGCGAAATGCTGGAGCAGGTCGGACTGACGGCTTTCGCCGATGCCTACCCGTCGGCGCTTTCAGGGGGAATGGCCAGCCGCGTTGCCATTGCCCGCGCCCTTGCCCCACAGCCCGACCTGCTGCTGATGGACGAGCCCTTCGCCGCGCTCGATGCCTTCACCCGCCGCAGCCTGCAGGCCGAACTGGTGCAACTATGGCAGCAGCGCCGTCCAACCGTGCTGTTCATCACCCACGACGTCGAGGAAGCGGTCCTCCTGGGTGAGCGGGTGGTGCAGTTCTCCGCCGGCCGGCTGGTCGGCACGCACGGCGTCGATCTTCCCTATCCGCGCGACCCCACCGATCCCGACCTGCTGCATCACCGCCGCGCGGTGCTTGCCCGCCTGCTGCAGGACCCACACAGCCAGGACGCCAGACCATGAGTCATCTCCTGCCCCGTCGCCCGCTGCTGATGGCCGCCATGGCCGGACTTGCCGGCGTCACGGGCGCCCATGCCGCCCCCGCCCGGCCGCGCAGCATCCGCGTCACCTACGTGACGGCGCCCTTCAACGTGCCGCTGATCGTGATGCGCGCCAATGGCTATCTCCAGGAGGCCTTCGCGCCGCTCGACATCGCCGTGGAAACGCCGGTCATCACCTCCGGCGCCGCGCAGTTCCAGGCCATCGCCGCCGGCGCCATCGACATCGCCAGCGTGCTGGGTGACACCTCCGCCATCATCGGCCGGGCCAATGGAGTCGACCTCAAGGTCATCGGCGCCTTCAGCCGCTCGCCGCGGGCCTTCGCCATCATGACACGCGCGGACGGCCCGGACTCCATCGAAGCGTTGCGCGGCAGGACGGTCGGCGGCCCCAAGGGCACCACGCTCAACCAGCTCCTCGCCGCCGCCCTCGCCGCACGCCGGATGCGGCTTGCCGACGTCAACTACCTTAACATGGACCTCGCGGCCGCGCGGGCCGCCCTGCTGGCCGGACAGATCGATGCGGCCACCCTGGCCGGGGCCGACGCCATGGCCGTCACCGCGGCCGGCGGGCGCATCATCACCACCGCCGAAGGGGTGACCTCGCCGATGAGCGTGATCGCCGTGCGCGGCGCCTTCCTCGCCGAACACCCCGATCTGGTGCGCCGCTATCTCGGGGCCCATGCCAGGGCGCTCGCGTTCCTGCGTGACCAGCCGGCGCGCGCACTCGACATCGCGGCGGCCGAACAGAAGCTCTCTCCGGAGGACGCCCGGACCATGTGGCCCTGGTATGACTTCTCGCCCGCGATCAGCGCCGCCGACCTGCGGAACCTGGAGGCGTGCCAGCACTTCCTGGTCTCGGCCGGGATGCTGCAGAAGACCATCGACATCGAAAAGGATCTGCTGGCGTCCGTTCCGGCCTGAGGCGACCCGGATCGCCCGACGTCACGAATGACGTGGTTGCAGGCCGAGCGTGAGAATATCGACCAGGCGCCGCGCCATTTCCGCCGGGGGCATGCCGCCCCCGGGCCTGTACCAATGCGCCGTCCAGTTCAGCGCGCCGGCCAGGGCGAAGGCGGTGTCACGCACATCGGGGGCGTGCGCCGAGCCGTCGGCGACCGCCTCGGCAATCAGGGCCCGCATGGCGCTGTCGATCCGCCGCTTGGCGGCGCGGAACTGCTTCGCGCTCTGCGGTGACAGCGCCGCGGCATCGGTGCGGATCACGCACATGCCGAAATCATCAACGGCAATCTCGGCGTAGCGGCAGAGGAAGGCGCGCAACCGGTCGAGCCCGGAGCCCGGCCGCTGCCGGGCGGCGGCCGCCGCTTCCTGCAACTGCGTGATCCCGCGCGTGACGCATTCCAGCAGCACCTGGTCCTTGTTGCCCAGATAGCGATAGATCACCGGCTTGGTCGCGCCCAGGCTGGCCGCCACGTCGTCGAGCGAGGTGGCGTGGAACCCGCGGGCGTTGAACATCCGCACGGCGGCCTGCAGCAACGCCTCGCGCTTGCGCTCACGTTCCTCCTGACGCTCGTCCGCGCTCAGGAACGGGGATGCTGCCACCGGCTGACGTGCCGGCGCGGCGGTACGGCCTGCCGCCTCGGGCGCCTGCCGGCGCGTCGCTTTCGCGGATGTCATGTCACGCTTCGATCCATCTGCGGCTGCACACCAGCCTTGACTCAATACTATAGGGTAAGCATCATACCGGCAAGTATGGAGCACGCCACCCGCGAGCAGCGATATCCGTTCGCGACCGACACCAGACCGGTGGCTCCGGGAGGAAACACCAATGCAGGCAAATGCCGCAATGCCCGACTCCGTTGCCGCGGAGGCCCGTCGCGCCGGCCGCAACACCATCGGCGACGCCATCGGCCGCGCCTGTGCCACTCATCGTGAGAAGGTGGCGCTGCGCTTCGCCGATCGCGTCTGGACCTATCAGGCCCTGGACGCGGAAACCGACCGCATCGCGGCCCGGCTGCGCGCCGGCGGGCTCGCCCGTGGCGACCGGGTGGTGGCGTTCGGCCGCAACTCCGACCACTACCTGCTCACCTGGATCGGCTGCTGCAAGGCGGGGCTGATCCATGTTCCCGCCAACTACGCCCTGACCCCCTCGGAACTGGCCTATATCGTCCGGCAATGCGGCGCCCGGCTGGTGCTGCATGGGCCTGACCTGCAGGTGGGATCGGAGGTACACCAGCTCGCCGAGGTCCGGCCGATCACCAGCGTCATGGCGGGCGACGCCCCGCCCTTGCCGGAGGATGACGGGCCGGACGACACCGACGTCGTCCAGATCCTGTATACCTCCGGCACCACCGGCGCGCCGAAGGGGGCGATGCTGACCCATCGCGCGCTGTTCAGCGAGTACATGAGCTGCATCGTCGCCTGCGAATTCACCGGGCAGGATCGCAGCCTCGCCGCGCTGCCGCTGTACCACAGCGCGCAGATGCACGTCTTCTGCATGCCACAATTGCTGTGCGGGGCGGAAATCATGCTGGTCGAGGCGCCCGCGGCCACCTTGTGCCTGGACCTGATCGAGCGGCACCGGCTCAATTCCTTCTTCGCCCCGCCCACGGTGTGGATCACCCTGCTGCGCCACCCGGACTTCGCCACCCGCGACCTGACCAGCCTGCGCCGCGCCTATTACGGTGCCGCCATCATGCCGGTGCCCGTGTTGCAGGAACTGCGCGCGCGCCTGCCCGGCCTGCTGCCGTTCAACTGCTACGGCCAGAGCGAAATCGCACCGCTGGCCACCGTGCTCAAGCCGCACGAGCACGAGGCCCGTCCTGCCTCGGTAGGACGGCCGGTGCTCAACATGCGCACCCGCGTGGTCGATCTCGACATGAACGACGTGCCCCCCGGCGAGAAAGGGGAAATCGTCCACCGCACGCCGCATGTCATGCTGGGCTACTGGGACAAGCCGGAGGAAACCGCGCAGGCTTTCGCCGGTGGCTGGTTCCATTCCGGCGATGTCGGCATCATGGACGCGGAGGGCTACCTGACCATCGTCGATCGCATCAAGGACGTGATCAACAGCGGCGGCGTGCTGGTGGCCAGCCGCGAGGTGGAAGAGGCGCTGTTCACCCACCCCGCCGTCTCCGAGGTGGCGGTGATCGCGGTTCCTGATCCGAAATGGATCGAGGCGATCGCCGCCGTGGTCGTGCTGCGCCCCGGCCACAGCGTCACCGAGGCCGACCTGATCGACCACGCGCGCGGGCTGATCGCGCCGTTCAAGCTGCCCAAGCGGGTGATCTTCGCCGAGGACCTGCCGCGTAACACCGCGGGCAAGTTGCTCAAGCGCGAGCTGCGTGCCCGCTTCAGCGGCACCGGCACGGCGGTGATGGGCGTCGCCGGTTAGCAGCCGGATCCGGCGGACAGCGTCATTGCCGGCCGTCCCTGGCCGGTGGCGATGGCCGCAAGAGTGCGCTGGCAGCAGCGTGGATGGCGCTGCCACGCGGGAAACAGCGTGATCCTGCGCAGCGCCGCGGCAGCATCGGCGGCGTCGGCAAGGATGGCGTCGGCCAGCAGACGGTGCGCGGCCAACTCCGCCGCCCCGGCCGCGGTAAGTTCATGCCGGGAGTGGCCCGCGCCGTTCCCGGTCGCGGCCACGAACCCCATCTGTTCCAGCCGCAGCAGACCGGCATGGACCGCGGCGGGGCTGGCGGCGACACCGGCGCACCCGCGCTCCGCCAGGGCCTGCATCGTCAGCAGGCCGGTGCGGGGCTGTTCGTCCAGCACGGCCAGGATCGCCAGGCGCAAATCCGGCTCATCCAGCCATTGCCCCTCTCCTGCCCCGCCGCAGCGCGCACCGCCCCGCCGATGACGCCAGCCGTCGCGGCGCCTCTGCCCATGGCGGCCATCCGGAAACGGCATCACATGCCTCCTGGAAATAAGATATATCTTAAATAAGATATATCGCAGCACGCTTCGATGCAACCCCGCCCCAGGAGGAACGAGAATGACCCACCGGTCTGACCTGGACCACTGGAACAGCCGCTTTGCCGGCGAAGACTATGTCTTCGGCACCGAGCCCAACCGTTTCCTTGCCGCCCAGGCGCCGCGCCTGCCTCGCCGCGGCCGGGCGCTCACCATCGCTGACGGAGAAGGGCGCAACGGCGTCTGGCTGGCCCGCCAGGGGCTGGAGGTCACGTCGGTGGAATTCGCCCCGGCCGCGATCGCCAAGGCCCGGCGACTGGCGGACCAGCAGGGTGTCAGCCTCGACATCGTGCAGGCCGATCTCGCCACCTGGGACTGGGGGGCGCCGCGTTTCGATGTCGTGGCAGGGATTTTCTTCCAGTTCGCCGGCCCTGACTTGCGGGACGTGATCTTCCGCCGGATGCAGGAGGTGCTGCTGCCCGGCGGCCTGCTGCTGATCGAGGGCTACACGCCGGCGCAATTGCGGCACGGCACCGGCGGGCCGTCGCAGGTCGAGAATCTCTACACCGAGGCGCTGCTGCGTGACGCCTTCGCCGGCATGGAGATCCTGCATCTGGCCGAGTACGAAACCGACCTACGGGAAGGCTCCCGCCATGCCGGGCGATCGGCGGTGATCGACCTGGTGGCGTGCAGGCCCATGGGCTGAGCCTGCACGCCCGGTGCCGGTCTATCGCGCCGGCCCCATGAACACGGTCCGGTAGGTCGTCATCTCGCCGGTTTGCGTGTTGCGCAGCGTCAGTTCCAGCGGCGTCGATCCATCCGCCAGCCGCTCCGGCCGCCCGAAGACCAGCAGCCGCCGCGTGTCCACCTGATCGCCGGGGACGGTCAGATCCAGAACCTGGCTGCGCTGCTCCGGGGCCTCGCCGAAGGCCATCACCGCGTCCTTCACCCCGGCCACCGCCAGCGTGAAGGGGGCGTCCTGCAGGGTCTTGTTGGAAATGCGGATGGTGTAGGCGTTGCGCAGCCCGCCATCGCGGGTCATCACGAATAACGGTGCCCGGTCGTGCTGCACCGAAAGATGCACATGCGCCCGCGACGCCAGCGCCACGCCCATCACCGACATCGCCACGGCCAGCACGCCCGCATAGACCAGCGTGCGCGGCCGCAGGATGCGCAGCCTGCCATGCTGTCCCTGCGCCTTCTCCCGCTGGCGGGCCAGCGTGTCCCAGGTCACCAGCCATTTGGGCTGGCCGGATTTCACCATCATCTCGTTGCAGGCATCGATGCACAGGCCGCAATTGATGCATTCGAGCTGCACGCCGTCGCGGATATCGACGCCGGTCGGGCAGGAATTCACGCAGGCATTGCAGTCGATGCAGGCCCCCAGCCCGGCATGCGCCGCATCGCGCCGGCCATGGCCGCGCGGCTCGCCCCGCCACGCCTGGTAGGTGACGATGAGGCTTTGCTCATCGAGCATCGCCGACTGGAAGCGCGGCCACGGGCACATGAAGGTGCAGACCTGCTCGCGGGCCCAGCCGGCCAGCAGGTAGGTGGTGAAGGTGAACAGGCCGACGAAGAAATAGACCTCGGTGGAAGCCCCGCCGGTGAAGAATTCCCGCAGCAGGGTCGGCGCGTCGACGAAATAGGCGATCCAGGCCCCGCCGGTGGCGAAGGCCACCGCCGCCCATGCCGCATGCTTGGCCAGCTTGCGCAACAGCCGGTCGGTGGAGGGCGGCCCCTGGTCGCGCTTCATCCGCTCGTTGCGGTCGCCTTCGATGCGGCGCTCGACCCACATGAACAGGTCGGTCCACACGGTCTGCGGACAGGCATAGCCACACCACACGCGTCCAAGCAGGGACGTCACCAGGAACAGCGAGATCGCCGCCAGGATCAGCATGCCGGTGAGGTAATAGATATCCTGCGGCCAGAATTCGAGATTGAAGACATGGAAGCGCCGGTTCGGCAGGTCCAGCAGCACCGCCTGGTCCGGATACCCCGGTCCGCGATCCCAGCGGATCCAGGGCAGGACATAGTAGACCGCCAGGCAGGTCACCAGGATGGCGGTCTTGATCGTGCGGGCAATGCCGCGCACCGATTTTGGATAGACCCGCACCCGGTTGGCGTAGAGGTTGCGATCGCTGAGCTGGTCCTCGATCTCCTTGCGGCGAACCTTCCCGACGCTGCTCATTGCCATTATCCCTCCAGGCATGCCAAAATTATTGATAATTTCCGCAAATATCAAACATCAGACCGCGATACGGCATTGATCTGCGTCAACCGTGTGTGCGGCGGCGATCCGCAAGTCGCAGGCCGTGCCCGTCCCCGCGCACGCATCCCGAAGCTGCGTCGCCAGGCATTGCGTGGCAGAGTGATGTCATGATGACCCCCGCGCATGACACGACCACCGCCCCGCGACCACTGCTCGCGACCCATAGCGGCAGCTTTCACCTCGATGATGCGTTCGCCTACGTGGTCCTGTGCCTCGCGCGCGGACTGCACGAGCCGGGCCGGGACCACACCCTGGTGCGAACCCGCGACGAGGCCACGATCGCAGGGGCGGACGTGGTCTGGGACGTGGGAGCCGTCTATGACCCGGCCGCCAGCCGCTTCGACCATCACCAGCGCGGCGCCCCGGTCCGCGAGGATCACACGCCGTTCAGCGCGGCCGGACTGGTCTGGCGCCACCATGGTGAACAGGCCGTGCAGACCCTGCTGGACCAGGACGGCACCGGCGGCCCCGCGGCCGCGATCGCCGCGGTGATCGACCAGGAAGTGGTGCGGCGCATCGACGCGATCGACAACGGGGTTGGCGAACCCGGGGACGCGCTCAACCTGTCCGCGATCGTCGAGGATCACAACCCGGCCTGGGACTCACCCGCCGTCGGCGATCGTACCGCGGAGGACGCCGCATTCCTGCGCGCCGCCGGACTGGTGGATGGCTTCCTGCGACGCCGGGTTGCCATGGTCCGGGCACGCCTGGCCGCGGAGGCAGTGGTCGCAACGGCGCATGCGCGCTCCGCCGATCCACGACTGCTCGAACTCGACCGCAAGCTGCCCTGGGAAGGACCGGTCTTCACGCAGGGCCTGCCGGTGCTCTACGCCCTCTATCCCGTCCCGAACGGCAACTGGATGGTGGACGCGATGCCACCGGAACCGGGTTCCTTCGCCCAGCGCCTGCCGCTTCCGGCGGCCTGGGCCGGATTGCGCGATGCCGATCTCGCCGCCGCGAGCGGCGTGGCGGATGCCGTGTTCGTGCATCCCCGCCGCTTCGTGGGGGCCGCGCGGTCGCGCGAAGGCGCCCTGGCGCTGGCGCGCAAGGCCATCGCGCTCGCGGACCAGCCCGCCGGCTGAGTCGTGCCGGCCCCCGCGGGATGCTCCGCCGGCGCAACGCTCACCTGCCAAAGAACCCGGCCCTTCCGCCCCCCGCGGACTGGCGAACGGGCCAATGACCATGGCACCCTTGGGCTTTGCTCATTGCCGGACTGATCGATGATCTCCTCCATCCTGCTGGCCTCGGCCGCTTCTGGCTTCGTCTATGGCATCACGCCCGGGCCGGGGGTGCTCGCCGTGCTCGGCATCGGCGCCGATCAGGGCCGGCGCGCCGGGGCCGCTTTTCTCGGCGGCCATCTGGTGGGCGACGTGCTCTGGGCCAGCATCGCCCTTGCCGCCATCATCGGCGTGCACGGGATCGGGCCGGTGGTCTTCGACCTGCTTGGCCTGATCAGCGGGTTGTACCTGCTCTGGCTCGGCGCCCGGGCGGTGACGGCCCGGCGCCGGGGGGCCGAGGACGCAAGCGCGCGCGTCCAGCGGCCCTTGGCGCATGGCCTGGTGTTCGGCCTGACCAACCCGAAGGCCTACCCGGTGGCGGTCGCGACCTTCACCGCCCTGCTGTCGGCCCGGGCTGATGAGCTGAGCTGGGGGATGCTGCCGGTGCTGGTCCTGGCCAGCCTGGCCGGCGGGGTGTTCGCCTATGCCATCCTGGTGGGACTGGTGGGCGCGGGCACGGTCCGCCGCGTCTATCGTCGCCACGAGACGCTGATCACCCGGCTCTCCGGCGTGCTGTTCATCGGCTTCGCGGTAAACGCCCTGGCCCACGCCGCCCCCGGGCTCGCCGGCCAGCGATTCCGCCTGTTGCCGGGTCGGGCCTGAGGCTCATCCCCGCGACACCTCGCGAATATCGATGCGGGACAGGCCCAGGGCGGCCGCGACCAGCCCCAGGCGGTCCCGCACGACCTCGCTGTCCGGGACGCGCGCGCCCTCGGCGATTTCCAGCCGCACCATGTCGGCCTCGATCCGCAGCCGGGCCGAGGCCAGGATCTCCGGCACCCCGCCGGAGAAACGATAGCCCAGCAGCAACACCCGCCCCAGGATCAGGGCGCGGCGGCGCTGGTGTTTCGAGAGCAGCCCGATCGCCGGGGCCAGCGCCGGATCGTTAGGGGCGCCAGCGTAGCGGCCATGGATCACCGCGGCGAGAAACACGCGCTCGGCATGATCGATGCCGATGAAGGGGAACTGCACCAGCCTGCGGAAGCTTTCCGTGGCGCGAACGTCGATGTGGTCGCGCCAGGCGATGTCGGAGAGCGCGCAGGCCGCCAGGCGCAGCCGGCGCTCGGCCGCCACCTCCGCCGGGAACAGGCCATCGGTCCAGTGCGCCAGCGCGCGGGCGAACCCCGGAACGCGGGCCTGGGGCAGACCGAGCGACTGCGCCGCCTCGACCAGCGGATCGGCGCTGCGTTCCGCCATGGGGAGATGCGCATAGATCCACCCTTCGCGCACGCCCAGGGCCGAAAAGACGACGCGCTCGGGCGCCAGCCGCTTCAGCACGCGATCCAGCACCAGGGCCGAGGCGCGCAAGGTGGCGACGCGCCGCCGGGCAAGACCGGGAAGCGCGGTCAGCTTCGGCTCCGGCAGGCGCCAGACCCGGCCGGCGAAATCCCGCGCCTCGCCGGCCTCGATGGAATAGCCGTGCGTCACCGGCACCGGCGTCGGGCGCGATGCCATGTGCACGCGGGCAAAGGAGCGCCACCCGCCCCCGACCGCATGGAAGACCGGCTCGGTCAGTGCGGGCGACAGGCGCTCGGCCAGCACGGCATCGACCCGCTGCTTCGCCTTGTCGCCGAACTCCGCCAGCATCGCCTGCACCGGCAAGGCGCCGAGCGGCAGGCTCGCCGTCCGGTCCCCGACACGATCGTCGAGGACCTCGGCCAGTTCGAGGCTGCCGCCGCCCATGTCGCCGACCAGTCCGCGCGGACGGTAGAACCCGGCGATGACGCCGAGGGCGGCGAAGCGCGCTTCCTCGGCGCCGGCGAGCACACGCACCTGCAGGCCCGCTTCCCCGGCCAGGGCGGCGACCAGCGCCGCGCCGTTATTGGCCCGGCGAATCGCCTCGGTGGCGAGAACGTCGATCCGCCCGACTTCCATGGCTTCGGCGACGGCGCGGAACCGGCGCCCGGCCGCGACCGTGCGGCGGAAGCTCTCCGGCGGGATCTCGCCGGTGCGGTCGAGGTCGGCACCCAGGCGGCAGAGCGACTTCTCGTTGAAGCGCGGCAGCGGGGCGCGGCCGATCCGGTCGTAGACGACCAGCCGCACCGAGTTCGAGCCGATATCGATGATGGCATAGGGGGGCCGCGCGGAACGGCTGGTCCAGTCGGGATCGAGCTCCAGCGGGCGGGCCAGGGCGTCGTCGTCAGGCGGTTGTTCCATCGATCGACCGTCCTCCCGTCGCCGGATTGCACCCCGCTCCCTTCATCCCGGGCCGGGATGCCCGGGCTGCTGCGGCGACGGTACTCGCCATCGCCTTCCGGCACGAGCCCTCGGCAGGGCGTGGCGGCAAGTGATGTCGCGCCGGCGATCAACTGAACGTCATCCCCGTGCGCCTTCCCGCCGATAGCGCCTGCCGCCGTCAACGCATGCGTCCACTGTCAGCATTTGCATACAGCCGACATAACCCCCTAAGAGCACTCTCTCTTTCGCTGCCAACAGAGAGTCGGCCCGCATGGGTGTAAACGACCGCATACACAGCCCCATGGCCGGACCGCGCCTTGCCAACCGATTCCCGCCCGAACGACCGCGCCGCCCGCTGGCACGGGGCTTGCCCTTCCCGCGGTCAATACGAGGGGGAGGACATGCATGCCGGACATCGCCCATGCCCGTGGCGGCACCATCCACGCCCGGCCCTCCCCTCCTCACCCCCCGGAACGGACCTCATGCATTCGATGCTGCACATCCTGGACATCGTCGGCACCGCCGTGTTCGCCGCCAGCGGCGCCCTGAGTGCGTCGCGCAAGGGCATGGACATCATCGGCTTCTGCCTGCTCGCCGCGGTGACCGGCATCGGTGGCGGCACGTTGCGCGACGTGTTGCTCGGCGTGCAGCCGGTCTCGTGGCTGATGCAGCCCGGCGTGATCCTGCTGTGCTTCGGCGTCGCGTTGGTCTCGTTCTTCACGGCGCATCACCTCGAATCGCGCGAGCGCGTGCTGCTCTGGGCGGATGCCGTGGGGCTCGCGGTGTTCTGCGTCACCGGCACGCAGCACGCCCTGGCCGCCGGCGCCAGCCCGATCGCCGCGGTGCTGATGGGCGCCGTCACCGCGACCTTCGGCGGCATCATCCGCGACGTGCTGTGCAACGAGAAACCGCTGATCCTGTACAAGGAAATCTACGTCACGGCCGCCGCCGCGGGCGCCGTGGTCTACGTCACCACCGTTCCCTTCATGCCGGACCCGCGCATCGCCGAGATCCTCGGCCTGCTGACGGCGTTCATGGCGCGCGCCGGCGGGCTGGTCGCGTCGCTCTCCCTGCCGACCTACGCGAAACGGCCCGCCCGCCCGCAGGAAACTGGCCGGCCCTGAACGGTCGCGCCACCTTCCCGACCACCTTCAACCAGAACAAGGGGAAACACCATGCCATCCACCCAGGCCGCACTTGATCGCGAGAGCGCGCACGAACGCGAAGACTTCGTCCGCGGGCTCAGCGAGCGCCACATCCAGCTCATCGCCATCGGCGGTGCCATCGGCGTCGGCCTGTTCCTTGGTGCCGGCACCGCGATCTCGCGGTCCGGCCCGGGCCTGCTGGCGGCCTATGCCATTGGCGGCATCGCCATCTTCTTCATCATGCGGGCGCTCGGCGAATTGCTGACCTACCGCCCGGTCGCCGGATCCTTCGCCAGCTACGCCGAGGAATTCGCCGGCCCCTTCGCCGGCTTCGTCACCGGCTGGTCGTACTGGTTCATGTGGGTGGCGATCGGCATGGCCGAGATCACCGCGGTCGGCGTGTATTTCCACTACTGGTTCCCCGGCCTGCCGCAATGGATCCCCGCACTGGCCACGCTCGCCGTGCTCTACGCCGCCAACCAGATCGCCGTGCGGCTGTTCGGCGAGGTCGAGTTCTGGTTCGCGCTGATCAAGGTGGTAGCGATCGTCGCCATGATGGGGATCGGCCTCGCCGTCATCCTGTTCGGGGTCAGCGATCTGGGCCCGACCGCAGGTGTCGGCAATCTCTGGTCGCATGGCGGCTTCTTCCCGACGGGCCTGCTCGGGGTGGTGCTGACGCTGCAGATCGTCATGTTCGCCTACCAGGGCGTCGAGCTGGTGGGCGTGACCGCGGGCGAAGCGGCCAATCCCGCGCGCGTGCTGCCCCGCGCCGTCAACAGCGTGGTCTGGCGCATTCTCGTCTTCTACATCGGTGCGCTGGCGATCCTGATGGCGGTGCTGCCCTGGGACCAGTTCCAGCCCGGCGTCAGCCCCTTCGTGCTGGTGTTCGAAAAGATCGGCATCCCGGCCGCCGCCGGCATCATCAACTTCGTCGTCATCACCGCCGCCGCCTCGTCCTGCAACAGCGGACTCTTCAGCACCGGACGCATGCTCTACACGCTGGCGCAGTTCGGGCAGGCCCCGGCCGCCTTCGGCCAGGTCAATCGCCGGCACGTGCCCGCCACCGCCATCACCGCCTCGGCGGCGGTCATGCTGGTGGGCGTTGCCCTGAACTACCTCGCCCCCGGCCATGTCTTCGAGTGGGTCACCAGCATCTCGGTGATCGGCGCGCTGTGGACCTGGGGCATGATCATGTTCGCGCATCTGCGCTTCCGCCAGGCGGTGGCCGCCGGCCGCGTCCCGGCCAGTCCCTTCCGCATGCCGGGCGCCCCGCTCGCCAACTGGCTGGTGATCGGCTTCATGGTGCTGATCGCCGCCTTCCTGAGCCTCGACGCCGGCACGCGGATCGCGTTGTACGTCGCTCCGGTCTGGTTCGGCCTGCTCGCGATCGGCTACCGGATGATCCGCCAGCCACGGTTCATGGCCGCGGAATAACGCTGCGCACCGGGCGGCACCACACCAGGCTGTGACCGCCCGGCGGCAACCCCGCCCAGGCATCCGCACTATCGTCGACCGGCCTGGGCCTGCCATGCTCCGGGCCGGCTGACGTCGCCTCATCCTGCCGGTGGCAGGCAATGACAGCGGGGACCCTGGGAGCGATGGATCTTCAGGCCGAGTGGCTGGAGACCGATGGCCATGGCGGTTACGCCTCGGGCACCGTCAGCGGTGAGCGCACCCGCCGCTACCATGCGCTGCTGCTGACCGCGACGACGCCGCCCACCGGCCGGGTGGTGCTGGTGAATGGCATCGAGGCCTGGCTCGAAGGGCCACACGGCCGGATCCCGCTCAGCACCCAGCGATACCTGCCGGACATCCGGCACCCCGAAGGCGATCGCGGCATCGTATCCTTCTCGGCCACGCCCTGGCCGCGCTGGCAGTTCGCATCAAGGGTCACGCAGGAGATCCTGGCTGGCCGGCAGGGCGAAGGCACGGTGCTGCGCTGGTGCCGCACCGACGCAGCGGCCCCGACGCGGCTGCTGGTGCGCCCGCTGCTGTCCGGCCGCGATTATCACGCCCTGCACCGGCACAATGATGTGTTCGACGCCACGGCACGGGTCGCCGGCGGGAATGTCGGCTGGCGCCCCTATCGTGACCTGCCAGGCATCGCGCTGCTCAGCAACGGCCAGTACGAGCACGACCCGCAATGGTTTTATAACTTCCTTTACCACACCGAAGCCGCGCGTGGCCTTGATTGCGTCGAGGACCTGCTGTCACCGGGCATGATCAGCTTCGACCTCAGCCACGCCGATGCGGTCATGGTGCTGCGGACCGGCGAGGACCTGTCGGCGCCGGCCAACGCAGTTGCAGCGGCACTCCTCGCCGCGGAGCACGACCGCCGCAGCGCGGTCCCGACGGTGTGGCTCGCCGCCGATGCGTATCTGACCGCGCGCGACGGAGGGCTGTCGCTGATCGCGGGCTATCCCTGGTTCACCGACTGGGGACGCGACACCTTCATCGCCATGCGCGGCCTGATGCTCGGCACCGGGCGGCTGGCGGAGGCCAAGCAAATCCTGCTGACCTGGGCCGGGCTGGTGAACCAGGGCATGTTGCCCAACCGGTTCCCCGATGCCGGGACGGCCCCGGAATACAACGCGGTCGATGCCTCGCTCTGGTTCATCATCGCCATGCACGACCTGCTCGACAGCGCCGCTGCGGCTGGCGAGGAACCGGCTTCCGCCACGCAGGCGTGCCTGATCGGCGCGGCGGAGGCGATCCTCGACGGCTATGCGCGAGGGACCCGCTACGGAATTGGCGTTGACCAGGATGGATTGCTGCGTGCCGGCGAGCCGGGCCAGCAACTGACCTGGATGGATGCCAGATTCGGTGACTGGGTGGTCACGCCCCGGATCGGCAAGCCGGTCGAGGTCGAGGCGCTGTGGATCAACGCGCTGCGGATCGCCGGTGCATGGTCGCCGCGCTGGCAGGAGATGGAAGCCCGGGCACGCACCAGCTTTGCCGCGCGTTTTCCGGACCCGGCAACCGGTGGCCTCGTCGATGTGGTGGATGTCGATCACGTGCCGGGACACTGCGACCGCAGCCTGCGGCCGAACCAGATCCTGGCGGTCGGCGGGCTGCCCTTCCCGCTGCTGACCGGCACGGCGGCGCGGCGCGTGGTCGATCTGGTGGAAGCGCGCCTGCTGACACCGCTTGGCCTGCGCACGCTCTCGCCGGACCACCCCGCCTACGCGCCCCGCTATCAGGGTGACCTGCGCGCGCGCGACGCGGCCTATCACCAGGGCACCGCCTGGCCCTGGTTGATGGGCCCCTTCGTCGAGGCCTGGCTGCGCGTGCGGGGCGATACGCCTGAAGCCCGGCAGGAAGCACGGACACGCTTCCTGGCCCCGCTGCGCGCGCATCTCGATACCGCCGGCCTGGGCCATGTGTCCGAGCTTGCCGATGCCGAGGCGCCGCATGCCCCGGGTGGCTGCCCGTTCCAGGCCTGGTCGCTCGGTGAGGTGATCCGCATCGAACGCATGCTCACCCCGGAGACCCGTGCCCTGCTCCGCCCCCGATCGGGAGACGCCTGATGACGGCCAGACACCCTCTGCCCCCCTGCCTGCTGGAGACGGAGGAAGGCAGGCGCCTGAACGGCCCCGCCGCCGATCCAGCCTGGCGCCGCTGGGGTCCCTATCTCAGCGAGCGGCAATGGGGAACGGTACGCGAGGACTACAGCCCCGATGGCACGGCCTGGGACAGCTTCCCGCACGACCACGCGCGCAGCCGCGCCTATCGCTGGGGCGAGGACGGCATCGCCGGCTGGAGCGATGACCAGAGCCTCTGGTGCCTGGGACTGGCGTTATGGAACGGACGCGACCCGATCCTGAAGGAGCGGATGTTCGGCCTGACCAACGCTGAAGGCAACCACGGCGAGGATGTCAAGGAGCTGTACTACTACAGCGACGGCGTACCCAGCCATGCCTATATGCGGATGCGCTATCTTTATCCCCAGGCCGCTTTTCCCTATGCCCGCCTGGTCGAGGAAAATCGTCGCCGTGGACCGCAGGAACCGGAACTGGAGCTGATCGACACCGACGTCTTCAACGAGGCGAGCTATTTCGATGTCACCGTCGAATACGCGAAAGCATCGCCGGACGACATCCTGATGTGCATCACCCTGCGCAACCCCGGCCCCGAGGCAGCACGGCTGCATGTGCTGCCGCAGCTCTGGGCGCGCAATACCTGGTCGTGGACCTCCGGCTGCGCGCGACCGTTGCTGCGCGCCGAGGGCAACGGCGTGGTCGCGGCAACGCATCCGCTGCTGCCATCCCGCCATCTGCTGTGCGAGGGCGCACCCAGGCTGCTGTTCTGCGAGAACGAGACCAATTTTCGCCGGCTTTATGGCATCGACGTCCCCGGTCCCTGCAAGGATGGCATCAACGACTGCGTGATCGGCGGCGATGAAGCAGCGGTCAGCGCGCAGCCGCAGGGCACCAAATGCGCGGCCTGGTACGTGCTTGACCTCGGCCCGGGCGCAACGGCGCAGATCCGGCTCCGCTTTCGCCCGGCAACGCCCAAAGCCGTTGATGCCTTCGCCGATTTTGCCACGATCCTCCGCGCCCGCATCACCGAGACCGATGAGTTCTACGCCGCCCTGCAGCGCCGCATCGCCGATCCCGATGCGCGGCTGGTGCAGCGCCAGGCCTTCGCCGGCATGTTGTGGTCGAAGCAGTTCTATTACATCGACATCCCGCAATGGCTCGACGGGGATCCGGTGCAGCCACCGCCGCCCCCCGGGCGTCGGCAGGGCCGCAATGCCGACTGGCGGCACCTGAACAACGCCGATGTCATCTCGATGCCGGACAAATGGGAATATCCCTGGTACGCGGCCTGGGACCTGGCCTTCCACTGCGTCACGCTGGCCGCGATCGATCCGGGTTTCGCCAAGTCGCAACTCGTGCTGCTGACGCGCGAGTGGTACATGCATCCCAATGGCGGGCTGCCGGCCTATGAATGGGCCTTCGGCGACGTCAATCCGCCGGTGCACGCCTGGGCCGCGTGGCGCGTCTACCAGATGGATCAAGCCCTGACCGGAACCGCCGACCGGGCCTTCCTCGAGCGCGTCTTCCACAAATTGCTGCTGAACTTTACCTGGTGGGTCAACCGCAAGGACCCGGAAGGCCGCAACGTCTTCCAGGGTGGCTTTCTCGGCCTCGACAATATCGGCATCTTCGACCGCTCGGCACCGCTGCCGACCGGCGGCTGCATCACCCAGTCCGACGGCACCGCCTGGATGGCGATGTACACGCTGAACCTGCTGCGCATTTCCATCGAGCTGGCGCAGCAGAATCCGGTGTACGAGGACATCGCCACCAAGTTCTTCGAGCATTTCCTCGGCATCGCCGAGGCCATGGCCAATCTGAGCGGCAACGGCGTCGGACTGTGGGACGAGCAGGACCAGTTCTTCTACGACGTGCTGCGCCTGCCCGGCGACCGTCATGTGCCGCTGCGCATCCGCTCGATGGTCGGCCTGATCCCGCTCTTCGCGGTCGAGGTCATCGACCAGGCCATGCTGGACCGCCTGCCGGACTTCGCCCATCGCCTGCGCTGGTACCTGAACTATCGCCCGGATCTTGCCAGGCTGGTGTCGCGCTGGCAGGAACCCGGCCGTGGCGAAACCCATTTGCTGTCGCTGCTGCGCGGCCACCGCATGAAGGCGCTGCTGCGGCGCATGCTGGACGAAACCGAGTTTCTCTCGCCCTATGGCGTGCGCGCCGTCTCCCGCGACCACGCCGAGCACCCCTACACCTTCGAGCATGACGGCAACCGCTTCAGCGTCGGCTACCTGCCGGGCGAATCGGATTCGCGCCTGTTCGGCGGCAATTCCAACTGGCGTGGTCCGATCTGGATGCCGGTGAACTACATGCTGGTCGAAAGCCTGCGGGAGTTCCACCGCTACTACGGCGAGAATTTCCGGGTCGAATGTCCGGTCGGCTCCGGACAGTATCTCAGCCTGCGAGAGGTCGCCGACGAGCTGTCGCGGCGCCTCGCCCGCCTGTTCCTGCGCGGCCCCGACGGTCGCCGGCCGGCGCTGGGCGAAGCCGCCCTGCTGCAACAGGATCCGGCTTTCCGCGACCATCTGCTGTTCCACGAATACTTCCACGGCGATACCGGCCGCGGCGTCGGTGCCGCGCACCAGACCGGCTGGACCGGGCTGATCGCGCTGCTGCTGCATCCGCGCACCGAGCAACACCTGTGTGGGTTCATGTTGAACGAAAGGATGCTGGCCGATGTCCGCGCCTGAGATGCCCGCCGCGCGCCTGCCCACGGTCCCCTATTATCCGGTGCTGACCGGCCAGGTCGCGCTCGTCACCGGCGCCAGCTCCGGGATCGGCCGTGCCACCGCGCTTGGCCTCGCGCGCGCCGGCGCCGTCGTGGCGGTGAATTACGGCTCCGACGCGAAGGCCGCGGCCGAGGTGGTGGCCGAGATCGAAGCCGTCGGAAGCCGGGCCCTCGCCGTGCGCGCCGATGTCTCCCGCGAGGACGAGGTGCTGGCGATGTTCCGCAGCGTCGTGGAGACTTTCGGCACGGTGCATGTCCTGGTCAGCAACGCCGGGCTGCAGCGTGACGCCCCGATCGCGGAGATGTCGCTTGCCGACTGGAACACCGTCATCGGCGTCAACCTGACCGGCCAGTTCCTGTGTGCCCGCGAGGCGGTGCGCGAGTTCCGCCGACGCGGCATTCAGCCCGATCTCTCCGTCGCCGCCGGCAAGATCATCTGCATGAGTTCGGTGCACGAAGTGATCCCCTGGGC
The DNA here is from genome assembly GCF_937425535.1 of Rhodovastum atsumiense. Taxonomy (NCBI): domain Bacteria; kingdom Pseudomonadati; phylum Pseudomonadota; class Alphaproteobacteria; order Acetobacterales; family Acetobacteraceae; genus Rhodovastum; species Rhodovastum atsumiense. The sequence continues at coordinate 458,983 of NZ_OW485601.1, forward strand.
GGGGCATGCCAACTACGCGGCCAGCAAAGGGGGCGTGTCGCTGCTGATGAAGACGCTGGCGCAGGAACTGGCCCCGGAGCGCATCCGGGTGAACGCGATCGCGCCGGGCGCGATCCGCACGCCGATCAACCGGGCCGCCTGGGACACGCCCGAGGCCTATGGCCGCCTGCTGCACCTGCTGCCCTATCGCCGCATCGGCGAGCCTGACGACATCGCCCAGGCCGCGGTATGGCTCGCCTCCGATGCCTCCGACTACGTCACCGGGGCGACCTTGTTCGTCGATGGCGGCATGACCCTCTATCCCGGGTTCGAGGACAACGGCTGATGCGTGCGGCACTCCGGTCGCACTGGCCCGAATACCTGATGGAAGCCGCCGGGCTCGGTACGATCATGCTGGTCACGGCGACGGTGGTGACCGCCGTCGAGGCGCTGGTGCCCGCCTTCGGCGTGTTGCCGGCAGTGGCCCGGCGGGCCATGGAAGGATCGGTCGTCACGGCGACGGTGGTGGCGCTGATCTACTCTCCCTGGGGCCGGCAGTCCGGTGCGCATTTCAATCCAGCGGTGACACTGACGTTCCTGTGGCTCGGCCGCGTGCGGCCCTGGGACGCCATCTTCTACGCCATGGCCCAGATCGCCGGCGGCATTGCCGGCCTTCTGCTGGCGTTCCTGCTGCTGGGGACCATCGTCAGCGTGCCGCCGGTGACCTGGATCATCACCGTGCCCGGAGCCAACGGCACGGCCATCGCGTTCGTCACCGAGCTGCTCTGTGCCTTCCTTCTGATGGTCGTGGTGCTCACGGTCGGTGGCATGCCGTCCTTCGCGCGGCTGACGGGACTTGCGGTGGGCGGGGTCGTTTTCCTCTGCGTCCTCCTGGCCGCGCCGCTCTCCGGCTTCAGCATCAATCCGGCACGCAGCCTGGCATCGGCGTTGCCCGCGGGCGTCTGGACGGCGTTCTGGGTCTACCTGCTGGCGCCGCCGCTGGGCATGCTGGCCGCCGCTTTGGCCAACCGCCATGCCCACCTGCCGCAGATGCGCTGCGCCAAGCTGATCCACGACGAGACGGTCCGCTGCATCCATTGCGGCTTCCGGCCGATGCAGCGGCATGCCCTGCCCTCCGTGCCATCCGCGGGTCGATCCTGAACATGGGATCCAAGGGCTTTGCCCTTGGTGGAGGTCCAGGAGGCAAAGCCTCCTGGCGGGGCACGGGGCAGCGCCCCGTTACGCGGTATCAAGCAGGCGGCGATAGGACGCGAGGGCAGTGAGTTCCCGTATCGGCCGTTCGGCCAGCACGTCCGGCTGTCCGGCGTGGACCGTGCCCGCCTCGCCATCAAGGGCAATGGTATCGCCTTCGGCAAAGCTCCGCTCGCCGATGCGGCAGGTGCGCGCACCAAGGTCGATCGTCAGGTCGGCGCAGCCGACGAGGCAGACCTTGCCGAGCTGGCGTGCCACCACCGCGGCGTGGCTGGTGCGCCCCCCGGTCGCGGTCAGCACGCCGGTGGCCGAGGCGAGTCCGGCGATGTCCTCGGTGGCGATGTCGTGGCGTACCAGGATCACCGGCCCTTCGGCGGCCATGCGCCCGGCGGTGGCGGCATCCAGGGCGATGGCGCCGCTGGCCACGCCGAGGCTGGCGACCTGCGCGCGGGCCAGCACGGGGCCGGCCTGCACGAAGCGGGTGCGCAGCACGGCCTGGGTCTCGATGCCGTCCACCAGGCGCAGCGCGTCGGCAGGGCCGATGAGTCCTTCTTCCACCAGGTCCACGGCGATGCGCAGCGCCGCCCAGGGCGTGCGCTTGGCGCGGCGGGTCTGCAGCAGCCAGAGCACGCCTTCCTGCAGCGTGAACTCGAAATCCTGCGCATCGCCGAACAGGGTTTCCAGCGTGCGCGCGGTGGTTTCCAGCTGTGCCACCACGCCCGGCAGCCGGCGGTTCAGGCGCTCGGTGCCGGCGACGGCGCGGCGGCCCGCCACCACGTCCTCGCCCTGCCCGCCCCAGGCGAAGTCTAGGTAAAGCTCGCGCAGCCCGGTCGCGGGGTTGCGGCTGAAGGCCACGCCCGCGCCCGAGGCACCGCCGGCATTGCCGAACACCATGGCCTGCACGGTCACCGCGGTGCCGGCCTCGTCGTCGATACCGTGCAGGCGCCGGTAGGTCGCGGCCTTGGGTGCATCCCAGGAACGGAACACCGCCGCCACCGCATGGCGCAACTGCGCGCGGGCATCCTCGGGGAAGGCGCCGCGGGACCCGGCGCGACGCTCCAGCATGGCGTGGGTCAGTGCCCGCAGCGCGCGATGGTCGAGTTCGCGCTCGTTTTCCGCTTCCGCAGCGATGAGTGCGGCGGAGAGCTGGTCGTCGAAACCGGCGGCGGGCAGGCCCTCCACGACCTCGGCATAGCCGGCGACGAAGCGGCGGTAGCAATCCCAGGCCAGGCGCGGATTGCCGGTCAGGCGGGTCATTCCCTCGGCCACGGCGGCATTCATGCCGACATCGAGCACGGTCTCCATCATGCCGGGCATGGACACCGCCGCCCCGGACCGCACGGACACCAGCAGCGGCCGGCGTGGACTGCCGAAGACGAGGCCGGTGGCCCGTTCCAGCGCTGCGATCCCGTCCGCCAGCGCCGCCGCCAGCGCCGCGTCGTCGATGCGGCCGGCGCGCCGGTCGCGGCACCAGGAAGTGGGCAGCACGAAGGCGGGCGGCACCGGCAAGCCAGCCGCCGCCATGCGCGCGAGGTTCCAGGCCTTGTTGCCCACCGCCGCCACGCCGCCGGGCGGCAACGCCGCGCCGGCCGCGATCACATGCACTGCGTCTGCCATGGCTCAGACCGGCATCGCGTTGCCGAGCACGACATCGCGCGTGATCAGGCCGGAGCGCTTCAGCGCGTCCGCCGCCTCCTCCAGCGCGCGGCCGATCTCGGAATAGAGGTGCAATTGCCGGAAATGCTGAGCGTGCTGCACGGCGGCGTGGCGCAGCGCGCGCTCGGCATCGTCGGCGGCATGCTCAAGCGCCAGGACGCGGTCGATCGCGACCAGGAAGTCGTCGGCATCCTCGTGCAGCGGCCCGCCCCCCTCGGTGCCGATGCTGCCGGCATGGCCGAGCGCCTTGATCCATTCCTGCGCGCCTTCCACCAGCAGGTCGGCCAGCGCCGTCAGCCGGTCGATGACGCGGCCGGCCGGATCCAGCCCGGCCAGCAGTTCCAGCAGGAAGGCGGCTTCTTCGAGTTGGTCGGCGGCATCGTCGGCGGATTCGGTCAGGCGCAGCACCGCTGCGTGGTCGGAACGGCGGCGCACCGCCTCGCGCAATTCGGCCAGGATCTCGTCGGCATCGTGCTCGAAGCGCCGGGCCCGGCGCGCGAGGCGGTCGAAGCCGCCCTCGCCGGCGCCCACCGCGGCGATGCCGTCGCGCACCAGCGTGGCGATCTCGAAGACCAGCCCGGCATGATCGGAGGCACGGCCGAGCAGGCGGCGTCCCTCGTTGCTGAAATGCGTCTGCAGCTCGGCGCGGATGCGGTCGCGGATCAGGCGCTGCGACCGGCGCGCGCGCAGCCCCTCGCTCGCGGTGCGCAGGACGAAGCGCACGAAGGCCTCCGCCGCCGCGTCGCCGAGCACGTCGCAGAGCCGGTCGCCGAAATGCATGGCGCTGCCGGCGGCCGCCTCGATCGCGTCGTAGATCAGCCGTGGCCCGCCAAGTTCGAGGAAGCCGCGATGACCAAGTTCCTCGTCGGCCGCCCAGCGCAGGACATCGACGCGGGCGGGGCCGCGCAGGAAGGGCCGCAGCGCCTTGCGCGCGCGGTTCCAGTCGATCAGGAACACCAGCCGCGAGCCCAGGACATCAAGCCAGGCCAGCAGCCCGGCCTCGTCCGTCGCTTCCAGCCGGCCGACCGTCATGTGGAACGGCGCGCCCTCGGCCAGTCCCGCCGCCAGCCTTGTGTCGGTGCCGGTCCAGCTCACCGGGAAGCGGTCGAACAGGGATTGCAGAAAGGCGAGCCGCTCGGCGTGTACGTCGGTGTAGGTGACTTCGGCGACCAGCCCCTCGACATGCACGACGATGACATGGGCGTCGGTGGTGCCGATGTCGTTCTGGATCACCAGCCTTTCGCCGCTGCGCGTCGCGGTGGTGGCCAGCCCTGGATGATCGAATTTCAGCGGCGCGGTGCGGTTGACCCCGGCCATGAAGGCGCGCACGCGGGCGCGGTCCCGCTCGTCGTCGAGGCCATAGACGGCGGCGCCGTCCAGGGTCTCGCGCGCCAGTGCCGCCTGCATCGCGTTCAGGGCCCGGTGCAGGTCCATCACCAGCTGGTGCAGGCTGTCCTCGCCGCGGCGCCCGGCCTGGGTCATGGCGGCGATGGCGGCGGGATCGACCAGATCGTCGGCGGCCTGCGGCATCTCCGCCAGCAACGCTTCCAGCCGTGCCGCGAACTCGTCCCCCTGCGGGCCGGCCAGCACCGGGGCGGCCATCAGGCGCATCTCCGCCGCCACGCGCGCGAGCACGGCGCGGGCGGAGGGAATGGCGACGCGCGGCCCCGCGCGGCGGGCGCCCGCCACCACCGCGTCGAGCGATGCGTCCTCCACCCCGGCGGCGAGCCGTTCACGACGCAGGCCGGCGGCGGGCTGATCGGGATGGGCGGCGTGGCTGAGCGCCATCTGCAACAGGCTGAACAGGAACTTGACCCGGTCATTGGCCGCCAGCGCCGCATTCACCGCGGCCGCGTGCTGCAGCCCGGTTTCGCCGATCACATCGAGGACGTCGGTCTTCACGATCTTCCTCCTGGTTCGGTTTCACTCTCGGCAGCCGCGCGTGACCCCCTCCTTGACCTGCATCAAGCGTCTTCGCCTTGTCACGGTTCCGTCATCAACGCCCGGCGAGGCGCGGATCCAGCCGGTCGCGCAGCCCGTCGCCGAGCAGGTTGAGCCCGAGCACCGCCAGCGTGATCGCGACCCCCGGGAACACCGCCAGCAGCGGCGCGCGATAAATGAAGGTCTGGGCGTCGTTCAGCATCCGCCCCCAGCTCGGCTGCGGCGGCTGCGTGCCGAGCCCGACATAGGACAGGCCGGCATCGGCCACGATCGCCAGCGCGAACTGGATGGTGGCCTGCACCAGCAGCACGCCGGCGATGTTCGGCAGCACGTGGCGCAGCATGATCCCCGTTTCGGTCCGGCCGATCGCCCGGGCGGCCTCGACGAAATCCTGCGCGCGCACGGTCAGCGCGGCGCCGCGGGTGATGCGGGCGAAGACCGGGATGTTGAACAGGCCGATCGCCAGCATGGCGTTGGCGGCCCCCGGCCCGGCGAGGGCGGTGATCATCACCGCCGTCAGCAACGCGGGAAACGCGAAGGCGAGATCGCTCGTCCGCATCACCGCCTGGTCGATCCAGCGCCCGGAGGCCGCCGCCAGCGCGCCGAGCGGGATGCCGATCCCCGCCCCCACCGCCACCGCGATCAGCGAGACCAGCAGCGTGCTGCGTGCGCCGGCCATCAGCATGGACAGCACGTCGCGGCCGAACGGATCGGTGCCCATCCAGTGGGTGGCGGAGGGCGGCGCCAGCCGGTGCAGGATGTCGATGCGGGTCGGCGGATAGGGGGTCCAGACCAGCGACACCAGGGCCATCGCCACCAGCAGCGTGGTAAGCACGCCCCCCACCCACAGATTGGCCGCCTTCACGGCCCGCCCCACAGGATGCGCGGATCGAGCGCGTGATATGCCAGGTCCACCAGGAAGTTCACCACGATGACGCTGCCCGCCAGCAGCACCACGAGATCCTGCACCACGATCAGGTCGCGTTGCGCGATCGCCTGGAACACCAGCCGGCCGAGCCCGGGCAGGGTGAAGACGTTCTCGATGATGACAGTGCCGGCCAGCAGGAAACTGAACTGCAGGCCGATGATGGTGACCACCGGGATCAGCGCGTTCGGCACCGCATGCCGCCACAGCGCGGCGGCATCGGTCAACCCCTTGGCCCGCGCCGTGCGCACATAGTCCTGGCCCAGCGTCTCCAGCACCGAGGCGCGCGTCACCCGTGCCAGGATCGCCGCCTGCGGCAAGGCCAGCGCCAGCGCCGGCAGCAGCAGCGAATGCAGGCCGGGCCAGAGCCCCTGCTCCCAGCCGGCGAAGCCGCTGGCGGGGAACCAGCCCAGCCCGACGGCGAAGCCCAGGATCAGCAGGATGCCGAGCCAGAAATTGGGCAGGGCGACGCCAAGCTGTGTCACCCCCATCAGCCCGGCTTCCAGCGCGCTGCCACGTCGTGCCGCCGCGACCACGCCGGTCGGCACCGCGAGCGCGGTCGAGAGCAGGATGGCCAGCAACGCCAGCGGCAGGCTCACCATCACCCGCTCGGCGATCAGGCCGGCCACCGGCACACCATAGGTGTAGGACACGCCGAAATCGCCGCGCAGCATGTCGGCCAGCCACAGCGCGTAGCGCAGCCAGGGGGGCTGATCGAGGCCCATCTGCCGGCGCAGCGCCGCCAGCGTGTCCTCGCGCGCGGCGGTGCCGAGCATCAGCGCCGCCGGATCGCCCGGCAGCACGTTCAGCACCAGGAACACGACCAATGAGGCCGCGAGCAGCGTCAGCGCCAGCCCGATCAGCCGTCGCAGCAGGAAGCCGGTCACTCCGCCCAGCTCACTCCGGTGACGTCATTGGCCGGGATCGGGCTGTTCGCCCACAGGCCGCGCAGCTTCGCGTTCCACACCCCGACCTTCGCAAGCGCGAACAGGAAGACGTTGGGCTGATCCTCGCTGAGCCGGCGCTGCAACTGTCCGACCAGATCAAGCTGCCGGCCCGGATCGATCGCTTCCTGGTACTGGCGGAACAGCGCGCGGTACGCCTCGGAGCGGTAATTGAAGTAGTAGCTGTCGCGCGCGTAGATATCGAGGTCGCGTGGCTCGGTATGGCTGATGATGGTGGCGTCGTACTCGGCCTTGCGGAACACGCCGTCCAGCCACTGCGCCCATTCCACCGGCACCAGCTTCGCGGTCAGCCCGACCTGTTCGAGGAAGGCCGCGATCACCTCGCCGCCGCGGCGCGCGTAGGCGGGCGGCGGCAGCCTGATCTCGATCGTGGTGCCGGGCCGCACGCCGGCCTCCGCCAGCAGCGCCCGCGCCCGTGCCGGGTCGTAGGGATAAGCCCCGGTCAGGTCGACATAGCCGGGATCGGTCGGCACGTAATGCGAGCCGATCGGCGTGCCCACGCCGGACATCGCCCCCTCGATCAGCGCCTGCCGGTCGATGGCATGGGCCAGGGCCCGTCGCACCCGGATGTCGTCGAAGGGCTTGCGGGCTTCGTTCAGCGCCAGGAGGGTCTTGCCCTCGGTGGTGCCGACCACGACGGTGAAACGCCGGTCCGCGCGCAGCCGGTCGAGCGTCTCCGGGGCCGGGAAGTTCGGAAAGGCGTCGATGTCGCCGGCCATGACCGCGGCGGCGGCGGCGGCGGGGTCGCTGATGAAGCGGAACGTCACCGCCGCAAGGCGTGGCGGCGTTCCCCAGTAGGCGGGATTGCGCACCAGCTCGACGCGGTCGGACTTCACCCAGCGCTGGAAGCGGAACGGTCCGGTGCCGACCGGGGTGACCTTGTTGCCCGCCGCCGTGCCCGGGGAGACCATGACGGCATCACCCCAGCCCATGCCGAACAGGAAGCCGGCCGTCGGGCGATGCAGGGTGATCACCGCGGTGGCGGGGTCCGGGCAGTCGGTGCGCGCGATCGGCGCGAACAGCCCCTTCTGGGCGTTCACCGAGTCCGGTGCCATGGCCCGGCCGATGCTGAACCGCACCGTTTCGCAGTCGAAGGCCGCGCCGTCATGGAAGCGCACCCCGTCCTGCAGGTGGAACGTATAGGTCAGCCCGTCCGGGGAGACCGTCCAGTCGCGCGCCAAAGCCGGGCGCACCTGGCCGGCGGCATCGATGCGGACCAGGCCCTCGAAGATGTTCGCATAGGTCACCTCGCGGATCGCCGCGGCGGCCCCGGCGGTGGGATCGAGATGCGGCGGCTCCAGCACCATCCCCAGGCTCAGCCGGTCCTGCGCCTGTGCGGCGGGTGCCGCCAGGGCGGCGGCCAGCACGGCGACGAGCATTCTGTTCATAAGGTGTTCCCGGGTCGATGCGTCGATAAATCCAAAACGGTGCCCCCGGACCGGTCAAGGGGCCGGAGGCATAGCCCGGACGGAGCCGCCACCCCGCAACCATGGATCCCGATACCGTTCCGTGGCCGCGCCGGGTGGTTGACCGCCCCGGCGGCCTCGGCTTGATTGCCGCCCTTTTCCGGCCGGGAGCAGCGCCATGGGTCTCATCCGCGAGAGCATCACCCAGCTCGAGGACAGCCCGATCATCGATGTCTGGCGCCTGGGCTTCGGCCTGCCGGACGTCATCGGCCTGTGGGCCGGCGAGCCGGACGTGCCGACGCCGGCCTTCATCTGTGAGGCGGCCAGCCGGGCGCTGATGGAGGGCCACACCTTCTATTCCCCCAATCGCGGCATCCCGGAGCTGCGCGAGGCGCTGGCCGGGTATCACCGCCGCCTCTACGGACTCGACATCCCGGAGCGGCGCCTGACGCTGACCCAGTCCGGCATGCAGGCGGTGATGCTGGTGGCGCAGGCGATGGTGGAGCCGGGCGACAACGCCGTCGCCATCACCCCGTCCTGGCCGAACGTCATGCGGGCGATGCAGATCAACGGCGCCGCCATCCGCGAAGTGCCGCTCGGCCGCGGCAACGATGGCTGGCATCTCGACCTCGACCGGGTGTTCGCCAGTTGCGACGCCCGCACGCGGGTGATCTACACGGCCTCCCCGGCCAACCCGACCGGCTGGATGATGTCGCGCGCCGAGGGCGAGGCGCTGCTCGACTTCGCCCGCCGGCGCAACATCGCCTTGCTGTCCGACGAGGTCTACCACCGCATCGTCTATGCCGGCGAGGCCGCCTTCTCCCTGCTGGAGATCGCCGCCCCGGAGGACCCCGTCTTCGTGGTCAACAGTTTCTCGAAATCCTGGGCGATGACCGGATGGCGGATGGGCTGGATGGTCTATCCCGACGGGCTGGCGCCGGAATTCGAGAAGCTGATCCAGTTCAACACCTCCGGCGGCCAGGCCTTCCTGCAGCACGGCGCCATCGCGGCGCTGGAGCAGGGCGAGGATTTCGTGCGGTCCTTCGTCGCGCGCTGCCGCACCGGCCACGAGGTGGTGGCCGGGCGGCTCGCGCGCATGCGGCGGATCCGTGACATTCCGAACCAGGGCAGTTTCTACGCCATGTTCGAGATCGACGGCGTGTCCGACACGCTTGGCTTCTGCCGGCGTGCCGTCACCGAGGCGCGGATCGGCCTCGCCCCCGGCATTGCCTTCGGCGCCGGTGCGGACCGCATGGTGCGGCTGTGCTTCGCCAAGTCACCGGAATTGCTGCACCGCGCCATGGACCGGCTGGAAAGCTTCGTTGAAAATTACAAAGAGTAATAAATTAAATATTAACCTGAACATAACATATCACTTTCTGGAATAAATTGCATGTCTTGAACCATTTATAGTCATGGTCGATGGCAACTTGATTTCGGCTGCCACGTTTGGACGGTGCTGATTCTACGGGAGCATGAGAATGATCCGCACACGCACCGTCGCCGCCGTTGCGCTCGCCGCCGTGCTCGGCGCCGGCACGGCGCTGGCCCAGACCACCGGCTCAGGCATTTCCTCCGACACCCCCGCCACCACCCCTGGCAGCACCATGGGCAGCGGGGCCACCGGCACCACCGGTCGTGACCTCAATCCCGGCCATTCCGCCAGTTCCGCCACCCCGGCCGGCCCGACCATCGGCGCCAACACGCCGGGCGCGCGCAACGACACGCCCTCGGGCCGCAACCCGGTCCTGACCGACCAGAGCGCCGTGCGCGCGAGCAAGCTGATCGGCTCGTCGGTCTACAACGACAAGGGCGAACAGATCGGCAGCATCGACGACATCCTGATGGGCCAGGACAACAAGGCGCAGACCGCGGTGTTGTCGGTGGGGGGCTTCCTCGGCATCGGCGCCAAGCTCGTGGAAGTGCCCTATGAGCAGCTCCAGTTCGGCGACACCCGCGGCAGCAGCGAAAACCGCGTGAAGCTGCCCAACGCGACCAAGGACAGCCTGCAGAGCATGCCGGAATACCAGTACCGCGGCTCGCACGGCTGACGTGACGATGGCCGGTCCGCCGGTGGCGGGCCGGCCGCTTCCCCTCAGCTCACCATCACCGCGCGGATCTGCCCCTCGCGCCGCAGCACCTGCATGCCGGTCGACGCGCCCCGGCCGCGCAGGACCACGTCGATGCGCCCCGAATTCACCGCGAGGTTGCGCAGGATGACCTGTTCGGCGAAATCCGGCAGCACCGGGCGATCGAACACCACGGAATGCGTTGCCGGCTCGAAGCCGATGCCGAGCGCGGCCTGCAGCAGCCCGAGCGGTGCCACCGCCGCCCAGGCCTGGGGCGCGCAGGCGACCGGATAGAAGGTCGGCCCCTGCCCGCGCCGGCGGGCGAAGCCGCAGAACAGCTCCGGCAGACGGCGCAGGTCGATATGCACGCAGGCCTCGAACAGCCCGTGCAGGATGCGTGCCGCCGCCTCGTGCTGGCCGTAGCGGGTCAGCCCGAGCCCGATCAGGGCGTTGTCGTGCGGCCAGACCGAGCCGTTATGGTACGACATCGGGTTGTAGCGGGCCTCGCCGACGGCGACCGTCCGCACCCCCCAGCCCGAGAAGAAACTCGGGTCCATCAACTGCCGCCCCACCCGCGCCGCCCGCTCCGGCGACGGCACGCCGCAGAGCAGCAGGTGCCCGGCATTGGAGCTGCGCACCCGGCAGGGACGCTTCTCGCCGTCCAGGGCGAGCGCGTAGGTGCCCAGATCCTCGCACCAGAACGCCGCCTCGATCCGGTCCCGCAGCGTCGCGGCCTGGGTGGCGAGGGCGGCGGCCCGCGCCGTGTCGCCCAGGGCGGCGGCGATGCGCGAGGCCGCCAGCCGCGCCGCATACGCATACCCCTGCACTTCCACCAGCGCGATCGGCCCCTCGGCGAGGCCGCCATCGGCGTGGAAGACCGAATCGTGGCTGTCCTTCCAGCCCTGGTTGGCCAGGCCGCTCTCGGTCTGGCGGAAATACTCGACGAAGCCGTCGCCGTCGCGATCGGCATGGGTGTCGAGCCAGTCCAGGGCGGCGAGGATATGCGGCCACAGCCGTTGCATGGTCGCCACATCGGCGGTGCGTTCCAGGTAGGCACCGGCCAGCATGACGAACAGCGGGGTGGAATCGACGCTGCCGTAGTAGCGGCGGAACGGCACCTCGCCCAGTTCGGCCATCTCGCCGCGCCGCACCTCGTGCAGGATCTTGCCCGGCTCGGCGTCGGCCACCGGGTCCACCGTCTGCGCCTGGTTGGCCGCGAGGTGCAGCAGCACGCCGCGGGCGATCGCCGGGTCCATCCACAGCACCAGCAGCGCCGTGATCATGGCGTCGCGGCCGAAGGCGGCGCTGAACCAGGGAATGCCGGCATAGGGATAGGGCCCTTCCGGCGTGTCGGTCACCAGCATGGTCAGGTCGGAGATGCTGCGCCGCACCGATTCATTGAAGATGTCGTTGGAACTGTCCACCGAGGCCGCCCGCCCCGCCGCCTGGCGCAGGGCCCGCCGCGATTCGCGCAGGCAGGCGAAGAAGGCATCGGTCGGCGGGCGCGTCTGCGTCGCCGGATCGACGTCGCAGCCGATCTCGAAGGTGATCTCGGCCCGCCCGGCGGCAGGCAATTCGAGCCGGAAGCGCGCCCGGGCGCTTTCCAGCTGCGCCGGGGCCGGGCTGAAGCGCAGCGTGGCGCTGCGATCCTGCCCGTCGAGCCCGGTATAGGCCAGGATGATGCGGTCGGCCTCGATCCGCGGCCCATGCCGCCGCCCCCGCTGCGTCCGCGTGCTGCCCCGCACTTCGAACAGGTCGGCGAAATCCGCGGCGAAGCGCAGCTCGATCGGCACCGAGAGCGGAACATTGGCGAAGCTGCGCACCACGATCCGCTCGTGGAAGGTGGCCTGCCACAGGAAGGTGGAGCGGCGGATATGCACCTGGTCGTGCTCCAGCACCAGTTTCCCGTCCTCGAACAGGTCGGGGTTGGTGAGGTCGCAGGTCAGGGTTGCGTTGTCCTCGCGCAGGGTGGAGCTCAGCAGCATCGGCCGCCCGCCCCCCACCAGCAGTTCCAGCAGGGAGAGATACCGGGTGTCGCGGTGGTACAGCCCTTCGGTGCCGCCGCCGAGCGGCATGTTGCCGTTGCGGTCGAGCACCGCGAAGGTGTCGCCGTGCTTGAGCGTGCGCGGTCGTGTCTCCTGGATGCTGGCGGTCGCGGGGATGAAGTAGGGATCGAGGTCGCCGGGGGCGGTGGAAACGTTCACGGCAGCTCCTGCGGGGCAGACGGGAAGTTTTCAGGGTGCGGTCCCTAGGTGCGCTTCCCCTCGCACCATCGAAACCCGCGCGTGAATTCACGCTCGCGTGAAATTTCCATGGGATACGAAGCAAGGCTTCATTTGTGTTGAGGTAACTCAATATTTTCAGAACTGTGCATCGCCGGATCAGGACAACTGCCTATCCCCACAGGCGAACCCGCCCCGGCGCGGCGCCCCCCTCCTGCCCTGCCCGCCCGCCTGCGCCCTCGCGAAGGCGGCCCCATGCATGACGGAACCGCGCTTGCATCCCCGCCCGCCTTCGGCCATATCCCCCCCGCCGGCGGCATGGGGCCGCCGGCAATCCACACGCAGGGCGCCTTCCGTCCCGAGTTCATCGGGTGCGGATCCGGTGCCGTATTGGCGTTTCGCCCTGCGGAGGCTCAACCGGACGGAAGGAAGGACACGCTCATGGCGATGCCCGAATTCACGCTGCGTCAGCTGCTCGAAGCCGGCGTTCATTTCGGCCACCACACCCGGCGCTGGAACCCGCGCATGGCGCCGTTCCTGTTCGGCGTGCGCAACCAGGTCCACATCATCGACCTGCAGCAGACCGTGCCGATGCTCGACCGCTCGCTGCGCGCGATCCGTGACGTGGTCGCCGCCGGTGGTCGCGTGCTGTTCGTCGGCACCAAGCGCGCCGCCGCCGACTATGTCGCCGACAGCGCCCGCCGCTGCGGCCAGTATTATGTCAACCACCGCTGGCTCGGCGGCATGCTGACCAACTGGAAGACCATCACCGGCTCGATCAAGCGGCTGCGCCAGATCGACGAGATGCTCGCCGGCGACACCCAGGGCCTGACCAAGAAGGAAATCCTGGACATCACCCGTGACCGCGAGAAGCTCGAGCGCGCGCTCGGCGGCATCAAGGACATGGGCGGCCTGCCGGACATCCTGTTCATCATCGACACCAACAAGGAAAAGCTGGCGGTCGAGGAAGCCAACAAGCTCGGCATCCCCGTGGTCGCCGTGCTCGACAGCAACTCCGACCCCTCCGGTGTCACCTTCCCGATCCCGGGCAACGATGATGCCATCCGTGCGATCACGCTGTACTGCGACCTGGTCGCCGGCGCGGTGCTGGACGGCATCTCCGCCGAGATGATCGCTTCGGGCCGTGACATCGGCGCCGCCGAGGACCTGCCGCCCGAGTCCCTGCCCGAGACTGCCCCCGCGGCCGAGACCGCCCCGCAGCCGGCCGCCGAGTAAGGAGACCCCAGCATGGCTGAGATCACGGCCGCCCTCGTCAAGGATCTGCGCGAGCGGACCGGCGCCGGGATGATGGACTGCAAGAAGGCGCTGACCGAAGCCGCCGGCGACATGGAAGCGGCGATCGACTGGCTGCGCAAGAAGGGCCTGTCCGCCGCCGCCAAGAAGTCCGGCCGCGTCGCCGCGGAAGGACTGGTCGGCGTCGCCTCCGGCCCGAATGCCGCCGCCCTGGTCGAGGTGAACGCCGAGACCGACTTCGTCGCCCGCAACGAAACCTTCCAGGGCTTCGTGACGGAAGTGGCCAAGGTGGCGCTAGCGGTCGGCGAGGACATCGAGGCGATCAAGGCCGCCGCCTATCCCGGCACCGGCCGCACCGTCGGCGAGGAGCTTACCCACCTCGTCGCCACCATCGGCGAGAACATGAACATCCGGCGCGCCCGGGTGCTGACTGTTCCGCAGGGGGTGGTCGCCACCTACGTGCACTCGGCGGTCAAGCCCGGCCTGGGCAAGATCGGCGTGCTCGCCGCGGTCAAGGGCAGCTCCGAGATCGGCGCGCTGGAAACGCTCGGCCGCCAGATCGGCATGCACGTCGCCGCCGCCCGCCCCGAGGCGCTGGACGTTGATTCGGTCGATCCGGCGGCGCTGGATCGCGAGCGCGCGGTGCTCTCCGAGCAGGCCCGTGCCTCCGGCAAGCCCGAGGCCATCATCGAGAAGATGGTCGAAGGCCGCATCCGCAAGTACTACGAAGAAGTGGTGCTGCTGGAGCAGGTCTGGGTGCATGACGGCGAGAGTCGGGTGCGCGCGGTGCTGAAGAAGGCGGGCGCGGAGCTCACCGGCTTCGCCCGCTTCCAGCTTGGCGAAGGCATCGACAAGCAGACCGGTGATTTCGCCGCCGAGGTCGCTGCCGCCGCCGGTATCGCCCCGGTGGCCTGAGGCCACGTCTTAACCCCAAGTGGAGTGCCGGCACGCGTCGTTCACCTGCGCGTGTCGGCATACCCCCGCGTCTTGTCGCGCGGGAGCGGCCCCTGTAGCGTGCGGCCGCGCCGGCGTCCGCAGCACAGCATGGAACGATGAGCCCGACTCCCGCCTATAAACGTGTACTGCTTAAGGTCTCCGGCGAAGCCCTGATGGGGGAGCGGGATTACGGCCTCGATACCGAGACCGTCACCCGCATCGCCGCCGACGTTGCCGATGTCTGCGCCATGGGCGTGCAGGTCAGCCTCGTGATCGGGGGCGGCAACATCTTCCGTGGCGTCTCGGCCGCGGCCGGCGGCATGGACCGCGCCCAGGCCGACTATATGGGCATGCTGGCCACCGTCATGAACGCGCTGGCCATGCAGAACGCGCTGGAAAAGCGCGGCGTGCCCACCCGCGTGCAATCCGCCATTCCCATGGCCAGCGTCTGCGAGCCCTATATCCGCCGCCGCGCCGAGCGCCACATGGAGAAGGGGCGTGTCGTCATCTTCGCCGCCGGCACCGGGAACCCGTTCTTCACCACCGACACCGCCGCGGCCCTGCGCGCCGCGGAGATGGGGTGCAACGCCCTGCTCAAGGGCACCCAGGTCGATGGCGTCTATTCCGCCGACCCGCGCAAGCGCCCGGACGCGCAGCGCTACGAGCAGCTCACCTATCTCGACGTGCTCGCGCGCGACCTGGCGGTGATGGACGCGTCCGCCATCAGCCTCGCCCGGGAAAACCGGCTGCCGATCATCGTCTTCAACATCCACGCCCCTGGCGCCTTCGTGCAGGTCATGCGCGGCGAGGGGCGGTTCACCACCATCGTCGAGCCGTCCTGAGGCCCCCCGGCCCGGGCGGCCGCCCAGCATAGGAGGTTGCGGTGGCGACCGATCTGAACGAGCTGAAGACAGACCTGACGCGCCGCATGGACGGCGCGCTGGAAACGTTGCGGCGGGAATTCGCCGGCCTGCGCACCGGCCGCGCCAGCCCCGCCTTGGTCGAGCCGGTTCGTGTTCTCGCCTATGGCAGCGAGGTCCCGCTCAACCAGGTCGGCACCGTCGCGGTCCCGGAACCGCGCATGCTCACCGTGCAGGTCTGGGATCGCAGCCTGGTCAATGCGACCGTGGTGGCGATCCGCGATTGCGGCCTCGGCCTCAATCCCAGCGCCGACGGCCAGCTTGTCCGCGTGCCGATCCCGCAGTTGACCGGCGAGCGCCGCATCGAGCTGTCCAAGGCCGCCCATCGCTATGCCGAGGGCACCAAGGTCGCGGTGCGCGGCGTCCGGCGCGACGGCATGGACCAGTCGCGCGCCCTGGAGAAGAAGGGCACGATCAGCCAGGACGAGGAAAAGCACTGGGCCGAGGAGATCCAGAAGCTGACCGACTCCTACATCAAGCGCATCGACGATGCGCTTGCGGAAAAAGACAAGGAAATCAAACAGGTCTGATCGAGGTGCGGCAGGTGGCCATGTCGAGCCAGGCGGCGATCGAGGATGGCGCCGAGGCCGATGACCCGGCGATGCCCGAGCCGGTGGCATCGCCGCCCCGGCATGTCGCCATCATCATGGACGGCAACGGCCGGTGGGCGGCCGGACGTGGCCTGCCGCGCGTCGCCGGTCACCGCGCCGGTGCCCAGGCCGTCCGCCGCACCGTGGAAGCCGCCATCCGCCATGGCGTCGGCTGGATCACCCTGTATGCGTTCAGCAGCGAGAACTGGCGCCGCCCGGCCAGCGAGGTGCTCGACCTGACCGGCCTGCTGCGCCACTACCTGCGCAGCGAGATCGCCGAACTGACGCGCGAGGGGGTGCGGCTGCGCTTCATCGGCGACCGGACCCGCTTCGATGCCGACATCGTCGGCCAGCTCACCCGCGCCGAGCACGACACCACCGGCAACACCCGTCTCAACCTGACGCTTGCCCTGTCCTACGGCGCCCGTGCCGAGATCCTCGCCGCCGCCCGCGCCGCCGCCCGCGCCGCGCGTGACGGCCAGCTCGACCCCGACGCGCTCGACGAGGCCGCCTTCGGCAGCCTGCTCTCCACCGCCGCCATGCCGGATCCCGACCTGATCATCCGCACCAGCGGCGAGCAGCGCCTGTCCAATTTCCTGCTCTGGCAATCCGCCTATGCCGAGCTGCTCTTCCTCGACGTGCTGTGGCCCGATTTCGGCCCGACGCACTTTGCCGAGGCCATGGCGGAATTTGCACGACGGGAGCGGCGATTTGGTGCACGTCCTGCCTGAAACCCTGCCCGCAGCGCCGCGGGTGCGCTGGGCTGACCTGCGTACGCGCGCGATTTCGGCGGCGGTGCTCGTCCCCCTGGCCCTGGCCTGCCTCTGGGTCGGCGGCTCCTGGTGGACCGCCCTGGTCGGGCTGGCCGCGCTCGGCCTCGGCATCGAGTGGGTGCAGCTCTCCGGCGGGCGCCTGACCCGGGTCTCCGGCCTGGCCGTGCCGCTCTCGGTGCTGGTGGCCGGCGCCGCCGTGGTCGAAGGCCACCCGCCGATCGCGCTGTCGCTGATCGGCATCTGCTTCCTGCTGGTGTGGTGGTACGGCCGCCGCCAGGGCCTGGCCGCGGGCGTGCCCTATCTGGGCCTCGCCACCGCCGCGCTGCTCTGGCTGCGGGCCGATCCCGAGGTGGGCCGTGTCAACCTGCTGTTCCTGCTCTGCGTGGTCTGGGCGAGCGATATCGGCGCCTATGTCGCCGGGCGGTTGATCGGCGGCCCGAAGCTTGCCCCGTCCATTTCGCCCGGCAAGACCTGGTCGGGGGCGGTCGGCGGATTGATCGCCGCCCTCGCGATCGGGGGCGGCGTGGCGCTGCTGGCCGGTGGCGGGGGGCTGGTCCATGTCCTGGCCGCCGCCGCCATGGTCGGGATCGCCGCCCAGCTCGGCGACCTGCTGGAAAGCGGGATCAAGCGGCATTACGGCGTCAAGGATTCGGGGCGGCTCATTCCCGGCCATGGCGGGCTGCTCGACCGGCTCGACGGGCTGATCATTGCCGCGCCCGTGGCCGCGTTGCTGGTCATGTCGCTCGGCCGTGGCGTAGTGTTGTGGCAATGATCTCGTTCCCGCGAAGGGCGCAATCGTGAAAACAATCACCGTGCTGGGCAGCACCGGCAGCATCGGCACCCAGACCATCGACCTGCTCGCCGCCGCCCCCGACCGCTTCCGCGTGATCGCCCTCGTGGGCGGGCGCAATGCCGCCCTGCTTGCCGAGCAGGCCCGCGCGCTGCGGGCCAGCCGTGCCGTGATCGCCGACCCGGCGGCGCATGCCACCCTGGCCGAGGCGCTCGCCGGCACCGGCATCGATGTCGCCAGTGGCCCGGAGGCAGTGGTCGAGGCCGCCGCGATGGATGCCGAGTACACGATGTGCGCCATCACCGGGGCGGCCGGCCTGCCCTCGACGCTGGCCGCCATCCGCCGCGGCAAGTCGGTGGCCCTGGCCAACAAGGAAGCGCTGGTCTGCGCGGGCGAGGTCATGCTGCGGGCCGTGCGCGACCACGGTGCCACGCTGCTGCCGGTCGATTCCGAGCACAACGCCATCTTCCAGTCGATGGCGGACGGCAATCGCGGTGCCATCGAGAAGATCGTGCTGACCGCCTCGGGCGGGCCGTTCCGCACCGCGACGCTCGAGCAGATGCGCAACGCCGGCCCGGAGGCCGCGCTGAAGCATCCGGTCTGGTCGATGGGCGCCAAGATCAGCATCGACAGCGCCACGATGATGAACAAGGGGCTGGAGGTGATCGAGGCGGCGCGGCTGTTCTCGCTGCCCTCCGAGCGGATCGGCGTGCTGATCCACCCGCAATCGGTGGTCCACGGCCTGGTCTATTACAGTGACGGCAGCGTGCTGGCGCAGCTCGGCAGCCCGGACATGCGCGTGCCGATCGGCCATACCCTGGCCTGGCCGGAACGGATCGCCACCGGGGCCACCCGCCTCGACCTGGCGCTGCGCGGCCGGCTGGACTTCGAGGAACCCGACCTCACCCGCTTCCCCGCCCTGACTTTGGCACGCGATGCCTTGCAGGCGGGGGGCGGTGCCCCCACCATTCTCTCTGCCGCGAACGAGATCGCGGTGGAAGCCTTCCTGGCGCGCCGGATCGGTTTCCTCGACATTGCCGGCACGGTGGCGCGCGTGCTCGACGAGATCGGCCCGCAGCCGGCGGATTCGCTGGACGAAGTGGTCGAACTCGATGGTCGGGCGCGCCGCGTCGCCCGCCGGATCTGCGAAACCCAGGCGCGCTCGGCCGCCTGACGGCGAGGACCCATGTTCGACTTCCTGCCCGATTTCCTGCGCACGCCCGTCGCGTTTGTCATCGTCCTGGGCGTGTTGGTGTTCATCCACGAACTCGGGCACTACCTCGCCGCGCGCTGGGTGGGCGTGCATGTCGAGACCTTCTCGATCGGCTTCGGCCGTGCCATCGCCTCCTGGACCGACCGCCGCGGCACGCTGTGGAAGGTCGCCTGGATTCCCCTCGGCGGCTTCGTGAAGCTGCACGGGCAGGAACGTCCGGAAGACGTGTCGGCGGAAGAACGCGCCCTGTGGCAGCCCGGCCGCAC
Organism: Rhodovastum atsumiense; assembly: GCF_937425535.1. Lineage (NCBI taxonomy): Bacteria > Pseudomonadati > Pseudomonadota > Alphaproteobacteria > Acetobacterales > Acetobacteraceae > Rhodovastum > Rhodovastum atsumiense. Next base: position 478,100 of record NZ_OW485601.1, read on the forward strand.
CTTCCATGAAAAGACGGTCGGCGCCCGCGCGCTGGTGGTGGCGGCCGGCCCCGCGGCCAATTTCCTGCTGGCCGCCGTGCTGTTCGCCTTCCTGTTCGCGGCGACCGGGCGGCCGGTCAACGTGCCGGTGGTGGGCGAGGTCGTCGCCGGCTCGGCCGCTGCCCGCGCCGGGCTGCAGGTCGGCGACCGCATCGAGGCGATCGACGGCGCGGCGATCACCCGCTTCGAGCAGATCCAGCAGATCGTGGCGGCAAGCCCGGGTCGCCAGCTACGGCTGGACGTCGCCAGCGGCGGCGCCTCGCACGACGTGCTGCTGACCCCCGACACCCGGGAAGCCGGCGGGCGCCAGGTCGGCGTGCTTGGCATCCGCGCCAACGCGGTCGAATACGAGCAGCTCTCGCTCCTGGAAGCGGTCCCCGCCGGCATCGTCCAGACCTGGGATGTCACCGCGCAGACGCTGGCCGGGGTCTGGCAGATGATCAGCCAGAACCGCGGCACCGAGGATCTCGGCGGGCCGCTGCGGATCGCCCAGCTTTCCGGGCAGGTTGCCCAGCTCGGCCTCGCCTCGCTGGTGTCCTTCATCGCCGTGCTGTCGGTGAACCTCGGCCTGATCAACCTGTTCCCGATCCCGGTCCTGGATGGCGGCCATCTGCTGTTCTACCTGGCCGAGGCCGTGCGCGGCCGCCCGCTGCCCCCGCGCGCGCAGGAATATGGCTTCCGGGCCGGGCTGGCCCTGATCCTCGGCCTGTTCGTGTTCGCGACCTGGAACGATCTGACCCATATCGGCCTGTTCCGCTGGGTCGCCGGCGTGCTGGGCTGACGCCCGGCGCGCAGGGGGTGCCCCGCGCCCCCTGCGCCTTCGCGCGGTATTATCGTCAGCCGCGCCCTCCCCAACCAACCATCGGCATGCGGGAGCCTCGCCCCCGGCCTTCCCGGGCGGGGTAGCGCACGCCTCACGGCGCGGCTATTGTCCGGCCCGCTTGACCGTCCGGTCGAGTCTTCTGTTGTCGCCACCCTGCAGTGGGGAGTTGGTTGCCGTTGCGTACTCGCGCTGCGTTGCTGGCGTTCGTGAGCGCCTCGTCGCTCATCGTCCCGGATCTGGCATCCGCCCAGCCACGGCGTGCCGCCACTCGTCCTCCCGCGGCCCCGGTGCAACGCACGGTGGCCGGCGACACGATCACGACGATCCGGGTAGAGGGCAACCAGCGAATCGAGGAAGGCACGATTCGCTCCTACATGCTGGTTCAGCCCGGCGATCCCTATGACGCCGACCGGATCGACCGCAGCCTCAAGACGCTGTACGCGACCGGCCTGTTCGCCGATGTCAGCATCAGCCGGGACGGCAGCGGGCTGGTGGTGCGGGTCAAGGAAAACCCGATCGTCAACCGCATCGCCTTCGAGGGCAACCACAAGCTCAAGGACGACGCGCTGCGCAGCGAGCTGCAATTGCGCCCGCGCGCGGTGTACACCGCCGCCCTCGCCCAGGCCGACCGGCAGCGCATCCTCGATCTCTACGCCCGCCGCGGCCGCTTCGCCGCCCGCGTGGAGCCGAAGATCGTCGATCTGGGGCAGAACCGGGTCGACGTGGTGTTCGAGATCACCGAGGGCGACACCACCCTGATCAGCCGCATCGCCTTCGTCGGCAACAAGGCGTTCAGCGAGAACCGGCTGAAGGAAGTGGTGGGCAGCCGGGAAAGCGCATGGTGGCGGTTCCTCTCCAGTTCCGACACCTATGACCCCGACCGCGTCGCCTACGACAAGGAATTGCTGCGCCGCTTCTACCTCAAGAACGGCTATGCCGATTTCGAGGTCACCGGCGCCGCCGCCGAGCTCGCCCCCGACAAATCGGCATTCTTCCTGACCTATACGGTGTCCGAGGGCGAGCGCTACCGGGTCAGCAAGGTCTCGGTGAATTCCTCGCTGCGCAACATCTCCAGTGAGTCCCTGCTGTCCGTGCTCGATATGGACAGCGGCGACTGGTACGATGGTGATTCGGTCGAGCGCACCACCCAGGCCCTGACCGACGCGGTGCAGAGCCGGGGCCAGCCTTTCGTCGACGTCAAGCCGCGGGTCTCGCGCGACCGCGAGAAGCATACGATCGAGCTGGTGTTCGACGTGACCGAAGGGCCACGCGTCTATGTCGAGCGCATCGACATCACCGGCAACACCCGCACCATGGACAAGGTGATCCGGCGGGAATTCCGTCTCGCCGAGGGTGACGCCTTCAACGCGGCCCTGCTGCGACGCTCCCGCCAGCGCCTGCAGGACCTGAACTACTTCAATTCCGTCACGCTGACGCCGGTGCCCGGCTCGGCACCGGACCGGGCCAACATCAATGCCCAGATCGAGGAACGCGCCACCGGCGAGTTGACCATCGGCGGTGGCTACTCGACCGATTCCGGCGCGCTGGCCAATTTCGGCATCCGCGAGCGCAACCTGGTCGGCACCGGCATCGACACCGGCATCAATGCCCTGATCGCCCAGAAAAGCAGCCAGATCGACCTCTCGGTCACCGATCCGTATTTCCTCGACCGCAACCTGGTCGCCGGCATCGACGTGTTCCGCGTCACCAACGACAACCAGACGACCGCCGAATACAGCGAGCGGCGCCTCGGTTTCTCGGTGCGGCTCGGCTACGAGTTCAGCGAGCATCTGCGCCAGGCATGGGCCTATTCGCTCGTCAATCGTAATGTCTACGACGTGCAGTCCTCCGCCAGCCTTTACGTGCAGGAGGAAAAAGGCACGTCGCTGCTCTCGCAGATCGGCCAGACCCTCACGCTGGACTACCGCGACAGCCGCATCGACCCGCGCCAGGGCTGGGTCATGCGGGTCGGTGCCGACTTCGCCGGCATCGGCGGCGATGCGCACTACCTGCGCACCAAGCTCGACGGCACCTATTTCGTCCCGCTGGAACGGTATTTCGGCAGCAACGACTGGAACATCGCCATCTCGGGCGGCATCGGCTACCTGTTCACGCTCGGCAACAATGAAAAGATCATCGACCGGTTCTTCCTCGGCGGTGACAACCTGCGCGGCTTCCAGACCGGCGGCGCCGGCCCGCACGCCATCCCGACCCCGCAGTACAGCGGCGCCGACAGCCTCGGCGGGCGGTTCATCTGGACGCAATCGACCGAGTTCCGCTTCCCGCTGCCGGTTTCCGCCGATCTCGGCCTGTCGGGCCGGGTCTTCGTCGATATCGGCGCGCTCAGCCAGGTCAACCCGGTCACCGTGAACGGGGTGCAGCAGCCCTATACCGACGATGCCGCTCCGCGTGTCGGCGCCGGTGTCGGCGTCTCGTGGAAGACGCCGTTCGGCCTGATCAACATCGACCTCGCCCAGGCCGTGGTGAAGAAGGCCTACGACCAGACCCAGTTCTTCCGTTTCGGCTTTGGCACAAGGTTCTGAGTGCTCATGATACGTCTGCTCCCGACCGCCGCGCTCATCACCGGGGTGGTGCTCGCCATCCCCGCCGGCGCGCAGCAGAATCCGGACTATTTCATCCCCAACCAGCCGCGCCAGGCCCAGCCGGCGCCCGCCCCTGCCCGTCCCGCGCCGGCCCCGGCGCGCCCGTCACAGGCGCAGCGCCCCGTGCAGGTGGCGCCGCAGGCGGTCCCACCTGAGCCCGACCAGCCTCCCGTCCAGGTGGCGCTGCCGCCGCCGCCCGACATCCCCGCCTTGCCCCGCGGCGCCTCTCCGCCCGCGGCCGTGATCGGCGTGCTCGGCGTGCCGGAGGTGATGCGGGCCTCCACCGCCGCCCAGCAGGTCGAGAAGGTGATCGGCGAGCGGCGCGAGAAGCTGAATGAAGACGCGCAGAAGGAACAGACCGCCTGGCGCGACATGCAGCAGGCGCTGGCCAACGAGCGCGGTAAGCTCTCGGCCGAGCAGATCCGCGGCCGCGAGCGCGAGCTGCAGGACCGCATCACCAAGGCGCAGCGTGATTTCCGCGAGCGCGGCGCCATCATCCAGCAGGCGGCCCAGTACGGGCTGGCGCAGATCGAGCGCACGCTGGTGGGCGTGATCCAGCGCGTGGCGGAAAGCCGCGGCATGAACCTGGTGCTGCACCGCCAGCAGGTGGCGCTGAACGTCAACGAGTTCGACGTCACCGACGCGGTGACCGAGCAGCTCAACAAGGTGCTGCCCTCGGTGGTGATTCCGCCGGATGGCGTCTCGCCGGCGACGATGCAGAAATCGGCCAACGGCACGCCCGCCGCTCCCGCGGCGCAACAGAAGAAGTAGGCCGTGTCGGTCGCGCCGGTCGCAGGCGATACGCGGTTCTTCCTGCGCACCGGCCCGCATCCGCTGGCCGATGTCGTGGCGGCGGCGGGGGGCGAGGCACCGCCGCGCGCCCTGCTCCTGCACGGGGTCGCGCCGTTGCAGAGCGCGGGCCCCGATCAGGTCAGCTTCCTCGACAACCGCAAATACGCCGCCGCGCTGGAGGCCACCCAGGCCGGGGCGGTGATCGTGCATCCCGACATGGCCGGCCGGGTGCCGGCCGGCTCGGTCGCGATCGTCACCCCGGAGCCCTATCTCGGCTGGGCGCGGGTGGCGGCGATGTTCCATCCGCTGCCGCCCCTGCTGCCTGGCGCGCATCCGAGCGCGGTGATCGATCCCGCGGCGAAGGTTGACGCGACGGCCGAGATCGGCCCGCTCGCGGTCATCGGCGCCGGAGCCGAAATCGGCCCGCGCTGCCGCATCGGCGCGCATGCCGTGATCGGCGAGGGCGTGGTGCTCGGCGCGGATTGCCGGGTCGGCGCGCAGGCCAGCGTCAGCCACGCCCTGGTCGGCGCCCGGGTCTATATCTATCCAGGTGCGCGCATCGGCCAGGAAGGCTTCGGCTTCGCTCCCTCGCCCACCGGCTTCGTCACGGTGCCGCAACTCGGGCGTGTCGTGCTGGAAGACGATGTCGAGGTGGGCGCGAACAGCACCATCGACCGCGGCTCGGCCCAGGACACGGTGATCGGCGCGGGCTCGCGCCTCGACAACCTGGTCCAGATCGGGCACAACGTTCGCCTCGGGCGCTGCTGCGTGATCGTGGCGCAGGCTGGCATATCGGGCTCGACGATTCTCGAGGATTTCGTGCAGGTCGGTGGCCAGGGTGGCCTGACCGGTCATCTGCGCATCGGGAAGCGGGCCCGCATCGGCGCTCAGAGTGGCGTGATGGCGGACGTGCCCGCCGGGGCGGACGTGGTGGGCAGCCCCGCGATGCCGCTCCGGGAGTTCTTCCGCCAGGTGGCGATGCTGAAGCGGCTCGCCGGCCAGCGGCCGGCCCGGGCCGCTTCGGCCATTGATGAGGCAGCCGGCAAGCCGCCGGCGTAAAACAGGGCTGCGGACTGATCTGGGATGGACGGCACGGCACCAAAGGACGCGGGCGCGGCGGAAGCCGGCGCCCCCGACGTCATCGGGACAGTGGATATCGCGCGCATCATGCACGCGATTCCGCATCGGTATCCGTTCCTGCTGATTGACCGCGTGGTCGAAGTGGTGCGCAACCACTCCGCGGTTGGCATCAAGAACGTCACGGTCAACGAGAACTTCTTCCAGGGCCATTTCCCCGGACACCCGGTGATGCCCGGCGTGCTGATCATCGAGAGCATGGCGCAGACCGCGGCCGTGCTGGTGGTCGAGACGCTCGGCGAGGAAGCCGCCGGCAAGGTGGTCTACTTCATGTCGGTGGAAAGCGCGAAGTTCCGCCGCCCGGTGCAGCCGGGCGACCAGTTGCGCATCCACGTCACCAAGGACCGCAATCGCGGCAATGTGTGGAAGTTCAATGCCGTCGCCCGCGTCGACGGCGTTTCGGTGGCGGAAGCCACCTATGCCGCGATGATCATGTCCAAGGCGGCGGGCAGCTAGGCGTGGACACCTCGATCCATCCATCTTCGGTGGTGGCCCCCGGCGCCACCCTCGGCAGCGGCGTGCAGATCGGCCCGTTCTGCACCGTCGGCCCCGAGGCGGTGCTGGAAGACGGCGTCCGGCTGATCAGCCACGTGGTGGTGGAAGGCCGCACCCGCATCGGCGCCGGCGCCACCTTCTACCCGTTCGCCACCGTCGGGCTGCCGCCGCAGGACCTGAAATACGCCGGCGAGCCGACCGAGACGGTGGTCGGCGCCCGCACCGTCGTGCGCGAGCACGTCACCATCCATCGCGGCACGGTGACCGGGACGGGCATCACCCGCGTCGGCGCCGGCTGCCTGCTGATGGCGGTGGTGCACGTGGCCCATGACTGCGCGATCGGCGATGGCGTGGTGATCGCCAACAACGTGGTGATGGGCGGGCATGTCGAGATCGGCGATGGCGCCGTGATCGGCGGGGCCGCGGCGATCCACCAGTTCGTGCGCATCGGCCGTGCCGCCATGGTGGGCGGCGTGTCGGGCGTCGAGGCCGACGTCATTCCCTTCGGCAGCGTGATCGGCAACCGCGCCAGGCTGGCCGGGCTGAACGTGATCGGCCTGCGTCGCCGCGGCATCGAGCGCGCGCAGATCCACACCGTGCGCAACGCCTTCCGTCTGCTGTTCCGCGGCGAGGGCGTATTCGCCGACCGCGTGGCCGAGGCACGCCGGACCTGGGCCGAGGACCCGTTGGTGGGCGAGATCCTCGCCTTCATCGACGCCCCCAGCCGCCGCGGCCTGATCCGTGCCGCCATCGAGGACACGGATGACGCATGACCCCGGCCGCCCCCTCCCCGTGCGGGAGGGGGTGGGGGTGGAAGCGCACCTTCCCTCGCGCCCCGATCGCGTGCTGCGGCGCCGCGGCGCCGGCCGCTGTCAGTGCAGGCGGGAGTCGGCGGGGCGGACCAGTGCCGCGAAGGCGGCGAAACGGTCATCCTCGGGGGCTTCGGTCGTGCAGGCGACGATCGCCTGGCGCAAGGCGTCGAGGGTCCGGGGCAGCTCCAGCGAAGCCGCTTCCTCGGCCAGCATCTGCAGGCAGCGCAGAATGCCGCTCCCGGTTGGGATACACTCTTCGGCAAGATCGTCGAGTTCGGCCGTGTTGTCGAACAGGGCCAGGTCGTCTTCCGTCATTGCCTTCTCCTTGGAAGGTGCCCCGGCGGGATGGACGCTCCCACACAAAGCGGTCAATCGCGAATTCGTGATCGACGGTGCCCTGGTATGCCGCAAGCATCCGCCGCCACGCAACCAGAAAATGCTTGTTTCCCCTGAGTTTTTTGGTTCCATTCTGGCATTTTTATTTCGGCGCGATATTTGTCACGACTTGTACAACCATTGAGGCGCAGATGAACGACACTGTCCCTCCCGCGCTCGGTATTCTGGCTGGCGGTGGTCCGCTGCCCGGCCGTGTCGCCGCTGCCGCGCGGGCCGCCGGTCGTCCGGTGTTCATCGTGGCGCTCGAAGGCTTCGCCGACCCGGCGGTGGTCGCGCCCTGGCCGCACGAAACCGCCCGCATGGGCGCGGCCGGCCGCATCCTTGAACGGTTGCGCGCCAATGGCTGTCGCGACCTGGTGCTGGTCGGGCCGGTGCGCCGCCCCTCCCTGCTCGACCTGCGCCCCGATGCCGAGGGCACCCGCCTGCTCGCCCGCATCGGCCGCGCCGCCTTCGCCGGCGATGACGGGTTGCTCGCCGCGGTGGTGCGCGTGCTCGGCGAGGAAGGCTTCCGCGTCGTCGGCGCGCACGAGATCCTGACGGAGGCGGTCGGGCCCAAGGGCCTGCTCTCCCGCGCCGTCCCGGATGCCGCGGCGATGGCCGACATCCGCCGTGGCATCGCCGTCGCCCGCGCGCTCGGCGCGGTCGATGTCGGCCAGGGCTGCGTGGTGCAGCAGGGCATCGTGCTCGCGGTCGAGGCGATCGAGGGAACCGATTCCATGCTCGCCCGCGCGGGCGGGCTGCGCCGTCCCGGGCCGGGCGGCGTGCTGGTCAAGCTGGTGAAGCCCGGGCAGGAACGTCGCGCCGACCTGCCCACCATCGGCCCGCGCACGATGCACGCCGCGGCGGAAGCCGGTCTGCGCGGGGTCGCCTTCGAAGCCGGGGGCACAATTCTGGCTGAACGCGCCGCGACCGTGGCCGCCGCCAATGAAGCTGGCGTGTTCCTGCTCGGCTTCGACCCGAACGAAGGAGAGTACACCGATGGGTGAAAAGCACAGCCTCCTGCACACGATGATCCGTGTCGGGGACCTGGAACGCAGCGTGAAGTTCTACACCGAGTTGCTCGGAATGACGGAACTGCGCCGCCGGGACGTCCCCGAGGGTAAGTATACTCTGGTCTTCGTCGGTTTCGCTCCGGAAGAAACCGGAGCTGCGGCCATCGAGCTGACCTACAATTACGGTACAGACAAGTATGAGTTGGGTAACGCCTTTGGTCATCTCGCCATCGGCGTACCGGATGTCGTCGCCACCTGCGCCAAGCTGCGGGCGGCCGGCGCGAAGATCACCCGCGAGCCCGGTCCGGTGAAGTTCGGCACGACCATGATCGCCTTCGTGGAAGATCCGGACGGATACAAGATCGAGCTGATCCAACGCGCCTGACGTGACCTGGCTTTCGACCGCGCGTGGCCTGCTGCCGGTGCGCCGCACGGTGCGCATCGGCGTGACCGGGCTTGCGCGCTCCGGCAAGACCGCCCTGCTGACCTCGCTGGCGGCCAACCTGCTGGCGGCCGGCGCCGGGGCGCCGACCTTGCCCCGGCTCACCACCCGGCTCGGGGGACGTTCCCTGCAGGTCAGTGTCTCCCCGGCCGATCCCGCGCTCGCGAGGGGGGATGATGCCGCGCCGCTGCCCCGCTTCAACGTGCCGGGGCATCTGGCCGCCCTGGCCGCCGACCCGCCGTCCTGGCCCGACCGCACCAGTTCGGTCAGCCTGCTCGCGCTCGACATCGACATCGGCCAGCCCCGCCTGTTCGCCGCCATGCCGCCGCAGCGGCTGCGCCTGGAAGTGCTCGACTATCCCGGCGAGTGGCTGCTCGACCTGCCGCTGCTCGGCCGCGATTTCCGCAGCTGGTCGGGCGAGGTGCTGGACCGTCTGGAATCGCAGCCGCAGGCGCATGCCTTCCTGGCCTTCCTGCGCAGCCTGCCGGACACGCCGCCGCCCGAGGAGCAGATCGTGCGGCAGGGCCACCGGCTCTACCGGGACCTGCTGAACCGGCTGCGCGCTGACGGGCTGTCGATGCTGCAGCCAGGGCGCTTCCTGATGCCCTCCCCCGGCCCCGAGCCGTCCTGGATGGCCTTCTTCCCCTGGTCGTCCCCCGGCGCGCTGGGCGACCTGCTGCAGTTCCGCTACGACGCCTATCGCGAGGCGATGCGCCGGGAACTGGTGACCCCCTCCTTCGGCCGGGTGGACCGCCTGGTGGTGCTCGCCGACCTGCTCTCGGCCCTGCACGCCGGGCCGGCGGCTTTTGCCGACGCCGCCGCCGCGCTGGACGCGGTCGCCCGCGCCCTGCAGCGGGGCGGATCGCTGCCGGATTGGCTGACCCACTTGCTGGGCTTCGGCATCGGCCGCGTCGCCTTCGCCGCCACCAAATCCGACCATGTCGCCGAACGCCAGCGCGGCAATCTCGCCGCCCTGGCCGCCAGCCTGACGCGCGCGCCGCTGACGCGGGGCGCGGACCACCCGGGCGGACGGGTCGGCGCCTTCGCCATCGCCTCGGTGCGCTGCACCGAGGACCTGGTCTGGGCGCTCGACGGCCATCCCGTCTCGGCGGTGCGCGGCCGCGTCGCCGGCGCGGCGCGGGCCGGACGGTCCTATCCGGGCGAGGTGCCGGATCGTCCGCCCGGGCCCGGGTTCTGGGAGCACCCTTTCCTGGCCCTGCCGGATTTCGAGCCGATGCGCCTGCCACTTGCCGGACGCGGCGGCGTGCCGCATCTCAATCTGGACGCCTTGCTGAACTTCCTGCTGGACGATCTGCTGTGATCCCGCCCCGCATCCCCCCCCGTTTCGAGCTGGAAGACGCGCCCGTGGCCCGGCTGGAGCCGGCACCCGAGCCCGACCCCATCCCCGTGCTCGCCCCGGTGGCGCAGGAACCGCGCGGACGCTTCGGCAACGGCTCCCTGCTGCTGGCCGGCAGCACGGTGCTGCTGGGCGGCTTCACCCTGCTCGGCACCGCCGGGCTCATCGCCGACCAGTTCGCCCGCTCCGCCGTGCTCGGCTGGGGCACGCTCGCCGTCGCCGGCACCGGCTTCGGCCTGATCGGCACCGGCATCTGGCGGGAACTGCGCGCGCTGTTCGCGCTGCGCGAGGTGGACCGCATCCGCGCCGACCTCGCCTCGGGCGATGCGCTGCGGGTGACCACGGCTGCCCGCGACTGGCTGCGCGAACTGCCCGACGGCGCCGCCATGCTGCCCACGATCGAGCGCATCAACGACCCGGACGCGGTGCTGACGACGCTACGCACGAAGGTCATGGCAGGGTTGCAGTCACGCGCCGACGCACTGGGCCGGGCGGCGGCGGTGCAGGTGTTCGCGGCCACCGCGGCGGTGCCCTCGCCGGCCCTGGATGCCGTGCTGGTGGCCTGGCGCGGCACCCGGCTGATCCGCCAGATCGCCGAACTGCACGGGCTGCGGCCGGGCCTGGTCGGCACCATGTCGTTGCTGCGGCGCACGGCCCTCTCCGCGGCCGGGGTGGCGGCAACCGACATGGCCATCGACGCAGCGGCACGGGCGGCCCTGTCCAACCCGCTGCTGCAACATCTCGCCGGCGACGTCGCCGGGGCCGGGGTGGCGGCACGCCGCATGGTGGTGCTGGCACGCGCCGCCGGGGCGGCCTGCAGCCCACTGCCGGCGAAGTAAAGGAAGTCAAGTAAGGCAAGGGCTCCGCCCTTGACCCGCCAAGGGCCACAAGGCCCTTGGATCCCGTTCGCGCTGCGTGGCACTTGCACCGCGGGAGCCGGTTGCGCATTTTGGAGGATCATAATTGGGTTTTGAGCTGCCGTGAGTGGGCACTGCCCGACACATGGCGGGCGGAGACGAAAGCGATGGACGGCGGAGCCGACGCACGGCGCATCACGATTTATCAGCCCGAGGATTTTGCCGGCATGCGTGCGGCCGGGCGGCTGGCGGCGGAAACACTCGACATGATCACCCCGCACGTCCAGCCCGGCATCTCGACCGGCGAACTCGACCGGTTGTGTCACGAATTCATCCTCGCGCACGGGGCAGTGCCCTCGCCGCTCAATTATCGCGGCTATCCGAAATCGATCTGCACCTCGATCAACCACGTCGTCTGCCACGGCATTCCCGGCGAACGGCGGCTGGAGGACGGGGACATCCTCAATATCGATGTCACGGTGACGCTGGATGGCTGGTTTGGCGACACCAGCCGCATGTACGTGGCAGGGCAGGCCTCGACACGGGCGCGCAACCTGATCGACGTCACCTATGAAGCCCTGATGCGCGGCGTGCGCATCGTCAGGCCCGGCGTCACGCTCGGCGACATCGGCCACGCCATCCAGACCTTTGTCGAAGGCCACCGCTTCTCGGTGGTGCGCGATTTCTGCGGGCACGGCATCGGCCGCAAGTTCCATGAACCGCCGAACGTGCTGCATTACGGCCGGCCGGGCGAAGGCCCGGTGCTCAAGCCGGGCATGTTCTTCACCATCGAGCCGATGGTCAACGCCGGCCGCCCGGAAGTGAAGGTGCTGGACGACGGCTGGACCGCAGTGACCCGCGACCGCAGCCTGTCCGCCCAGTTCGAGCACATGATCGGCGTCACCGAAGACGGCGTCGAGGTGTTCACCTACTCGCCGGCCGGCCTGCACAAGCCGCCCTACGAGATCTGACCCCGGTCGGGACGGAGGCGGCCGGCATGGGAGAGGTGTTCGTGACCACGCAGAAGCTGCGCTTCTGCGACACCGACCAGCTCGGCCATGTCAACAATGCCGTCTACAGCGTCATGTGCGAGGCCGGCCGCGCCGAACTGATGCAGGCGGCCGGCCTGCTCGACGCAAACTCCGGCCATGGGGTGGTGATCGCCCGGCTCGAACTCGATTTCCTGCGCGAGATGAACTGGCCGGGCGAAATCCGCATCGAGACCGCGATCCACCGGATCGGCCAGAAAAGCATCCAGGTGCACCAGCGCCTGCACCAGGGCGACACCCTGGTCTCCCGGGCCAGCTCGATCCTGGCGATCATCGATACCCACAAGCGCCGGGCCGTGCCGATCACCCCGGAATGGCGGACAGCCCTCGAACACTGGCTGGTGCCGGAATTCTGAACGACACCCGGCCCCGCGCCGGCGCCCCGCCCTGCCCCGGACAGATATCACGTTAATTTGATATCACACCGACAGCCGGCCCTGCCGCATCGTGGCAAGCTGCGCCGTATGGGCAACAAAGAGCCGCCCTGTTCACAGTTGCAGTTGCTGGACCCGTTCGGACCGGTCCCGGCGGCGCGGTCAGCCCCCGGTGCCTCGCCCGTGGCAACGGACGAGGCAGAAGCCACGCGGCTGCGCAAGCAGCGCGAGCTGCACCGCCAGCGCATGCGCGAGCGTCTGCTGACCGCCGGCCCCGCCGCGCTGGCCGACTACGAATTACTGGAAATGGTGCTGTTCCTCGCCGAGCCCCGCCAGGACAAGCGCGGCCTCGCCAGGGCGTTGATCGCCCGCTTCGGCAGTTTCGCCAACGTGATCGCCGCCCCGGTCGCCGATCTGCAATCCGTCGACGATGTCGGACCCGCCAGCGCCGCGGCGCTGAAGGTGGTGCAGGCCGCGGCGCTGCGGCTGGAGCAGGCGGAAGTCATGGACCGCCCGCTGCTCAACAACTGGGACCGGCTGATGGCCTATCTGAACGCGGTGCTGGCGCGCGAGCGGGTGGAACAGGTCCGCGTGCTGTTCCTCGACACCCGCAACCGGCTGCTCGCCGACGAGGCCCAGGCGCGCGGCACGGTGAATCACACCCCGGTCTATCCGCGCGAGGTGGTCAGGCGCGCGCTGGAATTGCAGGCCACCGCGCTGATCCTGGTCCACAACCACCCGAGTGGCGATCCCACCCCCTCGGGCGACGACATCGCCATGACGCAGGAAGTGCGGCAGGCGGCGCAGGCGCTCGGGATCGTCCTGCACGACCACGTCATTGTCGGCAACGGCCGCTGGTTGAGCCTGCGCCATGAGGGCCTGCTGGCGCCGCCACGCGGCTGATCCCGGGGGCCGGAAAATTTCCCGTCAGTCCGGGGGACGGGAATGGCCGGGCGGTGTCAGGCATCTCAACTGTCTCACCGAGGTGCCCGCGACGGGCCAGGAGCATCCGGATGACAGAAAAGCCGCCTCCGATCCCGCGCTTGCGCGCGATGACGGGCCTGGCAGGGCGGTTCGCCCTCATCGGCGCCGTGCTCGGCCTTCTGGCCGGCAGCTTCGCCTATGTGGCGGGCTGGCTCAGCCCCGGCCGGCTGACCCCGGAGCGCATCGTCGATGCGCTGAGCGCGCGGGGCGGCGACCCGGTGGGTCATCGCCGCAACCATGCGAAGGGGGTCTGCTTCACCGGGACCTTCGAGGCGAACGGAGCCGGACAGCGCCTCTCGGCCGCGCCGGTCCTGGCAGCGGGGCGCTATCCGGTGGTCGGCCGCTTCGCCATCGCCACGGGCGACCCGCAGGCGCCGGATGCCAGCGGGCGGGTGCGCAGCATGGCGATCCGCGTGACCGCCCCGGACGGGCAGGAATGGCGGAGCGGCATGAACGCCATGCCGGTCTTCCCGCTCGCGACGCCGGAGGCCTTCTACGAGCAGACGGTCGCCGCCCGTGTCGATCCGGCAACCGGCCGGCCCGATCCGCAAGCCTTGCAGCGCTTCGCGGCGGCGCATCCGGAAACCGCTCCCTTCGTCGAATGGGCCCGTACCGCGCCCTGGACCGCGAGTTACGCCGAGGAGAGCTACAACAGCCTGAATGCGTTCCGCTTCGTCGATGCGGCGGGAGTGCGCCGGAACGTGCGCTGGTCGATGCTGGCGAGTGTGCCGCAGCAGGCCACCACGCCGGCGGAGCTGGCGAAGCTGGGGCCTGACTTCCTGGCGCAGGACCTGATGGCGCGGCTGCGCGAGGCGCCGCTGCGCTGGAACCTGATGGTGACCGTGGCGGAGCCCGGCGACCCGGTCAACGACCCGACCCGCGCCTGGCCGTCCGAGCGCGAGCAGGTGCAGGTCGGAACGCTGGTGGTGGAACGGGCCGAGGCGGAGGCGAATGGCCCGTGCCGCGACCTGAATTTCGATCCGCTGGTGCTGCCTGCCGGCATCGAGCCCTCGGAGGATCCGATTCTGCTGGCCCGCTCTCCCGCCTATGCGAATTCCTTCAACCGCCGCGAGTCCGAGGCCGGGCACCTGCCTGCCCCGCGTCCTGCCACGGGAGGCGCAAAATGACCCCGCCCGCCGCAGGCTTCGCGCCGCTGCAACGCGGCTTGCACTGGCTGATGGCGGCACTGCTGCTTGCCATGCTGTTCATCGGCGTGGGCATGGTCAGTTCGGTGTCGCGCTACGTCGCCCTGGTCGCCCTCCACAAGCCGCTCGGCATCCTGCTGTTGCTGCTGGTGCTGATCCGGATCGGGGTGCGGCTGCGCCATGGCGCGCCCGCCTTGCCGGATGATCTGCCGGCCTGGCAGAAGGCCGCCGCCGGGGCATCGCATGTCGTGCTCTACGGGCTGATGCTGGCGATGCCGCTGCTGGGATGGTCGATGCTGTCGGCCGGTGGCTACCCGATCGTGCTTTACGGACCGCTGCACCTGCCGCCGATCGCGCCGCATGACGCCGGGCTCTACGCCCTGCTGCGCGGCGCACACACCTGGCTGGCCTATCTGCTCTTCCTCACCGTGCTGATGCATCTGGGGGCGGCCTTGTTCCACCTGCTGATCCGACAGGACGGGGTCTTCGCCGCCATGGCGCCCTGGCCGCGGCGCTGACATCCGCTGACATGCTGTGCCCTCGCGATCGTGTTGCCGGCGCGTATCATCGTTTGGCAACGGATAACGATTAAGCCTGTGGCAGGAAGGCGTGCCGGGGCTGTCACCGACCAGGGCCACGGGCCAGGGCTGTCACGGGCCAGGGCTGTCACGGGATTGAGCCTTCCACCCGGGCAGGCGCAAACTATGCGCACCGAAGGGGATTGGGACAGGATGCGGCGACGCGGGCTGGTGCTTGGCACGGCAGCAATGCTTCTGGCTGCGCCGCGGATCGGGGCAGGCCAGGGCAACAGGGTACTGACGTTCGTTCCCGCGGCCGATCTCGTGTCGCTCGACCCGCATCGCAACACCACCCTCGCGACCCGCATCCACGCGCTGCTGGTGTTCGACACGCTGTATGGCGTGGACATGGCCTGGAAGCCGCAGCCGCAGATGCTTGAAGGCCACGTCGTCGAAGATGGCAACCGGAGCTGGACGCTGACCCTGCGCGAGGGACTGCGCTTCCACGACGGCACGCCGGTGCTGGCGCGCGACGTGGCGGCGAGCCTGCGGCGCTGGGCGCGGTGCGATGCGTTCGGCGGGGCGCTGCTGGATGTCATGGACGAGATCGCCCCGCTCTCCGACCGGCGGCTGCGCCTGCGGCTGAACCGTCCCTTCCCGCTGCTGCCCGACGCCCTGGGCAAGGCCGCCCCCAGCCTCGCCGTGATCATGCCCGAACGCCTGGCCATGACCGATCCGGGCGTCGACTGCACCGAGGTGATCGGCAGCGGCCCGTACCGCTACCTGCCGGAGGAACGGGTGCCGGGCCAGCGCGTCGCCTATGCGCGCAATCTCGGCTACATCCCCCGCCCCTCCGGGATGCCGAGCCTGATGGCCGGCCCGAAGATCGCCCATTTCGACCGGGTGGAGTGGCGCATCATCCCCGATGCCGCGCACGCCGCCGCGTCTCTCGCCGCGGGAGAAATCGACTGGTGGGAACAGCCCGCCGCCGATTTCTGGCCGATCCTGCGCGGCAACCCGGCGCTGCGACTCGAAATCGCCGATACCGCCGGGCAGTGCGGCCTGATGCGTCTCAACCTGGACGCGGCCCCGTGCGACGACGTGGAGCTGCGCCGGGCGGCGCTTGGGGCGATCAGCCAGTCCGACGCCATGGCGGCGATCACCGGCACCGACGGATCGATGTGGCGCACGCCCTGCGGACTGTTCCTGCCGGGCACGCCGATGGCGAGCGAAGCCGGCCTGCAGGCATTGCGCGATCCGCCGAACCGCGCCCGTGCCGCGCGGATGCTGCAGGACAGTTCCTATCGCGGCGAGAAGCTGATCCTGCTGGCGGCGGCCGACCAGCCCGGCCTGGCCGCGCAGGGCCGGGTGGTGGCCGATGCCTGGTCGCGCATCGGCCTCGATGTGGAGTATCGGGTGCTGCCGCCTGACCCGGGCGGCCTGTCCCCGGCCAGGCTCGGCACGATCGAGGAGGGGTGGCATGCGCTCAGCGATGCTATTCCCGGCGTTGCCGCGCTCACCCCGGCCACCTGCAGCAGCCTCGCCTTCCCCGCCCGGCCGGGACAGCAGGGTCCGGGCGGGCTCGCTGCGCTCGACCGGTTGCGCCAGAGCTGGCTTGGCACCTCCGACACGGCGATGCAGAAGGAAATCTGCCGGCAGATGCAGACGCTGGCGCTGGAGACCGTGCCTTCCATTCCGACCGGCGTGTTCTTCCAGCCGACCGCCTACCGCGCTTCCCTGCTCGACGTGCCGCGCGGCTTTCCGCAGTTCCACGGCGTCAGGAAGGTGTAGCCCCGCGCGGGCACGCCCGCGCCGTCCTGCGTTACAGCACCCGTTCCTGCGCGACGCCGCGACAATCCATCTCGAATTCCAGCTCGACCACGGGCGGGCGGCAGAACTGCCAGGTCACGCCATGCCGGGCGGCGCCGCGACGGGCGATCTCGGGGCCGAAGAACGGGAAGATGTCATGGACCGTGTAGACCTGCACGGCGGTGGTGTCCGCCCAGCCGAAGCCCAGCACGGCCATGCGTCGTTCCAGCTCGCCGAGCACCCAGTCCGCCTTGTCGAGCATTCCCCCGGGACTGACATCGCCGCGGGCGATGATGTGCTCGCGGTAGCTGCCTCTGCCTTCCGGCGCCTCGGCGCAGCCGGCGATGACGAAGGAAGGGGCGGCGGCGGCGTCACGCACGGTATAGCTGAAGGCGTGGAAGGACGGCACCGGCGGGCGGTCGAGCTCGGGGCAGACATTGACGCGCGCGACCGGAGTGGCCCCACCCTGCAGCAGCCCCCAGCGATCCAGCGTGCCGCAGTAACGACGGTTGAATTCCTCGAACTCCGGCTCGCTGAACGGCTCGGGGGAACGCAGCTCGCAGGCGCACAGGGCCGTGCTGGGGCGACCATTGGCGCGCAGATGCGTGGCGATGCGCTCAAACCCGTCGGCGAGCGGCACCGGATCCTCGAAACGCATGCGGATGATGGCAAAGCCGGGCAGCGCCGCGACCCCACCGGAATACTGGGTAACCCCCGGGACGAACCGGTAGCCGCCTGCAGCGAAATCGATGACGTTTCCCATGGACCTTTCCTACGCCGTCGCGACCAGGCACGCCAGTCAGGTCATTGCGACATCGCGCGGGGCCGGCGACGGAAGGCCGGAAGCGAGGAAGGCTCAGGCGGGAGGCTTGGCGACAGGCAGCTTCCCCTCGCCAAAGAGCTGGCACTCGCGGGCGTGAAGCTCCGTGATGATCGACAGGAGGTCCCGTCCCCAGAACGGCTTGCGCAGCACGATATCGCCCTCGGCGATGTGGGGGAGAACCCGCTCGACCGATGCGGTCATGATGATCACGGGTTGGCCAGGATGAAGGCGGCGGAATTCAGCCGCAAGATCGCTTCCCAGCATCGGATGCATGAACAGATCGGTCACCAGCGCCAGTTCGCCCTGGCTGTGACGGATCGCCTCCAGGGCATCAAGGGGATTGGTAAAAAGTAGGCAGTCGTATCCAACATCCGATACGAGATCGTTAAGAAATTCGAGAACGAGTGGGTCGTTCTCGACAAAGATAATTCGCCGCGCCACGTTCGCCCCCAGGCTGATTGGGGTCAAGATTATAGAACCGGATACGTTTGTTCAAATTTTTAGCAAAATCCGTAAAAATTGAATTACTCCGGCTTGCCACCCCTAAGCTGCGATCTTGCAAGGGGTCAGCGCCACCAAGGAATTCAGCCGCACGCGGGGCTCGATCGCCTCACCTGATATCACGTATTTGTGATGATATGCGTCCCCCGCCCGCTCCCGACGCAACCGCTGTTATCCTCATCCGGCTTCCGCCTCCACACCGGCGGGCATGACTGGAACGGGCACAGGAGCAAGCAGCCGATGACCGGCCTGAGGCCGCGGCATGGCGGGAACCATCCCCGCCCGGGCGAACGGGGCCGGGGCGCGGTCCCGGCCATGGTGCTGGCGGCGGCCGCATGGCTCTGCCTGGCCGGCGGGTGCACGGCCCCCGACCCCGGCGTGGCCTGCGCCGGCATGGCGGGGCGCCCGCAGGCCATCGTCACCCTGTATTTCGGTCGGGGCACACCGGACCGGCCGATCACTGACGAGTCCTGGCGGCAGTTCCTCGCCGGGACGGTCACGCCCCGCTTCCCCGACGGGCTGACGGTGCTGGACGGCCATGGCCAATGGCGCCAGCCGGCCACCGGCCGCATCATTTCGGAACGGTCGAGCGTGGTGACGATCGTGACCGACCCGGACGCCGAAACCATGCGCCGGATCGAGGAAATCCGCACTACCTATCGTTCCCGCTTCGACCAGGATTCGGTCGGCCTGACGGTATCGCGCGGTTGCGCCTCGTTCTGACCGGTTCCCTGGTCCTGCCGGCCTTTCCACCGAAGGAGTCGCGTTGATGCCGGATGCCCGCGCAACAGGTGACGACGGCTGGGAGATGGCTTCTCCCGCGAGCGTGGGGCTCGATCCGGCGCCGCTCGCACGAATCGCGGAACGGTTCGCGGCCTGGCCGGAAGCCAATATCCATGCCGTTCTGGTGGCCCGGCACGGCCGCCTCGTCTGCGAGCATTACTTCAGCGGGCGCGACGAGACCTGGGGCGGCCCGCCCCGTCAGGTGCGCTTCGGGCCGGAGGTGCCGCATGACCTGCGCTCGATCACCAAGAGCGTCACCTCGCTGCTGTGCGGCATCGCGCGGGCGCAGGGCTGGATCGGCGATCTCGACGCGCGGGTGCTGGATCTGCTTCCCGGTTACGCCGACCTGCGCAGCGCGTCGCGGTTGCGCCTGACGCTGCGCCACCTGCTGACCATGTCGGCGGGCCTCGCCTGGGACGAGGACCGTCCCTACAGCGACCCGGCCAACTCCGAACGGCGCATGACCGACGCCCCGGATCCGTACCGCTACGTGCTGGAGCAACCCTTCGTGGCCGAACCGGGCGAGACCTGGAGCTACAATGGCGGCACGACGGCGCTGCTCGCCTGCATCCTGCAGCAGACGAGCGGCCGCGGGCTCGACGCATTGGCGGAGGAATTCCTGTTCCATCCGCTCGGCATCGCCGGTATCGACTGGGTGCGTTACCGCAACGGCGATCCCGTTGCCGCCTCGGGATTGCGCATGCGCCCGCGCGACCTGCTGCGCATCGGCCGGCTCGTGGCCCATCATGGCGCGTGGCAGGGCCGGCAACTGGTTCCGGCCGACTGGATCGCGGAGTCCACCGCACCGCATTTCGACAGCCAACCGACCTATTTCTACGGCTATCACTGGTGGCTCGGCCGCTCGCTGCTGCGGGGGCGGTCGGTGGAATGGGTGGTCGGGAACGGCTGGGGCGGGCAACGGCTGTTCGTGCTGCCCACGCTTGATCTGGTCGTCCTGGTGCATGCCGGGCTGTACGGCGACCCACTGCAGAGCTGGGTGCCGGTCTCCATTCTCAATCGCCACGTGCTCGCCGCGGTCCGCGACTGACCAATCCGGCACGGCAGGCGGTTCTTCCCCATTCTGTCACCGCATCACCATCATCGCGAACTGGACCGGGGCCGGCCGGCTCCGTAACCTTTCGTTTTGATCCTTTGGGGGAAGGACCGGATGCTGACGCCCCGTGGCACCAATGGCCGCCGACCCACCCGACCGATCGTTCTGACGTCCCACCCGCGCACCGGCACGCCGCAGGCACCGCCGATCACCTGGGGGGCCGCCGATCCCGCCAGCCGCGGCCCGGTGGTGGCGACGCTCACCTCGCCGGGCGCGCGCAATGCGGTCGGCACCCATGCCGGATCCTATTCGTTGTACCGCGCCCTGGCGGTGGCGGCCGGGCAACTCGACCCCGGGCACCGCCCGGACCTGACCAACACCGCGCCAGCCGCGCCGATCGGCCCGTTCCCGCAATGGAGCGAGCCAGGGCGGATCGTTTCGCTCGATCCCTGGGGGCACATGGTCGGCGAGGCCTTCGCCGGCCGCCTCGCCGAGGGCTGGGACATCCGTCCCACCATCGCGGTGACCCGCGCGCATATCCACATGCCGGAAATCACGGAGGCGATCCGGGCCGGCCGGCTCGCGCCCGACGACGAAGTGCTGAACGCGGCCGGCGATGCGCGCGTGACCAAGGTGGCGATCGAGCCGGTCTGGTGGCTGCCCGGCATCGCCGACCGTTTCGGCATCGACGAGACCACGCTGCGCCGCGGCCTGTTCGAGCAAACCGGCGGCATGTTCCCCGAGCTGATCACCCGGCCCGACCTGCAACTGTTCCTGCCGCCGATCGGCGGGGCCAGCGTCTACCTGTTCGGCGATCCGGCGCGGCTTGGCCGGCCCCAGACCCGCATCGCCTGCCGCGTGCATGACGAATGCAACGGCTCGGACGTGTTCGGATCCGATATCTGCACCTGCCGCCCCTATCTCGCGCACGGCATCGAGGTCTGCATCGAGACCGCCCAGCAGGGCGGCGTCGGCGTGATCGTCTATAACCGCAAGGAAGGCCGGGCGCTCGGGGAAGTGACGAAATTCCTCGTCTACAACGCCCGCAAGCGCCAGCAGGGCGGCGACCGCGCCGACGCCTATTTCACCCGCACCGAATGCGTCGCCGGCGTCGCCGATATGCGCCTGCAGGAACTGATGCCGGACGTGCTGCACTGGCTGGGCATCACCCGCATCGACCGTCTGGTGTCGATGAGCAACATGAAGTTCGAGCCGATCGTGGCCTCCGGCATCACCGTGCTGGAACGCGTGCCGATCCCCGATGACCTCATCCCGGCCGATGCGAGCGTGGAGATGGACGCCAAGAGAGCGGCGGGCTACTTCACCGCGCACGTGCCTGACGCCGCTGAACTGGCGCAGGCGAAAGGCCGGGAGCTCGGTGCATGACGTCTGCCTTCCCCTCTGTCACCGTGCTGGACCATCCCCTGGTCCAGCACAAGCTGTCGCTGCTGCGCGACCGCGAGACGTCCACCAACGGCTTCCGCCGCATCGCGCGCGAAATGAGCCTGCTGATGTGCTACGAGGTCACGCGCGACCTGCCGCTGACCATGGTGGAGATCGAGACCCCGCTGGAGCGCATGCAGGCGCCGCAATTGCTGGGCAAGAAGCTGTGTTTCGTGCCGATCCTGCGCGCCGGCAACGGCATCCTCGACGGCATGCTCGATGCGGTGCCGGTGGCGCGCGTCGGCCATATCGGCCTCTACCGCGACCCGCAGACGCTGGAGCCGGTCGAGTACTACCTGAAGCTGCCCGACGACATCCAGGAACGGCTGGTGATCGTGGTCGACCCGATGCTGGCGACCGGCCATTCCGTCGCGGCGGCCGTCGCCCGGCTGAAGGAAGCCGGGGCGGCGCAGATCCGCGTGGTCTGCCTGATCTGCGCCCCGGAGGGCCTGACCACCTTCACCACCGAGCATCCGGACGTGCCGGTGTTCACCGCCTCGATCGATCGCTGCCTGGACGATCACGGCTACATCCGCCCGGGCCTGGGTGACGCCGGCGACCGTCTGTACGGGACCAAGTAAGCCTCACGGCAGCGCCGCGAGCCGTTCCCCGAGCAACGCGAAGAACCCCTCCGCGTCCAGCTTCTCCAGCAGGCGCGCATTCGCCGGCCCCGGCAGGCGGAAGCGCGCGATGTTGGTGCGGCCCCGGCTGGGGCCGGCCAGTTCCACCCCGGCATGCACATCCCGCGTGGTGAAGAGATGCGGCGCCACCGCCCAGGCGACGGCGCAGGCATCGTGCTCGGGATGGCCCGCCCCGCCCAGCCGCGCCGAGGGCGGCACCCGCGCCATGATCTCGCAGGCCGCGCGCAGCGGCGCGCCGCCGCCTTGCGCGCGCAACGCCGCGACCCGCGCCGGCGTGCACAGCGCCTGCGCCGTCGTCTCCAGCGTCGCCAGCGTGACCGGGCAGCCCGATTGCAACAGGATCGCCAGCGCCTCGGGATCGTTCCAGGCGTTGAACTCGGCGGCCGGGGTCACGTTGCCCTCGCCCACCGCGCCGGTCATCAGCACGATTTCCCGCACCTGCGCCGCGAGCGCCGGCTCGGTCGCCAGGGCAAGCCCCAGATTGGTGGCCGGACCGATGCCGATCAGCGTGACGCTGCACGGCACGGCCGCGCGCAGCAGCGCGCGGATCGCATCCGCGGCCAGGCCCGGCGCGGCCGGCGGGCCTTCCGGCAAGGCGACGCCGCCCAGCCCATCCTCGCCGTGGACATAGGCGGCCGCGGCGAAGCGGCCCATGATCGGACGGTCGGCCCCGGCCATCACCGGCACCGCCCGCCCGCTCAGCCCGACCACCGCCCGCGCATTCGCCAGGGTGCGCCCGAGCCCGACATTGCCGCCCACCGCCGTCACCAGCCGCACCTCCAGTTCCGGCGAGGCAAGCGCCAGCAACAGCGCGATGGCATCATCGGTGCCGGGATCGCAATCGATCACCACGGGATGCGGCGGTGACATCATCGGAACCCTCCTGTTGGTGCGGTCGCGCCCCTACGGCGCGGCGCAGCTCTTGTCCGGCCAGGCGCAGATGCGGCGCTGCCACTGCGTGCCACCATCCGGCCGACGCTTCGTCGCCAGCAGCGCGTGCGGTGGCGTGCCCTGCTCCACCCAGGCCTCCAGCGCCGAGAGCGGATCGATGCCGGTCTCCGTGACCGAGGCATTGTCCGCGCTGATACCGCAGTGATCCATGCCGGGGATCATGAAAAGCCGAGCGAAACCCTGCAATTTCTCGATCCCACCTGCCTTGCGTGCCAGCGCCTCGTACCAGGCGATGGTGAAATCGGGCGTCACGATCGGGTCCCCCCAGCCGTGCCAGATCACCAGCTTGCCGCCGCGGCGTGCGAAGGCGGACAGGTCGGCCGGCACCACCTCGCCGCGCGCCGGATCCCAGGTGGCGGCGTTGTACAGCGCCGCCATGCGGGCCAGACGCGGCGGGTCACGATCGAAATCGAATTGCGTGACCTCGTAGCCGGGTCCCGGATCCGGTTCGAAAGCCATGTAGCGCAGGAAATCCCGCACAAAGAACGGAATGACCGCGTTTGCCGGCGGCCGGCCGGTCAGCCAGATCGGCCAGTTCGCCTCGCTGCCGGGCGGCAGCCCACCCGGATAAAGCTGCCGCCCCTGGCTGTCCTTCGGTCCGGCGTACCATTTCTCCAGCACGCCGACCTCGGCGGTGCTCAGGCAATCGTGCCCGCCCGCAGCTTTGCACTGGAAGGTCGCCGGTTTCACGTTGCAGGCATGGGGATCCTCGACCAGCCCGTCCTGGGCGTGACAGGCCTGCGCCACCAGGCGTTGGATCAGTGGCACACGCTCCGATGTCACGATCGGCTTTCCGTCCTCCCCGGTATTGGCCTGCACCAGCCACGCGAAGAACGTCGCCACCAGCCCGGTGTAATCCAGCGCCGGCGCCCCCATGACGATGCCATCGAAATCGGCCGGGAACCGGCTGGCCTCCACCCCCGCCATCCGCCCGCCGGTGGAGCAGCCGGCGAAATAGGCGTGCTTCTGCTCGGTGCCGTAATAGGCTTTCACCATCGCGCGGCCGACCCGCGCCGTTTCGGTCACCGCCCGCCAGGCCCAGTCCGCCTCGGCCACCGGATTGGCGAAAGCCCAGCGCCCATCACCGGAATTCGCGCCCCAGTGGCCGGAATCCATGGTGGCGGCGGCATAACGGCGGCGCAGGCCGAAATTCATCGCATTGGTGAAGCCGGGCCGGTCGGATTCCAGCATGCCACAGAACGCACCGCAACCGACCATGTAGAACTTGCCATTCCACCCCTCGATCGGCAGCCGCAGCTCGAAATTGATCGCCGGGCGCACATAGCCGAGCACACGGCAATAGGCCGGCAGATCACCGCTTGCCGGCACCTCGACCGCAGACAGCAGGTTCACGTTGTCCAGCTTGTTGCGGACGAGCGCCCCGCAATCGGCGGCAGCCTTCGCCGGGACGACCTGTCCCAGCGCCGTGAACAGGATCGCGGCAACGCCTCCGAGCAGCGCCTGCCTCATCTTGGTGCCTCCCTTTCGTTCCCCATCGGAACTTTGGTCAAGGCACCAAGGTGATGCAAGCGTCGCGCGGGGCGCTGCCCCGCCCCCGCCAGGAGGCTTTGCCTCCTGGACCTCCACCAAGGGCAAAGCCCTTGGAACCCGCCGCGCAGCGCGTCGCGGGATCCAAGGGCCTTGTGGCCCTTGGTGGGTCAAGGGCGAAGCCCTTGCCTTCCTTCGTCAGCGTTCCGAGCGCGGGTCGAAAGCGTGCTGCAACCCGTCGCCGAGGAAATTGACCGCGATCACGGTGAGGAAGATCAGCAGCCCAGGATAGACCGCCAGCGCCGGCGCGGTGGTCACGAGTTCCTGTGCGTTGTTCAGCATGTTTCCCCAGGACGGGGTTGGCGGCACCACGCCGAAGCCCAGGAAGCTCAGCACCGATTCGAACAGGATCACCCGCCCGACGGTCAGCGTGACCGCCACGATGATCGGCGTCGCCACGTTGGGCAGCACATGGGTCAGCATCACGTAGGGCGCCCCGGCCCCGCTTGCCCGGGCCGCGCGCACGTAGTCGCGTTCCTTCACGCTGAGCGTGGCCGCGCGCACGATGCGGGCGATCGCCGTCCAGTCGACCAGGGCGATGATCACCACGATGCGCCAGAACCCCGCGGCGCCGGAGCGGGCGAAGTCGGCGGAGAAGCCGAGCTTGGTCAGGTCCACCGCGCCGAGCACGATCAGCAATGGCAACAGCGGCAGGGTGATCATGCCGTCGGTGAAGCGCATCAGCGCGGCATCGACCTTGCCGCCGAAATATCCGGCGACGATGCCGATCAAAAGCCCGAGGATGCCGCCGAACAGCGTTGCCAGCAGTCCCACCAGCAGCGAGATCTGCCCGCCCACCATCAGCCGCATCAGCACGTCGCGCCCGGCCTCGTCGGTGCCGAGCCAGTGTTCCACCGAGGGCGGATCGAAGCGGCTGAGCAGATCGGTCGCGTCCGGATCGATGCCGGTGAGCCATTGCAGCGGATAGGCGGCGAGCGCGAAGGCCACCAGCAGCAGCAGCACCCCGAGCGCGATCATGCCGGGGCGGTGGCGGCGGAAGCGACGCAGGCGCAGCCGCCAGACGCCGACGGCGGCCTCGGTGCGCGGGG
This sequence comes from Rhodovastum atsumiense, assembly GCF_937425535.1. Classification (NCBI taxonomy): domain Bacteria; kingdom Pseudomonadati; phylum Pseudomonadota; class Alphaproteobacteria; order Acetobacterales; family Acetobacteraceae; genus Rhodovastum; species Rhodovastum atsumiense. Next base: position 503,517 of record NZ_OW485601.1, read on the forward strand.
CCTCGGCCGGGAGGGTGGTCACGCTCATGACAGGGTGATCCGCGGATCGAGCCAGCCATAGGCGATATCGGCGCCCAGGTTGCTCAGCAACGTGATGAGGGTGGCGAACAGCAACCCGCTCAGCGCGAGGTTGAAGTCGTTGCCCAGGATGGAGTCGTAGATCATCTTGCCCATGCCCGGCTGGGCGAACATCGTCTCGGTCAGCAGCGCGCCGCCGAACAATGACCCGAAATTCAGCGCCATCACCGTCACCACCGGCAGCAGGGCGTTGCGGAAGGCGTGCACCAGCACCACCCGTCCCTCGCCCGCCCCCTTGGCGCGGGCGGTGCGCACGTGGTCCATGCGCAGGGTTTCGATCATGCTCGCGCGCACGAACCGGGTGAAGCCGCCGGTCTGGGCCAGTCCCAGGGTCAGCACGGGCATCACCAGATGCCTGGCCACGTCGGCGAAGCTGCCGTCGCCGACCGTGGCGATGCCGCTGGCCGGGAACCAGTGCAGCTCCACCGCGAACACCAGGATCATCATCAGCGCCAGCCAGAACACCGGCACCGAGATGCCGGCGAAGGCGAACAGGCTGACCAGCCCGTCCACCCACCCGCCCGGCTTCAGCGCCGCGACGATGCCGAGCGCGAAGGACAGCACCACGGCGAGGGTGAAGGACAGCACGATCAGCTTGCAGGTCTGCCACAGCGCCGGCGCCAGCACGTCCAGCACCGGGGCGGAATGCACGCGCGAATAGCCGAAATCGCCCTGCAGCACCGCGATCAGCCAATGCCAGTAGCGCAGCAGCAGCGGCTCATCGAGGCCGTAGATCTTGCGCAGTTGCGCCACCACTTCCGGCGTCACCCCGGGGGTGGAGGCGAGCATGATGTCGATCGGGTCGCCCGGCATCAGGCCGATCAGGTTGTAGATCACGAAGGACATGACCAGCAGCACGACCAGCGCCTGCAGGATGCGGCGGAGGATGAAGCGGCTCATTGCCCTCAATCCTTGAAATGGCAGGCGGCGAGCTGGGTCGTTCGCCCGGGTGCGGAGGCCAGTTGCGGCGGCTCGACGCGGCAGATCTCCTGCGCCTTCGGGCAGCGTGGATGGAAGACGCAGCCCGGTGGCGGGTTCAGCGGGCTCGGCATCTCGCCGCGGATGGTGCGATGCCGCCGGCGCACGCCGATGCGCGGCACGCTGTCCAGCAGGGCCTGGGTGTAGGGATGCGAGGGCGTCGCGAACAGATCCGCCCGCGGCGCCACTTCGACCAGACGGCCGAGATAGAGCACCGCCACGCGGTCGACGAGGTGGTTCACCACCGCGAGGTCGTGGCTGATGAACAGGTAGGACAGGCGGTGCTGCTCCTGCAGGTCCTTCATCAGGTTCAGGATCTGGCTCTGGATCGACACGTCCAGCGCCGAGAGCGGCTCGTCGGCCACGATCAGTGCCGGCGCGGGCGCCAGCGCCCGGGCGATGGCGATGCGCTGGCGCTGCCCGCCGGAGAACTCGTGCGGATAGCGGTTCAGCGCGTCACGCGGCAAGCCAACCTGCTGCACCAGCTCGGCGGCGCGTTCCTGCCGGGCGACGCGGCCGGCGCTGCCCTGGATGCGCAACGGCTCGGCGATGATGTCGGAGACCGGCATGCGCGGATCGAGCGCGCTGAACGGGTCCTGGAACACGATCTGGATGGCGCGCCTTGCCGCCTTCCAGGTCGGCCGGTCCATCTCCTTGCCGCGGAAGCGCATGCGCCCGGCGGTCGGCACCTGCAGCCCCGCCACCACGTTGCCGAGCGTGCTCTTGCCGCTGCCGCTCTCGCCCACCAGCGCCAGCGTCTCGCCTTCGGCGATGCTGAAGGACACGTCCTGCGCCGCCCGCAACACCCGCCGGCGGCCACCGAGCAGGCCACCGCCGCCCAGGGCGAAATGCACGCTGATGCGCTCCAGCGCCACCAGCTCCGCGGCCCCGCTCATTGGCCGGCCTTGAAGCAGGCGACCACGTGGCCGGGGGCGAGTTCCACCGCCTCCGGTTCCGCCGCCCGGCAGCCGGCATCGGCGCGCGGGCAGCGATCGGCGAAGCGGCAGCCGCCATCGCCGTCCAGGTCCGGCACGCCGCCGGCGATCACCGGCAGCCGCGCCACCCGGTGCGCCGGATCCGGCAGGGTCGCGATCAGCCCCTGGGTGTAGGGATGCAGCGGGGTCGCGAACAGCGCCTCGGCGGGGGCGCGCTCGACGATCCGGCCTGCGTACATCACGATGATCTCATGGGCGATCTCGCTGACCACGGCGAGGTTGTGGCTGATGAACTGGATCGCCATGCCGATGCGGTCCTGCAAATCCAGCATCAGGTCGAGGATCTGCGCCTGGATGGTCACGTCCAGGGCCGTGGTCGGCTCGTCGGCGATCAGCAGCTTCGGCTCGCAGGCCAGCGCCATGGCGATCACCGCGCGCTGGCGCATGCCGCCGGAAAGCTGGTGCGGATAGGCGCGCGCGCGGTCCTTCGGGGAATTGATGCCGACGGCCTCGAGCAATCCGATCGCCTGGTCCTCGCCCTCGCGCCAGCCGACGCCGTCGCGATGCAGCACCAGTGCTTCCGCGATCTGCCGCCCCACCGTCATCACCGGATTGAGCGCCGTCATTGGTTCCTGGAACACCATGGCGATGGCCTCGCCGCGCAGCCGGCGCCACGCCGCCGCGGACTGCCCGACCAGTTCGCGCCCCTCGAAGCGGATCGAGCCTTCGACCCGTCCCGGCGAGGGCACCAGCCCCATCAACGCCAGCGAGGTCACCGACTTGCCGCAGCCGCTCTCGCCCACCACGCCGAGCGTGCGCCCGGCGGCGATGGCATAGGAAATGCCCGCCACCACCTGCCGCACCCCGCCGGCGCGGGGGAAGGTGACGCGCAGTCCGGAGACGTCCAGCAGAGGCTCGCTCATTCCGCGCGCCACTGCTCGGCCCAGAGGCTGCTGTAGGCGGAATGCCCGGTCGGCTCCACGCCCTTCAGCCAGGTCGGCAGCACATAGGCTTCCGTGCGGAAGAACAGCGGCAGCACGGGCAGGTCCTCGGCATAGATCCGCTGCATCTCTGCCCAGGCCGCCTTCTGGTGGCCGGGGTCCAGGTCGGTCTCGGCCACGGCGATGGCGGCATCCATGCGGGCATTGCGAAAATTCATGTAGTTGGAGCCACCATAATTGTTGGCCTCGGTGGGCACGTGATCGGAAGCCAGGGTCTGCCGCGGCGGATAGCCGATCGGCGTCGACCAGGCGTACATGGCCATGCCGGTGAAGGCGCGCTGGCGCAGCGTCTCGCCGAACAGGGTGCGGGCCGGCTCGTTGCGGATAAGCGCCTCCACGCCCACCGCCTTCCATTGGTCCTTCAGCACCAGTTGCGCCAGCTCGCGCACCCGGTTGCCGGCGGTGGTGCGGAAATCGAGCGCCAGCCGCTCGCCGCGGGCGTTGCGGCAGATGCCGTCGGCGCCCGGATGCCATCCCGCCTCGGCCAGCAACGCGCGGGCGCGGGCCGGATCGTGCGGCGACGCCGGAACACTTGCGTCATACATCGGCTCGAGCGGATGGACGAAGCTCACGGCCGCCATCTGCAGGCCGTCGGACAGCTTCTTCGCCAGCACCTGCCGGTCCACCGCCAGCAGCAGGGCGCGGCGCACGCGCGCATCGGCCAGGATCGGGTTGTCGAGGTTGAGGTCGATATGCTCGTAGCCCAGCGCAGGACGGAACAGGTAGGTCCAGCGGGCGGGAAACTGCCGCCGCAATTGCAGCACTTGGTCGAGCGTCAGCGACGGCGCATCGCCGGGGGCGAAGTCCACGTCGCCGGATTGCAGGTTGGCCTGCAGTGCCGCCGTGTTGCCGATGCTGCGCAGGACGATGCGGCGGAACCCCGGCTTGGGGCCGCCCCAGTACGGGTTGGGCTCCAGCACGATGATCTGCGTGGCGGAGTCGTATTGCGTGATCAGGTAGGGGCCGTTGTAGAGCCCCGGCGTGGTCGGCGCCCGCACATACAGGCTTTTCCGGCCGTACTCGCCGGGGGCGGTCGCCGCCTCGGCGACCGGGCCTTCCAGATGCGTGGGCAACAGGGTGGGCAACTGGTCGAACTGGGTCCAGGGCTCGCGGAAATGCATGACCGCGGTCAGCGTGTCCACCACCTCGACGCGGTCGATCCGCTGCCAGTACGCCATCTCGGCGAAGCCGGAAGCGGGATCGTTGCCGACCTTCCAGACCAGGGCGAGATCCTGCGCCGTCACCGGGGTGCCGTCGCCCCAGCGTAGGCCGGGGCGCAGCGTCACGGTCACCGCCATGCCCTTGCCCTCGAACCGGACCATCCCGTTGGTCAGGCTCGGCAGCTCGGTGCATTGCAGGCAGGTATTCTTCCAGTCCTTGTCATTGGCGGAGATCGGCCGCAGGGCGAACCCAAGCGCGTACGCCTTGATCACTTCCGGATCGATCGCCGGATGCAGGGTCGAGGGAAACTGCGACACCCCGATCGTCAGCGTCTCGCGCGGCTGCGCCGAGGCCGGCGCGGCAACGGCGGCCAGCGCCACGGCGAAAATCGCCGTGGCTGCCCGCCGCCGCCATCCGGTCCGCATGCCTGGCCCGCCCGGGGCCATTACTTCGACCGCCAGTTCTCCGCCCACAGCACGGCATAGTCGCCATGGCCGGTCGGGGCGTAGCCGGTCAGCCACTTCGGCACCACATGCGCCTCGGAGCGGAAGAACAGCGGCAGCACCGGCAGTTGCTCGGCGTAGATGCGCTGCATCTCCGCCCATGCCGCCTTCTGCTTCGCCGGATCGAGCTGCGTCTCCGCGGTCGCGATCAGCTCATCCATCCGCGCGTTGTCGAAGGCGATGTAGTTCGCCCCGGACCAGTTGTTCGCCGAGGTCGGGATCTGGCTGCTGGCGAGCGTGCGCAGCGGGCTTTCAGTGACGCCGCTCGACCACGCATACATCACCATGCCGGTGTACGTGCGCTTCTTGACGGTCTCGCCGAACATCGTGCGGGCGGGCTCGTTCTTGATCACCACCTCGACGCAGGACGCCTTCCACTGGCTCTGCAGCACCTGCTGGGTCAGTTCGCGCAGCTTGTTGCCGGCGGTGGTGGTGAATTCCAGCGACAGGCGGTCGCCCTTGGCATTGCGGCAGATGCCGTCCGGGCCGGGCTTCCATCCGGCCTCCGCCAGCAGCGCCTTGGCGCGGGCGGGGTCATAGGCATAGGTCGCCGCGCCGGGGGCATAATTCGGGTTCAGCGGGTTCACCCAGGTGTCGGCCACCGGCTGCTTGCCCTCGAACAGGCGCTTGACCACCGTCTGCCGGTCGATCGCATGCAGCAGCGCGCGGCGCACCCGCAGATCGGCCAGGATCGGGTTGTCCTTCTGCAGGTCGATATGCTCGTAGTTCAGGCTCGGCCGGAAGATGTAGGTGAAGCGGTCGGGCTGGGATTTCTGCAGCGCCAGCACCTGGTCGATGGTCAGGCCGATGCCCTCGCCCGCCACCATGTCGACATCGCCCGACAGCAGGTTGGCCTGCAGCGCCGCGGTGTTGTCGATGACGCGCAGGACGATCCGCTTGAAGCCGGGCTTGGTGCCGCTCCAGGCGGGATTGGGCTCGTACACCACCTGGTTGCCCGACTGGTACTGGGTGATGCGATAGGGGCCGTTCCACAGGCCGGGCGTGGTCGGGGCGCGGTTGAAGGTGGTCTGCTTGATGTACTCGGCGGTGTTGCCGGCCGCATCGTGCACGGCCGCCTCGACATGCGCGGGCAGCAGCTCGTCCCACTGGTTGTAGTCCACCCGCACCTTATCCAGGTGCAGCACCGCGGTGTGGTCATCGACCACGTCGATGCTGCGGGCGCGCTTCCAGGAATTGACGTTCGACCAGCCCGAGGCGGGATCGCTGCCGGCCTTCCAGGTGAACATGACGTCGCGCGTCGTCACCGGTGTCCCGTCGCCCCATTTCAGGTCGGGCTTCAGGCGGAGCGTGACCGCCATCCCCTCGCCGCCCTGCTCGATCTTGGCCAGGCCGTTCGCCACCGTGGGCAGCTCGGCGCAGAGCAGGCAGGAATCCTTCCAGTCGGCGTCGAAGGCCGTAATTTTACGTAAGCCGAGCCCGACGACGTAGTTCTTGACGACCTCGGCATCGATCGAGGGATGCAGGCTGGAAGGAAACTGCGCGACCCCGATCACCAGGTCATCCTTGGCCTGAGCGGGCGCTGCGAAGGGCAGCGCGGCCGCCCCGAGGGCGGCGGCAGTGGCGATGGCGGCGCGGAGCTTCATCTCGTCCTGTTCCTTAACCTGCGGGCCGGGGCGGCCGGGCGCGATCAAACCGGTGCCATCGCGGCAAGTCAACGCGCCCTCTCGCCTTTCGCGTCACCGTCGCCGCCCCACCCCGGCCCTCAACGCCGTGGTGTTGTTGCCCCCGTCGCAAGCCGGTATGATTGCCGGGTGCTCCTGCCCGACATCGCCAGCATCCCGGGGACTCGCCACGCCGAGCCGGCCAGTGCGGCCGCGTCCGGCCCCCCAACGCGCCTCACCGCGCGCGAGGCCCCATGAAGCAATATCTGCTGAAGCGCGCCGGGCTGTTGCTGATCGGCCTGTTCGTGGTCGTCATGGTGGCCCTCGGGGCAACGAGCTGGCGCCAGTTCGACCAGTTGCGGGACAGCCGCGAATGGGTGCGCCATTCCTACGAGGTCCTGCTGACGATCCGCCAGCTCGACGGTGCCATCGGGGCCGCGGAAACCGGACAGCGCGGCTTCCTGCTGACCGGCGAGGACGCCTACCTCGGCCCCTACCACGAGGCGCTCGACACCATCTCGCTGCTGCAGGGCCGGCTGCAATCCCTGACCGCCGACAACCCGGCGCAGCAGGCCCGCATCGCCGTCCTCGCCCCCGCCATGCAGCGCAAGCTCGAGGAACTGGCGCAGACCGTGCAGTTGCGCCGCAGCAGCGGCCCCGACGAAGCGGTGGCGGTCGTCCGCTCCGGCCGCGGCCGCGCCCTGCGCGAGGACATCACGACGGCCTTGCTGGCGATGACGGCACAGGAACAGACCCTGCTCGCCGAGCGGATCGCCACGGCCGAGACCTCCTTGCAGGCCACCCTGCAGGGGGTGCTCGCCGGCACCACCGTCGCCGTGGTGCTGCTGGGCTTCGGCACCTTGCTGCTGGCACGCGCCGCGGACCGCCACCAGCGCATGCTCGCGCAGCAGAAGACCCTGTCGGACCGCCTGCGCACCTCGCTCGACAGCCTGAGCCAGGGGATCGGCGTGTTCGGGCCGGATCGCCGCCTGGTCGATTGGAACGCCTGCTTCCAGGACCTGCTGCAATTGCCCGCGGCCATGGTCAGGTCCGGCACGCCCTACGCGGCCATCGTGGAACAGACCACCGAAGCCGGCACGCCGTTGCTGGAGACCGAACCGCAGCTCCAGTTCCGCCGCGGCCCCCGCCCCGGCACCGAGGTGATCGTCTACGAGCGCCAGCGCGCCGGCGACCGGCACAGCCTGGAAGTGCGGCGCACCCCCCTGCCGGACGGGGGATTCGTGCTCACCATCTCCGACATGACCGCCCGCGCCCAGGCCGAGGCGGTGCTGCGCGAATCGCAGAAGATGCAGGCGATCGGCCAGCTCACCGGCGGCATCGCGCACGACTTCAACAATCTGTTGACCGTGGTGCTCGGGAATCTCGAATTCCTGCGCAGCCGCCTCGAGGCCGGCAGCCCGCTGCTGACGCGGCTCGACCGCGCGGAATGGGCCACCCGCCGTGGCGCCACCCTCACCGCCCAGTTGCTGGCCTTCGCGCGCAAGCAACCGCTTGCCCCGCAGCCGCTCGATCTCTCGCGGGTGCTGACCGGGCTGATGCCGCTGCTGCAGCGCACGCTCGACGCCGCGATCGAGCTGCGCTTCGTCGATGCCGCCGGGCTCTGGCCCGCGATGGCCGACGAGAGCCAGCTCGAGAACGCCGTCCTCAATCTTGCGCTGAACGCGCGCGACGCCATGCCCGAGGGCGGCCGGCTCACCATCGAGCTGGCCAACAAGGTGCTCGACGACGAATACGCCCGCGCCCATGCCGAGGTGACGCCGGGCGACTATGTCATGCTGGCGGTGTCCGATACCGGCACCGGCATGCCGCCCGCGGTGGCCGCGCGGGCTTTCGAACCGTTCTTCACCACCAAGCCGGTGGGCAAGGGCACCGGGCTCGGGCTGGCGATGGTGTTCGGCTTCCTCAAGCAATCCGGCGGGCACGCGAAGATCTATTCCGAGCCGGGGGAAGGCACCACGATCCGCCTCTATTTGCCCCGCGCCATCGGCGCCGCCCCGGCCGGGCTGGCCCGCACCGAGGCGCCCGCCGAGCTGCCGCGCGGCTCGGCCACGGTCCTGCTGGTCGAGGACGAGGCGCCGGTGCGCGAGATCACCGCCGCCATGCTGCGCGACCTCGGCTACCGCGTGCTGGAGGCCGCCGACGGCGAGCAGGCGTTGCGCGTCTTCGGCGCCAGCCCGCTCGCGATCGAGTTGCTGCTGCTCGACGTGGTGCTGCCCGGCCGCCTGCGCGGCCGCGACGTGGCCGAGCGCATCCTGGCGCTGCGGCCCGGCCTGCCCGTGCTGTACATGTCCGGCTATACGGAGAATGCCATCGTCCACCAGGGGCGGCTGGATGACGGGGTCCACCTGATCGGCAAGCCGTTCGACCGCGAGCGGCTGGCGCGCAAGGTGGCCCAGCTCCTCGCCGCGTGCCCGGCGGACACGGTCAGCAAGACATAGTGTAACAGGGTCGAAACAACACGCTACTCCAGTGGCTATCGGGCAATGACGCCCGCCGGCCGCAAGTAGGCGGCATATCCCTTGTGCAGGACAGGGTTGCGGCTATCCTGTCTCGTCCTCGCAAGGATGAGAAGAATGCAGTTTCGGATCGTTATCCTGTGCCTCGCCGCCGCGGTCGCGACCGCCCCGGCGCAGGCCGTGACCTTCAAATGGGCCAATGACGGCGACGTGCGGGTGATGGACCCCTACACGCTCGACGAGACAGTCCAGAATTCCTTCCTCGCCAACATCTACGAGCCGCTGGTCCGGCGCGACCGCAAGCTCGGGCTCGAGCCGGCGCTGGCGGAGAAGTGGGAGCAGACCGCGCCGACGGTCTGGCGCTTCCACCTGCGGCCCGGGGTCACCTGGCAGGATGGCACGAAATTCACCGCCGACGACGTGGTCTTCAGCTATGGCCGCATCACCGGCAAGACCGCCAGCACCGGCACCGCGGTCGCCTCGGTGAAGGGGATCAGCAAGGTCGATGACCTGACGGTCGATTTCGAGACCAAGCTGCCCGATCCGATCCTGCCGTCCTCGTTCACCAACTTCCTGATCCTGCCCAAGGCCTGGATGGAGAAGAACGGGGCCGCCGAGGTCGCGATCGTCGGCACCACCGAGAACTTCGCCCATCGCAACGCCATGGGCACCGGGCCGTTCCGCCTCGCCCTGCGCGAGCCCGACCGCCGCACGGTGCTGGAGCGCAACCCGACCTGGTGGGACAAGCCCTGGCATAACCTCGATCGTGTCGAGTACACCGTCATTTCCTCGGCCGCCACGCGCGTCGCCGCCCTGCTCTCGGGCGAGATCGACATGGTCTACGCGGTGCCGCCGCAGGACATCGACCGCATCAGCCGCTCCAAGGACGTACGCCTGATCCAGGGGCCGGAGCTGCGCACGGTGTTCCTGAGCTTCGACCAGGTGCGTGACGAACTGCAATTCTCCTCGGTGAAGGGCAAGAACCCGTTCAAGGACCAGCGTGTCCGCGAGGCCTTCGCGCTGGCCATCGACGAGCAGGCCATCGCCACCCGGGTGATGCGCGGCCAGGGCCGCCCGACCTGGATGATGTGGGGCCCCGGCGTGAACGGCTATGACGCGGCGCTGGACAAGCGGCCCGCGGTCGACCTCGCCCGCGCCAAGGCCCTGCTGGCCGAGGCCGGCTACCCGGAGGGCTTCCAGGTCACGCTGGACTGCCCGAATGACCGCTACATCGCCGACGAGGCGATCTGCACCGCCATCGCCGGCATGCTGGCGCGGATCAACGTCAAGGTAGACGTGTTCGCCCGCACCAAGGTCCGCTATTTCGGCGACATTGGCTATCCGAAGTACAACACCAGCTTCTACATGCTCGGTTGGACCCCCAACACCTATGACGCCGCCAATCCCATCCGTGCCCTGCTGGCCACGCGCGGCCGTCCGGGGCTGGGGGTGAACAACTCCGGCGGCTATTCCAACAAGCGCATCGACGAGCTGGAACCGCTGATCGCGACCGAGCTCGATCCGGCGAAGCGCCAGGCGATGATCAGCGAGGTCGCCCGCATCGTGCAGACCGAGGTCGGCTACATCCCGCTGCACCAGCAGCGCATCACCTGGGCGGCGAAGAACAATATCGAGCTGACCCAGCCGGCCGACAACTACTTCCCCCTGCGCTGGGTACGGGTGAAGTAACGCCTTCCACTTTCGCGGCTCCTGTGCGTTGGCTCCGGACAACGCACAGGAGTTGTCCATGCCTGATCCAGCTGCGCCCGCCCCGACGGCTTCCGGCCGCGCCGCATCGCACCATGTGGACCGCGATCAATACCGGGCTACTTCCGCGGCATCTCATCGCGCAGGAACGTCGGCACCGCGTTTTTGCAGTCAGTGAAGGTTGGGTAGCTCGGGAGCATTTCAGGTAAGGCAATGCGGGGGCTATGCCGCTACGACGTCGCGCACCGTCAGGATCTGATCGGCCAGCGCCTTCGAGTACCCGCTCGCGTTGCTCCCCGTTGAATGCAGCACCAGGATCGCGCTGTGCGGGCCGGGCGTCGCCGAGGCGCTCGCCCTGACCTTGAGTCCCCCCCTCGCCTGCCCGGCCCCAATGCCGGCGAAGGGCGACGCCCCGCTCATCAGGATTCCAGGGAAGCCCGACACCGCAAAACGGCCGGAGAGCAGGTCGGCAGGCCCGGCCGCGGTGTTGGCCACGGCCAGCGAAACCACCTTGTCGGCGCCGCCGGCGTGCACCATGCCCAGGTCAAGTGTCCAGGCGTTGCCGGAATGCGTCAGCGTCCCCTGCCCGGACTGTCTGAGAAACGCTGGCGCGGCATGGTTGAGGACCTTGCCCGTGATCGGGAGCGTCTGGCCGACATCGAAATATGTCGTAGAGCCCGGTATTCTTCCATAGGCATCCAGCGCGGTCTGGTAGGCGACGTGGACCGACTGTCCCTTCAGGGACCCTGCCTTGGTGGCATGCAGGGTCATCGGGTATTCGAGATGGCCGCCGCGCCCGCCGATGGAGAAATCCTGTGCGGTCACACCGGCGCCGCTCAGGCCGGGATCGGTGACGGAGCCGCCGTGGGCTGTCGTCTGGATCGCGCCGTGCACGGACGGCCCACCGTTGCCGGACAGGTTCTCGATCGCGAATCCCTTGACGGTTGTATCCCCCACATGGACGGTGCCGAAGTCGATCCGGGTCAGAGGATGCTGGCTGTCGGTGGGATTCGACAGCGGCGTCACCACGGGCTCCGGCTGGTCGGTGTACGGCGGCAGGAAGTCGCCGGTGCCGCTGATGCCGGCACGGGGGTCGAAGCCGTTGCCGTGGCCGGCGTTCTGGTTGTCCGGTCCATAGACGGAGTTCAGCGCCAGGTCGCCGCTTCCCAGCACCAGCTTCCCTCCCGGCCGGCCGGACCCGGCCGGGGCCTGCAAGGTGAGGCTCTCAAGGCGTCCCGCGTCGAGGTCATCCTGACTGGGCAGCAGAACGGTGCGTTGGGAGATGTCCAGCACACTGCCCGCGCCCACCACGACCTTCGCTCCCGCCCCCAGTTTTGCCCCGCGGACGGTCAGGCGGCCACCTCCGACGATGTCCACGGCGCCGAAGCGGTCGGTGTCCTGGGGCGTTCCGCGCAGCGTGACCTGGGCGCCGTTCCTGACGACCATCGAGAAGACATCGACGGCGCCGGTCACCTCGGCGGTGCCGGCCGTGAACCATATGGCGTCGTTTCTCCCCGGCGCTGTCGTCGCCGTCCGTCCGGTGGCGATGTTCCGCCAGTTCCCGGGGCTGGCGAAGGCGCCCCGTGCGCCGCCGATCCAGACATAGGTGGCGCCCCTGGGACTGGAGGGCAACTGCGGTTCCGGGCCAAACTTTCCTGAATAGGTCTGGTCCCCGGTGGCATCCGGCACCATGTACTGTTCGCTTCCGAGTCCGTTCAGACCGAGAAACTTGTAGTCGAACTGGCGCGCAGTGTATGTCGTTGCCGTGCGTGCGTCGGTATAGCTCGACACGCTCACATAGCCAGACGACGGTTCCTCGAAGCCGGCGGCATCAGTGACAAGATAGCTACCGAATGGTGTCGGAATGACCTTTCCGGGCCTATAGCCGTAGCTGCCGTCATCGATGACGACGCCGCTATAGGAATTGCCATCCGCATAATTAAAAACATAGCGGTATTTAAGCGTCCGACCTGGAGGCATGCCGACCGGAGCGGACGGGCTGAAACGGGGTTCCCCCTCGGTCAGGAGCGACTCCCGTTCCGACCCGAGCCCGGCTGTTCCCGATGGCGTCAAGAAATATGATGGCTGGCCGAGGGTCCCCCATGTCCTGGCGGTCCCGGCACTGAAATAGGATGCCACCTTCACTGTGCCGGAGGGGATATTGTCGGCAGGAGATCTGCCAACAATGGTATAGCTGCCATTGCCGCCGGCAATTGTCTGCCCCACCTTCAAGCTACGGCTTCCGTCGTCCACGACCCATCCAAAATAACTATCGTTTGAATTTTTGTATTTATATAAAAAAGAGAAGATATTTTTTATGGTCGAATCTGGCATCGTGTTCCCCTTTGTTCCGCCTTTTCGGAAATTTCGTTCGTTTCATTGCCAGAGAGGGCATTGTCAAGTTGGCAGGCCACGAGGCGCGTTTCAGCACCTCAGCGAGCTATGCCGGCAACAGGAACGGCGGCACACTGACGCTGGGAACGCCAACGGCCTGGCGGGAAACCTTCGTTTCGCCGGCAGCTACACGAGGGACTCCTTTGCGCTGAGCCACAGCCTCATGGGAACTTCCATCACCGTCACGGCGCCCCATTCGTAGAACAAGGACAAGCCGAGCGGCGGGGCGCGCGGGACAACCATCGGGCTGCCCCCGTCACGCACGGCGCGACGGGGGCAGCTGGCGCCCGACATCAAGAAATCAAGTCACATCGGTCACCAATACTGAGTAATTTCCCGAGCTATTTTCAGCATATGATCCTACATCAATGTAGTATCGTCTAATGTATTCTGAAATATAATTAATAGTAGAATCCTTAGATCCTGAATTCACGGATCCACCGCTGTAGTCACGAAGCACTATGATCGGGTCAAGGTCCTCTCCGGAATTTGTATTTGTGGATTCAACCCTGATTTCATATTCATGCTTATCTATAAAATTGACTTTGAACCAGTCATGATCATTGCCGGGTGCGACTGCCGCTGAGTATTTTGAACCAGTCACGATCATTGTCAGGTGCGATTGCCGCTGAGTATGGAGTGTCATGGATAATAGTATATGTCGTCGATATGTTAGCAGTAATATTGTCTGACATTGTTCATATCCTGTTGTTTGACGATGTCAAGGAAGCAAGAACTAATACCAATGCCCACGGGTCAGAACCGATGTGCCCAGTCGCGTAGTCCGATGGACATGATCCGCCAAGGCTGATCCATGAGCCTGTTCCACGCGTCGCAGCAGTGTTCGACGATAGCCTCGTAGGAGCGGAACACTAGGTTCGAGAGCCAGTTGTCACGTAGGAATTGCCATATATTCTCGGTGGGGTTGAGCTCAGGGCATTTCGGCGGCAGCGGCACCAAGGTGATGTTGGACGGCACCACGAGGCGCGCTGAGGTATGCCATCCCGCCTGATCGAGCAGCAGCACGGCATGTGCACCAGGCGCCACGGCGGCGGCGATCTCGACCAGATGCAGATTCATCGCATCGAGATTGCATCGGGGCAGAACCAGCGCTGCCCCCTTGCCCTCCCGAGGGCAGATGGCGCCGAAGATGTAGGTGGACGCCGTGCGCTGGTCCTGGGGTGCAGAGGGTCGAGTACCCCGTCGGGCCCAGCGGCGGGTGAGCTTGTTTTTCTGGCCAACCCGGGCTTCGTCAGCAAACCAGACCTCTATTCGCTCAGGGGCGATACCCGTCTCGGCGGCGATTTCCTCCAGACGGGCCGGGAAACTTTTTTAAAATGTTCGATTGCTCCTTCGGCCTGGGCATGATGGCGCGGCCGAACCGACAGCTTGCGAAAGCCCATCGCCCGCAATTCCCGGCTTATCGTTTGCCGCGACACCGATATCTGGAATTCTTCCCACACCCACTGACACAGATCGATTTGCCGCCAGCGCACCACACCGTGCACCGCCGGGATCGGCCCGCTATCGATGACCGCCGCCAATGCCGCACGCTGCTCGGCAGTCAGCAGAGGCGCTGGCCCCGGCCGCTTGGGATCGATCAGCCCCGCCGGACCAGCCGCGTTGAACTTCACCACCCAGTCCCGAACGATCTGCGGCGTCACCCCGCCGATCTTCGCCGCCTCCGTTCGGCTCGACCCCTCGTAGATCGCCGCCAGTGCCAACAGACGTCGGGCTTGTCCCCCGTCCTTCGCGGCCCGGGCCGCCGCACGGACCGACATCGCGTCAAAATCACCTCGCAAGAGCAGGGGGCGTGTCATGGCGAACCTCCTTCGTTCGCCATCTTGAATCCGATCTCACCCGCGTCGGGCAACCCCCAAACGAGTTGTCATCCACGGGCATTGGTATAACATCGCCGCAATGGCTCCACTAGACAGGCGGAGGCGGCAGCCCCACTACGGTAAAGTCATGTCAGATTTATCGACGCATTCATCTGGCCCACTTGGTGCCAAATTCATGCCAGATGACGTTGAAATAGATATTGTAGACTTCGTCACCTTGCAGGTTGTAGGCAAGGTCGAAGCCGCCGCTGCTTTCGTCCGTCGTGGTGATCCAGCGGGTATCAACATGAACCGTGTCGCCCGACGTGGTTTTCCGCAGCGTGAGACGGGCCGCTCCGGTGAATTCGAATTCCCCGAGGTTAAAGATGATCAGCCTGCTTTTCGGTCTCGGGGCGGTTCCGTCCGGGTCCGAGCCATGCCAGATCGGATGATCGTTCAACAACAGGCACAGGTCCCGGCCTGGATCCGGATTTGCCCGCAATATGTAGGAAATACTGTAAAGCTGAAGCGCATATCTTGTTATCGACGCGACACCGCGGCCCGCGGCCAACCTCATGCCTTGCCCTCCTCAAGGCCTCGGCGCCGGCTGGCCACCGAATGCGATGAAAATTGCCGATCTGCGGCATGTTTCCCTCCATTTCTGGCATGCGGGCCGCGACCGCGACGGAGCGCAGCCTCGCGCCGCGGCCCGGCCAGCGCCACGGTGCGGCCGCACGCATCGCGATCGAGGGCGCTAAATCCAGTTGCCGCTGGCGTCGCGATGAACGACGTCCACGTTGATGTCATAGGCGCCGCAGGTCAGGCTGAAGGCGCCGCTCGGCTCCTGGGATGGCGAGATCTGCCGGACCGCGTGGAAGAACCCGCCCGGAGTGCCCGAATGTGACGAAGTTTCATAGAAATCGAGACTGGCAGCCCCCGTGAACGCGATCGGCGAGACGTTTCGGATCCAGACCGTCTCGTAGGGGCGCAGAGTGGTGGCGGCCTCGTTCCAGATCGGCTGGTTGTTGAAGGTCAAGTACACGCGATCTCGCTGCAAGCCGGGAGGTTCCACCCCGGGTGAGCCATCCCGGGAGGGAAGGTAGGTGATGGAGCGCAAGGCGAGGCCGTAGGTCGTGATCGGAACGCCTGCGCCCCCCTGACCGGTGGGCTGTGGCATGTCTGCCTCCATGTCCTGGTGGGGGAGGCGCCCGCTGCGGCGGGCGCCGGGGCTGGTGGTGCCTAAACCCAGTTGCCGAAGGTGTCCTGGTGGACGATGTCGAGATTGACGCCGTAGATCTCTCCGCCGGCCATGTTGTAATTGAGGTCGAAGCTGCCGCGGTCATCTTGCGACGTGGAGACGTTGTTGGTGGTGGATTTGCTCACCGGATTGCCCGTAGGCCGGTTTTCCGTCAGGGTGAGTGGGGCTGTACTAGTGAACTCCCGTGGACTGATGTTTCCGAGCAAAATGGGCTGACCGATATTTGGAACATTTCCAGCCCCAGCCGATCCGCTCCAGAGTTCGTCACCATTCAGCGACAGGGACAGGGTGCGGTTTAAGTCCGGAGTTTCCGACGAGATGTAGGAGATGCTTCGAAGCTTCAGCGCGTAATGCGTGATTGGCGCAGTGCCAGGGTTGTTGCCGCCCGGGTTATTGCCACCCGGGTTGTTGCCGCCCGGGTTATTGCCACCCGGGTTATTGCCACCCGGGTTATTGCCACCCGGGTTGTTGCCGCCCGGGTTGTTGCCACCCGGGTTGTTGCCACCCGGGTTGTTGCCACCCGGGTTGTTGCCGCCCGGGTTGTTGCCGCCCGGGTTGTTGCCGCCCGGGTTGTTGCCGCCCGGGTTGTTGCCGCCCGGGTTGTTGCCGCCCGGGTTGTTGCCGCCGGGATTATGCCCCCCAGGCTGTTGCCACCAGGGGGGTCTGTTCCACCATTCATCCCCACGATCTTCCCATTGACGATGAACAGGCATCTCTTCCTCCATTTTCTTTGTTGATAAAATCGCTTCTGGACCAGGGTCTGAAAGTGCCCTGGCCTGGCGGAACCGGAATGGCCTCATGACCGGCGGTGAGACTGTGATGACTGCCGGTCATAGGCAGGTACCGTCCGCAGGCCCGCATTTTCATTCGATATCAGAACGGATGGCCGCGGCAGCGCCCCTCCGCGGCTCCATTCAGCAGAACATGCACCCTTCGCCAGCCCGGCAGTATCTGCTCATCCCCCACGCCGTGCCGTGTGGGGGCCTGGCAAAAGTTGTTTAACGCGACAGGGCTGTAGTTTTCAGGGAACGGCCTTCGGCCTGCGCATCGAACGCTGACGCGGCTCAACCGCAGGTCCGCCGCGGTTCCCGGAAGCATGGATTTGCGGTGAGACGCTGGAGAGCTTCGTCGAGCGGCATGGCGCTTGAGCCGAAGTCGCCGAGTGCCTCCCAGTCGCCGCGGCGCGAGGAAAAGAGCAGCATGACCTCATCGCCGTTGCCGGTCAGCCGCCGGACGTGCCATCGGCTTCGCGCTGGCTCCTGGGCAGGCGCACAAATTGCCACTGGCGCCGACCCCGCTCACCCTGCTCGTCGCCATCCCGCTGTGTTCATCCGATGTCTGACCCGAGGACCTCCTCGTCCCCGATGTCACGTTCACGAACCCACACCTGGGTCGCTGAAGCTTCGGCATCTTAGCGCCCCCCTCCATGCAACCATATGCCGCGTGTAGCAATGTCAACGGCGCTAATGACAGCGGATGCCGCAGGACCACGCCTCCCCCATTCAGAGGAGATCCTGTGAATTGAACCTTCACATCTGCGTCAACTAAATAATCTGCGGTCAGCATGCATATCTTCTCAAATAACGTCGAAAAGGGGGTTTCATGGCGTCAGATCGTATTTCTCTAACAATAGAGCAAATTTACGATGCTGCGCTCGGGGACGTGCCATGGGAAAATGTGCTTGAATCGCTCACAAGTTTGTTCGGAGCAAACAGCGCTGTGCTTTCAGTGGAACTCAATCGCGGTGGCGGTTGGGGCGCGTCGATTGGTGCCGACCCATCGTTCCACGCGTCGTATTTTGCGCACTATGCCGCCATCAATCCTTTGGCCGCGCGCGCCCATGCCGCTCCGGTCGGATCCGTGCTGACAGATCAAATGCTGATGCCCACTGCCGACTACCAGCGTTCGGAGTTTTTCAATGACTGGGCACGTCCACAAGATTTCAAAGCAATGATGAACACCCGGCTTGAAAACACCGACGAAGCGAAGATTTGCGTCGGCCTGACCCGCTCAAGCCGTGCCGATGAATTCGATGCGGGCGATATTGCTCTCCAGCGGCGCCTTACCCCGCATTTTCGGCGCAGCATCCGCGCATACTTCCGGCTTGCCGAAGCATGGGCGTCCGGGCAGGCCATGGGCGTGGCGCTCGATCGTATGCGGCGGGGCGTCATCGGTTTGGATCCGGCCGGCCGGATCGTCTTTGCGAACGAGGCCGCGCGTACGCTGCTGACGACGGGTGACGCGCTGCTGGTGGAGCATGGCCTGCTCGCTGCCAGGCGGCCCGACCTGACCTCTTCCCTGCGCCGCATGATTGGCTTGGCCGCCAACGGAGAGGCAACGAAGGGGCTGATCTTGCCGCGGCGGGACGAAGGATCCTCTTTGTTTCTGGAAACCGTGCCGGTCGGCCGATCCGCAACGCTACCCAGTCTTGGGGCCCGGCCGGCAGTGCTGCTGATGATCACGGACCCCGAGAATGAGCTCGGCCCCACCGCGGACCGGCTGCGAACCTTATACGGGCTGACAGCCAGGGAAGCAGCGGTGGCGGTTCGTGCCGCGCGGGGCGAAGGATTGGACAGCGTGGCGGACGTGCTCGGCATGGCCTCGAATACCGCACGCTCGCATCTGAAAAAAATCTTCGACAAGACTGAGACGCATCGACAGGCAGAACTATCTTGGCTTCTGGCACGCCTATCGGGATAGTCTGCTGCCCTTTCGCCTTCCTGACCATTGCCACCCGGCTCGGCGTGGATGCGGAACAGGCCGAGCCGCAGGCGCGTGAACTCGCCACCGTCACCGCCATGGACGAACTGGCCCGTAACCTGCAGCACAAGCTGCCGGATAGCTGAGCAACGCCGCGGCCACGGCAGCAGCCGCACACCGGGGGAAGCGCCCCCAGCCCCCCTCAGCGTTCGGAGGACAGCGAGGTATCCGGCGGCAAGCGTGCCTCGGCGCGGGCGCAGCAAGCGGCGATCGCGGCGAGCAGGTCGGTGCGGGCAAACGGCTTGGCCAGGACGCGCACATCCTCCCGGTGCCGGATCGTCATGGAGAAATCCGCCATCTGCGTGGTGATCACCACCACGGGCAGGCCGGGCCGCAAGGTACCGGCGCGTTCCAGCAATTCCAGGCCGCTCATGCCCGGCATGCCATGGTCGGTCACCAGCACGTCCAGCGTCTCGTCGCCTGCAAGCACGGTCAGCGCCGCTTCAGCGCTGTGCGCCCGCACCACCTCATAGCCGCCACCTTGCAGGAACGCCCCCACCACCACCAGCACGTCCGGGGCATCGTCCACCAGCAGCACGCGCCGTTTCGTTTCGGTGAAAATCGCCTCCGGCACCCTTTCCACCGGCACGTCCCGGGGCGGCGGCCGTGCCGGGGAATGGCCAAGCTGCCTGGCCATGTTCAGCACCAGGCGCCGGGTCTGCGGATCGGCAATGCCCCGGAACGCAAGCGCGAGCGCCGGCATGTCCGGATCCTGCAGCAGGGCGGCAAGGGCCGTCTGCGGCCAGTGATCGGCATCGTCGATGCCGTACATCCATGCCAGCGGCGCATCCAGGGCAACGGCGATGGACAACATCGTCCCCGCCGAGATCACCGCCGTCCCCGCCTCGTAGCGGCGAATCTGCGACACGGGTACGCCAATCGCCATGGCAAGCTGGGCCTGAGTCATCCCCGCGACTCGCCGGGCAAAGCGGAGCCGTTCCGAAAGTGACCGGTCAATGACCCCGGAAGTGGGACCGACCATACAGGGGCACTCCATGCGGTCGTAGGGGTTGAGCAAGTGGTAATGTTGCAAAAGCCGACCTGCAAGCGCGATGACGGGATACTTGCCCAAGCGCATAAACGCATCGTGAAAACATGCGCGATGCCGCACTAAACTTTCGTTCACATTCTTCAGCTGTGCGACCTCACACGCATTCGATCGTCCGCGCTTCGCCCAGGAGGCACACATGTCCGGCCTTGCCGATGGTCACGCGATCCTCTCCGGGCTGCTCGCCACGGCAGGCCTGCCGCCAGGGGCCGCCGCCCTGGCCAGGCTGACGGGCGATGAGCCGGCGCTGCCCTCTTCCTTCCGGGTAGGCGTGGCGGCGCAGGCGGCCATCGCCGCCGCCGGGCTCGGCGCCGCGCTGCTGTGGCAGCACCGCACCGGCCGCCGCCAGCCGGTCACGGTGGAGATGCGCGCCACCGCCGCCGAATTCCGCAGCGAACGCCATTTCCATTGCCTCGACGCCCCGATCCCCGATCCCTGGGACGCGATCGCCGGCCTCTATCGCTGCGGCGATGGCGGCTGGGTGCGGCTGCACACCAACTTCCCCCACCATCGCGACGGCGTGCTGCGCCTGCTCGGCTGCGGGCCGACCCGGGCCGAGGTGGCCGAGGCCCTCGCCGGGCGGCGCGCCGGGGCCTTCGAGGACGAAGCCAGCGCGGCCGGGCTCTGCGTGGCCATGCTGCGCGACGTCGCCACCTGGGACGCCCATCCGCATGGCCGTCACCTTGCCGCCGCGCCACCGCTGACGCTGACACGCCTGGGCGATGCCCCGCCGCGCCACTTCCCGCCCGCGCCCGCCCGCCCGCTCGCCGGGCTGCGGGTGCTCGACCTGACCCGGGTCATCGCCGGGCCGGTCGGCGGCCGCACCCTGGCCGCCCACGGCGCCGAGGTGCTGCACATCACCGCCCCGCATCTGCCCGCCATCCCCCTGCTGGTCATGGATGGCGGTCGCGGCAAGCTATCGGCCTCGCTCGACCTGCGCGGCGAGGCGGACCGCGCCCGGCTGCGCGCGCTGGTGCGGGACAGCGACGTCTTCCTGCAGTCGTACCGCCAGGGGGCGCTCGCCGGCCAGGGCTTCTCGCCCGAGGCCCTGGCGGCGCTGCGGCCCGGGATCGTCGTCGCTACGCTCTCGGCCTATGGCGAAACCGGCCCCTGGGGCGGCAGGCGCGGCTATGACTCGCTGGTGCAGACCGCCACCGGCTTCAACGCCGCCGAGGCCGAAGCGGCCGGCGCCGGCGCCCCGAAGCCCCTGCCCTGCCAGGCGCTCGACCATGCCTCCGGCTATTTCCTGGCGCTCGGCGTCATGGCGGCGCTGCTGCGGCAGGCACATGAGGGCGGCAGTTGGCTGGTGCGCGTCTCGCTGGCCGGCACCGGCCTGTGGCTGCGCCGCCTCGGCCGCCTGCCGCAGGGACTGGCCGCCCCCGATCCGGGCGACGACGTCGCCGACCTGCTCGAGGAAACCGACAGCGGCTTCGGCCGCATCCGCGCCCTCCGCCACGCCGCCATCCTGCCCGAGACGCCGGCGCACTGGGCGAGGCCGACCGTGCCGCTCGGCACCCACAAGCCGGCCTGGCCCTGAGCGCGCTCCGTTACCGCGCGCGCAACAGGCGCCGCAGCGACGCGGCGCCGGCCGCCAGCGTGGCTTCTCCCAGGCTTCGCGCCGCGGTGGCGAGCGGGTTCACCTGTGCCTCCAGCACCAGGCTGGTGCGGCGCACCGGCCCCTGGCGCAGGCTGCCGCGCTCGGCGAGGTCCTCGCGCACCGCATGCAGGCTGTCGCGCATGCCCGGCCGGCCGGGGACTGGCCGCCCCCGATCCGGGCGACGACGTCGCCGACCTGCTCGAGGAAACCGACAGCGGCTTCGGCCGCATCCGCGCCCTCCGCCACGCCGCCATCCTGCCCGAGACGCCGGCGCACTGGGCGAGGCCGACCGTGCCGCTCGGCACCCACAAGCCGGCCTGGCCCTGAGCGCGCTCCGTTACCGCGCGCGCAACAGGCGCCGCAGCGACGCGGCGCCGGCCGCCAGCGTGGCTTCTCCCAGGCTTCGCGCCGCGGTGGCGAGCGGGTTCACCTGTGCCTCCAGCACCAGGCTGGTGCGGCGCACCGGCCCCTGGCGCAGGCTGCCGCGCTCGGCGAGGTCCTCGCGCACCGCATGCAGGCTGTCGCGCATGCCCGGCCGGCCGGGATCATCGGAGGTCTGCAAGCGGCGGGCGGTCAGTTCCATGGCGATATCGGTCAGCCGCGGTGCCAGCGTCCCGGCCAGCGTCGTCGCCAGCCCGCTGCCGCCGACATACAGGTCGCGCACCGGCCGGGTGCAGGCGTACAGGATCGCGCGGGCGGCAAGCCGGGGATGATAGGCCTGCGGCAGGTTGCGCACCCCCGCCGCGCCGGTCAGGTTGCGGGCGTGCTCGACATAGGGCGTATCGATCGGCCCCGGCTTGACCAGGGTCACCGAGATCGGCAGCCCGGCCGCCTCGAATTCCATGCGGAAGGCATCGGTGATGCCCTTCACCGCATGCTTGGCGGCGCTGTACGGCCCCTGCAGCGCCAGGGCGCGGTCGCCCAGTACGCTGCCAACCGTCACGATCGCGCCGCCGCGCCCGGCCAGATGGCGCGAGGCGGTCAGGGTCCCGTGCACCACGCCCCAATAGACCACGTCGAACAGGCGGCGGTGATCCGCCAGCGGGATCTCGTCCACCCGGCCGAACACGAAGGTGGCGGCGTTGTTAACCCAGGAATCGAAGCCCCCGAACGCGGCATCAGCCACCCTCACCACCGCTTCCACCTGTTCGGCATCGGCGACGTCGGCGACCGCCAGCTCGGCGCGCCCGCCGCCCTGGCGCAGCTCGTCACGCACGCGCTCAAGCGCCACGCGGTTGCGCGCGACCAGCAGCACCGCCGCTCCGCGCCGGGCCGCCCGCCTTGCGGTCGCAAGGCCGATCCCGGAACTCGCCCCGGTGATGACGATGGTCTGCTGCGCAAGCGGCTTCAACGACAGGGCGACCATGCGGACCCTCCGGGCTGGGTCCCTTCACGTAAGCCCGGTCCCCCCCATGCCAGACCGCCCGCCGGTCACGAATGAGTGGCGCCGCCCGCGTGACGTCGCTCAGGCCGTCTCGCCGACCAGCCGCCGATAGAGCAGCGGATCCGTGGCGCCCTCGGTGCCGAACAGCAGCACCCGGCTGGCCTCGGTCAGCCCGAGCGTGGCACGCGCGGCCGGATCGGCCGCCGCCAGCAGGAACCCGGCCAGCCCCGCCACCGCCGATTCCCCGGCGACGATGCCCCGCCGCGCCAACAGCCGCATGCAGGCGATCGCCGCCTCGTCGGGAACCGCCATGAACGCCGTGGCGGCGCGTTCCAGCTCCGTCCAGGCCAGCAGGCTCGGCTCGCCGCAGGCCAGCCCGGCCATCAGCGTGTCGAGGTCACCCGGCACCACCGCCGGCGCGCCCAGCTCGGCCGAGGCAAGCAGGCAGGCCGCCCGGTCCGGCTCGACCACCACGAAGCGGGGCGCCGGCGCGTAGCGGGCGCGCATCTGCACCGACACCGCGGCGGCGGCCCCGCCGACCCCGCCCTGCATGAACACATGGGTGGGCGGCGCGCCGGACCACTGGTCGGCCGCCTCGTCGGCCATCACCCGGTAGCCCTGCATCACGTCGACCGGCACGGTGGTATAGCCCGGCCAGGACGTATCGGAGACCACGAACCAGCCTTCGTCGGCGGCGACCATCGCTGCCTCGCGCACCGCGTCGTCGTAGGTGCCCGGTACGCGCCGGACCTCGGCGCCATGGCCGACGATCGCGTCAAGGCGCGCCTGGCTCACCGCCGCATGCACGAAGATCACGCAGCGGCAGCCGAAGCGCTGCGCCCCCCAGGCCACCGAGCGCCCGTGATTGCCGTCGGTGGCACAGGTCACGGTGATGTCCCGCGTCGCCTCGGCATGGCGTCCGGCCAGGAGGTCCGCGGTGGTGGCGGCGGAGGCGACGCCCCGCCGCGCCAGTTCGGTCACCAGCAGTTGCGCCACCGCATAGGCGCCCCCGAGCGCCTTGAAACTGCCCAGCCCGAACCGCCCCGATTCATCCTTGAACCGGATCGCGCCCACCCGGGCCGCGCCGGCGAGGCCCTCCAGGTCGCGCAAGGGCGTCGGGGCATAGCCGGGCCAGGAAGTGATCTCCGCGCGGGCGCGGCGGAACCCCCCGGCAGGCAGCACGACCGTGCCGGGCGTGCCCGCGCGGGGGTTGGGGAACAGGCTGAAGGGAAACGGATCGAGCATGGCCCCAGGCTGCCTCCGCCGAGGCCAGGCCGCAAGCCGTCCCACGCGGCGCCGGATCTGCCGACGCCGCGTGGCCGTGCCGTCAGGCCGCCATGGCGCGCAGATCGCTCTGCACGTCGCCGATCGGCATCACGTTGAACTGCTCCACCAGCACCTGCAGCATCGCCGGGCTGACGAAGGCCGGCAGGCGCGGCCCAATGCGGATGTTCTTCACGCCCAGGTGCAGCAGGGCCAGCAACACGGTCACCGCCTTCTGCTCGAACCAGGACAGCACCAGGTGCAGCGGCAGCTCGTTGACGCCCACCCCGAAGGCCTGCGCCAGCGCGCCCGCCACCTTGATCGCCGAGAAGGCGTCGTTGCACTGTCCCATGTCGAGCAGGCGCGGCAGCGGTCCGATCGTCCCTTCCACCCGTCCGAGCACCCGGTACTTGCCGCAGCCGAGCGTCAGCACCGCCCAGTCCGCCGGCAGCGCCTCGGCCAGATCCGAGTAGTAGCCGCGCCCCGTGGTGGCGGCGTCGCAGCCGCCGATCAGCACGAACTTCTTCAGCGCGCCGCTCTTCACCGCCCCGATCACCGTATCCGCCACGCCGAGCACCGCATGGTGCCCGAACCCCACCATGTGCCGGCCGGTCTCGCGCGCATCGGTGAAGCCGGGCGCCTCCAGCGCCGCCGCGATCAGCGGGCCGAACGCGCCCGCCGGCAGATGGGGGATGCCGGGGAAGCCGACCACGCCGGTGGTGAACAGCCGGTCGGAATAGCTCGCGCGCGGCGGCATCAGGCAGTTGGTGGTCAGCAGGATGGCCCCCGGGAAGGCCGCGAAATCCTTGAGCTGGTCCTGCCATGCGCCGCCGTAGTGGCCAACCAGGTGCGGGTATTTGCGCAATTCCGGATAGCCGTGCGCCGGCAGCATCTCGCCATGGGTATAGACATTGATGCCCATCCCCGCCGTCGCCTCCAGCAGGTCGGCCAGATCGGCGAGGTCATGGCCGGACACCAGGATCGCCTTGCCCTCGCGCCAGCCGATCGTCACCGGGGCCGGCTCCGGCTGGCCGAAGCGGTCGGTATTGGCGCCGTCCAGCAATTCCATCACCTGCAGCCCGGCCTCGCCGCAGCGCAGCGCCATGGCCAGCAGCCCACCCGCGTCGGGGACCGGCCCGGCCAGGAAGGTCAGCGCCTCGCGCACGAAGCCGTCGACCGCGGGCGAGGTCCGCCCGAGCACCCGCGCATGCCGCGCATAGGCCGCCACGCCCTTCACGCCATAGGCCAGCAATTCCTGCAGTCCGGCGACATCCGGGCCGAGGGCCGCGATCCGCCCATCGAGCGAAACCAGATGCCCCGCCGCCACCATCTCCTCGGGGGTGGCGGTGACGGCGACGGGGCTGGCGGCGCCGGCTTCCGCCAGCATCTCCGCGCCCTGGCGGATCAGCGCCACGATCCGCCCCGCGTCGAAGTTGACGTTGGTGACCGTGGTGAACAGCGCGTCCTCGAGGAATGCGTCGGCGGCCGCGCCGCTGCGCGCCACCGCTTTCGTCACCTCGAACAGCAGGTCCTGCAGGGCTGCGATGTCAGGCCGCTTGCCACAGGCACCGGTGGTGTCGCATCCGGTCCCGCCAGCGGTCTGCTCGCATTGGTAGCAGAACATGATGAATCCTCATTTCGTTGGAAAATTTGGAGTACTGAATACCAAATTCCCGGGACGCGGCCTTGACCTGGATCAAGCGACTGCCGCCATGCGAAACTGATCGCACCCGATCCCGGAAGGACCGATCTGCCGGGCAGAACTTTTCCCCGCCTCGCGCGCCTGTGTCTGTACCGGCTCACCCGCACATGAGGAGGAGACGATGCGCATCAGCATTCTCGGCGGCAGCGGCTTTCTGGGGCGCCGGCTCGCGGCACGCCTTGCCGCCGACGGCAGGCTCGGCGGGCGCGCGATCAGCGAGCTGACACTGTTCGACCTGCAGCCACCCGATCCCCCCCCGGCGGCCGGCTTTCCGGTGCAATGCCTCGGCGGCGACATCGCGCAGTTGCCGCCGGCAGCGATCCCGGATGGCACCGATGTGGTGTTCCACCTCGCCGCCGTGGTCAGCGCCCAGGCCGAGGCCGACTACGAGCTGGGCCGGCGCGTGAACCTGCGCGGCACCGATGCGGTGATCGACCGCTGCCGCCGGCTCGCGGCCCCGCCGCGCGTGGTGTTCACCAGCAGCGTCGCCAGCTTCAGCGGCGGCCAGGGCGCGGTGCTGGCCGACGACGCCCGGCAGGTGCCGGCCAACAGCTACGGCGCGCAGAAGGCGGCGGCCGAACTGCTGCTCGCCGATGCCTCCCGCCGCCGCTTCCTCGACGCGGTGATCCTGCGGCTGCCCACGATCATCGTCCGCCCGGGACGACCCAACAAGGCCGCCAGCTCCTTCGTCAGCGCGATCTTGCGCGAGCCGCTGCTCGGACTGCACACCGACCTGCCGGTCGCGCCCGATTTCGCGCTCTGGGTGGCAAGCCCGCGCCGCGCGGTCGAGTGGCTGCTGCATGCGGCGACCATGGACAGCGCGGTGATGGGCATCGACCGCAGCGTGAACCCGCCGGGCATGAGCGTGACGGTGGCGGCGATCCTGCACGCGCTCGACGCGGTGAAGCCGGGCGCCTCGGCCCTGGTGCGCCGCGTGCACGACCCCGCCACCGAGAAGATCGTCGCCACCTGGCCGGCCGCCTTCGAGGCCCTGCGCGCCCGCACGCTCGGCTTCGCGCCGCATGAACCGTTGGTCGAGCTCGTGCGGGCCTTCATCGCCGACGACCTCGACGCCACCCGCCGCGAGCGCGGGCTGGGATGACGGCATGACAAATCGGCAACGTCCCGAGGTGATTACGCGATCTTAAGGCCGATGCACCGAGGATCACGTTGATTCGGAGCAGTGGTCGCGACCTAGAATAGCCGCCACGCCTCGCGGGCTCGCGCCCGCGAGGCGAATTGCGTCCCGAATCAACGACTGAGTGCAGGCCTGTGACGGAATGAACATGTTCCAGGGGACGGGATTGCTGGAGCGCTTCCGCGGGACGGGGGCGGCTTCCGCACGTCCGCGACGCCGCCTGGGGCAATTCGTCGGCACCGTGCTGGCCCGCCAGCGCCACCGCCTCGGTGAATGGGTGCTGCACGTCCCGCACACCCTGCGCGCCCTGGTGCGGGCGGACGAAATCTGGCTGGTGGTGCTGGCCGCGGGCGTCGGCCTCGGCGCCGGCGTCTGCGTCACCGCCATGACCTGGACGACCCAGGCGATGCACCGCGTGCTGTTCGCGCTCGGGCCGCACGAAAGACTGTCCGGCCAGGTCGAGGTGGAAGCCTGGCGGGCGCTGATCGTGCCGACCGTGGGCGGCCTGCTGATGGGGGTGATCGGCCTTGCCCTCGCCCGCTGGTGGCCCCGCCGCGCCATCGACCCGATCGAGGCGAACGCGCTCTATGGCGGGCGCATGTCGCTCAACGACAGCCTGATCCTGGTCGGCCAGACCATGGTTTCCAACGGCTGCGGCGCCTCGGTCGGGCTGGAGGCCGGCTACACCCAGATCGGGTCGGCGCTGGGCTCGCGGCTGGGACGCTCCTTCCGGGTCCGGCGCAGCGACCTGCGCCTGCTGGTGGGCTGCGGCGCCGCCGGGGCGATCGGGGCCGCCTTCAACGCCCCCCTCACCGGCGCCTTCTACGCCTTCGAACTGGTGATCGGGACCTATTCGCTGGCGACCCTCGCCCCGGTGGTGGTCGCCTCGATCTCGGCGGTCTCCGTGGTGCGCGTGCTGATCCCCGAGGATTACGGCTTCGATATCCGCGTGCCCACCGCAATCGAACCCGCCGCCTACCTGCCCATCCTCGCGCTCGGCATGGTCTGCGCCCTGGGCGGGATCGCCATCATGCGCGGCGTCACCCTCACCGAGGAAATCTTCCGCCGCAGTGCCGTCCCCGGCTGGGCCCGCCCGGCCTTCGGCGGCCTGGTCGTCGGCATGCTGGCCCTGGTCACGCCACAGGTGCTGTCCTCGGGGCACGCCGCCCTGCAGGTCGGGCTGGACGCCCCCTACTCGGTACAGCAGATCGCGCTGCTGATCCTGCTGAAATCCATCGCCTCGGCGGTGTCGATCGGATCGGGCTTCCGCGGCGGGCTGTTCTTCGCCTCGCTGTTCCTCGGCGGCCTGCTCGGCAAGCTGTTCGCCGCCTGCCTCGCCATGGTGACGGCAACCCAGGCCGTGCCCTCGATAGTCTGCGCCCTGGTGGGCATGAGCGGCCTCGCCGTGGCCGTGGTGGGCGGCCCGTTGACCATGGCCTTCCTGGTGCTGGAGAGCACCGGCAGCCTGCCCATGACCATCGCCGTGGTGGCGGTCTCGGTGGTCTCCTCGCTCACCGTGCGCCGCACCTTCGGCTACTCCTTCGCCACCTGGCGCTTCCACCTGCGCGGCGAGGCCATCCGCAGCGCCGTCGATATCGGCTGGATGCGCAGCCTGACCGTCGGGCGGATGATGCGGCGCGAGGTACGAACAGTCCGCTCCGACACCCCGCTCGCCGCCTTCCGCCGCGACTTCCCGCTCGGCGCCACCGCCCGCGTCGTCGTGGTGGACGAGGCCAACCGCTACGCCGGCATCGTCGCCCTGGCCGAGGCCCACGCCACCGACTCCAAGGCCGAAACCGTCGCCGAACTGATCCACAACGAAACCGACATCCTGCTGCCGCAGATGACCATCAAGGAAGCGGTGTCGATGTTCGAACAGGCCGAGGCGGACGCGCTCGCGGTGGTCGACGGCAAGGAAACCAAACGCGTGATCGGGCTGCTGACCGAACAACACGCGCTGCGCCGCTACTCGGAAGAACTCGACCGCCGCCGCCGGGAACTGTCCGGCGAATAGCGGGGCGCTGCCCATCGGTCCGCTTCGCGGCCCGATCCGCCAGGAGGCTCCGCCTCCTGGACCTCCGCCAAGGGCCAGAGGCCCTTGGATCCCATTCGCGCTGTGCGGCACAGCACGTGTAGGGCGGATAAGCGTAGCGCAATCCGCCTTCGCAACGCTCCGCTCCTCAGCGGACCCGCACCGCAGCGCGGGCGCTGGTGCCCTCGGCGTCCAGCACGGTGATCCGGTAGAACCCGGGTCCGCCCGGGATCCAGGCCGCTTCACGCCGGGCCGGATCGACCCGCAGCGGCGTGCCGTCCACCAGGAAGGTCAGCGGCCGCCGCCCCCCCATGGCGCGCAGCGTGACCGGGCCATCGGCGCTCAGCACCGCCTCGTTGGGCGGGAACAGCAGGCGCAGCGCATCGGCCTGCGGTGACACCGTGGGGCGCGGCACCACCGGGGGCGGCGGGTCGCGCGGCGCCGGCGGCAGCAGGTCGAACACCCGGCCAAGCAGCGGCACCGCCAGGGATCGTCCGGTGGCCCCCGGCAGGGGCGTGCCGTCCGGGCGCCCGATCCAGACGCCGACGACGTGGCCGCGATCGAAGCCGATCGCCCAGGCGTCACGCCCGCCCCAGGAGGTGCCGGTCTTCCAGGCGATCCCGGCCGGGCCGCCCTCCGGCAAGGGCTGGGTAAGCACGGCGGCGATGGTGGCGGCGGCGCGGGGGGCGAGGAAGGGACGCGGCTCCGGCGGGTCATCGGCCAGCAGCCGCAACCGGGCGGTGCCGCCATCGGTGGCCAGCGCGGCATAGAGCCCGGCGAGGTCGCGCAGGGTGATGCCCACCCCGCCAAGCGCGAGGGGCAGCGCCGGATCGGCGCCGGCCGGCAGGTGCAGGGCGATGCCGGCGGTGCGCAGCGTCGCAGCGAAGCGCAAGGGCCCGACGCGATCGAGCAGGGCCACCGCCGGCAGGTTCAGCGAGCGCCGCAGCGCCTCGGCGGCGGTGAGGGTGCCGGCGAAGCCGTGGTCGAAATTCTCCGGCGCGTAGCTGCCGAAGCGGCGTGGCAGGTCGGCGAGCACCGTGTCGGGGCCCGCGACCCCGTCCTGGAAGGCCATGGCGTAGATGAAGGGCTTCAGCGCCGATCCGGGCGAGCGCACCGCCCGCGTCAGATCGAGCGCCCCACCCCGGCCCTCGCCGCGCCCGTCGCCGCCGCTGGCGAGCGCGCGGATCTCGCGCCGCCGGGCATCGGCGACCAGCAGCGCCAGCGAGGCGCGCTCGGGCAGGAATTGCAGCCGTTCGGCCGCGAGCCGCTCCAGCGCCACTTGCAGCGACAGGTCGAGCGTGGTGGCGACTTGCGGGGCAGCGGGAAGGCGGGCGATGGCTTGGCGGGCGTGGCGCGGCAACGGGGTGCGGGCGCGCGGGATCTCCGCGCCGGCGGCGGCGGGCAGGATGCGGTCGCGCAGCGCGCGGGCACGGTCGGGATGACGGTCCGGGCGCAGCGCCTCCGGGCGACGGGGAATGGCGACCAGCAGTGCTGCCTGCGGCGGGGCCAGCAGGCGCGGACCGGTGCCGAACCAGGCGAGCGACCCGGCCCGCACCCCTTCGAGATTGCCACCCATGGGGGCAAGGGTCAGCCAGATGCCGAGGATCTCCCGCTTGGAAAAATGCGCCTCCAGTTGCAGGGCGCGGGCGATCTCGATGAGCTTGGACCGCAGCGTACGCGGGCGCGGCTCCAGCAGGCGGGCGGCCTGCATGGTCAGGGTAGAGCCGCCGGAGAGGATGCGGCCGGCACGCAGATCCTGCCAGGCGGCGCGGGCAAGCGCGAGCGGATCGACGCCGGGATGCTGCCAGAAGCGGCGATCCTCGGTGGCGATCAGGATGTCGAGCAGGACCGGGGCGACGTCGTCGGGCGTGGTGCGCAGCCGCCAGACGCCGCCCGGCGCGGGCAGGATGGCGAGGCTGCGGCCGTCGCGGTCGAGGATCTCGGTGCCGGGGGAAGCCAGCCGCGCGAGGTTGAGCGGACAGAACCGGTCCAGCAGGACCAGGGCACCGGACAGCACCAGCAGCAATCCGAGGACGATGCCGACGCCTTTGCCATGCCGCCGTAGCCACGACCCGGATCGTCCGGCACGGGAGGGGGGCGTATCTCCCCCCTCACCGGCATAAGCTGCGGGACTCACTCGGGGGCCAGCACCTTGATGCGGCCTTCCGCCTGCCGCGCGAACAGGGTGGGCCGGTACATGTCGGACAGTTCGGCCCCCGGCAGGGCGAAGCTGCCAGGGGTGACGGCGCGCAGGCGCACCGCGGTGCGGAAGGACGCCGCCTCCGCGGTCAGGCCGATCACCGCGGCGAAGCGGTCATCGGCGGCGATCTGCGTCTCGGTCGCCGACAGCTTGCCGAGCCAGGGCATGCCGGGAATGTCCCCTTCGGCGAAGCGCCCGGCGATCTCCCAGCCGGCGGGCAGGCCCTGCACCACCAGGGCGCGGTGGTCCTGGCCATCCTCGGCGCGGCCTTCCAGCAGCAGCACGAACACGGTGTTCTGGCGCAGCTCGTCGAGGTTCAGCGGCGTGCCGTCGAGCGCGAAGAAGCGGCGCTGCACCCGCATCAGGTTGCGCGCGGCCGGCGGCGCCTCGGCAGGGATGCCGGTGGCCGACAGGCTCTGCCAGACGGCGCGGTCGCCGAGATTGCGCGCCGTCGCCGGGCCGGTCAGCGCGGCGGTGACGACGGCGGCCGGTGGCAGGTCGCGCCCGTCCAGGGCGATGCGGGCAAGGCGGCCGTCACGACCGAGCGCGGCCGCGGCGGCAGCGGTCCAGGCCTGTTCCTGGGTGCTGAGATCGCGCGGCTGCAGCTCCGGCCCGGGCAGGCCGGCGACCAGCGCAGCCAGCCGGTCGGGCAACAGCCCGCTTTCCTTCAGCAGCACCGCGATCGCCGCCTGGTCGCGCAGCGCCGTGCCGTAATCGGCGCTCCACCAGCGCCGCCCTGGCGCGTCCAACGCCGCGGCGAAGGCGGCCTCGGCGCGCGGGGTGTCATGGGCGCGGGCCAACGCGGCGCCAAGCTGGGCCTTGGCGAGCGGGGTCGGCAGCCGGTCGATGCCCTCGGCGAGCACACGGGCGGCGCCCGGACGCCCCTGCCCGGCGAAAGCCAGCACGTAGAGCCGGTACGCCTGGGCCGCCAGGGCATCGGGGGTATCGGCGTCCTCCTCGGTGGTGGCGACCAGGGCCTTCAGTCCGTCGGCGAGGGCGGCCTCGGGCACGGCGATGCCGGCGGCGCGGGCACGCAGCAGGAATTCCAGCGCGTAGGGCGTGAGCCAGGGCTCCGCCTCGCCGCTGGCGGTCCACAGCGCGAAGGTGCCGTCGTAGCGCTGGCGGTCGAGCACCGAGGCGACCGCCTGCTGCAGCCGCCCGGCGCGATCGGGACCGGCGAGCGGGCCATCCGGCAGCAGGGTCAGCGGGAAGGCCCGGCTGGTCGCCTGCTCCAGGCAGCCGAACGGGTATTCGGCCAGCGCCTGCACCAGGGCGGCGGCGTCGTAGCGCACCGGCGCGCCGAAGCTGACGCTGGCGCGCGCGGTGCCGGGGATGAAGCGGGCCAGCGCCGGAGCGAGCATCGCCTCGGCGCCCGGGGCCAGTTCGGTGGCGGCGACCACTGCGGCGGGCCCCCGCGCGGGGCGGATGGTCAGGGCGTAGTCATGGGTCACGGCGAAGCCGCCGGGTCCGCTGGCCTGCAGGTGGATCACGCCGCGCCCGGCGCCGGTGGCGCGCAGCACCGTCGCCGGCACCGCCTGCGTGCCGGTGGCCAGCGCCACCGTCAGGCGGTCGGACCCGGCGAGCGCCAGCGGCCCTTCCAGGGTGATGCGCGCCGTGGCTTCCCCGCCCGGCAGGTCGAGATTGTGCAGCAGCACCGGCAGGCGTGCCTCGTCACCGGGGGCGAGGAAGCGCGGCAGCAACGCCTCGGCGACCAGGGGATCGCGGACGATGACATCGGTGCTGGCCGCGCCGATGCGGTTGCCCAGCCAGGACACCGCCATCAGCCTTACCTGTCCGTTGAAGTCGGGCAGATCGAGCGGGATGGCGGCGACGCCGTCCCGGCCCGCCTGCACCGGCGGGGTGAACAGCGTCACCGTGCGGATCGGGATGTCGGGCAGCACGAAGCTGCCTTCGTCGCCGCCCTGGCGCAGCAGCGCGGCCGTCCCTTCCGCCGGGGCGATCAGCCGTCCCCAGTCATCCCGGATGTCCAGGCCGAGCCGGCGCCGGCCGAGGAAATGCGCCGCCGGATCGGGCGAGGCGAAGCGCGTCAGGCGCAGGATGCCCTCGTCCACCGCCGCCAGCGTCACCCAGGCGCCGGGGGCGGTGCGCACCGGCACCACCGTGCGGGCCCGCGGCGGCACCCGCTCCGGGGCCGTGACCGCTACATCGAGCTTGCGGGCGGCCGGATCAACCCCGACCCAGGTCAGGCCGATGGCACGCGCGGGGCGCTTGTCGTCACTGCCGCCACGGAAGACATGGACGGTGACATAGGCACCGGGGCCCCAGGATGCCTCGACCGGCACGTCGACATCGGTGCCGCCCTCCGGCACGGTCAGGGTGCGCAGCGCCAGCACGCGGTCGGTCAGCACCAGCAGCGTCGCCTGCCCGCCGAAGGGCGGGGCAATGTGGATGCGGGTTGATTGCCCGACCGGCACCACCCGGCGATCGGCGGACACGTCCACGCGGTCCGGCACGTCCGGGCTGTCGGTGCCCACCCAGCCGGAACGGAACCGCACCGAAGTGGCGGCCAACCCGCCGGCCTGCAGCAGTTCCAGCCGGTAGCGGCCGAAATCGAGTTTTTTGGCGATGCGCAGCGGCGCGTCGGCGGGGATTTCCACCTCGCGCGTTTCCAGCGGCTCGTCGCGCCAGACCGTCTCGTAGCGGGCGAGGCTGCCGCGCATGACCAGGCGCCAGTCCGGACGTTCCCGCACCAGCCGCAGTTGCGCCTTGAGCGGCAGGCGCGTCCCGTCCGGGGCAACGGCAATCGCTTCGAAGGCGGCCTCGGTGCCGGCATCGACGGCGTCCTCGGCAAACAGCGGGCGGATGCCGATCAGCGGGCCGGTGGGCCGGACCGGGATCTCGACGGCAGCCCGGCTGCCGCGTCCGGCCGGGTCGTTGACGGTGATGTCGATCGCGGCCTTGAGCGGCTGGGTGGTGTCCGGGGCACGCGGCAGCGGCAGCGCCAGCGTGGTGCGGCCCTGCGCATCGGTCTCCGCCAGCTCCAGCTCGCGCGACTCGGGGGCGTAGACCTCGCCGGCGAGGCCGATGCGATAGCCGGCCAGCGCCGGGAACGGCGCGGGATCCACCACCAGCCGCATCGACGCCGAGCCCGAGAGATGCGCGCCCGGCGCGCCGTACAGGAAGCGCGCGGTGACCGGCAGCGTCGCGGTCTGGCCGGGGACCAGGACGGCGGGGGCCGGGCCGGCTTCGACGGCCATGCGATCGGGGATGAAGGCGTCCACCCGGAACTCGGCGCGGCCGATCGGCGGCGCCTTCGGGTCGCCCGCCACCTCCACCGTCCAGGTGCCGGCGGGGGCACCGGCGGAGAGCGTGACCGGCAGGTGCAGCGCGGCATCGGCCTGCCGGGCCGGGGTCGCCTGCAGGAACACCTGGCCGTTGGGGCGCTTGATGGTGACGCGGGCCGGCACCTCGGCCGGCGCGCCGGCGGCATCGCGCAGCAGCGCCATCACCTGCACCGTCTCGCCGGGACGGTAGATGCCGCGATCGAGCCAGACGAAGGCATCGAGCGGTCCGGGCTGGGGCAGCCCGGCCACGCCGCGATCTGAGAGGTCGAAGGCGGCGGTGGTCAGGTCGAGCGCGGCGAAATCCTCGCCGGCGAAGGCATGCAGCACCGCGGGCGCCAGCGGCCCCTCGCCGCGCAGCAGGGCGGCGGCGAAGCGGGCCACCCCGGCGGCATCGGTGGTGGCCTGGGCCAGGATCTCGTTGTTGCGGGCAAGCAGATCGAGCCGCACCCCGGCACGCGGCGCCGCGTCCGCGTAGCCGCGGACCTGCACGGTCAGCCCGTCCGAACCGCGCCAGACCGTCGGCGCGAGGTCGGTGCGCAGGATGGTCTGCACCGCGGCGGCGGCGTTCTCGCTGGTGCCGTCGCCGGGCGTGGCGACCAGGACATAGAGGCCGGGGCCGCCGCTGCGCAGCGCCTCCGGGAAGGGCAGCGCGGTGCGGATGGTGCGGTTCGGTTCCCAGCGCGGGATCTCGGCGCTGCCTTCCCACAGCACGCGCCCGGCATTGGCCTCGACCCAGTTGGCGGTCCAGGGCTCGATCGCCTCGCCGAGCCGGTTGTCGCGCAGCAATGCCGGGATGTTGCGCTCGGTCAGCCGCAGCAGCTTCAGCGACACCGCCGAGAGATTGACGCTGGTGAGCGTGACCGCCGGCGCCTGGCCGCGCGGCAGCACGAACAGGCGGGAGTCGAAGGCCAGGCGCGGGCGGCGGTTGGGCATGCCCACCGCGAGCGTGGTGTCGGCCTTCAGCGCCAGTCCCTGTTCGCCCGGCAGGCCGGCGCGCAGGGTGACGCGGGTGGTGCTGCCCGCCGGCAGGCCGGAGATACAGATCTGGTCGCCCTCCCGCGTGACCGCGGCGCCGGGCACGGGCGGGTCGAGCTTCACCCAGTCCTGCGCCACCAGCTCGGCGCGGCGCGCCGGGGCGACGGTGAACTCGATGCAGGCGCGCGGCGGTTCGGATTCGGCCTCGGTGCGGACGCGGCGAACCTGCAGCCCGGCGGCGCGGCGCGCGTCGGCAAGCTGGCGCTTATAGCCGGCATCGTCGGGCGCGCGTTCCACCACCGCCTCCAGCGCGAGCGCGGCCTGGGCGGGACGGTCGAGCGCGCGCAGGGCATCGGCGATCAGCAGCAGCGGAGGAATTTCCGGCGCGCCGGCATTGGCGCGGGCGAAGGCCTGCCATGCGGCGAACAGGGCCTTCTGCGGGTCAGGCGGGGTTTTGCGGAGCTGTGCGGCGGCAAGATCGAGGAAATGCTGCACCGTGGCGTTGCCAAGGGCGACGCGCTGCTCGAGCGCGGTGACGGCGGCGGCAAGGTCCTTCTTCTGCAACGCCGTGGCGGCCTGCTGCTCGGCGGTGCGACGGGCCTGCGGCGTGCCACCGGCGGGGAAGCGATCAAGCAGGGTCCGGGCCCAGGCATCGCTGTCGCGGGAGAGGCCGGGAAGCTGGAATGGCTCGGCCCAGGCAGGCGCGGTGCCGAGCACGGCGAGCGTGAGCAACAGGACCGCGAGCAGGCGGCGCAGCATGGCAGGGCTCCCCAGGCGGATATCGGCGAAATGAATGATAGCAGCGCGCCGGGGCACGCGGGAGACATTGATTGAACGCCCCGGATCAGGGTCGATGATCAAATATTTCTTCTAGATCGCAATATATTCTACCACATCCATACAAATATAACGTTATGATAAAGTAAAAATTATCGGAATGGCGCCGGGATCCCATGCCTGCCGGCACTTCACCACCGGGGCCGAGTTGCCAAGGCGAGGCTGATCTGGGATCACAGCCGCAGGCCCCGGCACCGAGGACACGGCATGATCGTATCGCTTCCCGTTCCCCCCTCGCCGATCGCCCGCGGCGTGAGACGCAGCCGATTCCCCTTGGGCCGCGCGGCCTTTCCTTCAAGGCAGGTCCTGGCCATGGCATTGTCCTGATGCGACCGCTCAACCCCGCCCCCAACGCCGCCTGGGCCGCCGTGCTGTCGTTTTTCGTGCCGGGACTCGGGCAGGTGTACGCGCAGCGCTATCGTGCCGCCCTCGGCTTCGCGCTCGCGTCGATCGCCAATGCCACGGCCTTCGTCGCGGTCACCGGCGCGACCTTGCTCTCGCCGGCGGTGCTCGCGGCCACGCTCGGCATGGTACTGTTCACGATCGCGCTGAACGGTGCCGCCGCCCTGCATGCCTGGCACGCGGTGCGGCACGGCCATGACTGGGTGCGCCCCGGATGGCGCCGCTCCACCTGGACCTGGGGCGTAGTGCTGGTCGCCATCAGCCTTGGCTTCGAGATCCTGCCGGAAGATCTCGGCTGGAGCGCCTTCACGGTGCCCTCGTCGTCGATGCTGCCGACGCTGCAGGTCGGCGACCGCTTCATCGCCGATGGCAGCGAGGCGGCGCGCGCGGCGTTGCAGCCGGGCGACGTCATCGTCTTCCGCCTGC
Source organism: Rhodovastum atsumiense (assembly GCF_937425535.1). Taxonomy (NCBI): domain Bacteria; kingdom Pseudomonadati; phylum Pseudomonadota; class Alphaproteobacteria; order Acetobacterales; family Acetobacteraceae; genus Rhodovastum; species Rhodovastum atsumiense. The sequence goes on from NZ_OW485601.1 coordinate 540,520, forward strand.
CGCGCGATCCCAGCGTCGATTATGTCAAGCGCCTCGTCGCCCTGCCCGGCCAGACGGTGCAGATGCAGCACGGCCGTCTGATGATCGACGGACGCGAGGTGCCGCAGGAGGATCTCGGCGCCGCTGCCCCCGGCACCTATCGCCGGCGCCTGACGCTGCCGGACGGACACAGCTACGTGGTGCTGAAAACCGAAGCCGGCAGCGTGCTCGACGACACCCCGGCCACCACGCTCGGGCCGGACGAGCTGTTCGTCATGGGAGACAATCTCGATGACAGCCTCGACAGCCGCGTGCCCTCGGCGGTGGGGCTGGTGCCGCGGGAGCTGGTGATCGGCCGCGCCGCCGTCATCTTCTGGTCCAGGGATGCCGGGCGTATCGGGCAGGCAATCCGCTGAGCACGTGGTCGTCAACACATGGTCGTCACGGGGCCCGACCATTGCAGACGACACGAGGCCGCAGTTGCGGCGGCAACGGCGCATGCTTATGCTGCGGCCGCTGCGATGCGTCCGACACATGTGTGATCTTCGCCAGACGCGAGTCGGATCCGCCCTGCAGCACGCGCAGCCCCGAAGGGGGCGCTCGTGTCGTCAACCAGGCCTTTCAGGACGGGGACGTACGATGCAATACGTGAACTATCTCCGCGAGCAGGCCACCCAGTTCCGCGACCGCGCCGTCCAGGAACCGGAAGCAGACGAAGCGACACTCCGCGAGCTGAAGGAGTTGGCCGAAACCTGCGAAGAAGTCGCGGCCGAGTGGGAAGCCAAGCACCCCGCCGGTTGATCCCGGCCGGCTCCGGGGCGCATGCGCCATGCCGCATCGCTTCGGTGCCGGCACAAAAAGCGACCAGGGGGGAAACACAGCGATGAGCATGGTTTCGGGCGGGTGCCTGTGTGGCCGGATCCGCTACACGGCGACGGCAGCGCCGGCCTTCACCGGCATCTGCCATTGCCGTGATTGCCAGCGCGCCACCGGCTCCGCCTTCGGCACGGTCGTCGCCTTTCCCCGTGAAGCGGTCACCATCCTCGGTGATCTGCGGCACTATCAGGGGGCGGGCGATTCGGGACGTTCGATCACGCGTGGCTTCTGCCCGAATTGCGGATCAAGCCTGACCGTGGAAGTGACGACCACGCCCGAGCTGCTGCTGCTGGCAGCCGGCACGCTTGATGATCCCGCCGTGGTGCACCCGACCGCCGAGATCTTCTGCGACAGCGCTCAGCCCTGGGTGCAGTTGCGGGGCGAGCGCCGCCGCTTTCCGCGTCAGGCCACCAGACGCTGACGAACGGTCCCGGCTGGGCCTCAGGATTTCCTGGGCCTCAGGATTTCGTCCGCGGGTCATGGGTATGATGCAGATCCCGTTCCCCGCCGCCGCCGGAGTGCCGGCTGTTGCGACTGTTGGTGGGTGATCCGGGTTCCGCCGCGCCGGCATGCGTGCCGCCGCCCTTGTGGCCGGTTTCCTGCCGGTTCCTGCCCGGATGGTCCCGATCCTGGTGACTGCTGCCGGGACCGCCGAAACGCCCGCTTTCCCCCCTGCTCCGGATCATGATCAGCGGTCCTGCTGATGACCCTGATGGGTCGTGTTCTGCTTGATATTGCCCTGGCGGCCCTGTTCCGCGGTGTTCGGGTCCCGCGGCGGCCGCACCTCTCCGCCATGGCGCTGGGCGGGGGATGCACCGGTCGCCTTGTCACTGCGCTGGTCCGGGGGCACCGGAGGCAGATGTGCGGTCATGCCGGTTCTCCTTTGGCGATTGTCGTACACAACGACCCTCGCCACCGGCCGGTTGCGCGCCGCGTTGCGCCGGTCAGCCGAGTTCCTGCTCGAAACCGGCAAGGAACGTGGCAATGACCTGCGTCCGCTGCGCGGCCATGCGCGCGCCGGTGCCGGTCTGGAAACCATCCGCAAGCCGCAGCAGCTTGGCGCGGAAATGGTCGAGCGCGTAATGCGCATCGTCCAGTTGCCGCCGCTCCGCCCGGATGTCCCAGGGATCGTACAGCGCCGAGCCCAGTCGGCCACCGGTGTAGAAGCAACGGGCGATGCCAATATGGCCGATCGCATCCAGCCGGTCGGCATCCTGCAGCACGCGGGCCTCGAGCGAAGCCGGCGCGATGCCGGCCGAGAAGCTGTGCGCGGCGATGGCGTGCGCCACTGCCTCGATCCGCTCCGCCGGCCAGCCGAGGTCCCCCAGGATGTCCCGTGCCCGGTCGGCAGCCAGGCGCGATGCCTGCGCGCGCAAAGGCGAGGATTTTTCCACCGCCACGCAATCATGCAGCAGCACCGCCGCGGCAAGCACGTCTCCGGCGCCGCCTTCCACGGCGGCGATCGCCTGGGCGTTGCGCCAGACCCGCAGCAGATGGGCCAGGTCGTGGGCGCCGTCGTCGCCGGCATCGAGCCGGGGCAGCAACCGTGCGGCCAGGGCCACATGGGGCGTGAAAGCGTCGGGGCTCATGCGGGCCGCCGTGAACCCGCTCGCCACATCCGCCGGCACGGGTCCGCACGACCGGCGCCGCTTCGAACAGAGTGACCCGTGACGGTCGATGGCATGATCATGTGATCCTTCATTCACCTTCGCTGTGCGTTGCGTTTGCCCGGGCGCGATGCCGCCGACAAGGCCGTCTGCGCGCATAACTGGCGATGACCACCGGCCATATAAAACCCACAGGTGCCCGAAGGGTGATGCAAATCTGGTCACGGGCGATCCGGATTCGATACCGGACGGGAAAGAAGATTTACGGCCCGCGCGGCAATCGCCCATACTGACGCGACGAAGACGGCCGCCCCAACGCCTTCCCAGCGGAGAAATGTGCCGTGCTACAAGGAAAAGTTCTGGTGGCCCAGGGCGGTGGTCCGACCGCGGTCATCAATCAGTCGCTCGTCGGCGTGGTGCTGGAGGCGCGGAAATTCCGCAATGTCAGCCTGGTCTACGGGGCGCTGCATGGCGTGCGTGGCATCATCGACGAGGACTTCGTCGATCTGACCCAGGAAACCACGCATAATCTGGAAATGGTCGGCGAGACGCCCTCCTCCGCGCTCGGCTCGACGCGGGACAAGCCGGATCTGAAATATTGCCAGGAGATCTTCAGGGTCCTGAAGGCGCACCAGATCCGTTATTTCTTCTATATCGGCGGCAATGATTCCTCCGACACGATCCGCATCGTCGCCGAGGAAGCGCAGAAGGCCAATCACCCGATCCGCTGCGTGCACATCCCGAAGACGATCGACAACGACGTGATGCTGAACGACCACACGCCCGGCTTTCCGTCCGCCGCGCGCTTCGTCACGCAGGCCTTCCTTGGCGCCAACCTGGATAACCGTTCGCTGCCGGGCGTCTATATCGGCGTGGTCATGGGCCGCCATGCCGGGTTCCTGACCGCCGCCGCGGCGCTCGGCAAGAAGTTCCCTGACGACGGCCCGCACATGATCTACCTGCCGGAACGCACCTTCCGGCTCGACGCCTTCCTGACCGACGTGAAACGCGCGATCGAAACCTACGGCCGCTGCGTGGTCGCGGTGTCCGAGGGCATCCACGACGATTCCGGCACCCCGATCGCGCTGCAGCTCGCCCGGCAGATCGAGCGCGACGCGCATGGCAATGTCCAGCTCTCCGGCAGCGGCGCCCTGGCCGGGCTGCTGTGCGACCAGGTCAAGGACAGGCTTGGCATCAGCCGCGTCCGCGCCGACACGCTCGGCTACCTGCAGCGTTCCTTCATCGGCTGCGTCTCCGATGTCGACCAGCGCGAGGCGCGCGAAGCCGGCGAGAAGGCGGTGCAGTATGCCATGTGGGGCGAGACCAACGGTTCGGTGACGATCGAGCGGACCGGGTATTATTCGGTGGATTACCGGCTGGTGCCGCTGGAAGCGGTGGCCGGCAAGACCCGCACCATGCCTGATGAATTCATCGCCGCCAGCGGCACCGACGTGACCGACGCCTATCGGCTCTATCTTCGTCCGCTGCTCGGCAAGTCGATGCCGGACGCCTACCGCCTGCGGCAGAACAGGGTCGCGAAGATCCTGAAGTAAAAGCGGCCGGCCGGCCGGCTTCCGGGCCGGCCAGCGGTCCTACCAGGGGGGGGACCCCGCGGTTTCCTCGACCGGCCGCACCGCCCCTTCCTCGTGTACGGCCGCGCTGCGGCGCCGGACCTCCTGGCGGAGATGGGCGATGAAATCGAGCGTCGCCGGCGCAAGCGTGGCGCCGGCCCGGTGCACCACCCCGAGCGAACGGCACAGCACCGGGTCGATCAGCCGCCGCCAGACCAGTCCGGATTCCGCCATCAGCGGCACGGTCAGTCCGGGCAGCGCGGTAATGCCAAGGCGCGCGTTCACCAGCGCCCGGGCCGTCGCCAGGAAACTGCACTCGAACAAGGGGGCGACCGGCAACCGGGCCTGGAGAAAGGCCGCATCGGTGCTGGCACGCACGCTCGATCCCTTCGACATGGCAATGAAAGACCGGTTGCCGAAGATACTCCAGGGCACCGCGCCCCCTTCAGCCAGGGGATCGTCCTTGCGGCAGACCAGCCCGAACTCGTCGGTCAGCAACGGATGGTAGACAAGCTGGCGATCGGGGCTGGGCTGCGCCGTCAGTCCGATCTCGGCCAGCCCGTCCGCCACCGAATCATGCACCTGTCCCGAATGCGCATCGAGGATCTGGAAATCCACATCGGGACGGGTCTCGCGGAAATGCGCGATGGTGCCGGGCAACAGCACCGCCGCCATGGACGGCAGGGTCGCGATCACCACGCGGCCACGCTGACCGGTGACGAAGCGCGACAGCTCGCTGAAGCTGCTTTCGAACTCGCGGACGATGCGCAGGGCGATCGGCCGGAGTTCCTGCCCGGCCGGGGTGAGCGTGACGTTGCGGGTATCGCGGTCCAGCAGACGTGCCCCGAGCGTTTCTTCCATCAACCTGATGGTGCGACTCAAAGCCGGTTGTGAAACCGCGAGCTGCGTGGCGGCTTCGCTGAAACTGAGCGTCTCGGCCACGCGCAGGAAGGCGGCGAGTTGTTGTGGGGTTATATTGATGCGCATTTTTTATGAGTTTGGCAAATTTCGCACTTTCACGCAATAATTGGCGGCATCTTCAGACCTCCCTGCCGCGCAGCGCTTTTGGGGTGCAGGGGCCTTGTGGCCCCTGCCGGGTCAAGGGCGGAGCCCTTGCCTTTCTTCCCCTTTATCTCTCGACCGCCAGCGCCACGCCCATGCCGCCGCCGATGCACAGCGTGGCCAGGCCCTTCTTCGCGTCGTGCTTCCGCATCTCGTGCAGCAGCGTCACCAGCACGCGGGCGCCGGAGGCCCCGATCGGATGGCCGATGGCGATGGCGCCGCCATTGACGTTCACCCGGGCGGTATCCCAGCCCAGATCCTTGTTCACGGCGCAGGCCTGGGCGGCGAAGGCTTCGTTGGCCTCGATCAGGTCGAGGTCACCCGGGGTCCAGCCGGCCCGCGCGAGTGCCTTGCGGGTGGCCGGGATCGGGCCGGTGCCCATCACCGCCGGATCGACCCCGGCGGTGGCGAAGGCGGCGATGCGCGCCAGCGGCGCCAGCCCGCGCCGGGACGCCTCGGCCGCAGAGGTCACCACCAGCACCGCCGCGCCGTCATTGATGCCGCTGGCATTGCCGGCAGTGACGGTGCCGTCCTTGCTGAAGGCCGGGCGCAGCTTCGCCATGCTCTCGGCCGAGGCGTCGTGGCGGATATACTCGTCCTGCTCCACCAGCACCTCGCCCTTGCGGCCCTTGACGGTAACCGGGGCGATCTCGTCGCGGAACCTGCCGGCCTTCTGCGCGGCGGCGGCCTTCTGCTGGCTGGCCAGGGCGAAGGCGTCCTGCTCCTCGCGGCTGATCCCGTAGGCGCGGGCCACGTTCTCGGCGGTGACGCCCATGTGGTAGCCATTGAAGGCGTCCCACAGCCCGTCCCGGATCATGGTGTCGACCATGGCGAGGTCGCCCATCTTCTGTCCCGCGCGCAGCCAGGCCGCGTGGGTGGACTGGCTCATGCTCTCCTGTCCGCCGGCCAGCACGATCGCGCTCTCGCCGGTGCGGACCTGCTGGGCGGCCAGCGCCACGGCGCGCAGCCCCGAGCCGCAGACCTGGTTGATGCCGAAGGCGGTCTTGCCATCGGGGATGCCGGCGAGCCGGGCGGCTTGGCGGGCGGGGTTCTGCCCCTGGGCGGCGGTCAGCACCTGGCCGAGGATCACCTCGTCCACGTCGCCGGCTTCGATGCCGGCCCGGGCGATCGCCGCCTGGATCGCCACGGCGCCGAGCGCGTGTGCCGGCAAGGTGCCAAGGCCCCCGTTGAAGCTGCCGACAGGCGTCCGTACCGCCGCGACGATGACGATGTCATGGGTCATCCGATGCACTCCTGTTCCTGCCACCAACCGTGCCGCTCAGGCTTCGCCGAACTGCATCACCGGCACATGATCCGGGATCAGCAACCGCGCCTCGGTGGCTTCCTGCAGCGCATCGCGGCTGACACCGGGCGCGATCTCGCGCACCAGCAGGCCGTCGTCGGTGGGTTCGATGACGGCAAGCTCCGTCACCAGCAGGTCCACGCGCCGCAGCGACGTGATCGGCAGGGAGCACCGGCGCACCACCTTGGGCGCCCCCTTGGCGGTGTGGGTCATGGCGACGATGACCCGCTTCGCGCCGGAGACGAGGTCCATGGCCCCGCCCATGCCGGGGACGATCTTGCCGGGCACCATCCAGTTGGCCAGCCGCCCCAGCTCGTCCACCTGCAAGCCACCGAGCACGGTCACCGAGAGATGCCCGCCCCGGATCAGCCCGAAGGAGAAACAACTGTCGAAGGCACAGGCGCCGGGATAGGCCCCCATCAGGTTGCCGCCGGCATCGGTCATGAAGCCGGTCTCGAGCCCGGCACGCGGCGGCGGTGCCATGCCGATCAGCCCGTGCTCGGCCTGGAAGAACACCTGCACGCCCGGCGGGATGTGGTTGGCCACCAGCGAGGGCATGCCGATGCCGAGATTGACCAGGTCGCCCGGCCGCAATTCCTGCGCCACCCGGCGGGTGATCAGCGTCTTCTCATGCATGGCCCACGTTCCCCCCGGTGATGACATCGACCAGCGGATGCGGCGTGACCACGTGATCGGGGGGAATGACGCCCACCGGCACGATGTCATGCGCCTCCGCGATCACGGTATCGGCCGCCATGGCCATCACCGGATTGAAGTTGCGCCCGGTCAGCTCGTATTCGAGATTGCCGAGGTAATCGGCACGATAGGCGGCGATCAGCGCGAAATCGGCGCGCAGCGGCAATTCCAGCAGGAAGCTGCGGCCATCGATCTCGATGGTGCGCTTGCCTTCGGCGACCGCGGTGCCGAGCCCGGTCGCGGTCAGCACGCCGCCGAGCCCGTGCCCGCCCGCACGGATGCGCTCGGCGAAGCTGCCCTGCGGCGTCAGCTCCACCTCGATCTCGCCGGCGATCATCTTTTTCTGGGTCTCCGGATTGGTGCCGATATGCGTGGCGTGCAGCCGGCGCACGGCCCCCGCATCGATCAGCCGGCCAAGACCAAAGCCCGGACGGGCGGTGTCGTTGGCGATCAGCGTCAGGTCCTTGCGGCCCTGGCGGACGAGTTCGGCGATCAGCCGGTGCGGCGTGCCGCCGCCCATGAAGCCGCCGACCATGACCGAGGCACCGTCGGAAATCATCTCGACCGCTTCGGTGATATTCCTGGCCTTGTTCACGTGTATCTCCTCCGGCGGGCAACTGCGCCGCCGGGACTGCGCGGGGACGCGGCCGGCCCATGCCAGGGGGCAGCCGCGTGCAGGCGGGTGGGAAAAGCGGAAGCCGGCTCAGCCGGCGAGGCTGTCGGGGATATCCATGTCGAGCAGCGCCGAGGCCAGGCACTTGCCGTGCGCATCGAGCGCCAGGGACCGCGTGACCCCGCCCCCGAGCGCCTGCTCCATCACGAAATTCAGCGCGCCCAGGCTTGGGATTTCGTAACGGACCACCTTGCCGCGCACCACCCCGGCGAAGTGCGCGCGCACCCGCTCGGCGGTGACAAAGGCGGCAAGCGCGGCATAGTGCTTCGGATCGAAGGCGATGAGCGAGATGTTGGAAATGTCGCCCTTGTCGCCGGTGCGCGAATGCGCGATGTCGCGAAGCTTCATGGTTACGCCTCCAGATACGCGACGGTGGGGGTCACGGAAGCGCGCGGCAGCAGCGCCGAGAGCATCGCCACCACCGGCCGCGCAGACTTCGTCGCGCCACCACCGCCGGCCGGGCCGTTAGTGTAGAGCGTCTCCACCTCGTTGCCGATGCGCACGGCCTCGGCCATGCTGTCGGTGCGGCCGATGACGCGCACGCGCACCTCATGCGGCTCCCCCGCAGCGCGTGAAAGAGCGGCGCCGTGGATCGCATCGATGCCGATCAGATCGAAGCGCAGCTCGCTGGCGCGCACGCCCGTCAGCGCCAGCCGCTCGCGCACGATCTCCAGCGCCAGCCGGCCGCGCCCGACCGCGCCGCCGCCGGCATAGGAGATCTGCCCCTCCCCCACGAAGCCGTCGCGATAGCCGACCGAGACCTTCAGCGTGTCCGGTCGCGCCCGTCCGGTGGCGCCCGCGATCCGTACCCGGTCGAAGCTCTCCTCCGTGACGGTGATGGCGGAGAAATCGGCGATCACGTCCGGGGTGTAGTAGCTGGTCGGATCGTGGATCTCGTAGAGCAGTTGTTCCTTGCAGGTGGCCGGGGTGACGCGCCCGCCGGATCCCGCCACCTTGGTGATCACCGCGCTGCCGTCCTCGGCCACCTCGGCGATCGGGAAGCCGAGCCGGGCGAGCCCGGCCACGTCCTTCACGCCGGGGTCGGCGAAATAACCGCCGGTCACCTGCCCGGCGCATTCCAGCAGATGCCCCACCGCCGTGCCCTTGCCGAGCCGGTCCCAGTCATCCTCGGCCCAGCCGAACTCGTACACCAGCGGCGCGAGGAACAGCGCCGGGTCGGCGACGCGGCCGGTGATGACCACGTCGGCCCCGGCGGCCAGCGCCGCCACGATCGGCGCGATGCCGAGATACGCGTTGGCGGAAACCAGGCTCTCGCGCATGATCGAGACCGGGGCGCCGGTCTCGGTGATCGCCACGTCGGCGGCCAGGAGCCCGGCGAGCACGTCATCGCCGTACACCGCCGCGATCTTCAGGCCGGTCAGCCCGAGTTCGCGGGCGATGTCGCGGGTCTTCGCCGCCGCCGCCTCGGGATTGGCCGCGCCCATGTTGGTGATGATGCGCACGCCGCGGGCCTTCGCCCCCGCCAGCACCGCCCGCATCCGGGCTTCCAGCAGCGGGTCGTAGCCGGCGCCCGGATTGGCGAGCCTGGCCTGCTGGCCGATGGCGATGGTGCGCTCGGCGAGGCATTCGAAGCAGAGATAGGCGATCCCGCCCTTCTCCACCAGTTCGACGGCCGGCTCGATGCGGTCGCCGGAATAGCCGGCGCCCGAGCCGATCCTGATGGTTCGCATGACCGTGTTCCTTGAGCGGATGATGGGGTCAGAGCGGCAGGACGCCGAGGACGACAGCGGCGGCGGTCATGACCAGCGTGGCCCCGAACAGGTAGAGGAAGGCGAATTGCTGATGCTCGCGCAGTTCGATGCGCGACAGCCCGACGACCAGGAAGGTGGCCGGCGTCAGCGGGCTGACCGGGAAGCCGGTGGTCATCTGCCCCAGCACGGCGGCCTGGCCCATGGCGAGCGGGGCGACGCCGAAATGCTGGCCCACTTCCGCCACCACCGGCAGCACGCCGAAATAGAAGCTGTCGGGATCGAACACCATGGACAGCGGCATCGACAGCACCGCCAGCGCCACCGGCAGATGCTGGCCCATGTCCGCGGGGATGAAGCCCACCGCCGCGGCGGCGAGCGCCTTCAGCATGCCGGTGCCGCTCATGATGCCGGTGAAGCAGCCGGCCGCGAGCAGGATCGAGGCCATCATCAGCGCCGCCTTGGCATGCGCGTCGATGCGCTGCTTCTGCGCCTTGACCGCCGGATAGTTCAGCAGCAGCGCGAGCGCGGTGCCGAGCATGAACATCACCACCGGATCGACCCAGCCGCCGATCATGACCGTCATGATGACGGCGGTGAGCAGCAGGTTCGGCACGAACAGCTTCGGCCGGCGCAATTCCAGTTCGGCCTCGGTCAGCGTGCGGGTGGGCGCGGGGGCATCGGCATGATCGGTCAGCCCCAGCCGCCGTTCCTCGCGCTTGCCCAGCAGCCAGGCCACGGTGAAGGCGAACACCCAGCCCACGCCCTGCACGGCGATGAGCGGATTGAAGATCTCCGTGGTGGTGACATGCAGTGCCGCGGCGGCACGGATCACCGGCCCGGTCCAGGGCAGGAAGTTGATGCCGGCGGCCAGCGAGGCGCACAGGGCCAGGATGCGCCGGTCCATGCCAAGCCGCTCGTACAGCGGCAGCATCGCCGGGATGGTGACCAGGAAGGTCACGGCGCCCGAGCCGTCCAGGTGCACCAGCCCGGCCAGCAGCACCGTGCCGCAGGTGATCCGCGCCGGGCGCAGCCCGACCCGCCTGAGGATGCCGCCGATGATCGGATCGAGCATCCCGGCATCGGTCATGATGCCGAAGTAAAGGATGGCGAAGACGAACATTCCCGCGGTCGGCGCGATCGAGGAAATGCCCTTGATGATAAATTTTGAAGTATCAAGCCCAAAACCGGCAAAAAGAGCACCAAGAATCGGAATAACGATCAGTGCGACGATGGGCGACATCCAATCGCGCAGGATGGCGATCAGCATTATGCTGATTACCAGCAAGCAAATCAGTGCCAGCATGACCTCCACTCACATTTATTTGTTTTGGTGTCTTGTGAGAGGGAACCACATCCTCAATTAATACGTCCAAGACATTTGTCTGATAGGTTCATAAACGCATCGCATAAATCCAGGCGCCCGCCACACCCACGGGCCACCCCCAGGCCGTATCGCCGGCAGATTGCCGCCAGCACGCCTTAACCGATTGGTGACCATTGGATCGGATTCTGGGACGCGTACAGGCCAGCGAGACGACGGCATGGTTTCGACATCCCTCTTCCCCCCGACCGGCCCCGAGGGCCCGGCTTCGCGCTTCCGGCTCGCCCCCGACCCGCGCAGCGAGGCGGCGCACCGGCGCCGGTTGTTGCGTGACATCGACGGCGCGGTGCAGTCCAACGCGTTCATCCTGCACTACCAGCCCCGCATCGCGCTCGACAGCGGCGAGCGGACCGGCGCGGAAGCGCTGATCCGCTGGCAGCATCCGCGCCGCGGCATGGTACCGCCGGCCCAGTTCATCCCGATTGCCGAGAAGAACGGGCGAATCGGGGCGATCGGCGGCTGGGTGCTGCAGGCAGCCTGCCGCGAGGCAGCCTCCTGGCCCGAGCCGTCAATCGTGTCGGTGAACGTCTCGGCGCGGCAGCTCGAGGACGGGCTGCTGCTCGGGCAGGTGGCCACGGCGCTCGAACTGTCCGGCCTGGACCCGGAGCGGCTGGAGCTGGAACTGACCGAAGGGCTGCTGGTCGATGTCGCCGTCGACATGCTGCTGATGCTGTCGGCGATCCGCGATCTCGGCGTCGGCATCGCCCTCGACGATTTCGGCACCGGCTTCGCCAGCCTGGGCATGCTCAAGCGCCTGCCGCTCACCACCATGAAGCTGGACCGCTCGCTGGTGCGCAACCTGCCCGCCGATCACGAGGATGCGGCGATCGCGCGGGCCGTGATCGCCGCGGGCCACGCCATGGGGCTGCAGGTGGTGGCCGAAGGCATCGAAACCGAGGCGCAGCGGGCCTTCCTGTCCGCCTGTGGCTGCGACGAGGGCCAGGGCTACCTGTTCGGCCACCCGCTGCCCGCCGGGGCGCTGCGGCCGGGCGGCGCGGCATGATCCGGCCCCGCCTGCGGATGCATGCAAGGCCGGGCTGTTCGCGCCTGTGGTGACGCAGCGCGCCTGAACGGCTTGCAACTTGCCTGCCCGCCGGAATGCGGTCATGTGCCACCCATGATCCGCATCCGCCGCATCGTTCCGACCGCCCCCGGCCTGGGACGCCTCAAGGCCCCTCGCGCCGCATGAGCGATACCGCCACCGAAGCCGAGATCCTCCGCCTGACCGCCGCGCGCGGCCCTGGCGGGTCGATCTGCCCGACCGAGGTCGCCCGCGCCCTCGTCCCGGGAGACGCCTGGCACGGCAAGCTCTCCGCCGTGCGCCGTGCCGCCATCCGCCTCGCCCAGGCCGGCCGGATCGAAATCCTGCGCAAGGGCAAGCCGGTCGATCCGCATGGCGAGATCCGCGGCGTCATCCGCCTGCGCGTCCACCCCACGGAAGCCAGCCCCGGAGACAGCCCCTGATGCAGGGGCCAGCGTGGTCACGGCACGCGGATGCGGGCCGCCCCCTGGTCACGAGGTCGCGCAGCGTGTACGGGCGCGGCGATGTCGGCGTGAACCGCACACGGGCCGGTGCCTGGCGCGCGGCCCCGGATGCCGGTCCCGCCCCCCACTGAGGAGCCCGCGATGCGCAATCTCGCCGAATTCCTCCGCGACGCCTGGCAGCTCGCCAAGCCCTATTTCACCCAGTCCAACGAACGCCTGTTCGCCTGCGGCATGCTGGCCACCGTCATCGCCCTGCGGCTGGTGCTGGTGGGCGCCGAGGTGGTGCTCAGCTTCTGGAACAACGCCTTCTTCACCAGCCTGCAGGAGAAGGACTGGGACAGCTTCATCTCGCTGCTGCTGACCTGGAAGGTCACCGCCGATGGCTGGATCCTGCCCGGCTTCTGCGGCGTGGCGGTCGGCTACATCATCATCGCGGTCTATCGCATCTACCTGACCCAGTGGCTGCAGATCCGCTGGCGGCGCTGGATGACCACCCGCTTCCTCGATGACTGGCTGTCGGACCGGGCCTATTACCGCATCAGCCTGATCCCGCCCCACGACGAGCGCCGCGGCATCGGCACCGAGAACCCCGACCAGCGTATCGCCGAAGACCTCCGCGCCTTCATCGGCGACGGCGTCGAGGGGGTGCGCGGCATCCTGTTCCTCGGCATCGACCTGCTCTCCACCATCGTCTCGCTGTTCAGCTTCATCGCCATCCTGTGGTCGCTGTCGGGGCCGATGACGATCCTCGGCGTCTCCATCCCCGGCTACATGGTGTGGGTGGCGCTGGTCTACGCCATCATCGGCACGGTGCTGACGCATCTGGTCGGCCGGCCGCTGGCCATGCTGAATTTCCGCAAGCAGCGGGTCGAGGCGGATTTCCGCTTCGCCCTGGTGCGCATGCGCGAAAACACCGAGGGCATCGCGCTCTATGGCGGCGAGGCCGAGGAGCAGCGCGGCCTGCTCGCCCGCTTCGAGGCGCTGGCGGCCAACTGGTGGCAATTGATGCGGCGCTACAAATACCTGACCGCGCTGACCGCGGGCTATGGCCAGATCGCCAGCATCTTCCCCATCGTGGTGGCGGCGCCGCGCTTCTTCGCCGGCGAGATCACCCTCGGCGCGCTGACCCAGACCGCGGGCGCCTTCGGACAGGTGCAGGGGGCGTTGAGCTGGTTCGTGGACAGTTACACTACCATCGCCGCCTGGCGCGCCACCGTGGAACGTCTTGCCACCTTCCAGCGCGCCATCACCACCGCCCGCGCCGCCGCGGACGAGGGGGTGCACCTGCAATCGGGCAGCGGCGAAGGCTACGAGTTGCGCGGCGCCACCCTGGCGCTGCCCAGCGGGGAAGCGCTGTTGCAGGATGCCGACGTGGCGCTGCGCCCCGGCGAGCCGGTGATCGTGACCGGCCGCTCCGGATCCGGCAAATCGACCCTGTTCCGCGCGCTCGCCGGCATCTGGCCGTTCGGGCGCGGCGAGGTGCGCCGCCCCGCCGGCCGGACGCTGTTCCTGCCGCAGCGGCCCTATATCCCGCTCGGCACCTTGCGACATGTCGTCACCTATCCCGCGCCGGTCACCGCCCACAGCGACGCGGAGCTGCACGATGCCCTGGCCGCGGTGGGGCTGGACCGGCTGGCCGCGCAGCTGGATGACGAGGAGAACTGGGCGCAGCACCTCTCGGGCGGCGAGCAGCAGCGGCTCGCGCTGGCCCGCGCGCTGCTGGCCCGGCCGGACTGGCTGTTCCTCGACGAGGCCACCGCGAGCCTCGATCCGGAGGCGGAGGCGGCGCTCTATGCGCTGCTGCGACAAAGATTGCCGGAAACGACCATCGTGTCGATCGCGCACCGGCCGGCGGTGGCGGGCTTCCACGAACGCCACCTGGTGTTCGAGCGTGGGCCGGAAGGGCCCGGCCGGCTGGTGGATCGCGCCGCCCAACTGGCCTGACGCGCCACGGGCCGGGATGTGGCATCCCGGCCCGGAACGCACGATTCCCGATCCCTCGTCCCCGAGGAATCAGGAGCGTCAGCCCCGACAGTTCAGGCGCAGGTCGGAGACTATGCTTCCGGCTTGCGCCAGACATCACGACGCGGCTCGGAAGAGCGGCGCGACAGCACGTCCAGGCTCTTGGCCCCACCGAACGGAGCGCTGAGAATGAAGCTGATCCCCCGCTCAAGGGCACCGAATATTTTCGGGTAGCGATTATTTCCGCGGTACAGGAAGTCGAGCCAGCAATACAGGGCATAAAGCAGAAAAACGGTGAGAATCATTCGCACCGTGAAGTCCAGCACTGGGCTGAGTCCAAAGTCCATGTGTAGTTCCCCGGGTTCTGCAGCACCGGACGCCGCCATAATCCGGCGCGACGCCAGGAAACTGTTTTCTTGTGGATTACTTCGGCTTCACGTATTGATCCGACGCGATTTCAAGGCGCCAGCGATCACCCGCGGAGAAGTATCCAAGCCACTCCCAGGTTCCATCCTGGTGGAACGGTCACGCTGACTTGTTCCGTCCGCCAGGCGGAGCTGTGCTGCGCAGCAGACAAGGCAAGGGCTTCGCCCTTGACCCACCAAGGGCCACAAGGCCCTTGGAACCCGCGACGCGCTGCGCGGCACAGAATCATGGGTTCCAAGGGCGAAGCCCTTGGCCCGGTCCAGGGGCGGAGCCCCTGGTGGGGGCGGGGCAACGCCCCGCCAAGGATCAGCGGCCGCTGCGTCCGGCCTGCACGCCGGCGCGATAGGCGGCATCCTCGGACTGCTTGTGCGCGTCGTACAGCAGCCCGCCCGCAAGCCCGGCGGCAGCACCTGCGGCCGCCCCCAATCCGGCGTTACCGCCGATCGCCCCGAGGAGTGCCCCGGCCGCGGCGCCGCCGGTCGTTCCGGTCAGGGCCCGTTGCTGGGTGGGCGAGAGATCGGCGCAGCCCGCGAGCAGCACCACCGTTCCAAGTGCCAGAGCCAATCCGCGCATCATTTCCTCCGCGTATTTGTTGCCGCCGTCGGCGGGCAGGGATAGGCCTGCGACAGATAGCCGGCCAGCCCGTCGGCCGGAGCCAGGGCGGCGCGTGCCGGATCGGCCTTCACCCAGGCGACGAACCCGCCGATTGCCGCATTGCGGCTGGGCGGTGCGGGCGGCATGCAGAACAGGCGCAGGCGTGGATTAGCATCCTGCTCGATCTTCAGCACCGCATAGGCGCCTTCGGCGAAGCCATGGCAGAAATGAATGGCGGCGACGGCGCTGGGATCGGCTGGGTCGCTGGCGCAAAGTGCGGCGAGATCCCCTGCGTTGCGAAGCTGGAAATTCTCCGGGCTCACCGCCGCGCGTGCCCCCCAGGGCAACAGAATCGCGAGCATGGCAGCGGGCAGAAGATTACGGCACCTCATGGTGTCCCTCCGTTCTTCACGGCGGGATCTTGCAACCGTACTGATGTAGAAATCAATCGAAGTTCCCGCGCTCAGACCGGGGTATCGCGCACCACGCCCAGCACCCGCGCGCCGTAGCGTGTGAGCTTGCTGGCCCCCACGCCCTTCACCTCCCCGAGTTCGTCGAGGCTCGCCGGCCGCACCGCCGCGATCTCGCGCAGCACGCTGTCATGGAAGATCACGTAGGGCGGCACGCCCTGTGCCCGCGCCTCGCCCGAGCGCCAGAGCCGCAAGGCGTCGAACAGCGTGCCCCCGGGCTCCTCGGCCATGCCTGGCCGCACCCGGCTGCGGCGCTCGGGGGAACCGCGCCGCCGGTCGCGTTCGATCAGGATGTCTTCGCGCAGCATCACCCGTTCCTCGCCGCGCAGGATCGGGCGCGCTTTCTCCGTGACCAGGGAGAGCGTCGGCAACTCGCCGCTCTCAACCTGCAGCGCCCCCCGCGCGACCAGTTGGCGGATCACGCCGCGCCAGAAATTGCGGGTGCGATCGGCACCGATGCCGAAGGTGGGCAGCCGGTCGTGCTGGCGCTGCAGCACCATCTCGGAGGCCTTGCCGAGCAGGACATTGATCACGTGCCCGGCGCCGAAACGCTGGCCGGTGCGATAGACCGCCGAGAGCAGCTTCTGCGCCTCCACGGTGCCGTCGAAGGTGCCGACCGGGGAGATGCAGTTGTCGCAATGTCCGCAATCGGCGCCGAGATCCTCGCCGAAGCAGGCGAGCAGCGCACGGGTGCGGCAGCCGGCCGTTTCGGTCAGCGCGATCATCGCCTCCAGCCGGTCGTGCATCACCCGCTTCTGCGCCTCCGGCGCCGCGGATTGCGTCAGCCAGTGACGGGCCCGGGCGATGTCCTCGCCGCCGTACAGCAGCAGGGTCTCGGACGGGTCGCCGTCGCGGCCGGCGCGGCCGATCTGCTGGTAATAGGCTTCCGGGCTGTCCGGCATGTCCAGATGCGCGACGAAGCGCACATCCGGCCGGTCGATGCCCATGCCGAAGGCGATGGTCGCCACCACCACCACCGGCTCACCCGAGCGGAACCGCGCCAGTGCCGCGCGCTTCGCCTCGGCCGGCAGGCCGGCATGGAAGACGACCGCGGCCACCCCCTTGCCCTGCAGCCACGCGGCCATGCGCTCGGTCTTGGCCCGGCTGCCGCAATAGACGATGCCGGCCTCGTCCGGGTGCCGGTGCAGCAGTTCCAGCAACTGGGCGCTCTCGGCGCGCTTGGCCTCGCAGGCAACCTGCAGGTTGGGACGGTGAAAGCTGGCGACGAAGACGCGCGCGCCCTGCATCGCCAGCGCCTCCAGCACGTCCGTGCGCGTGCGCGGATCGGCGGTGGCGGTCAGGGCGATGCGCGGCACGCCGGGAAAGCGCGCAGCCAGATCCGCCAGCGCCCGGTATTCCGGCCGGAACTCGTGGCCCCACTGGCTGACGCAATGCGCCTCGTCGATGGCGATCAGCGACAGGCTGCGCCGCTGCAGCCGCTCCAGCGTGCCGGGGCTGAGCAGGCGTTCGGGCGAAACATAGACCAGATCAAGCTGCCCGGCATCGAGCGCACGGCCGACCCGGCGCTGTTCGTCCGGATCGAGCTCGGAATGCAGGGCGCCGGCGGCAATGCCGAGCTGGCGCAGCGCCGCCACCTGGTCGTCCATCAGCGCGATCAGCGGGCTGACCACGATGGCGGTGCCGGGCCGGCACAGCGCCGGCAACTGGTAGCACAGGCTCTTGCCGCCGCCGGTCGGCATCAGCACCAGCGCGTCGCCGCCGCCCATGACATGCCGCACCGCGGCTTCCTGCAGGCCACGAAAGCCGGGATAACCGAACACCCGGCGCAATACGTCGAGCGGCGAGCCGGACCGTTCCACCGCCGCTCCTGTCGAACCGTCGGGCAATCAGGGAGTGCCGAGCACGATGGTCACGCGCCGCGATTCCTGCGCGTCCATGGTGTAGCCGACCTCGCCGCGCGCGCGGATGGTGATGCGCTGCGCCGTCACCCCGCCCGCGACCAGGCCATCGGCGACGACCTGCGCACGGGTGCGGGAAATATCCTTGTTGGCCTGCGCGCTGCCTTCCGGATCGGCGTAGCCGGAAACCACGACCGGGGCGGCGGGATGGGCCTTCGCCCAGTCGGCCGCGCTGGCGATCACCGCCTTGGCCGGATCATCCAGCGCCGCCGAGAACTCCTGGAAGAACACGACATAACGCTGACCGGATGGCTCGAACAGCGAACAGGCCCCCAGCGCGAGCAGCATCCCCAGGATGAACAGACGACGCATGACCGAGTCTCCAAATGGTATGCTGGTACGTTGCCCACCCGTACCACCGGACGTCAATCGCGGGCATGGCCTGCGCAACCCGGATGTCAACGAACCGATTCCATGGCAGGCCCCGAACAGGATGCAGACAGGATGCAGACAGCACAGCCCCCGCACGCAGGGCCTGCGTGCGGGGGCGATGTCCTGCACCGGATGCGACTCGCGGCGGGCCGCTATCCGGCGGCCATCTTCTGCGCCTCCTGAACCACCTTGCCATGAGCCTCGGCAAGATGGTCGAAGTGATGGCGATAGCTGCCCAGGCCCATGGTCTGGCTGCGCAGCTCGATGATGAAGTCGTGCAGCTCCGCCTCGGGCACCAGGGCCTCGACATCGTCCCAGCCGCTCCAGCCCTCACGCTCGCCATAGCCGAGGATCTGGCCACGCCGCCCGGTGAGCAGGCGCTGCGCGGTGGCGGTGTAGCTGTTCGGCACCGTCACGGTGACGCGATGCATCGGCTCCAGCAGCACCGGATCGGCCTTGGGCAAGGCTTCCTGCATGGCCATGCGGGCCGCGGTGCGGAAGGCCATGTCGGAGCTGTCGACGCTGTGGAAGCCGCCATCGACCAGCGTCACCGAGATGTCGACCACCGGATAGCCATAGGCCCCCTTGCGCGCGGCTTCCTCGGCGGCCTCGCCGACCGCAGGGATGAACTGGCGCGGCACCACCCCGCCCACGATCTTGTCGACGAACTGGTAGCCCTCGCCACGGGCGCGCGGGGCGATGTCGATCGTCACGTCGGCGAACTGGCCATGCCCGCCGGTCTGCCGCTTCAGCCGCGCGTGCTGGTGCACCGGCTTGCGGATGGTCTCGCGGAAGCCGATGCGCGGGCGATGCGTGTTCACCCTCACCCCGAAGGCATTGGCCAGCCGCTCGATCGAGGCGCGCAGGTGCAGCTCGCCCTGGCCCGCGAGAATGGTCTCGCCCAGGTCGGCATCCTGGCGCAGCGTCAGGGCCGGATCTTCCTCCACCAGCTTCTGCAGGGCACCGGACAGCCGCACGTCGTCCTTGCGGTCGGCGGTGGTGATGGCCATCGCATAGACCGGCGGCGGCGGCGGCGGGAACGCCAGGTCGGCGTCACCGGCCTCACCCAGCACGGCGCCGGTGGCGACCCCTTCCAGCCGCCCGAGTGCCACGATCTCGCCGCTGCCGGCCTCGAGGATCTTGGTCATCTCGCCGTTGACGGCGCGCCACATGCCGCCGATGCGCCCGCCCTCCAGCGTGGCCCCGTCCTTCACCGGGCCACGCCAGATGCGTGCCCAGGACAGCTTGCCGCCATAACCGGCATTGAGCGTGCGGAACACCTGCACCAGCGGCGCGCCCTCGGCCGCGACCAGATGGCGCTCGGCAGTGCTGGCCGCCGCCGGCGCGTCATGGCGCAGCGCCTTCCACAGCCGGCGCACGCCGTTGTCACGCTCGGCGCAGCCCAGCAGCACCTCGGTGACATGCCCTTCCGCCTCCACCAGGCGCAGCCGCTCGAACACCTCGGCCGGGGTCGGCTTGATGTCGTCGACCACCTTCTCGAGCAGGGCGTCGTCGTGATCGGCCAGCACTTCCACCAGTGCCGCGCGCGCTTCCTGCTCGCGGTCACGCATCGTATCGGGCAGCGCGATCAGCTCGGAGGCCGCCCCCTTGCGATACTGGTAGGCGCGCTCGCTGACGACATCGACATAGCCGGTGACAGTCTCGCCTTCGCGGATCGGCACCTCGCGCAGCACCAGCGGCCGCCGCGTGATCCCCTGCAGCGCCGCCAGGGTATCGCGCACATGGCCGTTCAGGGTGTCGATGCGGTTGACAAACACCATCGTCGGCAGGCCGATTTCCTCCAGCCGGCGCAGCAGCCCCGCCACCGTGGGCACGCGCGCGGGATCGGGGTCGCACACCACCACGGCGATGTCCGCCACCGCCAGCGCGGCCTCGGCCTCGTACGCGGATTCGACCGAACCGGGACAATCGATCAGGGCCCAGGGCTCGTCGAGGAACGTGCAATGCGCAATACGCGTGCTGCCGCGCGGCGCCGCCCCACGTCGGGCGGGGCCGCCAGCGGCGGCGATCAGGGCGTCGAACAGGGTGGACTTGCCGCTGCCGTAAGGTCCGACAATGGCGACGGTGCGGGGACCGGATTGCGCTTGTGACACGGATGCCCTCCTCGGCCGGCTCTGTGATCCCGCCCGATCAGCCGGACCTTATCGTTCGCCAGCACTTCCACGGCATCATGAGCCGGCCCCCGCCGGGTCGCCAAGAGCCTAATTTCCGCCGAAACCGGCAGGAAAACTGACCCAAATCAATGCGCTGTCCGCATGGACGTGGTGTGGGGCGGCGGCTTCAGCCGGCGGCCGCCACCGCCACGCCGCCCGAGATCCGCCAGATCCGGTCCAGCCGTTCCACTCCGGTCAGCCGGTGCGCGATCAGCACCAGCGTGCGTCCCTGCGCCACGTCGTTCAGGGTCGCCATGAAATCACGCTCGGTTTCGGCATCCAGCCCGGCGCAGGGCTCGTCCAGGATCAGGATCGGCGCCTCCGACAGCAGCACCCGCGCCAGCGCGAGGCGCCGCCCCTGCCCGCCGGAGAATTTCCGCCCGCCCTCGCCCACGAAGGAATCGATCCCGTGCGGCAGGTCCCGCACCACCGCGGCGACATGCGCCGCCTCCAGCGCCGTCCACAGCGTCGCCTCGTCGGCACCGGGCCGGGCGAGCAGGAGGTTGTTGCGAATCGTGTCGTCGAACAAATGGCTGGCCTGGCTCAGCCAGGCGATGCGGGCCCGCACCGTCTCCCCGGGCAGGGTGGCGATATCCACGCCGCCCAGCAGGACACGCCCGGCCTGCGGCGCCGCCACTTTCAGCGCCAGCGCCGCCAGGGTGGACTTCCCCGCCCCCGACGGCCCGAGCACGGCAATCCGGCTGCCTTCGGGAATGTCGAGCGTGAGCCCCTCGAACACCGGCGGACGGTCGGGCAGCCAGCGGAAATGCACCCCCTCGAAGCGCAGCGCGCTGCCCTTTGGCGCCACAGCCGGCACGGCCGGATCCGGCACCGGAGGCGCCCCTTCGGCCGCCTCCAGCACGCGCCGCGCGGCGGCGCTGGCATGGCCCGCCAGGGAGCCGGCCAGGGTCAGGCCGGCCACCGCCTCGAACCCCGCCACCACCAGGAAGGCGCCGGCAATGGCCGCCGGCGCATCGGCGATCCAATGCGCGGCGGCGGCCGCCAGCATCACCAGGATGGCGAACTGCCCGCACAGGAAGGACGCGGCAGTGGCCCGCGCCCCGCGCCCGGCCAGCTCGCGCTGGGCGGACAGCAGCGCCGCCTCGCGCGCCTGCACCTGCGCCAGCATGCGCCCCTCCGCCCCGAAGGCCCGCACTTCCCGCAGCCCCGAGATGGCATCCAGCGCCGCCACCCGCAGCGCCGCCGCCGCCCCGGTCATGCGCTCCCCCGCCCCGGCGGAGACACGCGCCGCCAGCAATGGCAGCAGGAAGGCGGACACCGCGAACAGCACCCCCACCGCCACCGCCAGCACCGGATCCAGCTCGGCCAGCAGCAGCGGCAAGCCGATCACCAGGATCAGCGCACAGGAAAGCGGCAGCAGGATGCGGATATACAGCCCGTCCAGCGCCTCGACGTCATTGACCAGCCGCGCCAGCACATCGCCCGCGCGGCGGAACCCGAGCCCACCAACGGCGCTGCCGGCCAGGCCCCGGAAGAACCAGACGCGCAGATCGGCCAGCGCGCGGAAGGTCGCGTCATGCGCGATCAGCCGTTCCAGGTAGCGCAACACCACCCGCACCGGCCCGAGCCCGCGCAGCAGCACGGGGGCGGTGACGACGGCACCGGTGACCAGCCCGGCCACCATCCCACCCGAGACCCCCATCAGCGCCATGCCGGTGGCAAGCGCCCCGAGCGTGACCAGGATCCCGGCGAACAGCCAAAGCGCGCGCCCCCGCCAGAGGGACAACACGCGCAGGAGCGGCGGAGTAAGGGGAGTCATGATTGCTCCATCGCGCCGGTCCGCGGCGTCGTCAACGGTGCAGGAAAGGCCAGGGCTCCGCCCTGGACCTGCCAAGGGCCACAAGGCCCTTGGATCCCATTCTCGCTGCGCGGCACAGAGTCATGGGTTCCAAGGGCAAAGCCCTTGGCCCGGTCCAGGGGCGGAGCCCCTGGCGGGGCCGGGGCAGCGCCCCGGGCATGGTCACCCGTCGATGCGCGCGAGCGCCGCGTCCAGCCGTGCCATCTCGTCGCGGGCCGCCTGCAGCCGCTCCCGGTTTTCCTCGACCACCTCTTCCGGCGCGCGCGCAACGAAATCGGCGTTCGACAGTTTCTTCTCGATCTTTTCGGCCTCGGCCGCCGCCTTGGCGCGATCCTTGCGCAGCCGGGCGCTCTCGGCGGCGATGTCGATCAGCCCGGCCAACGGGATCACCACCGTCGCCTCGCCCACCACCGCCTGGGCCGAGCCGTGCGGCACCTCGCCATCGAGTGCTTCCAGCGACGCCGCGCGGGCCAGCCGTCCGATCGCCTCGATCCAGCGCTGGCCGCGGGCAAGCGTCTCCGGCGCCGCGTCCTTCAGCAGCAGCGGCGCCCGCTGCGACGGCGGCACGTTCATCTCCGAGCGCACCGCGCGCACTTCGGAGACCAGCCGCACCACCCAGTCGAGTTCAGCGCGCGCCTCGGCCGCGCCGGGCACTTCGAAGGGGGTAGGCCAGGACGTGCGGATCAGGCTGCAGTCCGGGCCGTAGCCGAAGCGGTCCCACAGCTCCTCGGTCACGAAGGGCATGGCCGGGTGCAGCAGGCGCAGCACCAGCCCGAGCACATGCGCGGCGGTGCTGCGGACCTCGGCGGCCTCGGGGCTGTCGGCGTTGGCCAGCACCGGCTTGGCGAATTCGACGAACCAGTCGCAGAAGGTGTTCCAGGTGAAGCGGTACCCGGCCTGGGCGTATTCGTCGAAGCGATAGGCTTCCAGCGCCGTCGTTGCCTCGGCGATGGCCGAGGACGCGGCATCCAGGATCCAGCGCGTCAGCGGCAGGCTCGCCTTGGCCGGATCGAAGGCGGGATCGGGCGCCACGCCGTTCATCTCGCAGAACCGCGCTGCGTTCCACAGCTTGGTGACGAAGCTGCGGTAGCTCTCCACGCGGCTCGGCCCGAGCTTGACGTCGCGGCCCGGTCCGGTCAGGGCGCAGATGGTGAAGCGCAGGGCGTCGGCGCCGTAGCGGTCGATCAGCTCCAGCGGATCGATGACGTTGCCCTTCGACTTGCTCATTTTCTGGCCGCGCTCGTCGCGCACCAGGCCGTGGATGTAGATGTGGCGGAACGGCACGTCGCCCATGAAGTGCAGGCCCATCATCATCATCCGGGCGACCCAGAAGAAGATGATGTCGAACCCGGTCACCAGCACGTCGCCCGGGTAGTAGCGCGCGACCTCGCGCGTCTGCTCCGGCCAGCCGAGCGTGGAGAAGGGCCACAGCGCCGAGCTGAACCAGGTGTCCAGCACGTCCTCGTCGCGGGTCAGCGCCGCGTCATGGCCGTAATGGGCGCGGGCGGCGGCGAGGGCTTCGTCCTCGGTCTTCTCGACGAACACCGTCCCGTCCGGGCCGTACCAGGCGGGGATGCGATGCCCCCACCAGAGCTGGCGGCTGATGCACCAGGGCTGGATGTCGCGCATCCAGGCGAAGAAGGTGTTCTCCCATTGCTGCGGCACGAAGCGCATGCGGCCCTGCTCGACCGCCTCGATGGCCGGCTTCGCCAGCACCGCGGCATTGCAGTACCACTGCACGGTCAGGCGCGGCTCGATCGGCACGCCGGAGCGGTCGCCGTGCGGCACCTGGTGCAGATGCGGCTCGGTCTTCACCAGCAGCCCAAGCTCTTCCAGCTTCTCCAGGATCGCCTTGCGCGCGGCGAAACGGTCCTGGCCGTCCAGCGAGCGCACGAAGTCCGGATCGGCGATGCCCGGCACCGCGGCCAGCACATCCTCGATCTCGGCGAGGGTGACGCGGGCCTCGCGGTCGAGGATCGAGGGCATGGGCACGCTGTGCCGCTGCCCCACCTGGAAGTCGTTGAAATCATGCGCGGGGGTGATCTTCACCGCGCCCGTGCCCTTCTCGGGATCGGAGTAGGTGTCGGCGACGATGGGGATGCGGCGGCCCACCAGCGGCAGGATGGCGAACTTGCCCACCAGGTCGCGGAAGCGCTCGTCCTCGGGGTGCACCGCGACGGCGGTATCGCCCAGCATCGTCTCCGGCCGCGTGGTGGCGACGGTGATGAAGCGGCCCGGCTCGCCCTCGATCGGGTAGGTCAGGTGCCAGAGATTGCCTTTGACTTCCCGGCTCTCGACCTCGAGGTCAGAGATCGCCGACTGGAATTTCGGATCCCAGTTCACCAGCCGCCGGTCGCGATAGATCAGCCCCTGGCGGTACAGCGTGACGAAGACCTCGCGCACCGCCGCCGAGAGCCCCTCGTCCATGGTGAAGCGCTCGCGCGGCCAGTCGAGCGAAGCGCCGAGTCGGCGCAACTGCCGGGTGATAGTGCCGCCCGATTCGGCCTTCCACTGCCAGACGCGCTCGACGAAGGCCTCGCGCCCGAGCGCCTGGCGGCTGCTGCCCTGCCCGGCGAGCAGGCGTTCCACCACCATCTGGGTGGCGATGCCGGCATGGTCGGTGCCGGGCTGCCACAGCACGTCCCGGCCCTGCATGCGCCGCCAGCGGATCAGCGTGTCCTGGATGGTGAAGGTCAGCGCATGTCCCATGTGCAGGCTGCCGGTGACGTTCGGCGGCGGGATCATGATGGCGAAGGGCGTGGCGTTGCTGCCTGGATCACAGGCGAAAGCGCCCGACGCTTCCCAGCCTTCGTACAGGCGCTTCTCGGTGGTGTCGGGGGTATGCGTCTTTTCCAGCATGTCGTTTCTGCCCCGGTCGGCTCGCGGCAAATGAGGAGGGGCCGCCGGGGTCCGGTGGCCGGAGAAAAGGTCGGGCGCGACGCGATCAGGAAAGCGAGCGGCCGACCAGGCGCTCGATTTCCAGGCGTACCAGACGCTCGACCAGCGGAGGGAGATTCTCGTCGAGCCACGCCTTGAGCAGCGGGCGCAGCTCCTCGCGCACCACCTCCTCGACGGTCGGGCCGCCACGGTGGATGGCCAACGGCGGGGTCGCCGCGCTGCGCTCACCCAGCGTGCGGACCAGCGCCCCCAGGGCGGACGAGGCGGCGGCGGCGACATCGGGCGCAACCAGCCCGGTGGCCGGGGCGGCATTCACCGCGGGGGCCGCGACGGCCACGGCCGGCGGCGGCTCCACCGGCGGGGATGCCGCGCCGTTGCCCCCGGACGGGGCAGCGGCGGATGCGGCGGAGGGGTCGGAGATGATCATCGAGGCATCGAGCGCCAGTATCTCGGCCTGGTCCGGCGCCGCCGGCGCGGCAAGCTGCGCCGGGCGGGACGCCGAAGCGGCCTCGTCCTCGTTGAGGATGCGTCGGATGGAGGCAAGGATATCCTCCATCGAGGGATCGGCATTGCCGCCCGCGGTCTGCGGGGCGGGGGTCTGGCCGGGCGGGTTGGACGCGTTCATGCAGCCTGCTTCCTCGATCCGACCGGGTACGGCGTCAGGGTCCTGGTCCGGCTCACCGCCCGGGCTGGTTGGTCGCGTAGTCACCGGTGCCGATCCAGCGATCCCGCACCGCCCTGTAGTAGGCGGCATCATCATACAACGGCACGTTAAGGTTCAGGTCGCGTGCGGTCAGGCGGCCGACGGCTGCGGCAACGGAATAACTGGCCGTCACCAGATTGGCGAGGTTCTGCACCAACGTTACCCGAGAGTTGAGCAGGGCCTGCTCAGCGTTGAGCACATCGAGGGTGGTGCGGCTGCCGACGATTGCCTCGCGCTGCACGCCTTCCAGGGCGATCTGGTTGGAGCGGATCTGCGCCCGCGTGCTCTCGATCGTGGAGCGGGCGGAGTTGTAGGTTTCCCAGGAGGCGATGAGCTGCTGGACCGCGGTGCGGCGGGCGTCATCGACGGTCTTGCGCGCCTGCTGCTGCTGCTGGCGCGCCTGGCGGATGGCCGAGTACTCGGACCCGCCCTGGTAGATGGGCACGGTCAGCGTGGCGAGGATCTCGCCGTACTTGTTGGTCAGGTCCTTCTGGGTGACGTCCTCGGCGCGGGCGACGGTCCCCTGCAGGCTCACGTTCGGCATCAGGCGGGCGTATTGCAGGTCGAAATTGTCCTTGGCCGCGGACTCGTCGAACAGGGCGGCCACAACTGCGGGGTTGTTGGCCGCGGCCACCGCCTTCGCCTCGTCGATGCCGCGGACCGGCAGGCGCAGCGGCTGGGGTTCGATCAACGCCCCGGGCAGTTCCCCGACAAGGCGCTGGTACTGGGCCCGCGCCGTCTGCAGGTTGCCTTCCGAGGTCTGCCGCTGCGCCGTGGCGCCGGCGAGCGCCGCCTCGGCCTGGGCGACGTCGGTGCGGGTGATCTCGCCCACGCGGAACCGGTCGTTGGTGGCCTGCAACTGGCGCGACAGCACCTGTTCGTTGTTGATGTTCAGCGCCAGCACCTGCTGGTTGGCGATCACCTGCACGAAGGCGTTGATCGTATCGGTGAACACCTGCTGCTCAGAAGCGATCAGGCGGGCGCGTTGCGCCATCACCTGGTTCTCCGCCCGGTTGGTGCCGGCACGGGTCTGGCCGCCCCGGTACAGCGGCTGGGTGAGCTGCAACTGCTCGGTGTTGGTGCCACGGGCCACGTTGCTGCGGAAGGTCTGGCCTTGCGCCCGCTGGTAGTTGTGCCCGTCGACATACCCGGCATTGGCCGTGAAGCTGACCTGCGGGCGCCAGCCGGCCAGGGCCTGCGGCACGTTTTCGTCCACTGACCGCAACTGGGCGCGGGCGGCCTGCAGCGAGGGGTTGTTGGCGTAGGTGGTGGCGAGCGCCTCCTGCAGCGTGCGCGTTTCTGCCGCGGCTGGCCCGACCAGGCCGATGGCGATGCCAATAGCGAGACCCGAACGCAGAAGCATCCTTCGACCCTCATTCCTTGCTGCGCAGCGACTCCGCGGGATGGCGGGCGCGGCGACACGGCCGCACCAACACGGCGACGACAGCGCGACTCTCATTCATCTGCCACAGGCCCGGTCGGCGCGCCACGGTTTTGGCGGGCGATCGATCCGGCAAGGCCGGCAATATCGGCCCGGATCAGAATATGAAACCGGGTACGTACCGCATCGGGGGCAGGATCGGGGTTGCGCAGTCGAAGACCGGGCGCGAGGTCACCGCCGGCTCGTGCCCCCCCCGCTCGCCGATCACCGCCTGGCCGACGCGGCCGGCCACGACCCGCACGCCCACCAGCCGGCCGCCATCCTGGCGGAGCTGCTCGGGGATGGCGGGCGGGAGCTGTTCGAAGCCTCCCTCGATGACGATCAGGTCGTACGGGGCGCCCACCCGCCAGCCCGCGGCAAGCGGGCCGACGGCAATCTGCACCTGCGGCGCGAGCGCGGGCAGCACACCACGGGCCAGCCGCAGCAGATCCTCGTCTTCTTCCAGCGCGACCACGCGCGCGCCGGTCGCCGCGATCACCGCGGCGCCGTAGCCGCTGCCGGCACCGACCACCAGCACCCGCTCGTCCGGCTGCGGATCGGCGAGCTGCACCAGCCGCGCCAGCACCATCGGCTCCATCAGGCAGCGGCCGTTCGCGAGCCGGACATCCTCGTCCACATAGGCGAGCGGCGCCAGCGCGGGCGGCAGGAAGCGCTCGCGCGGCAGGCTGCGCATGGCGCCGATGACGCGCGGGTCGGTGACCTTGTTGGGGCGGAGCTGGCCGTCAACCATCAGGTTGCGGGCATCGGCGGTGTCGATGACGTGACGGTTCATGGCGGCGCCGGGCTGTTTGGGGGCGGGTTCTTATAGGAGCGCCCGCCCGGAACGCCAAGCGCCGCAGCGACGGGCTTGACCCGGCGCCGCGGGCGAACCATAACCACGCCCTCTCGGCACCGGTCCGGTGGCAGAGTGGTGATGCAGAGGACTGCAAATCCTTGTATGCCGGTTCGATTCCGGCCCGGACCTCCATTCGCCTCCCGGCAGGCGCGGCATGAGAGCCCCCTCCCTGGACGGTGCCCCGGGTCATTCCTCCCATCGGAACCGATCTTCGGCACCTGATGCCGGCAGCCTGAAGGGCTGACCGGTATGCGCGCGGGGATGGTGGGGCGGCCGCGCGCGCAACCAAAGACATACCAGCCGGCCGCCCGCACGCGAATGGGTCAATACTTCGGCCGACTGGGATGACCTGTGGCATGCGCCCCCGATGGTTCGCATGCCACAGGTGCCGGCTCAGCCCTGGTTGCGGGCGATCGCTTCCTGGATCAGCCGGCGCGCTTCGGCGGCATCCCCCCACCCGACCACCTTGACCCACTTGCCGGGCTCGAGATCCTTGTAGTGCTCGAAGAAGTGCTGGATCTGCTCGAGCGTGATCGCCGGCATGTCGGTGTAATTCGCGATCCGGACGTAACGTTTGGTGATCTTGGAGGTCGGGACGGCGATGATCTTCTCGTCCCCGCCGCCATCGTCCTCCATCTTCAGCACGCCGACCGGGCGGACATTGATCACCGCGCCTGGAATGATCGGGCGGGTATTGGCCACCAGCACATCGATCGGGTCACCATCATCCGACAGCGTGTGCGGCACGAAGCCGTAATTGCCGGGATAACGCATCGGCGTGTACAGGAAGCGGTCGACGAACAGGGTGCCCGCCGCCTTGTCCATCTCGTACTTGATCGGCTCGCCGCCGATGGCGACCTCCACCACGACGTTGATGTCATCTGGGGGGTTGTTGCCGATCGGAATTGCATCGAGGCGCATGGGTCATCTCCTGTCCCGGCACGCGGCGCGGGCGGCACGAAGGTGGTTACCGAGGGGCCCGGTTACACCCTCTTTGTGCGCCCGGAGCAACCATGCTCCTGCCGGCCGGCCCGCGCGGGCGTCAGGTTTCGGGGAAAATGAACGTTTCCCATGGCGTCTCGAACAGTGCCACGACATCAGGCGGCAGGCGAAGGCCGCGCGGGTCGTCGGCGATCAGGGCCGAGGTCTGCGAGGCATGCGCCGCGATCGCCCGGCGTTTGGCCGGCAGATGCGCGCCGATGTCGAGGCGCACGCCGCGCGGCGCAGGCCCCGGAATCGCCGCCGAATCGAGTCGCCAGCCCCAGATCGGGAACCACGCCAGCCGGGCGCCGGCGTCCCGGCAGGCCAGCCACGCCAGCTTCGCCGCGGCCTGGTGATCGGGATGGGGATCATGGATCCAGGTCGTCAGCAGGGTGCGGGCCCCGCTGACCCGCAGCAGGGCAAGCAGCGTCGCGGCGATGCCGCGGAACGCCGGCCCCGCCCGCGGCACGGCCCCGTCGAGGCAGCCGAGAAAGCTGATATCCTCCGCGCGCACCCCGAGCACCTGTAACGCCGCCGTGACTTCCCGCGCCCGCAACCGGGCCAGCCGGGCCGGCGGAAAGCGCCGCGAATCGGGATGCGATCCCGAGCCGTCGGTCAGCACGGCGACATGGACACGCTGCCCGCGCGCGCGCAGCGTCGCGATGAGTCCACCGCAGCCAAGGGTTTCGTCATCCGGATGCGGCGCCAGCACCAGCACGGGCGCCGTGCCGGCGACCACGTCATCCAGCCCGCACGCCGGAAACGCCGCCAGCACCGCCGCGACCGTCCTGGCCATGCCCGGCCAATCCCCTTCCCTCACCGCGCCGGCCCGAACGCCCTGGCCGGCACGATGGTTGCGGTCGCAGGCCCCCCGGCCCGCGCCGATCGACGCTCCCGCGTAATTGCACGTCCTCATCCGTTCCGGGGTGCAACATATTCGGATAAACGCCCCCGGTTCGCCAGGGCGCGACACGGCACCATCGGCCGGACCAGAAGGAAGCGAGCATGCCGTTCGCCGAGGCCGAAGAGGTCGACGTCATCGACGCCATCGTCGAGGCTCTCTTCGCCTTGCCCGCACCGGACGAAGCGACGCGGACCATGGCCATCCTGTGCCTTGCCGATGCCCTGGCCTGCGCGCTGGCGGCGCTGGTGGTGCCGGCCTGCGGGCGGCTGCTCGGGCCGGTCGTGCCGGGGACCACGGTGCCGAAAGGCGCGCGCGTGCCGGGACGCGCGGGCGGGCTCGATCCGATCAAGGCCGCCTTCGATACGACCGTGCTGATCCGCTGGCTCGGCATCAACGACACCTCTCCGTCGGGGGGCCATCCCTCCGACACCATCGGCACCATCCTTGCGGTGGCCGACCACATCAGCCGCCAGCGCCGCGCCTTCGGCGAGCCGCCGCTGCACATGGACGCGGTGCTGCAGGCGATGGCGCTGGCCTACGAGATCCACGGCGCCCTGATCGAGACCAGCCGCCGCGACCGCCCGCATGGCGAGCCCGACGCGACCGCCGCGGTGCGGATCGCCGCGACGGCGGTGGCCGTCCGGCTGATGGGAGGCGGCCGCGCCCAGGCCCGGGCCGCGCTGAGCCATGCCCTGCTCGAGGGCAGCCTTCCCGCCCCCGCGCGTCGTGCCGCCGCCGGCGCGCGCCGGCTCTGGGCGGAGGCGGATGCCGGGGCACGGGGCATCATGCTGGCCTGGCTGGCGATGCGCGGGGAGACCGGCGTGCCGAAACCAGCCGCCGCGCGGCCGCGCCGAAGCAAGGCCAGGACGGCCGGGCCACGCCCGGGCCTGGCGCGCCCGCTGGGGTATTTCTACCTGAACCGGGTGACCCTGCGCCTGCTGCCATGCCATGCCAGCGCCACCACCGCGGTCGAGGCGGCGTTGCGGCTGTCGCCCTGGTTCCGCAGTGTCGCCCCCCGGGTCGCCAGCGTGAACGTGGAAACCCATGACACGGCGATGCGCCGCACCGTCGTCGGCGGCACCCTGCTCACCCCGGCGTCCCGCGAGCGCAGCCTGCCGTACACGGTGGCCACCGCCCTGCTGCAGGGACGGCTGGAAAGTTCGGACTATTCCGACGCCACCGCCGCGAACCCGGCCTTGCAGGCCCTGCGCGCCAGGATCCAGGTCACCGAGAACGCCGCCTTCACCGCGTCCCACCACGACCCCGGCCAGGGCACCGCCGCGAGCGCCGTGCAGATCGTGCTGAACGACGGCACGTGTTCCGTGCGCGAGAAGGTCGCCATTCCGATCGGCGATGCCCGCCGCCGCCAGGAAGCCACGCCGCTGGTGCACGCCAAGCTGCTCGACCTGGGGGCGCAGGTCTGGACAGCGGGACGGCGCGAGCGGGTGCTGGCCACGTTGAGCGATCCCGAGCGGCTGCAGGCGATGGCCGTGGATGCCTTCATGGACCTGATCTCGGGATAGCTCGGGATCGTCGCTGATCTGGTCTGCATAAATCTTGTCCAGGGCTGCGGTCCTGCCATTCCAGGCGGCAGAAGGCCATGCCTGTCGCCGCACCGGAGATCGTTTCGATAAGCGAAATCACCCCAGGGCGCCACCGGCGGTACGGGCTTCGTGAGAGGTTCACGAATTCGAAACGGACTCCCGCAAAACGTCACGTTGTCCACGGAAAACGTCTGCTACTCTTCTGCACCGCAGCATGGTGCCTTTTGCCGGCCGAGGGCAACGACCCCGGCCGGTGACTCTCTCCCGCCCCGGCGGGGGCGGGCACGCACTGGTGTGTTGTCGACGTCGACTCTGCAAGGAGAGGGAATATGCTCGACGGGTTCTTCCCGCTGCCGTCACAGGCACAATGGCCGACGAATGGCCAGGATCCGCTTGGTGTTGCCTTCCGTGCCGGGGTGATGAGCGACCGCCTGACCGGGACGGCCACGTTGTGGCAGTCGCTGCTGCAGGGGGCGGCCGGCCATCTGCAGCGGATCGCCGCGACGCATGGCGGCGCCCCGGCGCGCCATCTCGCGGAGCTGCAGCGCCTGGCCGCCATGCCGACGACGCCGCAGCAGATCGCCACGCAATGGGGCGAATACGTCACCGATGCGCTCCAGCGCGGCATCCTGTTCCTCGACGTGATGCGCCAGGTCGGCAACCAGGTGGTCGCGCAGCAACAGGGCGACGGCACGCCGGTGCTGGTCTACGACACCGAAATGGTGCTCGACGGCCGGTCGTTCGAGCGTCCGGTGAACTATGCGCTGGTGCGCATCCTGCCGCCCGCGGGCGTCACGGTCGATCCCAACCTGCGGCCGTACATGATCATCGACCCGCGCGCCGGCCACGGTGCGGGCATCGGCGGCTTCAAGTCCGACAGCCAGGTCGGCGTGGCGCTCGCCCATGGCCATCCGGTCTACTTCGTCATTTTCTTCCCCCGTCCCCAGCCCGGGCAGACCCTGGCCGACGTGTGCGCCGCCGAAGGACGCTTCGTGCGCGAGGTGGCGCTGCGCCACGCCGGCGCCCCCAGGCCGGTGGTCGTCGGCAATTGCCAGGGTGGCTGGGCGGCGATGCTGCTGGCCGCCAGCAATCCGCATGTCACCGGGCCGGTGGTGGCCAATGGCGCACCGCTCAGCTACTGGGCGGGCGTGCGCGGCAGGAACCCGCTGCGCTACCTGGGCGGGCTGGCCGGCGGCGCGGCACCGGCGCTGTTCTCATCGGATCTCGGCAACGGCGTGTTCGACGGCGCGAACCTGGTGCTCAACTTCGAGACCATGAACCCCGGCAACACGTGGTGGCGGAAATACTACAACCTCTACGCCAACGTCGACAGCGAGGCCGAACGCTTCCTTGGCTTCGAACGCTGGTGGTCGGGCTTCTTCCTGCTCAACGAGGCCGAGATCCGCTGGATCGTCGAGAACCTGTTCGTCGGCAACCGGCTGCAGCGCGGCGAGGCCCAGCTCGGCGGCCGCGGGCCGGTGGACCTGCGCGAGATCAAGGCGCCGATCATCGTCTTCGCCAGCCAGGGCGACGACATCACCCCGCCGCAGCAGGCGCTCGGCTGGATCCCCAGGCTCTACCAGGACGAGCGCGAGATCCGCGCCCGTGGCCAGCGCATCATCTACATGGTGCACGAGGACATCGGCCATCTCGGCATCTTCGTCTCGGCCAAGGTGGCGCGGAAGGAACACGACCGCATCGTCTCCACCCTCGAAGCGGTCGAAGCGCTGGCACCGGGCCTCTACGAAATGACGATCGAGGCCAAGACCGGCGAGGGCATCCAGGCCCAGTACGTCGTCGGCTTCCAGGAACGCAGCATCGCCGACCTGCGCGCCCTGGATGACGGGCACGACGACGAGACGCCGTTCGCGCTGGTCGCACGCGTCTCCGAATACAACGTCACCGGCTACGAGATGTTCGCCCGCCCCTGGGTGCGCGCGATGGCCACTCCGACCAGTGCCGAATGGCTGCGGCAGACGCATCCGCTGCGCGCGCGCCGCACCGCGCTGTCGGATCTCAACCCGGCGATGCAGCCGGTGACGGCGCTGGCCGAACAGGTCAGGGCCGGCCGCCGGCCGGTCGCCGCCGACAATCCCTTCGTGCAGGCCCAGCACATCTGGGCGGCGATGGTCGAGCAAAGCTTCGATTTCTGGCGCGACCTGCGGGCCGCCGCCGACGAGCTCACCTTCTTCGCGCTCTGGGCCAATCCCTTCCTGGCCCGCCTCAGCGACGGACGCGGCGCCGATCCGAATGCCGGCATCGGCGAAACCCTGCGCGAGCTGCCGCAGGTGCAGGCGGCGCTGGCCAGCCTGGAACGCGGCGGCTACGCCGAGGCCGTGATCCGCATGCTGATCCTGATGGCGAAATCACGCGGATCGGTGCGCCAGTCACGGCTGGAGCGCTCCAACGCCATCCTGCACGCCGTCGAGCCGTTCCGCAGCCTCGGCGAGGAGGAACGCGCCCGCATCATCGCCCAGCAGGGGCTGATCATCGACTTCGAGCCGGATGCAGCGGTGCGCACCCTGCCCGCCCTGCTGCCGAAGGAAGCCGAGCGCAAGCGGGCGATCGACCTCGTGCAACAGATCGCCGGCGAGGTGACGGACATGAGCGAGGGCACCGTGCGCATGCTGGTGCGGTTGCGCACGACCCTGGGGCTGGAGCCGCTGCAGATCGGCGGCACCGCCGCTGCCATCGAGGCGGTGGCGACGACGGACAAGGCGGCCCCATGATCCGGAGCAATCTCACCTTCGACGAGATCAGGCTTGGTGCCACCGCCTCGGTCAACCGGGTGGTGATGCCCGACGACGTCACCCTGTTCGCGCATGTCAGCGGCAATCTCAACCCGGTGCACCTGCCGAGCAGCACGGGCGGCAGCGGCGAGGCCCCGCCCGCCCCGTCGATGTGGCTCGGGTCGCTGTTCTCGGCGGTGCTCGGCAACCTGCTGCCGGGTCCCGGCACGCTGTATGAATCGCAGACATTGCGGTTCCGGGCGCGCGCGCATGTCGGTGACGAGCTGACCATCACGGTGCAGGTCATCGAGAAGCACCCGCCGCGCACCGTGGTGCTTGCCACCCGCGTCACCCACGGCGAGGCGCTGCTTGCCGAGGGCGTGGCGGAGGTGCTGGCTCCCACCGAGCATCGCGTCGTCGAGGATGCCACGTTGCCCGGCCTCATGCTGGTGCGCCATCGCCACTTCGAACGATTGATGGCGGCCTGCCGGAACCTGCCGCCGATGCGCACCGCCGTTGTGGTGCCCGAGGAGGAAAATGCCCTGATGGGCGCCCTGGCCGGGGCGCGGGCCGGGCTGATCGTGCCGATCCTGATCGGCGCGGAAGCGGCGATCCGCGCCACCGCCGAAGCCTGCCACGCCGACCTGGCGGGCATCGAGATCATCGATGTGCCGAGCCACGACGCCGGCGCGGCGCGGGCGGTCGAGATGGTGCTGCAGGGAACGGCCATGACCCTGATGAAGGGCCATCTGCACACCGACGAATTGCTGCGGCACGTGGTGAAGTCGCAGGG
Organism: Rhodovastum atsumiense; assembly: GCF_937425535.1. Lineage (NCBI taxonomy): Bacteria > Pseudomonadati > Pseudomonadota > Alphaproteobacteria > Acetobacterales > Acetobacteraceae > Rhodovastum > Rhodovastum atsumiense. The sequence goes on from NZ_OW485601.1 coordinate 575,429, forward strand.
CGGGCTGCGCACCACCCGTCGCATCAGCCACGTCTTCGTCATGGATGCGCCGGCGCTGCACGACCTGCTGCTGGTGACGGACGCTGCGATCAACATCGCCCCCACGCTCGAGGAGAAGGTCGACATCGTGCAGAACGCGATCGACCTGGCGCAGGCCCTGGGCATCGCGCAGCCCCGGGTCGGAATTCTCTCTGCGGTGGAAACGGTGAACCCGAAGATGCCTTCCACCATCGATGCCGCCGCGCTCTCGAAGATGGCCGATCGCGGTCAGATCCGCGGCGGCCTCGTCGATGGCCCGCTGGCCATGGACAACGCCATCAGCCTGACGGCGGCACGCACCAAGGGGCTGAAATCCCTGGTCGCCGGCCGCGCCGATATCCTGGTGGCGCCGAACCTGGAATCGGGCAACATCCTGGCCAAGGAACTCACCTACGCGGCTCAGGCCGAAGGCGCGGGGCTGGTGCTGGGGGCGCGGGCGCCGGTGATGCTGACCAGCCGTGCCGATGACGAGCAATCGCGCCTGTTCTCCTGCGCCGTGGCGGTGCTGTACGCGACCTGGCAGGCAACCGGCCGCAGCGTGGTGCCGCCGGCCCGTCCCACGACGGACGTCCCCCGATGACCCGCCACGTCGTCACCCTCAATGCCGGCTCGTCCTCGGTGAAGTTCTCGTTCTACGAGGCGGACGGCACGCTGCACGCGCTCGCGGTCGGGCAGGTGGAGATGCGGGGCGACAACCGCCATATCGTCGTGCGCGACGCGACCGGCGCGGTGATGCACGAGGTCGGCTGGCCGGCCGACCCCGAAAAGGGGTTCCACCAGGATGCGCTGCAACGCGTGCTGGCGTGGCGGAAGGCCACTTTCCCCGACGCCCATGTGGTGGCCGCGGGCCACCGCGTCGGGCATGGCGGCGTGCGCTACGAAGCCCCGGTGCTGGTGACCGATGCCGTGCTGGCCGAGCTGGAGAAGCTGGTGCCGCTGGCGCCGCTGCACCAGCCGCACAACATCGCCGGCATCCTCGCCGCGCGCGAGGCCTGGCCGCACGTACAGCAGGTGGCCTGCTTCGACACCGCCTTCCATCGCGCCCATCCCTTCGTCAACGACGTGTTCGCCCTGCCGCGCCGCTATTACGAGCAAGGGGTGCGCCGCTACGGCTTTCACGGCCTGTCCTACGAATACATCACCGGCCGGTTGCGCGAACTGGAGCCGCTCTATGCGCAGGGCCGCGTGGTGGTGGCGCATCTGGGCAACGGCGCCTCGATGTGCGCGATCCGCGACGGGCTGTCGGTGGCCAGCTCGATGGGCTTCACCCCGCTCGACGGCCTGCCCATGGGCACACGCTGTGGCCAGGTCGATCCGGGCGTGTTGCTGTTCATGATGGCGCAGGAACAGATGGGGGCCGATGCCATCCGCGACCTGCTCTACAAGGACTCCGGACTGAAGGGCCTGTCGGGCATCTCGCATGACATGCGCGAGCTGGAAGCCTCCCACCTGCCCGAGGCGGCGGAGGCGATCGAGTATTTCGTCTTCCGCATCCGCCGTGAACTGGGCGGCCTTGCCGCGGTGCTGAAGGGCCTCGATGCCATGGTCTTCTGCGGCGGCATCGGCGAGCACGCCTGGCGGGTGCGCGAACGCGTGCTCGAAGGCATGGAGTGGATCGGCATCGAGCTGGACCGCACGGCCAATCGCGAGAATGCCTCGATCATCTCGACGCAGCGCTCGCGGGTGCGGGTGATGATCATCCCGACCGACGAGGAAGCCATGATCGTGCGCCACACCCTGAGGGTGCTGGACCGTGAGGCCGGAGCGGCGGCCTGACCGCCGCTCCGCCGGGCCTCAGGCCATGATGTGCAGGCCGCCATCCACGTAGATCGTATCACCGGTCATGCCGGATGCGGCCCCGCCGACCAGGAACGAGACCACGCGCCCGACCTCGGCGATATCCACCAGCCGCCGTTCCGGGGCGCGGCGCATCGCGTCCTCGATCAGTTCGTCGAACTGGGCGATGCCGCTGGCCGCCCGCGTCTTCAGCGGCCCGGGTGACACCGCGAAGACGCGGATGCCGCGGGGCGCCAGCTCGCTCGCCAGATAGCGGACCGAGGCTTCCAGCGCCGCCTTCACCGGCCCCATCAGGTTGTAGTTGTTCACCACCTTGTCGGCGCCGTAGTAGCTCATCGCCACCATGGCGCCGCCCCGGTTCATCAGTGGCTCGGCCAGTCGCGCCATGTGCAGGAACGACCAGCAGGACACCTGCATCGCCTGGGTGAAGCCCTCCCGCGAGCAGTCCACCACGCGCCCGTGCAGGTCGGCGCGCGGGGCGAAGGCGATGGAGTGAATGAGGAAGTCGAGCCCGCCCCAGTGATCGGCGATGCGGGCAAAGACGTCCTCTGTCTGGCCGGGCACCTGCACGTCCAGCGGCAGGCACAGCGCGGCCTGCAGCGTCCCGGCGAGCGGGCGCACGTACGGCTCGGCCTTGTCGTTGAGATAGGTGATTGCGAGATCGGCGCCGAAGGCGCGCAGCTTCACCGCGCAGCCATAGGCGATGCTGTGCTCGTTGGCGATGCCGACGATCAGGCCACGCTGGCCTGTCAGCATCTCGCCCACGCGGCTGTTCGGGTCCCAGACCTTGGGAAGGGGATCAATCGGCCGACCGGTGAGGCTCATGCGGGTCTCCGGAGAAGGACAGGATGATCGCCTTCGGCATCATAGGCCGGGCAAACTGGGCCTTTCGTGAATGTGCCGTTGCAGGCCGGTCGCACCATGCCTAGGTCGCGGCAGCCGGCTGGTCCGTTGATGGTTCAAATCGTTTCCACAACTTGATGACGCGATCATCGGCGCGGAAGATTTCCCGCGCTTCTGCCGCGATGGCCCGCGCCTCCGCTTCCCGCCCGTTGGCGGCCAGCAACCCAGCGGGTTCCACATAGGCGTCGACCTGACCGGGCTGCAGTTGCCGCAGCCGCTCCCAGGCCGCCAGGGCCTCGGCCAGGCGACCATGACGGGCGGCGAAGCGGGCCTGGGCCGTCAGCATCCACGAGGCGTCCGGATGCTTCCGCAGCCCTTCGGCGATCACGCCGGCGGCGGCATCGATACGGCCGAGCGCCTCGAGGCTGGTGATCGCGGCAAGGTACGGCTGCGGGCCGAAGCCACGTCGCCGCAGCCGGGCATGCAGCCGCAGCGCCGCCGCATGGTCACCGCGTCGTGCCGCCGCGCGGGCGCGCCGCAGCAACAATTCGGAATGACCCGGCCAGCGCCAGCCCGCGCGCGCGATCACACGCTCGCTCTCCGCCCGCTCGCCGGCCCGCGCCAGCATGTCCGCAAGCAGCAGATGCGCCGACAATTCGCCGCGGTTGCGGGCAATGAAGTCCCTGGCCCGGGCGAGCGCCTCGTCCTGCGCGCCGCGCTTGACCAGAAGGTCGAGATAGGCCCGCATCGCCGTGCCGTTGCGCGGAAACTGCTCGGTCAGCTCACGCATGCGCGCCTCGGACCATCCCAGGTCGCGGATGCGGTTACCGACGCGAACCTGTTCGTCCAGGCGATTCCGTCCGCGCACCCACCGGAACGAAAGATACACCACGCCGATCCAGATGATGACGCAGATGCCGGCAGCGAGATAGGGAATCAGGGAAAATTCTTCGAACATGTCCGCACGCCTCACCACCGCCAAAGGTCGGGAAGCCCAATCTACGCGGTCTTGCGCCCTCGCAAAGATCTCCTGAGACGTTACGGGTGACGGGCGGACCACATGGACGATTGCCCGCACGGGTGCCATGGTGCGCGCATGTCTCCTGCCCTGCCGCCGCTCGCTCCCGCCATCCTCGCCACCGCGACGCCGCCCATTCCCGCCGCCCGCGCCTGGGCGCGTTCCTACACCGGAACGGCCGGCCCGCTGATCGACCTGACGCAGGCGGTGCCCGGCTATCCGCCGCACCCGGCCCTGCTCGAACGCCTGGCGACGGCGGCCGGCGACTCCGCCTGCGCGGCCTATGGCGACATCGAAGGCGACGGGGCGCTGCGCGAGGCGCTGGCGGCCGACATCTCCGCCTGCTACCGCGCCTCGGTGGCTGCCACCGACCTGGCCATCACCGCCGGCGGCAATCTCGCCTTCGCCATGGCCGCGACGGTGCTGGCCGGACCGGGCGAGGCGGTGATGCTGCCCGCCCCCTGGTACTTCAACCACCACATGGCCCTGACCATGCGCGGCGTGGCGACGGTGCCGCTGCCTTGCCGGGCGGAGGACGGATTCGTTCCCGATCCGGACCGTGCCGCCGCGCTGCTCGATCCGCGCGTGCGGGCGATCGTTCTGGTGACGCCGAACAATCCGACCGGGGCGATCTACCCGCCCGCGGTGATCGCCCGCTTCGCGGAGCTCTGCCGCGCCCGTGGCCTGTGGCTGGTGATCGACGAGACCTATCGCGACTTCCTGCCCGACCCGGCCGGCGTGCCGCATGGCCTGTTCGCCGACCCGTCCTGGCGGGACGTGTTCGTGCATCTCTATTCGTTTTCCAAGGCCTATTGCGTGCCCGGCCACCGGCTCGGCGCCATCGCCGCCGGCCCGCGCCTGCGCGAGCAACTGGTGAAGGTGCTGGACACCCTGCAGATCTGCCCGCCCCGGGCGGGGCAGACCGCCATTGCCTGGGCGATCGAGGCCCTGCGCCCCTGGCGCGAGGCCAACCGCCGGCTGATGGCAGGCCGTGCCGATGCCTTCCGCGAGGCGGCCGGGCGCCTGCGTCACTGGCGGCTGGATGCGCTGGGTGGCTACTTCGCCTATCTGCGCCTGCCGGAAGGGGCGCCGGATGCCCTCGCCATGGCGCGGCACCTGGCCGGCGAGCGGGGGCTGCTGACCCTGCCCGGGCCTTTCTTCGGCCCCGGGCAGGAACGCCATCTGCGGGTGGCCTTCGCCAATGCCGATCTTCCCAGGATCGCCGAGGTGCCGAACCGCCTGATCCAGGCCGGCTGATCAGGCCGCCCCGGCCAGCAGCCGCGCCAGGCGGTCGAATTCCGCGATCGACAGCGTCTCCGCCCGCCGCGCCGGATCGATCTCCGCCCGCCGCAGCAGCGCCTCGCCCCCGAGCGATTTCAACGCGCCGCGCAACATCTTGCGGCGCTGGCCGAAGGCGGCGGCGGTCAACTGCTCCATCTGGCGGAACAGCACCGGGTCCGGCTGCCGGTCATGCGGCGTCAGCACCACCACCGCGGACCAGACCTTCGGCGGCGGCACGAAGGCAGACGGGGGAATGCGCATGACCAGTTCGGCCTGCGCCGTCCATTGCGCCAGCACCGCCAGCCGCCCATAGGCATCGGCACCCGGCGCGGCGCAGATGCGCTCCGCCACTTCCTGCTGGAACATCAGCGTCAGCCGTTCCCAGCAGGCGGCCTGCCGCAGCCAGCCCACCAGCAGCGGTGAGGCCACGTTGTAGGGCAGGTTGGCGACGATCTGGCGCGGCGCCGGCACCAGCGCCGCCAGATCCAGCGCCATCGCATCGCCCGCCACCACCCGCAGCCGCCCGCCCGCCGTCTCGGCCAGTTCGGTGACGGCACCGACCGCGCGCGGATCGATCTCCACCGCGGTCACGTCCGCCGCCGCCGAGGCCAGCAGCGGACGGGTCAACCCGCCAGGCCCCGGCCCGACCTCCACCACATGCCGGCCGGCGAGGTCGCCGGCCTGCCGGGCAATGCGGGCGGTCAGGTTGGGATCGAGCAGGAAGTGCTGGCCGAGCGAGCGCCGCGCGTCCAGGCCGTGCCGCGCGATCACCTCGCGCAGCGGCGGCAGCGCCGCCTGCGTCGGCGCGGCGGCGGTCACGAGCGCAGGTCGATCACCGCCCGCCGCTGCAGGTCGCGCATCAACTGCCGCGACGCCAGTTCGACGCGCTCGGAAATGATGCGCTCGGTCAGCTCCTGCTTGGTGGGGATGCCGAGATTCCGCTGCTCGCGCGTGCAGACCATGATCACCGCGACCCCGTCATCGGCGACCAGCGGCTGGCTCGGCTTGCCCGGCGGCAGCGTGCCGAGCAGCTGGCGCAGCGGCGGCACCGCCACGCTTTCCACCCGCAGCTCGCCCGGATCGGCCGGGCGCGCGGCGCCGGCCGCCTTGTTGGCGGCATCCATGTCCTCGCAGCTCTTCGCCGTCGCGCCGAGCCGCTGCGCGCGTTCCAGCGTCTGCTGCTGCTGCTGCGTCGGATTGGCCGGATCGAGCCGCGAGGAGAACGGCAGGAACACCTGCCGCAGCGTCACCATGGTCGCCATGTCGCGACCGACCTCGCGCTTGCCGCGCAGGGTGACGATCGACAGCCCGCCCGGCACCCGGACCGGGTTGCTGATCGCCCCCGGCGGCATCTCCCGCAGGATGCGCAGCACCTCGGGATCGATCTGGCTGCCCTGCACCCAGCCCTCGTCGCCGCCCTGCAGCGCCGACTGGCTCTGGCTGAACTGCGCCGCCACCACCGGGAAGGGCGCGCCGGCCCGCAATTGCTGGATCACGGTATCGGCGAAGCGGCGCGCCTCGTCGGCCTGGTCGGGGTCGGAGATCGGCACGAAGATCTCGGCGAGGCGGAATTCCTCCTGGCCGGTCTGCGCCTGCACCATGCGCTCGCGCTCGGCGACATCGGCGTCGCTGACCTGGGCCTGCTGGCCAAGTTCCTGCCGTAGCACCCGGCTCCAGCCGATCTGCACGCGCACCTGATCGATCAGGGTGCGGAACTCCACCCCGTCGGCGGACAGCCGGCGGCGCAGCGTGCCCTCGGGCATGTTGTTGCGCTGCTCGATCTCGCGGATCGCGTCGGCGATTTCCTTGTCCTGCACCACCACGTGGCGCCGCTGCACTTCCTGCAGCCGCAGCCGCTCGTCAACCAGCATGCGCCGCACCTGTGGCACCAGCCGCTCGAGCACCTCCGGGGATCCCGGCATGCCGGTCGACAGCGCGAACAGGCGCCGGCGGTTGTCGACATCCGCCCGGCTGATGACGTCGCCGTTCACCACCGCGACGATCCGCGAGGCATCCGGCCCCTGCGCCCGGACGGCGGGAGCCCCCGGCCCCGCGAGCGAGGCAATCAGCACGGCGGCCAGGACAGGCGTGCGGCACGGACGAGGCAGGCGAAAGGTCATGGGCGGTGGAACTCCAGCAAGATGGCCGTTCGCGCGCCCTACATCGCGTGGAAGCCGAACTGCCCGACGGTCTTGAGCGTGATCTGGAACAGCAGCGCACTCGCGCCGGAATCATTCACGAGGCTCGTATAGCGCTTGTAGTACACCATGCTGAAGATGAAGCACTCGTTTTCGTAGGAGGCGGAGCCGGCCAGCGTGGTCATCTCGTGCAGGCGCAGGTCGGCGCGCGCCGAGCCCCCCAGGCTCCATCGCCCGAGTTTCAGGTTGGCGCCGACGATGATCTCGTTCCGCGGCACCTCGTACGGGCTCGTCGCGCTCTTGCCGCTGGGAACCAGGTACGAACCGGTCGGCGGGATATCGTAGTAGTAGTAGGGATTGACGCTGCTGTACGCATATCCCGTGCTGAAGCGCAGCCAGGACGGGCCGGCGCTGGCCAGCAGGTCGGCGAAGCGCACGTTCATGCTCTGGTGCGGATCGAACCGGGCGCGCGCCGTCAGGTCGACCCAGGGCCCCGGCGTGAAGGTCACCCGGCTGACGATGTCGGAGGCCTGGTTCTCCAGCCCGGATCCCACCACCCAGGGCGAGCTCTTCTGCATCCGGTAGGACTGGCCGACCAGGCCGTCGACCGATTTGCCGCCGGGGAAATTCCAGCCCGCCTTCAGCGCCACGTTGGCGCGCACCCCGCCTTCCAGCCGGTCGACGCCCGGGAAGCGGTTGAGCGAGAACAGGTTGGCGTCGGTCAGCTCCTGATCCAGGCTGTCCTCGTTGGGGATGCGCGTGCTGGTATTGAGGTATTTGGACCCGTTGGGCGCGACGATGAGCTGGGCGATCGGCTCGATCGTCTGCGTGCCCCAGTCCCCGGCGTCGCGCGCCAGCGGCAGGCGCACCATCACCGCGGCGGTGGGCATCGACTGCGCCGACTGCACCGCGTCGGCCGTGCCGAAATTGGGCTCCTGCGTGAAGCCGTGCGCTGCGTAGACGGCGTTGTCGACATGCAGCGTGAGGTTCCAGAGATCGCCGTACTGCCCGGTGAAGGGACGATCCCAGTTCAGGCTCAGCCGGCCGCGCTGGGTGGATGTCCCCTCGTCGCGCAGCACGTTGAACGCCCCGGCATCGAGCGAGAACCGCCCGCCGAGCGCGTCGGGCTCGCCGAAATAGCTGTATTGCCAGCGCGGCAGCACATAGGGCAGCCGGGAGGTGATCACCGTGCCGGTCAGCCCCTGGTAGGCGCGTGCGTCCAGCCGCGTATAGGAGCCCTGGCCGAAGCCCTCGAGCCAGACCTGGCTGGTCAGCACCTGGTCCGTGCCGCCACGGATGCGGTAGTCCCGCATGTATTCCTGGCTGCTGGCGCGGTTGATGTCGAAACCCCACCGCCAGATCTCGTCGATGGCGAAATCGCCGCGGGCGAACACATGCCCGCCGAGCTGGTCATTGTCGTTGGCAACCGACCCTTCCAGCGTGAACCGGCCATTGTTGAAGAGCTGCCGGTACTGCAGGTTGAGGCCGCCGCCCTGCATGCTGGAGAAGATCGGCGCGATGGTGGCGTCCGACCGTCCGTCGATCACCCAATAATACGGAATCGAGGCGAAGGCCCCGAGATGCGTGGAATACCCCGCCGACGGCACCAGCAGGCCGCTCGCCCGTTTCTGCGACGGATCGGGGTGGCTCAGGAACGGCAGGTACATCGCCGGCACGCCGAGGAAATCCACCACCGCGTCGTGGTACTCGATCTGCTTGTGCTCGCCGTCCTGCACAGCCGCGCGCGCGCGGATGTCCCACAGCGGCGGCGCGTTGGGATCGCTCGCGCAGAGATTGCAGGTGGTGTAGACGGCCCGGCTCAGCTCGTTGATGGTGCCATCGGTGCGGCGCGCGCCATTGGCGGCCAGCCGTCCGTTCTCCGGCAGCAAGGCCCGCATGTCGCGCAGCACGCCGTCGCGCATCCCCTGCGACAGCTCGGCGTACTCGGCGAACAGCACCTGCCCGTCCGGCTCCACCAGCGCGACATTGCCGATCGCCGCGGCGACGCCGGTATTGCGGTCATAGGTGACGCGATCCGCCCGCAGCACGCGGTCGCCCTGCCAGATCTCGACATGGCCGGAGAGGATCACGTTGGCGGTGTCGCGATCGTACTCGACCGCATCCGCCTGGTAGAACACCGGCTCGTCGCGCGAAATCGGCGGCGACTTCGACGTCCCCAGCGCCCCGAGCTGCGCCCAGGCGATCCCGCCGGGCAGGCCGCTCCCCAGCGCTGCCAGCGTGGCCCCCAGCAGCAGACGCCGCAGCGCGGCCCCGTCCCGTCGCAAATACGCCATGATCAGCCGTCTTCCAGATGCAGCAGCAGCGCCACGGCCAGCATCAGCCCCGAAACCGCCGGGGCCCAGGCCGCCAACGGTGGAGGCAGCGCGCCGGACTGGCCGAATTCCTCGGCAATCTTGGAGATGACGAACAACGCGAAGCCGGCCGCCACCCCGCTCGCGATCATCCGCGCCACGCCGCCGCGCCGGCTCGGGCGCATCGAGAACCCGGCGGCCAGCAGCGTCATCGTGCCCGCGAGCAACGGCAGCGCCAGCAAAGTCTGGAATTGCAGCCGGTGCCGGATCGAGGAAAAACCGGACCGGTCGAGCAGCGAGATGAAACCGGGCAAGGCCCAGACGGACAAGGTGTCGGGCGGCGCGAAGCTCTCCTGCACCCGGTCCACCGTCATGTTGGTGTCCAGCGCCATCGGCCGCGGCGCCGAGGGCAGCCGGCCGGGCTGGATGGTGCGGGCGTTCTCCAACTGCCACACCCCGGGGCCGAGCTCCGCCCGCGTCGCCTCCACCCGCTCCAGCAGCCGGTCGCCGGCATCAAGACGGAACAGGCTGACATCCTGGGCCACCAGCCGGGTCTCGCGCAGTTGCACGCTGCGGGCGTGCAGGATCGCCACCCCCTGCGGCACCAGTCCCTCATCGGACTGGCGCAGCCAGAGCTGGCCGCCGTTCAGCGCCAGCGGTCCGCCGCCGCTGCGCAGGTACACGTTCTCCAGCGCCTCCGCCCGCGCCCGCATCACCGCCGAGATCGGGCTGAGCGCCGCGGTCGCGAACGCCCCCATCGCCAGCGCGCAGAGCAGCGGCGCGGCCAGGAACTGCCAGGCGGACACCCCGGAGGCACGCGCCACCACCAGCGCGGAGGAGCGGGTGAGCCGCCAGAACGCCCAGATCCCGCCCAGCAGCACCGCGAAGGGCAGGATCTGCATGATGATCCAGGGCAGGCGCATGGCGGCGATCTCGGTCACCACGGCGAAGGTCGCCTCGGTCCGTGTCGCCGAGCGGCGCAGCAGCTCGATGAAGTCGAACAGGGCGATCAGCCCGGTCAGCCCGGCCAGCATCACGCCCACCGAGGCGGCGAAGACGCGGGCGATATAAAGGGAAAGCGTCGCGGCGACGGTCACGGGTCAGCTCGCCCCCAGCCGCAGTTGCAGGGCAACCGGGACCAGCCGGAACTGCGGGCCGAACAGCGCCCAGGCGCAGACCAGGCCGGGCAGCACCGCATTCACCCAGATCAGCGGGATCATCGCCGCCTGCTTGGCGGCGAGATTGGTCAGCAGCAGGGAAGATGCCAGCAGCCCGACCACCGCCAGCACCGCCAGCAGCGGCCGCACCAGCCCGCCATGGCGGCGGAACGTGCCCATCAGCACGCAGACCAGCGCGACCAGGGTGAAGGTCAGCGTGGTCAGCGGTGATGCCAGGCGCCGGTTTGCCTCCACCTGCAGCTTCGGCAGGTCGCGCTCCAGTACCGCCCCCGCCACCGGATGCAGCAATTCACCGAGCGACATCTCGCTGATGTCGCGGAATCGCTGCTCCTCCCCGCGCTCGCTGCGGCTGAGGTCGATCATGTTCTCGGCGAAGGTCAGCACGTTGAGCCGGCCGGTCTGGCGGTCGATCTCCTGGCGGCTGCCGTTGATCAGCAGCACCCGCGGCGCGCCCTCCGATGACACCAGCCGCCCGCGCTCGGCCAGGATGGTGGCCGGATTGTTCTTCTGCCGGGCGTCCTCGATCAGGATGCCACGCAGCCCGCCATCGGGGTCGCGCGCCCGCACATAGACCGTCAGGTCGTCGGAGACCGGGGTGAACACGCCTTCCTGCAGCAGGAAGGCGGCCACGCGGTTGCGGATCTCGAACTGATACTGCCGGAACGCCTGCGAGGCCGCCGGCACCAGCACCAGGTTCAGCAGGTAGCCGCAGGCCACCGCCACCAGCGCCACCGCGAGCGCCGGCCGCGCCAGCGCCAGCGGCGACAGCCCGGCCGCGCGCATCACCGTCAGTTCCCGGTCGCCGGACAACCTCTGGTAGATGAACTGCACCACGACGAAGGTCGTGATCGGCAGGATCACCGAGACAAAATAAGGAATCTGCAGGCTCGACAGTTCCAGGAACACCCGAACCGACAACCCACGGTTGACCACCAGCTCGACGAAGCGCAGCGACTGCGTCAGCCAGATCAGCGCCACCAGCCCGGCGGTGGTGGCGACCAGGGCCAGCAGCAACTGGCGGAAAATATAGCGATCGAGCCGGGTGACAATCGGGCCGATTCGGATGGGCAGCACGCTCATGCCGGCACTTTAGCCGGGCCGGGGCCACCGGCAAAACCGTGAAGCGGCGCCGGGAGGCGCCTGCACATCATGGCAGGACCTTGCCGGGGTTCATGATGCCGTGCGGATCCAGCGCCTGCTTGATGCGCCGCATGGTCTCAAGCTCCGCCCCGCCCCGCCAGCCGGGCAGCATCGCCGGCTTCAGCCGCCCGACCCCGTGCTCGGCCGAAAAACTGCCGCCGAGGTCGCGCACCACCGCGCCGACCGCCGCCATCAGGTCCTGGTCGCGGGCCAGGAAGGCAGCCGGGTCCATGCCCTCGGGCTGGACCAGGTTGAAGTGAATGTTGCCATCGCCGAGATGCCCGAACGGGACGATGCGGATGCCCGGCAGCAGCGCCTCGCAGGCCTCCGCCGCCCGGTGGAGCAGCGCCGGGACGCGCGAGACCGGCACCGAGACATCGTTCTTGACCGAGGCGCCGGCCCGCTTCTGCGCCTCGGAATGCTCCTCGCGCAGCTTCCAGATCGCCGCGCGCTGCGCCCCGGAGGCGGCAATGGCGGCATCCAGCACCACCCCCTCTTCCAGCGCCGCCCCCAGCACCTCCTCCAGCGCCGGGCGCAGACCAGCCCCGACCCGCGGAGACGCCAGCTCGACCAGGACATAATGGTCGGCCGGGGTCACGAGCGGCAACGCAGAGCCGGGAATATGCGCCAGCACCAGATCCATGCCGGAGCCCGACATATATTCGAATGCCTGCAGCGCGGCCGGATCCTGCGCCTGGAACCGGGAGAACAGGTCCAGCGCCGCCTCGGCGGACGGCAGCGCACACAGCGCCACCTCCACCTCGCGCGGCAGCGGAGCCAGCTTCAGCACGGCGGCGGTGATGATGCCGAGCGTCCCCTCGGCGCCGACGAAAAGCTGGCGCAGGCAATAGCCGGTATTGTCCTTGCGCAGCCGGCGCAAGCCCTCCCAGACCTCCCCGTCCGGCAACACCACCTCCAGCCCGAGCACGAGATCACGGGCATTGCCGTAGCGGATCGTGTTGTTGCCGCCGGCATTGGTGGCCAGCACCCCACCGATCTGCGCGGTCCCCTCCGAGGCGATCGACAACGGCAGCAGGCAGCCTTTGGCCGCCGCCGCCTCCTGCGCCGCCTTCAGGGTCACCCCGGCCTGCAGGGTCAGGGTCATGTCCACCGGGTCAATCTCGAGGATCCGGTTGAGCCGGGCGAGCGCCAGCACGATCTCACTGCCGTCCTCGGCCGGCACGGCGCCACCGACCATCGACGTGTTGCCGCCCTGGGGGACGATGCCCACACCGGCAGCGGCACAGGCCCGCACGACCTCGGCGACCTCCTGCGTGGTGGCGGGCCGAACCACAGCCGGGGGGTGGCCCCGGTAGAGGCGGCGCCAGTCCTCGGCATAAGGTGCGATATCGGTCGGATCGGTCAGCAACCCTCTCGGGCCGACAATGGCTGCCAGCTCGGTGAGAAAACGCTCTGTTGCAACATGCGGCATGGCAGGCCTCCGGCGGCCAAGTTAGAGCCGGGTCGCCACGGGTCAATGCCGCGCTTGGGGCGCTGCCCCAAACCCCGCCAAAGGCTTCGCCTCTGGACTCCAGCAGGGGCCAAAAGGCCCCTGCACCCCTCTCCTACCCTTGTTTCTGCGACTGCTCGGCGTAGGGGCGCCAGTCGCGGAAGAACGCGGTGCCGATCTCGCCGGCGAGGTCGATCAGGCCACATTGCAAATGGTCGAGGAAATGATGCAGGCCCTCGTCCAGGATCGTCTGGACGGTCGGCCCCAGCAACGTGGTCCGCAACTCCTCGACCTGTTCCAGCGCCCGCACGGTGCCCCGCAGCCCCCAGGTGGCGCGCAGCCGGTTCAGCACCCAGTCGACCTGCTCCAGGCAGAGCGCGACACTGCGGGGGAAGTGATTGTCACGCAACAGGAAACCTACCACGTCGGCGGGGGTGAAGCCCGCTGGGGCGATGCGGCGGAAGGCGTGATAGCCGGCCGCGGCCCGCAGCACACCGCCCCACTGCGTCAGCTCGGCCACGCGCCGCGCCTCGCCGTTGGTGGCGGGGACCAGCAGGTGATAGCGGATGTCCAGCATCCGGGTAGTCTGGTCAGCGCGCTCGATCTGGCGCCCGAGCTGGTAGAACAGCCAGCCCTGGTCGCGGAAGAACGTTCCCTCGGTGATGCCGGTATGGGTCTGCACGCCCTCCTTGATGCGCGCACACAGCCGCGACAACCGGTCGCCCTGCAGATCGGCGGCATCGATCGCCACCATGTCACGGTGAAAGACGTTCAGTTGTACCCACATCTCCGTCGAGATCAGCGGGCGCAGGGTGCGCGCATTCATGCGGGCCGCTTCCAGCGCGGCCGGCACGCTGGTGGGATTGTCGTGGTCGAGCAGGTAGAAGCGCTTCACCGCCTCCGCCCCCGGGGCCAGCCCACGCTCGGCGAAGCCCGCCTCGTCGGCGTTGATGCGCACCAGGGCGAACCAGCTTTCGCTCTCGCGGCCGGGGCTCTCGAAATTCTGGGTGACGTCGATGAGACGGGCGATGTTCTCGACGCGCTCGAGATACCGGGCCATCCAGAACAGGCCCTCGGCATAGCGCGCGAGCAGCGGCAATTCGTTGCGCATCATGCCACCTCCGCTTCGGCCAGGACCCAGGTGTCCTTCGACCCGCCGCCCTGGGACGAATTCACCACCAGGCTGCCCGGGCGCAGCGCCACCCGCGTCAGCCCGCCCGGCAACACCCAGGTCTGCCGCCCGGTGACCGCATAAGGCCGCAGGTCGAGATGCCGCGGCCGGATCCCCTCGTCGCAGAGCGTCGGAGCGACCGACAGCGAGATCACCGGCTGGCTGATCCAGTTGGCGGGATCGGCCAGCAGCGCCGCGCGGGCATGTTCGAGCTGGGCGCGGGAGGCGTGCGGGCCGATGGTGATGCCATAGCCCCCGGATTCCCCGACAGGCTTGATCACCAGCTGGTCCAGATGCGCGAGCGTATAGGCCAGCCCTTCCGGCTCGCGACAGATATGGGTCTCGACATTGGGCAGGATCGGATCCTCGGACAGGTAGTAGCGGATGATCCTTGGCATATAAGCGTACACCGCCTTGTCGTCGGCGACGCCGGTGCCGACCGCGTTGGCCAGCGCCACGTTGCCGCGCCGCCACGCCCCGATCAGGCCCGGCACGCCGAGCAGGCTTTCCGGCCGGCCAACGGTGGGGTCGAGGAAGTCGTCGCTGATGCGCCGGTAGATGGTATGCACCGGGCGCCGCCCGCCGGTGGTGCGCATCCACACCCGGTCCTGCTCGACGAACAGGTCGGCCCCCTCGACCAGCGGCACCCCCATTTCGCGCGCGAGAAAGACGTGCTCGAAATAAGCCGAGTTGTAGATGCCGGGGCTGAGCAGCACCACTTGCGGGTCATCCACCCCCTCGGGCGCGATCTCGACCATGGCGCTCAACAGGCGCTCGCCATAATCGTCGACCGGCCGCAGCCGCATCCCCGCCATCAGGTCGGGGAAGGCCCGCGACATCATGTGGCGGTTCTCGACGACGTAGGACACGCCGGAAGGCGTGCGACCGTTATCTTCCAGGACCATGAAATTGCCGGCGGTGTCGCGCACGATGTCGGTGCCGCAGATATGCACGTAGGTGCCGAACCGGACCGGGAAATCCTCCATCTCCGGCCGGTAATTGGCATTCCCGAGCACGAGTTCGGCCGGCACCACGCCATCCTTGAGGATCCGCCGCTCGTGGTAGATGTCGTGCAGGAACGCATTGAGCGCCGCGACTCGCTGCTGCACGCCGGTATCGATGACCCGCCATTCCGCCGCGGTCAGAATGCGCGGAATGCAGTCGAACGGCATGATCCGGTCGATTGCGGTGGCATCCGAATAAACCGTGAAGGTGATGCCGAGGTTGAACAGATCGTTCTCGGCCGCCTGGGCACGCGCGCGCAGCGCGTCGAGTCCAATGGATCCAATGCGTTCGCGCACGACGGCCGCGGCACCACCATCGCCCGCCCTCTCGCTCGTGAGTTCGCAGAAAAACGGCCCCGGGCGATAATCGCGGAAAGGGTCGGAAGCGACGTCGATCTGGCTTTCTGGCATATCGGGGTGCTCGCCGGCGCTGAAAGTTTGCAAACGCCACGAAGCATAGCAGACATATTCAGCGTGCAACCCCCTTCTTCGCGGCGCTGCAGCGAAGGGGCGGGGCCAAGCGGGGCGGTTGCGCGACACGGCGGACCGTGCCTATTCCTGCACTTCCCTCCCTGCCTCTGGATGATTCCCATGCTGCGTCCCGCGCTGGCCCTGGTTCTCCTCGCTTTGATCGCCGGCTGCACTGACAAGGAACCCCCGGCCCCGCCGCAGGTCGCCTATCAGCCGCCGCCGCTGCCCGAGCCGCCTCCGGCGCCGTGGTGTGCCCGTCCGGGTGAAGTGACGGCGTTCTCGGTCGCCGCGCTGAAAAGCAACCTGATGGTTACGGCCATCTCCTGCCGGGCGGAAGACAAGTACAACGCCTTCGTGAACCGGTACCGGCCGTCGCTGCTGCAACAGGAGAAGACGGCGGAGACCTATTTCAGCCGTAACGACAAGCGGCGCTGGCAGCAGTCGCGCGACGACTACATCACCCAGCTCGCCAACGCGCAGTCGCAGCGCGCCATGGTGCTGGGGTCGCAGTTCTGCGAACGCAGCCTGGGTCAGTTCGATGAAGTCATGGCCCTGCAGAAGCCCGAGGAACTGCCCCGCTTCGCCGAAACGAAGACGCAGTCCCTGCCGCAGGCGATGAAGTTCGCAGAATGCCCGGCGACCGCGGCGCCGGCCCCCGCGCCGGCGAAGGCCGTGGCGGCAGCGAAGAAGAAGAAGAAGTAACGCAGCGCCCCCGTCACCCCGGCCCTGGCAACGGATGGTTTCGTTGCCAGGGGATGCCGCCCGCTTCGCCGGCCGGACCATCCGCGATGGTTGAAGATCCGGCGCGATGCGCAAGGCGCAGAGCTGATGACCGGTACATATAAAGAGGCCCGGGAGACCGATTGCGGTCTTCCGGGCCTCTTTTTTCCGTCAACCGGACCAGGGCAAGGCCAGAGGGGCTCCCCTGGCCTTGCTTGTACCGGTTAGCGCAGCACGATCTCGACGCGACGGTTCTGCGGCTCGCGGACGCCGGCGGCGGTCGGCACCAGCGGGCGGCTGTCGCCGTAGGCCTGGATCGCGATGGCATTGCGCGGCACGCCGTTGCGCACCAGCTCGGCCGCCACGTTCTCGGCACGCTTGCGCGACAGCCCGAGATTGTAGCGGGCGGTGCCGGTGCGGTCGGCGTGGCCGGCAACCTCGATCTGCGTCAGCTGCACGCGGGTCGAGTTCTGCGCCGCCTCGGCGATGATCTGGCGCGCGCGCGCGGTCAGGTCAGCCCGATCCCAGTCGAAGAACACCAGGTAGGTGCGCGAGGGCGCCGGCGCGGGGGCAACCACCGGCACCGGGGCCGGCGGCGGCACCGCCGGAGCCGAGTTGAACGCATAGCGCACGCCCAGCATCGCCGCGTGGTTATACTGGTTGCCCAGCTTCACCGTCCCCGGCACGCCAGCCACGCTGCCCTTGTACTTGGGCTCCTCGACCGTCGCCATGAAGCGATACTCGGCGGTCAGCGACAGGCCCGGCACCGGCAGCGCATAGGACGCGCCCAGGATCGCCTGCGTCGCCAGGCTGCCTTCGGTCTTGTTCGCACCGCTGATCTGGTTCGGCCCGCCCGGCAGATACGCCTTCGCGCTGCTGACCTGCGTCCATTCATAGCCGATACCGGCGCCGGCATACGGCGTCACCGGCAGGCCGAGGTCGAAATCATACAGGCCGTTGATCATCACGCCGTAGGTCTGCAGATCGGCACCGCCCTGCACACGGCCCGCCTTGGTCAGGCGCGTGTGGTTGTCGCGGTAATTGCCCTCGAGCTCGACGCGCACGCCGTTGCCGAAGCCCCAGCCAACGCTGCCGACCGCGCCAAGACCGCCATTGCCCGTCAGCTTCCCGGAGCCGCTGACCGTGCCGCCGGGAATCGCCGCCGTTCCCTTGGTGTCGATGTCCTGCGTGTAGTTGTAGCCCAGCCCACCACCGACATAGAGGCCGTTGATCGGCTGCGCCTGCGCCACCACCGGCAGGGCCAACACGGACGCGGCCAACAGCGCGTTCCGAAGTTTCATGGCTTATTCTCCTCGCTTGTAGGCTCGCCGCGATAAGGCAATACGGCGACGAAACGGCATTTCATTCGAGTTTGACGAAAATGAGGCGCGCCCATCCGCCATGACGGCAGGACGGGAATGCACGTTCTCATATCGGATTGATGTCGCCGGCATGATGCGAGCCGGAATCAGGGCTCTTGTACTTCGACCGGAGTCGAAGCGATACGGCGGTTCATGTCCGGCTGCCCCGCCCGCAGTCGATAACGGACTGCATCAAGACAGATCCGCCGCCGGCGCGGGCGCCGGCGGCGGGGGACGTCCCACTTCGGATCGTATCCGGATCTACTTCAGCACGATCTCGACGCGACGGTTCTGCGGCTCGCGGACGCCGGCGGCGGTGGGCACCAGCGGGCGGCTGTCGCCATAGGCCTGGATCGCGATGACGTTGCGCGGCACGCCGTTGCGCACCAGCTCGGCCGCCACGTTCTCGGCGCGCTTGCGCGACAGCGCCAGGTTGTAGCGGGCGGTGCCGGTGCGGTCGGCGTGGCCGGCAACCTCGATCTGCGTCAGCTGCACGCGGGTCGAGTTCTGCGCCGCCTCGGCGATGATCTGGCGCGCACGCGCGGTCAGCTCAGCCCGATCCCAGTCGAAGAACACCAAGTAGGTGCGCGAGGGCGCCGGCGCAGGGGCAACCACCGGCGCGGGGGCCGGCGGCGGCACCGCCGGAGCCGAGTTGAACGCGTAGCGCACGCCCAGCATCGCAGCGTGGTTATACTGGTTGCCCAGCTTCACCGTCCCCGGCACGCCAGCCACGCTGCCCTTGTACTTGGGCTCCTCGACCGTCGCCATGAAGCGGTACTCGGCGGTCAGCGACAGGCCCGGCACCGGCAGCGCATAGGACGCGCCCAGGATCGCCTGCGTCGCCAGGCTGCCTTCGGTCTTGTTCGCGCCGCTGATCTGGTTCGGCCCGCCCGGCAGATACGCCTTCGCGCTGCTGACCTGCGTCCATTCATAGCCGATACCGGCGCCGGCATACGGCGTCACCGGCAGGCCGAGGTCGAAGTCATACAGGCCGTTGATCATCACGCCGTAGGTCTGCAGGTCGGCACCGCCACGGACCGCACCCGCCTTGCTCAGGCGCGTGTGGTTCTCACGGTAGTTGCCCTCGAGCTCGACGCGCACGCCGTTGCCGAAGCCCCAGCCAACGCTGCCGACCGCGCCGAGGCCGCCATTGCCCGTCAGCTTCCCGGAGCCGCTGACCGTGCCACCGGGAATCGCCGCCGTCCCCTTGGTGTCGATGTCCTGCGTGTAGTTGTAGCCCAGCCCACCACCGACATAGAGACCATTGATCGGCTGCGCCTGCGCCACAGCCGGCAGGGCCAAGACGGACGCGGCCAACAGCGCGTTCCGAATCGTCATCGTGTGCTCTCCTCGCGTTCCGGGCCGCTATGCGCGCCCTCGGGTAGGCGATTGCCTTCCCCGCTCTACTTGCCGGAAAGGTAGTGTTCGGGTCCCGTAGTGACCAGCAGTGATTGTCTCTGTCGCGATCCAGAGACGGTTTTCGGGGACACAGAGTTGCTTTTTTGCAACAGATATTCCCCTACTCCGGGAGCGGCCATACCCAGGCATGCCCCCGCAACGACCTCCCGAACGAGAAGAGAATAGTTGGCAAGGCGGAACGCATCGCCGACTCGCCATGAAAAACCCGCCGCCGGTCCTGCGACCGACGGCGGGCGGAAGATGCAACGATGTTGCCGGCCGGGACGCGCCCCGGCCCCGCGCGCCTACTTGAAGACGATCTCGACGCGGCGGTTCTGCGGTTCCCGCACGCCCGGGGCGGTCGGCACCAGCGGACGGCTGTAGCCGAAGGCTTCGATCGAGATGGCTTCGCGCGGCACGCCGTTGCGCACCAGCTCGGCGGCCACGTTCTCGGCGCGGCGGCGCGACAGGGCGATATTGTAGTTGGCGGTGCCGGTGCGGTCGGCGTGACCGGCAACCTCGATACGGGTGTATTGCACTCGACTCGAGTTCTGCGCCGCCTCGGCGATGATCTGGCGCGCGCGCGCGGTCAGGTCGGCCCGATCCCAGTCGAAGAACACCAGGTAGGTGCGCGAGGGCGCCGGCGCCGGTGCGGCAACGGGGGCCGGTGCGGGCGGCGGCGGCGGCGGGGCCGCATTGAAGGCATAACGAAGCCCGACCAGAACGGATTCGTTGGTGGGGTTGCCGATCTTGATCGAGGTGCCGCTGGCCGGGCCGACCGCCGACCCACGCCGGATGGCCGTCGATCCGTTGAAGCTCGGCTCGCCGAACTGGCCGACGAAACGGAACTCGGTCGTCAGCGCCAGGCCGGGTACACCGAGCGGGAAGGCCGCGCCGAGGATCACCTGCCCGGCCGCTTCACCAGAGGAAGAATTGCTGAAGTTGATCTGCGACTGCGGGTTCAGGTTGGTGGTGTACAACCGGCCCGACTGGAATTCGTTCCAGATATAGCCGAAGCCGATGCCGGCATAGGGCTGGACCCAGCTCGCGACTTCGGTGAAGTCGTACAACCCGTTCACGAAGACGCCGTACTGCAGGATGTTGCCGCCGCCGGCAATGCCCGAAGTCCCGGTGGTCCGGGTGTGATTGGACCGGTAATTGCCCTCCAGTTCGAAGCGCAGGCCGTTGCCGAGCCCATAGCCGACGCTGGCAAGCCCGACGAAACCGCCACTCGACGAAAGCGACCCATTGCTGCTGACGGATCTGGTCACGCCGAAGACCGGGGTGGCGAACGAGACGCTCTTGGCATTCACTGAGTTCAGGTAGTCAAATCCGATACCGCCACCGATATACAAGCCAGTGATCGGCTCCGCCGTCCACGCCGTTACCGGCAACGCCAGCATGGTCGCGGCCAGCATCACGCTCCGCAATTTCATGGTTCTCTCCTCGCATGACGGGTCTCTGCTAGCGACCCAGAGGCGGGGCTGTTGATCGCCCTGTCCAGCGCAGCAAACCGTAGTGTCCAAGTTGGAACGAAGCCAGCATCCACGGCCGCACAACGTGCGCGTTGTGCGTTTCCACCAAGCTATGTGGCAGTACAGACACAGTGCTGTTGTATTCACGATACAGTGAAGACCGAAAATTCAAGTTCGTTTCACTTGACGGCGGCATGGGCGCAACAGAGGAGCCCGGCAGAAGTTCAAGCTGCCCAGAGTGGTAAGCCTGTCTCCACTGCCCGGGCGATCGGTTGGTTCCACGGAAATACATACCCGCGCATGCAGATGGCGCGGGGGGATCCAACACTGATTTCGATTTTCCGTGGGCCCGGATAGCGGCACTCCGGCCACACCCATCGCGGCGGCCGGGACTGCCGGCCGCCGGCGGCCGGCCCCGGTCAGCCTGCCGGTCTAACCCCGAATTCCGGTGGAATTCGGAACTACCCCAGTTGCTCCGCGTAATGGCACGCGACCTGGTGATCGCCGAGCACGCGCCAGTCCGGCCGCTCCGCCGTGCAGCGATCGGTCGCATGCGGACAGCGCGAGGCGAAGGCGCAGCCGGGCGGCGGGTTCAGGGGGGATGGCAGTTCGCCCCGCACCGACGCCACCTGCTTGCGGTGGCGCGCATCGATCGAGGGCGTGGCGGCAAGCAGCGCGCGCGTGTAGGGGTGCAGGGGCGCTGCGAACACGCTCTCCTTCGGGCCGTGCTCGACCGGGCGGCCGCAATACAGCACCAGCACCTCGCGGGCGATGTGGCGGACCACGCTCAGGTCATGGCTGATGAACAGGTAGGCGAGACGGAACTCGTCCTGCAGATCCATCAGCAGGTTCAGCACCTGGGCCTGGATCGATACGTCCAGCGCCGACACCGGCTCGTCGGCCACCACCACGCGCGGATTGAGCATCAACGCCCGGGCGATGGCGATGCGCTGGCGCTGCCCGCCGGAGAACATGTGCGGATAGCGGCCGTACTGGTCCTGGCGCAGCCCGACCCGGGCCATCATCGCCCGCACCGCCTGCTCGCGCTCGGCGCGGCCGCCGCGGCCATTCAGCGCGAGCGGCTCCTCGAGGATGGCGCCCACGGTCTTGCGCGGGTTGAGCGACCCGTACGGATTCTGGAACACCATCTGCACATTGAGGCGCAGGCGGCGGCGTTCCACCTCGTCGTCGAGCGGCACCTTGCGGCCGTCGATCAGCAGCTCGCCCGCGCTCGGCAGTTCCATCAGCGTCGCCATGCGCGCGAGCGTGGACTTGCCGCAGCCGGACTCGCCGACCACCGCCAGGGTCTCGCCGGGATGCAGCACGAAGGACACGCCGTCGACCGCCTTCACCAGCGCCTTCGGGACGAACAGGCCGCCCCCGACCGGGTAATGGCGGCGCAGCGCGGCCGCCTCCATGGCTGGGGTCATGGCTGCAGCACCTGGCTGGGTCCCTCCCCGTCCGCCACCCCGGGAGGGGGCGCGGCGGACGGGGTCCGGTCGAGCGGGAAATGGCAACGGGCGCGGCGGCCGGACGGGCCGGCGAGCGTCGGCGGGACGCTGCGGCAGGCGGTATCGGCAAAGCGGCAGCGCGGATTGAACAGGCAGCCCTGCGGGCGGTCGTCGATGCCGGGCACCACCCCCGGAATGGTCGGCAGCCGCCGCCGTCCCAGGGCGCGTTCCGGCAGGGCATCGAGCAGGGCCGCCGTGTAGGGATGGCGCGGGGTGGCGAACAGCGCCTCGGTGGGCTGCTCCTCCACCATCTGCCCGGCATACATCACCTGCACGCGGTGGGCGGTCTCGGCCACCACGCCCATGTCGTGGGTGATCAGCACCAGCGCCATGCCACGCTGCTTCTGCAGGTCGACCAGCAGATCAAGGATCTGCTTCTGGATGGTGACATCCAGCGCCGTGGTCGGCTCGTCGGCGATCAGCAGGCGCGGGTTGCAGGCGATCGCCATGGCGATCATGACGCGCTGGTTCATGCCGCCCGAGAGCTGGTGCGGAAAGGCCGAGAGCCGGCGGCCGGGATCAGGAATGCCCACCTGGTCAAGCAGTTCCACCACGCGGTCGCGGACCTTGTTGCGCGGCACGGCGTCATGCGCCCGCAGCGCCTCGGCGATCTGCCAGCCCACCGGATAGCAGGGATTGAGGCTGGACATCGGCTCCTGGAACACCATCGCCATGTCCTTGCCGACCACCCGCCGGCGCTGGCGCGCCGACAGCGAGAGCAGGTCGGCGCCGTCGAAGCGCAGCGCCTCGGCGCTGACGCGGCCAGGCCAGCCGATCAGCCCCATGGCGGCGAGCATCGACACGCTCTTGCCCGAGCCGGATTCCCCCACGATGCAGAGGACCTCGCCCTCGTCCACCGTGACGTCCACCCCGTCCACGGCGCGGAAGCGGCCGCGGGCGGTGGCGAAATCGACCGCGAGATTGCGGATTTCCAGCAGCGGCATCAGCGTTTCAGCTTGGGATCGAGGGCATCGCGCAACCCGTCGCCGAACAGGTTGAAGGCGAGCACGGTGAACAGGATGAACAGGCCGGGGAAGGTCAGCACCCACCAGGCCCGCTGGTAGTACTGCAGCGCGCCGGCGAGCATGGTGCCCCATTCCGGCGTCGGCGGCTGCGCGCCCAGCCCGAGGAAGCCGAGCGCCGCGGCATCCAGGATCGCCGCCGAGAAGCCGAGCGAGGCCTGCACGATCAGCGGCGCCGTGCAGTTCGGCAGCACGGTGTTGAACATCAGGTAAAGCCGCCCGGCGCCGGCGCAGCGCGTGGCGGTGACGTAGTCGCGCGCCAGTTCCGACATCGCCGAGGCGCGCGACAGTCGCGTGTAGCCGGGCAGCGTCACGATCGCCACTGCCAGCATGGCGTTGAACAGGCCCGGCCCCAGGATGGCGACGATGACGATGGCCAGCAGCAGGCTCGGGAACACCAGCACGATGTCCATCAGCCGCATGATGATGGTGTCGACCACCCCGCCCGAGAAGGCGGCGGTCAGGCCGAGCGCCGTGCCGCAGGTCATCGACAGCGCCACCACCGAAATCCCGATCAGCAGCGACAGCCGCGCCCCGTAGATCAGGCGCGAGAGGATGTCACGGCCGACATCGTCGGTGCCGAGCGGATAGGTCCAGCTTCCGCCCTCCTGCCAGACCGGCGGGGTGAGGAAGGCGTCGCGGTACTGCTCGATCGGCGAATGCGGTGCCACCACGTCGGCGAATACCGCCAGCACCACCAGCACCACCATGAAGGCGAGCCCGAGCACCGCGCCACGGTTCTCGGCGAAACCGCGCCAGAACAGGCGGATGCGGCCGGGCATGGGCGGCGCTTCCGGCGGCGCCGCGACAAGGGTCTCGTTGCCGGACATCAGGACTGCGCCCTCATCGACGGATCCGGGGATTGAGGAAGCCATAGGTCATGTCGACGCCGAGATTGACCAGGATCACCAGGGTCGCCACCAGCAGCGTGCCGCCCTGCAGCACCGGGTAGTCGCGACGCTGGATGCTCTCGACCAGCCAGTGGCCGACGCCGGGCCAGGAGAAGATCGTCTCCGTCAGGATGGCCCCGCCCAGCAGCGTGCCGGCCTGCAGGCCGATGACCGTCACCACCGGGATCAGCGCGTTGCGCAGCGCGTGCACCACCACCACCCGCGACACGCCCAGGCCCTTGGCCCGCGCGGTACGGATGTAGTCCTCGCCGAGCACTTCCAGCATGGCCGAGCGCGTCATGCGCGCCACCACCGCCAGAGGTTGCGTTCCCAATACGATCGTAGGCAGGATCAGGTGGCCTACGGCCGAGGCGAAGGCGCCCTCGTCCTCGCTGAACCAGGTGTCGATCAGCATGAAGCCCGACCAGGGCTCCACATAGTACATGTCACTGATGCGGCCGGAGACCGGGGTCCAGCCGAGGGCGACTGAGAAGATCAGGATCATCATCAGCCCCCACCAGAAGATCGGCATGGAGGCGCCGGTGACGGATAACCCCATCAATCCGTAATCGAAGGCCGATCCCCGCTTCACCGCCGCCACCACCCCGAGCGGGATGCCCACCGCCATGGCGAGCAGGATGGCGCAGAGCGTCAGCTCCAGCGTGGCCGGGAACAGCGTGGTGAACTCCCGCCAGACCGGCTCGCGCGTGACCACGGAGACGCCGAGCCCGCCGGTGACCACGCCGACCTCGTAGTCGAGGAACTGCTTCCACAGCGGCTGGTCGAGACCGAAGTCATGGCGCAGCGCGGCGAGGCGCTCGGGTTCGATGCCGTGCTCGCCGACGCGCACCTCGATCGGGTCGCCGGGGACGAGGCGGATCAGCAGGAAGGCCAGGAAGGTCACGCCGATGAAGGTCGGCACGATCAGTGCCAGGCGGCGGAAGAGAAAGCGGACCAAGGGGCGCTGTCCGGGAACTGTGGCGGGGCGGTGGGGAGTGGCCGTGCGGCGGCTGTCCGCCTCCCCCGCTTGCGGGCGAGGCGGACAGCGACCGGGCTTACTTCAGGTCGACCGGCTCGAACTGCACGCGGCCGAACGGGCTCATCTTGAAGCCGACGACCTCCTTGCGGACCGGCCAGAACACCACCGAATGAGCGACCAGGAAGAAGGGCTGCTCCTCGCGCATCACCAGCTGCGCCTGCTGGTACAGCTTGGCGCGCTCGGCCTGCACGGGGACCTGCGCCGCCTTGCGGATCAGGGCTTCGAAGTCCTGGTTGCACCACTTGGAGACGCTGCCGCCGCCGATGCGCGCGGCGTCGCAGCCGGCCAGCGGGGTGAAGAAGTTGTCCGGATCACCGTTGTCGCCGGTCCAGCCGAACAGGGCGAGGCCGTGCTCGGCGTTCTGCAGGCGCTTGCGGTACTCGCCCCATTCATAGCTGACGATGCTGGCCTTGACGCCGATCTTGGCGAGGTCGGCCTGGATCAGCTCGGCCATGCGCCGGGCGTCGGGATTGTAGGGGCGCTGCACCGGCATCGCCCACAGCGTGGTCTCGAAGCCGTTGGGGAAGCCGGCCTCGGCGAGCAGCGCACGCGCCTTCGCCGGGTCGTAGGCCTGTTCGGGCACCTGATCGTTGTAGCCCCACAGGGTGGGCGGGATCAGGTTCTTGGCCGGCGTGCCGGCGCCCTGGTAGATCGCGGTCAGGATCGCCTTCTTGTCGATCGCGTAGTTGATCGCCTGGCGCACCCGCTTGTCGGTGAACGGCGCCTTGAGATTGTTGAAGGCGAGATAGCCGATGTTCAGCCCCGGCTGCGACAGCAGTTGCAGCTTCGGATCCTGGCGGATCGATTCCAGGTCGGCCGGGTTCGGATAGGGCATCACCTGGCATTCATTGGCGCGCAGCTTGGCCAGCCGCACCGCCGGGTCCTTGGTGATGGAGAACACCAGCGCATCGAGCTTCGGCTTGCCGTGCCAATACGGCGCGAAGGCGCGATAGCGGATGGTGCTGTCCTTCTGGTACGCCACGAACTCGAACGGGCCGGTGCCGATCGGCTCCTGGTCGATCAGCTCGGGCTTGCCGAGCTTGAGCAGGGCGTCGGCGTATTCCTTGGACTGGATGGAGGCGAAGTCCATGGCCAGGTTGGCCAGGAACGGCGCCTGCGGCTCCTTCAGCGTGAACTTCACCGTATAGTCGTCGACGCGCTCGATCGATTCGAGCAGCTTGGGCATGCCCATGTCGGCGAAGTAATCGTACCCGCCACCCGAGACCTTGTGGTAGGGATTGCTATCCTTCCACTGGCGCTCGAAGCTGAAGATCACGTCGTCCGCATTGAAATTGCGGGTCGGCTTGAAATTCTTGTTGGAATGCCACTTGACGTTGTGGCGCAGGTGGAAAGTGAAGACGCGGCCGTCGTCGGAAACGTCCCATTTCTCGGCCAGGCCCGGCTCGACCTCGGTGGAGCCGTGGCGGAACTCGGTGAGGCGGTTGTAGATGGGCAGGTTGGCGTTGAACGTCGTCCCGGTGGTGTTGAGCATCGGGTTGAAGTTCTCGGGCGAACCCTCGCTGCAATAGACCAGCGTCTTGGCCTGCGCCTGTCCCCCCAGGAGACAGGCCAGCATCGCCGCGCCGGCGATCGCTCCCATTCGATTGGTCTTCATCAGCCGATTGGTCTTCATCAGCCCCGTACCCCATCGAGCATTCCGCGGCCCGCTGGCCGCTCCGCGGTGCTCATAAGCGGAGCCGGAGCGTCTCACAACGGCAATGTCATATCGGTTCCATCGACCCCGGGCGGGTCGGGGCGCGACACGAACGATGCGAATTCGCAACTTTACGGAGTGTCGCCGCACGCAAACGTGATCGCTCCGGGGCGGCGCCCGGGAGTTAGGCAAGGCAGCAACAGTTGCGACTGGAGTCCCATGCCCGGTCCCGAGGCCATCCTGCTCGCCCGCGTGCAGTTCGCGTTCACCATCGCCTTCCACATCATCCTGCCGGCCTTCTCGATCGGTCTGGCCAGCTATCTGATGGTGCTGGAGGGGCTGTGGCTGCGCACCGGCCGGCAGGTCTACATGGACCTGTTCCGCTACTGGCTGAAGCCCTTCGCGCTGACCTTCGCCATGGGCGTGGTCTCCGGCATCGTCATGTCTTACGAGTTCGGGCTGAACTGGGGCGCGTTCTCCGACCGGGCCGGGCCGGTGATCGGGCCGCTGATGGGCTACGAGGTGCTGACCGCCTTCTTCCTGGAGGCCGGCTTCCTCGGCGTGATGCTGTTCGGGGCGCGGCGGGTCGGCCCGCGCCTGCATTTCGCCGCCACCTGCATCGTGGCGCTGGGCACGCTGATCAGCGCCTTCTGGATCCTCTCGGTCAATTCCTGGATGCAGACGCCACAGGGCCACGTGATCGCCCCGGACGGACGCTTCCACCCCGACGACTGGGCACGGATCATCTTCAATCCGTCCTTCTTCTACCGCCTGCCGCACATGGTGCTGGCGGGGTACCTGTCGGTCGCCTTCTTCGTCGGCGCGGTCGGCGCCTGGCACCTGCTGCGCGACCGCGGCAATGCCGGCGCGCGCACGATGTTCTCGATGGCGATGTGGATGGCGACCCTGGTCGCGCCGCTGCAGGTGGTGGTGGGCGACCTGCACGGCCTGAACACCCTGGAACACCAGCCGGCCAAGGTGGCGGCGATGGAAGGCCATTACGAGACGCGGCGCGGCGCCCCGCTGATCCTGTTCGGCTGGCCCGACGATGCGCAGGAGCGCACCCGCTACGCTGTCGGGGTGCCTTATCTCGGCAGCCTGATCCTGACTCATTCCTTCACCGGCGAGGTCAAGGGGCTCAAGGAATGGGCCCCCGCCGACCGGCCGCCGGCGCCGCTGGTGTTCTGGGCCTTCCGCGTCATGGTGGGGCTCGGCGTGCTGATGGTGGCGGTCGGGCTGACCAGCCTGTGGCTGCGCCGCCGCGGGCGGCTGTTCGACCATCCGGGATTGCTGCGCGCGGCCGTGGCCATGGGCCCCGCCGGCTTCATCGCCCTGCTGGCGGGCTGGGTGGTGACGGAAGTGGGCCGCCAGCCCTGGATGGTCTACGGGCTGATGCGCACCGCCGAGAGCGTCTCGCCGATCGGCACGCCGGGGGTGGCGGCCTCGCTCGCCGCCTTCGCCGTGGTCTACCTGACGGTATTCGGCGCCGGGTTCCTGTTCCTGTTCCGCCTGCTCGCCCACCCGCCGGCCCCCGACGAGCCCGGCCCGCCGGCGGGCGTGCCGATCCGCACCGCCGGCATCACCCCGGGCCCGGCCGGCGCGGCCCCCGAACCCCAGGCCAGGGAGCCCTGAGCCCATGGACCTGCCGATGATCTGGGCGGCGCTGATCGCCTTCGCGGTGCTGGCCTACGTGGTGCTGGACGGGTTCGACCTGGGTGTCGGCATCCTGTTCGCGCTCGAGCGCCGCGACGAGGACCGCGACATCATGGTCAACACCGTCGCCCCGGTCTGGGACGGCAACGAGACCTGGCTGGTGCTGGGCGGGGGCGGCCTGCTGGCGGTGTTCCCGCTGGCCTATGCGGTGATCCTGCCCGCGCTCTACCCGGCCATCGTCGCCATGCTGCTGGCGCTGGTGTTCCGCGGCGTCGCCTTCGAGTTCCGCTTCCGCGCGGCGACCCGGCGCGGCCGGGAAGCCTGGGATTTCGCCTTCTTCGCCGGCTCCACCCTGGCCGCATTCTGCCAGGGAATGGCCCTGGGCGGCCTGCTGCAGGGCATCCGGGTGGAGAACCGCGCCTATGCCGGCGGCTGGTTCGACTGGCTGACCGGCTTCACCCTGCTCTGCGGCATCGCGCTGGTGATCGGCTATGCCCTGCTCGGCGCGAGCTGGCTGATCTGGCGCACCGACGGCGCGCTGCAGCGCCGCTGCCGCCGCTATGCCGGCACGCTCGGCGCCACCACGCTGGCGCTGATCGGGGTGGTCAGCCTGTGGACGCCGATGCTCAACCCGGCCTTCATGCAGCGCTGGTTCGGCTGGCCGGGCATCCTGCTGACCAGCCCGGTGCCGCTGCTGGTGCTGCTGCTGGCCTGGGGTTTCCGGCGCGGCCTCGCCCGGCGCCACGAGGTCACGCCGTTCCTGTGCGCGCTCGGCTGGTTCGTGCTGTGCTACGCCGGCCTCGGCATCAGCCTGTTTCCGCTGATCGTGCCGCCCTCCATCACCATCTGGGACGCCGCCGCCCCGCCGGAGAGCCAGGCTTTCCTGCTGGTCGGCGCCGCGGTGCTGGTGCCGATGATCCTCTGCTACACCGGCTATGCGTACTGGGTGTTCCGCGGCAAGGTGACGCCCGGCACGCATTACCATTGACCGGAAGGGGGCCTATGCCCCCTTGCCGAGCCCCGCGACATAGCCGCGGTTCCAGCTCGGGCAGATCATCACCTCGTTGATCACCACCCGCTTCGGCAGGCAGGCGATATAGCGGACCAGGTCGCCGACATCCTCGGGCTGGGCCATGCGGGCGCGGTCCTCGGCGCTGACCGGGACCGGCCGCAGGTCCAGGATCGGCGTCGCCACCTCGCCCGGCAGCACCACGGTGCTGCGGATGCCGTTGACGCATTCCTCCATGTTGATGGTGTGGCTCATCGCCACCACGCCATGCTTCGCCGCGGTATAGGCCGGCCCGCTCAGCCCGCTGATGAAGCGGCCGGCCACGCTGGAGGTATGGATCAGCACCCCGTCCTGTTGCGCGCGCATGATCGGCAGCACCGCGGTGACGCAATAGAACACGCTCGACAGGTTGCCCTGGACCAGCGCGTCCACGCCGGCGGGGGAAAGCTGCGCCCAGGCCCGGTCGCGGATGTTCACCCCGGCATTGGCGACCAGGATGTCCAGCCGGCCGAGGCGGGCGGCGATGCGATCGGCGATCGCCTGCACCTGCGCGGCATCGGTAAGGTCCCCCGGCTCGACCGAGGCCGCCGCGCCGATGCGGCCGGCGACCCGTTCCAGCTTCGCCGCCGTGCGCCCGGTCAGCACCACCTGCGCGCCTTCCTCCGCCAGCGCCACGGCGGCCGCCTCGCCGATGCCGCTGCCCGCGCCGGTCACCCAGGCCACCTTCCCCTCGAGCCGTCGCATTCCGGCTGTCTCCCCTTCGTTGCGCGCCGCGGCATGCGGCACCGGGCAGGAAACAGGAAAAGCGCGGGATTGGAAATCCGTCCGATTCCCCTGCCCCATCAGCCGGAACCGCTTCTTAACGTTCCTGCCTCAGTCTGCGGGCGACCAACGGGTCCGGGCGACAGCACCATGCAGGCCGACATCACGCAAAACCTGGTTTTCGCACGCCTCGACGCGGCGACGCGCGCCTTGCTGCGGGAGATGCTGCCCGCGATCGAGGCGGAGATGCCGCGTCTTCTGGATGTGCTGTACGGGCACATGGCGACCCGGCCCGACCTGGCCGCGCTGTTCGCCAGCCCCGCCCACATGGACCATGCCCGCCGCCGCCAGGCCGAGCACTGGCGGCACCTGTTCGGCGGCCATGCCGATGCCGACTATGTCGCCTCGGTCCGCCGCATCGCGCAGACCCATATCCGGGCCGGCCTCGAGCCGGACGCCTATATCGCCATGTATCTGGTGGCGCTGGAGGAACTGCACGCCTGGGTGCTGCGGCAAAACCGCCCCCGCTTCGGCATCGGCGGCACGCCGGCCCATGTCGAGCCGGTGCTGCGGGCGATCGACCGCGCCGTCATGTTCGACGTGCAGCAGGTGATGATCGCCTACATGGCCGAGCTGGAACAGGAATACCGCCGGCGGCTGGATGACCTGGCCAACGGCTTCGGCAAGGTGGTGACGCGCTTCACCGCCGAGGTCAACCAGCGCGCGGCGACGCTGCAGCAGGAGGCCGGGGGGCTGCAAAGCCATGCCGAGGCGACGACGGGGCAGGCCGGGCAGGTTGCCGGCGGCACCGAGCGGTCCCTGGCCGAGTTGCAGAGCGTGGCCTCCGCCGCCGAGCAGATCAGTTCCTCGATCGGCGAGATCACGCGCCAGACCCAGCAGGCCGCCGAGCTGACCGGCGGAGCGGTGGAAACGGTGCGGCGCGCCAGTACGATCGTGGACACGCTCAGCGCCACGGCCGCGCGGATCGGCGACGTGGTGACCCTGATCCAGTCCATCGCCGGCCAGACGAACCTGCTGGCCCTGAACGCGACGATCGAGGCCGCCCGTGCCGGCGAGGCGGGCCGCGGCTTCGCCGTCGTCGCCGGCGAGGTGAAGGGGCTTTCGGCCCAGACCGCCCGCGCCACCGAGGACATCCGCGGCCAGATCGGCGCGGTGCAGGGGGTGGTCGGCCAGATCGCCGCCGCCATGGCCGAGATCGCCACGACGGTCGAACAGTTGCGCGGCAGCACCGCCGCCATTGCCAGCGCGGTGGAGCAGCAGACGGTGGTGACGCAGGCGATCAGCCGCTCGGTCGCCACCGCCGCCGCGGATGCGGGCAGCGTGAACGATGGCGCGCGGGAGATGCAGGCCACCGCCGGACGTACCGCCCAGGGCGCCCGCGGCGTGGCCGAAGCATCGGAGGGCCTGACCGAGGCCACGCGCGCGCTCGAGGCGGCCGAATGCGACTTCATGGAAAAGCTCCGGGCCGCCGAGCGCCGCGGCGAACAACGCCAGCCCGTGCAGGCCGAAGTGACCGTCGAAGCCGCCGGAGCAGCCGTGCCGGGGCGGGTGCAGGATATTTCTTCCGGCGGAATGGGGGTGCGCCTGGATGCGGCGCTGCTGCCGGCCAACACGGAGGTCAGGGTAGCCGTGCCGGGCCTGCGGCACCGCGCCGAGGCTCGTGTGGTCGGGCGCTCGGTCAACCGCGCCAACCTTGCCTTCACCGATCGCGCCCAGGCGAGGCCGGTGGTGGAAGCCATGCTCGGCATCGGCCAGCGCCAGGCCGGCTGAGCCCGCCCATGGCGCTGCTGCGCCCACCTGCGCGGCGCATTGTCAGCGTGCGCCTTCCTGCCCACATCGCCCCCGCCGCCGCGGCGCCGCGCGCCGGGTGAAGCCTCAGGCGGGTCGCCGCGATCGCCGGTCCCCACGCCGGCTCCCGCCGCGGGATAGCCGCCGGGGTAACGCCCGGCCGGTGGCAACCCTCCCATGACGATGGCGGCGGGCAACCAGGGCCCCTGCCCCTCGACATCCGTTACGGCATCTGACGCTATGCGTGGCCGTTCATAACGTCGTGCGCTGTCCCAGCGCCGTGCCCGCGGAGAAGCCCGCCATGCTGCGTCCCGTCGTTGCCGCCCTCGTCGCCTCGCTCGCCCTCGCCACGCCCGCCGCTGCCGAAAACCTCCAGGTCCTGGCTGCCGGCAGCCTCACCGCGGCCTTCTCCGACCTGCTCCGGCGCTTTCCCGCCGCCCCCGACACGGTGGCCCCGCCGGAATTCGGCCCGTCCGGCCTGTTGCGCGAGAAGATCGAGAAAGGCCGCGACGCCGACCTGCTCGCCTCGGCGGACATGGAGCAGGCGCGCCGCCTCGCCGCCGGCCATCCCGAACGGGTGGTGATCCATTTCACCCGCAACCGGCTCTGCGCCCTGGCCCGTCACGCGGTCGGGCTCACCCCTGCCAACATGCTGGAGCGCCTGCTCGATCCGGGCGTGCGCCTGGCCACCTCGACCCCCGTGGCCGATCCGGGCGGGGACTATGCCTGGGCGGTGTTCGCCCGGGCCGAGGCGGTGCGCCCGGGCGCCCGCGCCGCGCTGGAGGCGAAGGCGCAGACGCTGGTCGGCGGCGGCGCCAAAACCCCGCTGCTGGTTCCGGGCAAGGGCGCGGTGGAAGGCGTGTTCCTGGCCGACCGGGCCGATGTCATGCTGATTTATTGCAGCAGTGCGACCGATGTCGCGCGACTCCTGCCCGGACTGGACATCGTGTCGCTGCCGCCCGAGCTCACGGTCAGCCCCGCCTATGGCATGGTGTTGCTCAACGCCAAACCGCTCACCCTGCGCTTCGCCGCCTTCGTGATGTCGGAGGACGGCCAGGCGGTGCTGAAATCCTACGGCTTCGATCCGACCGCCCTCGCCGAACCGGCGTCACCGCGGCGGTAAGTTCGCTCGCCCACGGGCGCAGCGGGCCGTTTACGATCAACCGAAAAGCGCCTTAGTGTTCCGGCCCTGGCGATGCGCATCGCCAGGGCCGGATCGTATCAGGGTCCGGCCCGGCTGTGCTGACGGCCCCATCACACAGAGGGAGGTTCTGCCATGAAAATCGGCGTCCCCACGGAGATCAAGACGCACGAATACCGCGTCGGCCTCACGCCCGCCGCCGTGCGCGAACTGACCTCTCACGGCCATCAGGTGCTGGTGCAGCAAGGGGCCGCGCAGGCCATCGGCTTTCCCGACGACGCCTATCGTGCCGCCGGCGCCACCATCGCGCCGGACGCGCCCGCCGTGTTCGCCGGGGCCGAGATGATCGTCAAGGTGAAGGAACCCCAGCCCGCGGAGATCGCCCTGCTGCGGCACGGGCAGGTGTTGTTCACCTACCTGCACCTCGCCGCCGACCGCGAGCAGACCCTGGGCCTGGTGGCGTCGCAGGCCACCTGCATCGCCTACGAGACCGTCACCGACAAAAGCGGCGCCCTGCCCCTGCTCGCGCCGATGAGCGAGGTCGCCGGCCGCATGAGCGTGCAGGTCGGCGCCCATTGCTTGGAGCGGGAGCAGGGTGGCGCCGGGGTGCTGCTCGGCGGCGTGCCGGGCGTGCCGGCCGGGCGCGTGGTGGTGATCGGCGGCGGCGTCTCCGGCACCCATGCGCTGCGCATGGCGATCGGCATCGGCGCGCATGTCACGGTGATCGACAAGTCGCTGCCGCGGCTGCGCCAGCTCGAACAGGAATTCGGCACCAGGGCGCAGACGCTGTTTTCCACCACGGACGCGATCGAGCGCGCGGTGGCCGAGGCCGACCTGGTGATCGGGGCCGTGCTCGTCCCCGGTGCCGCGGCGCCCAAGCTGGTGTCGCGGGCAATGGTGCGGCGAATGCGCCCCGGCTCGGTGATCGTCGACATCGCCATCGACCAGGGCGGGATCTTCGAGACCAGCCGCCCGACCACGCATGCCCAGCCGACCTATGTCGAGGAAGGCGTGGTGCATTATTGCGTCACCAACATGCCCGGCGCGGTCGCGCGCACCTCCACGCTCGCGCTTGGCAACGCGACGCTGCCGTTCGTGCTGGCGCTCGCGGACAAGGGCTGGAAGGACGCGGTGACATCGGATCCGCATCTGCTGGCCGGGCTGAACGTCCATGCCGGCCATGTCACGCACCCGGCGGTGGCCCAGGACCTCGACCTGCCCTATCGCCCCCCCGAGCACGCCATCGCCCTTTAAGCGCCCGGCGGCGGTCGGCAAGGCGGGAAGTTTCTGGCATGGTCCGAACCCTCCCGCATCTTGTCACCGCCTCCGTCACACAGGGACACGTGCATGCCTCATTCCACCGGCCCGATCATCGTGGATTTGCCGCGGACCCGCGCCAGCCTCGATTTCAACCGCCTCATCCCCGCCCTGCGCGATGCCTTCATCGCCGGCGCCACCGTGCCGCTGCGGCACGCCCACCGGCTGGAGAGCGAAAGCGCCGCCACCGCCAGCCTGCTGCTGATGCCGGCCTGGCAGGGCGGGACCGCGCTCGGGGTGAAGATCGTCACGGTGTTTCCCGACAACGGCAAGCGTGGGCTGAACGCGGTTTCCTCCACGTACCTGCTGTGCGACGGCCAGACCGGGCAGCACCTGGCCGTCATCGACGGCAACGAGATCACCGGCCGGCGCACCGCCGCCGCCTCGGCGCTGGCCGGCGACTACCTGGCCCGGCGCGATGCCTCGTCGCTGCTGATCGTGGGGGCCGGCCATATCGCCGGCATGCTCGCCGCCGCCTGGGCCGCGGTCCGCCCGATCCGCGAGGTGCGGGTCTGGAACCATCGCACGGCGCGGGCTGCCGCACTCGCGGCGACGCTGGGCGAGGCCGGCTTCGATGCCACCGTGGCCGATGACCTCGAAACCGCTGTGCGCGCCTCCGACATCATCTCCTGCGCCACGCTGGCCACCACGCCCCTGATCCACGGAGGCTGGCTGCGGCCCGGCGCGCATCTGGATCTGGTGGGCGGCTTCCGTCCCGACATGCGCGAGGCCGACGACGATGCCGTGCGAGTCGCGCGCGTCTTCATCGACACCGACGCCGCGCTGACCGAAGCCGGCGACATCGTCCACCCGCTGGCCTCCAGCGCGTTGACCCGCGAGGCCATTGCCGGGACGTTGTTCACCTTGTGCCGCGGCGAGACACCCGGCCGGCAGAACGACCAGGAAATCACCCTGTTCAAATCCGTCGGCAGCGCCATCGAGGACCTCGCCGCCGCGGCGCTGGTGTGGAGCGACATGCGCGGGACATAGAGTCGCGGGGCGCTGCCCCGCCCCCGCCAGGAGGCTTCGCCTCCTGGACCTCCACCAAGGGCTCCGCCCTTGGAACCCATGATTCTGTGCCGCGCAGCGAGAATGGGATCCAAGGGCCTTGTGGCCCTTGGCAGGTCCAGGGCGGAGCCCTGGCCTTTCCTGAATATCCACGGAAAGAGATTACACATGCTCATCGCCCACGGCGAAAAAGCCCCGCAGATCGATCCGACGGCATGGGTCGCTCCGGACGCCACGGTCTGCGGCGATGTCAGCATCGGCCCGGGTGCCCGCATCATGCATGGCGCCCGTCTCATCGGCGAGGCGGGCGGTGCCATCCGCATCGGCCGTGACGTCATCGTCATGGAGAATGCCGTCGTCCGCGCGGGCCCGCGCCATCCCTGCAGCATCGGCGATCATTGCCTGATCGGCCCCAACGCGCATGTCACCGGTGCGACGCTGGAGGATCAGGTGTTCGTCGCCACCGGTGCCGCGATCTTCCATGGCGCGTGGCTCGGGCGTGGCGCCGAGGTGCGCATCCATGCCGTCGTGCATCTGCGCACCCGCCTCGCCCCGGGCGCCACCGTGCCGATCGGCTGGGTCGCCGTCGGCGATCCCGCCCGGATCCTCTCGCCCGACCGGCACGAGGAGATCTGGGCTGTGCAGAAGCCGCTGAATTTCCCCGATTTCGTCTATGGCGTCGATCGCGCGGCCCCGGATCTGATGGTGCAGGTCACGCGGCGCCTGTCGGAGCGGCTCGGCGCCCATCGGGACGACGAGCCGATCTGACCGGGGATCAGGCGGGCGGCCGGCAGAAGGCGAAATCGCAGCCTTCGTCGGCCTGCAGCACCTGGTCCAGATACAAGCGCAGATAGCCCCGCTCCGCCCCTGGCGGCGGCGGGGGGGGCGACCAGGCCGCGCGCCGGCGGGCCAGGTCCGCCTCGTCCACCAGCAGATCGAGCCGTCGCGCGTCCGCGTCCAGCCGGATACGGTCCCCGCCCTGCACCAGCGCCAGCGGCCCGCCGGTGGCCGCCTCCGGGGTCACATGCAGCACGACCGTGCCGAAGGCGGTGCCGCTCATGCGCGCGTCGGAGATCCGCACCATGTCCTTCACCCCGGCCTGGGCCAGTTTCCTGGGGATCGGCACGTAGCCCGCCTCCGGCATGCCCGGCGCCCCTTTCGGCCCGGCATTGCGCATGACGATCACGTCGTCCGGCGTGATCTGCAACGCCGGATCATCGCCGCGCGCGATCATGTCCTCGACCGACTCGAACACCACCGCCCGGCCTTCGTGGCGCAGCAGGGCCGGCGTCGCCGCCGAGCGCTTGAGCAGCGCGCCTTGCGGCGCCAGGTTGCCCCGCAGCACCGCGAGCCCGCCGCCGGTCATGATCGGCGCGTCGCGGCCGCGGATGACGTTTTGCCCGGGCACGTCCTCGGCCGCCGCGATGACGTCCGCGATGGTTCCTCCCGCCACCGTGCGGCAACTTGTATCCAGGAAGGGTGCCAGTTCGCGCAACAGGCGCGGCACGCCGCCGGCCCAGTGAAAATGCTCCATGTAGTGCGCGCCGGAGGGCTTGAGATCGACCAGCACCGGCGCCGCGCGGCCGAGCGCGTCGAAGGCGTCGAGATCGACCAGAATGCCCAGCCGCCCGGCGATGGCGGTGAAATGGATCACCGCGTTGGTTGAACCGCCGATCGCCTGCAGCACGGTGAAGGCGTTGCGCAGCGCCGCCGGGGTCAGGATGTCGCGCGGCCGCAGCCCCTCGGCCGCCAGCCGCACCGCGGCGGTGCCGGAGGCCTCGGCGAGGCGCAGCCGCTCGGCATGGGTCGCGGGGCAGGTGCCGCCGCCGGGCAGGCACATGCCCAGCGCCTCCACCATGCAGGCTACCGTGCTCGCCGTGCCCATGACCATGCAGGTGCCCTTGGTCGGGGCGAGCCGGCCGCTGACGGCCTCGATCTCGGTGGCGTCGATCTCGCCGGCGCGATGGCGGGCCCAGAGCCGCCGGCAATCGGTGCAGGCGCCCAGCACCTCGCCGCGGTGATGGCCGACCAGCATCGGGCCGGTCGGCACCACGATCGCCGGGACATCGGCGCTGGCCGCCCCCATGAGCTGCGCCGGCAGCGTCTTGTCGCAGCCGCCGACCAGCACCACCGCATCCATCGGCTGGGCGCGGATCATCTCCTCGGTGTCCAGCGCCATCAGGTTGCGCAGGAACATGCTGGTGGGATGGGCGAAGCTCTCGTGGATCGAGATGGTGGGAAAGGCCATCGGCAGCCCGCCCGCCAGCATGACGCCACGCCTGATCGCCGCGATCAGGTCGGGCACGTTGCCGTGGCAGGGATTGAAATCGCTGAAGGTGTCGGTGATGCCAATGATCGGGCGATCGAGCGCGTCGTCGGAGAAGCCCATCGCCTTGATGAAGGCCTTGCGCAGGAACAGCGAGAACCCGGCATCCCCGTAGCTGGTCAGCCGCTTGCGCAATCCGTTTGCCATCGTCCCCGCTCCTTGCGTGAGGAGCGTATCGGGCCACGGCCACCTCGCCCCGCGCAAGCCGTGCCGACGACGCGGGCCTTGATTCGGGGGGCCGATTCACGCAACAGAACGGACACCTGCGTCACGATCGGCACACGACCGCGCCCCGCACGGGGCGTGACTCCCGGCTTCACCTGTTGGCTGTTGTTGCAACGAGCAATCCTCGCGGCGGGCCGGGTCCGGCCGGGCCGGGATTGCGCAGACCGTGACCGACCATGTGCTTTTTTTGTTTTCGCGGCTTCACCCGCCGGAACCTGCTCGGCCTCGCCACCCTCGCGGCCCTGCCGGGCTGCGACGATGGGCTGCCGGTCAACCTGGTCTCGGAAGCGACCGTCCGCAAGCTCGGGCTGGAAACCTGGAGCCGCATGCGCGCGCAGATCCCGGCCAGCACCGATGCCTCACGTCAGCAACTGCTCGGGCGGGTCGCCGACCGCCTGCTGACCGCGGCGGGAGAAAACGCCGATGCCTGGGACATCGTCCTGTTCGCGCGCCCGGACATCAACGCCTTCGCCTTGCCGGGCAAGCGGATCGGCGTGTTCGAAGGCCTCTTTCGCGTCGCCGTGTCGCCCGACCAGCTCGCCGCCGTCATCGGCCACGAGATCGGACACGTGCAGGCGAACCACGCCCAGGAACGGATGAACGTGGCGGTGGCGAAGGATCTCGGCCTGAAGGCCATCGCCGCGGCGCTGAACCTGACCGAGCTGCGGTACGCCAACCAGATCGCCGCGATCATGGGGGCCGGCGTCGAACTCGGGCTGCTGCTCCCCTACTCGCGCCGGCAGGAACTCGAGGCGGACCGGCTCGGGCTGGTCTCCATGGCCCGCGCCGAATTCGATCCGGGCGCGGCCATCACCTTGTGGCGCCGCATGGACCAGATGGTCCCCCGGACCGGCCCGACCTTCCTGGCCACCCATCCCGCTCCGGCGCAGCGCATCGCCGCGCTGGAGGACATGTTGAAGCGGATCGACCGCCCTCCCCCCTGAGCCGCGTGACTGTTTCCAGGCTTGACGGCGCCACGGGCAAGTTCGAAACAAAATCGTATCGTTTCGCAAAGACCGGCCCATGCGCCCGCTGGATGTCCTGCCGATGCGCGGCGGTGGCCGCGCCACGACCCTGTTGCGCCGCGCCTGCGGCGTGGCCCTCCTCGCCACGCTGCTTTCATCTTGCGCGGGACACGCGCCGGCGCTGCGGGAAACCTCCCCGGCCATTCTTCTCCCGGTCGGGCAAGCCACCCTCACCGATGGCCGTGGCCGGTTCCGGGAAGTCTTCTGCGCCGTGCGGTATGATCACGGCGCCGCCTTGCCGCATGACCGCCCGTGCGAGGACAGTTCCGCGCTGTGGAAGCTGCCGGGCGAGCCCCCGCCTTCGGGCCGGCCGGTGGCCCTCGGCCGCGCCCCGGTGCCCACGCGGGTGGTGATGGTGCCCGGGCTGCTGGCCGAATGCGCGGCGGAGCTGTCGAAAGCCTTCGAGGACGCCACGGCGAACCTGCAGGCCCAGGGCTACGCGACCGGATACATCCAGACCCGGGGGCGCCAGGGCAGCGTCACCAACGCCGACATCATCCACGCCGCCGTGATGGCGATGCCGCAGGACGAGCGGATCATCCTGGTGACGCATTCCAAGGGCACCGTCGACACGCTCGAGGCCCTGGTGAAGCATCCCGACCTGCCGGCGCGCGTGGCCGCGGTGATCAGCGTCGCCGGGGCGGTCAACGGCTCGCCGCTGGCCGACAGCTTTCCCGAATTCCTCGCGCATCTGGCCGAGGAAACCCACCTGTCGTCCTGTCCGCCGGGGGTGGATCTGGAGGCGGTGGACAGCCTGCGCCGGTCGGTGCGGCTGGGGTGGCTCGCCACGCACCCGCTGCCCCGGACGGTGCGCACCTATTCGCTGGCCGCCTTCGCCGCGGCCCCGGACATGTCATGGGGTCTGCGGCCCTTCTACCGGGACCTCGCCGGAACCGAACCGGTCAATGACGGCCTGGTCATCGCCTCGGATGCGATCATTCCGGGATCGACCCTGCTCGGCTATCCCAACGCCGATCATATGGCGGTCGCCATGCCGTTCGGGGCCAACGCACCGCTGCTCGCGGCCACGCTGATGGACCACAACGACTATCCCCGGGCCGTGCTGCTCGAAGCCGCCGTCCGCTATGTGCAGGAAGACCTGGCCGCACGCCCGATGATCGCGGAGAACCGCTGAAGCGGGCCATCCGTCGCACGGTGCCCGCATCGTTCCGCGTCAACGTCACTGCCCTGGCTGGTGCCGATCCGCCCGCCAGGTTGCCGTCCTAGGCGACCGTCCAGAACCGCGCCACCATGGTGTCGGGCTGCCGCTCGCCGGTCGCCACCAGGACATGCCGGTTCAACCAGGCGTGCGCGCTGTCCTCCGGCGCCTCGAAGCTCGCGGTGCAGCGAAAGTAGATCAGGGTCGGATCGACTTCCTCGCCCGCCTCCAGCCGACGCATCTCCTCGGGCGGGCCATGCCGCACCCCGCGACTGACCACGCTGATGAGCGTGCCGTCGACCGCCTGCAGCGAATATCGCGCCACCTGGGAAGTGAACCCATCGGCCCGCACCACCTGCCAATCGGCGCCACCGGGCAACACGGTGGCGAAGAGGCGCGGCCCGGCCACCGTTCCACCGAGAATCGGCATGACATGGCGGCGTCCATCCGCCGTCTCACCGCCCTCGCAGGTGGGCCCCACCTCCATTCGTGCCTCGAATGCGAACTCGAGCTTGGGTGCTTCCATGCTGCCAGCCCCCTTCCGGGCTTCCGGGCTCTTGGCTCCGGAGAAGAAATGGTGCGCCGAATTTTCCGACTTCGCAATCAGTATGTCTACTGCGCCAAAACTGCCGGCATTGACCCGCATCGGTAAATCTGGTATAAATTCATAATAATTCCATCATAAAGATAGATTATCGCTGCATCAGCACAGCGTTGCGGTCTGTTGTTCAGGTCGCAACGGATGTGTCCGTTATCTTGTGTGCATTGACCCTGCCCAAGGAAATCGCTGCAGTGCGACAGTATTTTCCGCTCTCGGGCAACACGCGGCAGGCGAACCAGCGCCTGCGGCATTCACATCAACAGGTTATGACGTATTCAAAACAATCCAGCCCCCGCAAATTCCAACCTGCCCGCCCGCAGCAACAACGCCCTCCTTTTTCACGGAAAGATGAAGCGCATTCCCTGGGCGCGCCCGCGCCCCGGTTGCGGGATTGCCGCCACTCTCCGCCCTGCGCCATTTTGCACCTGCGAACACGGTCCCCTGCGGATCGGCCGCGACGATGGCACGCATCGTTGCCGCCCCGCACGATCCCGCCACCGTCCCCACGCGCGCGGGCGTGGGTTGCGGGTTCCGCTGCCGGCTGCTAGCGGCGAGGCGAATGCAGGCGGAGCCGGGAGCATGTTCCTCAGGACAGGTGACCTCGACATCCATGTGCAGGTCTCCGGACCACCCGGTGCACCGGCGCTGCTGATGCTGCACTCGCTCGGTACCACGCTGCAGCTCTGGGACGGCGCGGCCGAGGCGCTGTCCGGCGGCTTCCGCGTGATCCGCCCGGACCTGCGCGGCCATGGCCTGAGCGGCGTCACCCCCGGCCCCACCAGCATCGACATCCTCGCCCGCGACGCGCTGGCGGTGCTGGACGCGCTCGGCGTCGGCATGGCGCATGTCTGCGGCATCTCCATCGGCGGCATGGTGGCGCAGAGCCTCGCCGCGCAGGCGCCGGGGCGGGTCGCCAGCCTGATCCTGGTCGATACCGCCCTCGCCCTGCCGCCCCCTGAAACCTGGCGCGAGCGCGCCGCCCTGGTGCGGGCACACGGCATCGCCGGGCTGGTGGAAACGATCGTGGCGCGCTGGGTGACGCCGGGCTTCCTCGACGCCCCGGCTACCCATGGCCTGCGCCGCATGCTGCTGCGCACCCCGGCGGAAGGCTATGCCGCCGCCGCCGAGGCGCTCGCCACCGCCGACCTCACCGCCGGCACTACCGGCCTCGCCGTCCCCGCGCTGATCCTGGTCGGCGAGCATGATCAATCCACCCCGCTCGCCAGCGCCCGCGCGCTGCAGCAGGCCATCCCCGGCGCCAGCCTGGAGGTGCTGCCCGGCACCGCCCACCTGCCTCCGGCCGAGGCGCCGGATCTGGTGAGTTCGGCGCTGCTCCGTTTCCTCGCGCCGGCCGTCGCCGACCCGCTCGCCGCCGGGACGACGGGGAGCGGCCCGAGCCGTAACACCGAAACGGACCACCGGACCAGGGACGCCAGCCACGGCGTGACGTGATGTTCCATTGCGGGCGCAGCACGCAGAAGGGAGGGATCGCATGCCGACCAACCCCGCCGACAGCCAGGTGATGGGCACGCTCTATGGCTCCGATGCCATGCGGGCCGTGTTCGAGGAGACGGCTTTTCTGCAGCGCATGCTCGATACCGAGGCAGCGCTCGCGCGGGTGCAGGCCGGGCTCGGCCTGATCCCGGAGGATGCGGCGGAAACCATCACCGCCGTCGCCACCATCGAAAATCTCGACACCGCCGAGCTCGCCGCGAGCACCCGCCAGGTCGGCTATCCGGTGGTCGGGCTGGTGAAGGGGCTCGCGCGCGCGGCCGGGCAGGCCGGCGCCTGGACGCATTGGGGCGCCACCACGCAGGACATCATCGACACCGCCGTGGTGCTGCAGGTGCGCGAGGGCCTGGCCCTGATCCGCGCCGAGCTGATCGGCACCATCCGCGTGCTGGCGCGGCTCACCCAGACGCATCGCCGCACGGTGATGGCCGGGCGGGCGCATCTGCAGCACGCCCTGCCGATCACCTTCGGGCTGAAATGCGCGGTCTGGCTACAGCCGCTCGCCGCGCATGTGCAGCGCCTCGACCAGCTCCGCCCGCGCGTCGAGCTGGTGCAGTTCGGCGGTGCCGCCGGCACGCTGGCCTCGCTCGGCCCGCGCGGGCTCGCGGTGATGGAACGGCTCGCGGCCGAGCTCGGCCTGCACACCGCGCCCGCGCCCTGGCATGTCGCGCGCGACGGCCTGGCCGAGGCCGTCTCCTTCCTGGGCCTGCTGTGCGGCAGCCTCGGCAAGATCGCCACCGACGTGACCCTGCTGGCGCAGACCGAAATCGGCGAGGTCAACGAGCCCTATGTCGCCGGCCGCGGCGGTTCCTCCACCATGCCGCAGACGCGCAACCCGATCGCGAGCGAGTACGTGCTCGCCGCCGTGCGCGGCGTGCAGGCGCTGGTGCCGCTGATGCAAGGCGCCATGCTGCAGGATCACGAGCGCGCCACCGGCCCCTGGCAGGCCGAGGCGCTCGCCCTGCCGCAGGCCTTCGTGCTGACGCATGGCGCGCTGCAACAGGCGCACGCGCTCATCGAGGGGCTGGTGGTGGACCCCGCGCGCATGCGCCGC
This sequence comes from Rhodovastum atsumiense, assembly GCF_937425535.1. Taxonomy (NCBI): domain Bacteria; kingdom Pseudomonadati; phylum Pseudomonadota; class Alphaproteobacteria; order Acetobacterales; family Acetobacteraceae; genus Rhodovastum; species Rhodovastum atsumiense. Next base: position 618,942 of record NZ_OW485601.1, read on the forward strand.
AATCTCGAAGGCTCCGGCGGGCTGATCATGGCCGAGGCGGTGATGATGGGCCTCGCCCCGGAACTCGGCCGCGAGGCGGCGCATCATGCGGTGCAGCATGCCTGCGACCGGGCGCTGGCCGATGGCCTCACGCTGGTGGAAGCGCTGGCGCAGGAGAAAGTCATCGCCGCGCGGCTCGACCGGGCCGCGATCGAGCGGCTGACGGATCCGGCCCGCTACCTCGGCAGCAGCGAGGCCTTCATCGACCGGGTTCTCGCCGCCGCTCACGCAACGCTTTGATGCAAAGCTCCCCCTTGCGCGGATAGCGTGAGGATTGCTTCGCTTCCAGTCTGGCCGCATGCTGGCGGGCAGACCGGCGGCGCGACAGTCTCCGCCTGTTCGAAAAGAAAAGAAATGAAACGGACCGGGCAGCAGTCCCGGCCGCCAAGGGAAGGGGAAATCCAGGAAATGCCCAGGGGAAAGCTCTCACGGCGCAAGGCGCTCACGCTCGGCGCCGCCACGGCGGCGTTGCCGCTGGTCCATATCCGCACCGCCGGCGCCGCTGGCAAGCTGACCATCGGCTTCTGGGACCACTGGGTCCCGGTCGGCAACGAGGCGATGCGCAAAATGGTCGCCAAATGGGCCGACCAGACCAAGACCGAGGTCAGCATCGACTTCATCACCTCGGTCGGCAACAAGAACCTGCTGACCATCGCCGCCGAGGCGCAGGCGAAGACCGGCCACGACATCCAGACCTTCCCGACCTGGGAAGTGCTGAACAATGCCCGCAACCTTGAACCGATGGACGACGTGGCGAAGCGGCTGACCGCGAAATACGGCAGCTTCGACCCGATCGTCGATTATCTCGCCAGGTCGGATGGCCGCTACCACGCCATCCCCACCTATGTCGGCAGCCAGAACAAGCCCTGCTGCGGACGGATCGACCTGTTCCGCCAGCATGTCGGCATGGACCTGCCGGCCCGCTTCCCCGCCGCCGCCGGGATGGGTCCCGACTACGACCAATGGACCTGGGAAGCGTTCCTCGCCGCCGCCGAAAAATGCCACAAGGCCGGCACCCCCTTCGGCATGCCGCTCGGGCAGTTTCCCGACGCGATCGACTGGACGGGGGCGGTGTTCCGCAGCTTCGGCGCCACGCTGGTCAACGAGAAGGGCGAAGTCACCGTCAAATCCGACCAGGTCACCCAGGTGCTGGAGTGGTTCAGGAAGCTCTGCGCCGTGCTGCCGGGCGATGTCTATTCCTGGGACGATGCCTCCAACAACCGCGCGCTGATCTCCGGCAAGGCGTCGCTGATCATGAACCCGCCGAGTGCCTGGGCGGTGGCGCGCAAGGACAATCCCCAGGTCGCCGAGAATCTCTGGACCTTCCCGCCCCCCGCCGGGCCGGCCGGACGCTTCGTGCCGTACCTGCCGTATTTCTGGGGCATCTGGCAGTTCGCCCGCAACAAGTCGGCGGCGAAGGATCTGCTCGAATGGCTGATGCAGCGCGAGCAGGCGGAGGTGCTGATCTCCGCCGTGTCCGGCTATGACCTGCCGCCCTTCGCCAGCATGACCGATTTCCCGGTCTGGCAGAACGAAGGCCCGCCCAAGGGCACCATCGCCAACTATCCGCTGAAGCCGGTGCACAAGGACCGGGCCTCGGTCGCCGCCTTCCCTGCCCCGCCCGACATCGCCGTGCAGATCTACAACCAGGCGACCATGACCAAGATGGTCGCCCGCGTCGCGCAGAGCAACGAGCCGATCCCCCGCGTCATCGCCTGGGCCGCCGGCGAACTGGAAGGCTTCGCCCGCTGATCCCGGGCTCATCGGATGTCGTGTCGCGGCCGGGCACCTGCCCGGCCGCGCTTTCCCTTTTGCGGAGTGAGAGATGTCGCAGGCATCGATCGCATCCATCCGGCCCGGCGCCGCCATCCGGCAAAGCGGCCTGCACGGCCTGATGCGGCGGCGGTCCACCATCGCCTTGCTGATGTGCCTGCCGCTGCTGGCCGTCATCCTCGGGCTGGTGCTCTATCCGGCCGTGTTCTCGATGTGGCTGGCGATGCTGAACAAGCGGATGACGAAGTTCGTCGGCCTCGACAACTTCGCCTTCCTGCTGCGGCGCGACACCTTCATCATGGTGATCGGGCAGAGCGTGTTCTTCGCCGTCACCGCGGTGGTGCTGAAGGCGGTGATCGGCTTCGTCCTCGCCCACCTGATGCACAACATCCCCAGCCACCGCCAGCGCATCTGGCGCGGCCTGCTGCTGGTGCCCTGGGTGATCCCGCTGGCGATGTCGACGCTGGGCTGGTGGTGGCTGTTCGATCCGTCCTATTCGGCCATCAACTGGGTGCTGAACGCGCTCGGCCTGCCCGGCGCGCCCTGGCTCGGCAGCACCTGGTGGGCGCGCATATCGGTGATCCTGGTGAACACCTGGTACGGCGCGCCGTTCTTCATGATCATGTACCTGGCGGCGCTGAAATCGGTACCCGAGCAACTCTACGAGGCCGCCGCCATCGACGGCGCCGGGCCGGTGCAGAAGCTGATCTACGTGACGTTGCCGATGATGCGCAACATCATCAGCATCACCGTGCTGTTCAGCCTGATCATCACCTTCGCCAATTTCGACATCGTGCGCATCCTGACCAATGGCGGGCCGCAGGACCAGACGCACCTGTTCGCCACCTACGCCTTCCAGGTCGGCATCCAGTCCGGCGACATCCCGCTCGGCGCGGCGGTCAGCCTGTTCATGTTCCCGCTGCTGGCGATCTTCGCCTTCTTCACGCTGCGCGGCGTGACCCGGCGCACCCGCGAGGAGATGTGACATGGACGCGACCGTCACCGCCCCCCGGCCGATGGCGCGCCGGCCCGTGCACAGCCTGCACCGCCAGCGCCAATGGGCGCTGTGGGGCAGCTACGCGGCGCTGGCCTGCTTCGTGGTCTTCTTCCTGATCCCGCCCTTCCACATGCTGATGACCAGCCTCAAGACCTCGGGCGAGATCTCCAGCATGGAGGGCAATCCCTGGCTGGTGCGCCATCCGACGCTATCCAACTACATCGAGCTGCTGACCGCGCCGAACTTCCAGGCCTTCTTCTGGAATTCCACCAAGGTCGCGGTCTGCGTGGTGGCCATCACCATGGTGATCTCGGTGCTGGCGGCCTTCAGCCTCGCGCGCATGCGCTTCTGGGGCAGCCAGGTGCTGGCCACCGGGGTGTTCCTGACCTACCTGGTGCCGGAAAGCCTGCTGTTCATCCCGATGTTCCAGATCACCGGAGCGCTCGGGCTGATCAACAACGCCTGGGCGATGGTGATCCTGTATCCGACGCTGTCGGTGCCGTTCTGCACCTGGATCATGATCGGCTATTTCGCCTCGATCCCGAAGGAACTGGACGAGGCGGCGCTGATCGACGGCGCGGGCTGGCTGCAGATGCTCTGGAAGATCTTCATCCCCGTCGCCATGCCCGGCATCATCGCCGCGACGATCTTCGCCTTCACCGTGGCCTGGGGCGCCTTCCTCTATCCGATGGCCTTTCTCTACAGCTCCGACCAGATGGTGCTGACCGTGGGCATCGTCTCGGACCTGATCCGCGCCGACGTGTTCCAGTGGGGCAAGATCATGGCCGGCTCCTTGATGGCCGCGGCACCGCCGGTCATCATCTACGCGTTCCTGATGGACTACTACATCGCCGGCCTGACCGCCGGCGCCACAAAAGGCTGAAGGGGAAAGGAAACATGGCCGAGGTGTCGATCCGCAAGGTCGTCAAGGCCTATGAAGGCGGCGTGCAGGCGGTGAAGGGCATCGACCTGGAAATTGCCGACCACGAATTCGTCGTGCTGGTCGGGCCGTCGGGCTGCGGCAAATCCACCACGCTGCGCATGATCGCCGGGCTCGAGGAAATCTCCGACGGGCAGATCTGGATCGGCGGCGACGTGGTCAACGACGTGCCGCCACGCGACCGTGACATCGCCATGGTGTTCCAGAACTACGCGCTCTATCCGCACATGTCGGTGTTCGACAACATGGCCTTCGGGCTGAAGCTGCGGAAATTCCCCAAGGAGGAAATCCGCCGCCGCGTCGATGACGCCGCCCGCATGCTCGACATCCAGCCCTTGCTGCAACGCAAGCCGAAGGCCCTGTCGGGCGGGCAGCGCCAGCGCGTGGCGATGGGCCGGGCCATCGTGCGCAATCCCAAGGTCTTCCTCTTCGACGAGCCGCTCTCCAACCTCGACGCCAAGCTGCGCGTGCAGATGCGCACCGAGATCAAGAAGGTCCACCAGACCATCCCCACCACCACCGTCTACGTCACCCATGACCAGGTGGAGGCGATGACGCTGGCCGACCGCGTGGTGGTGATGAATGGCGGCATCATCGAGCAGGTCGGGCCGCCGCAGGAACTGTATCACCGTCCGACCACCCGCTTCGTCGCCGGCTTCATTGGCTCGCCGGCGATGAACTTCCTGCCGGTGAACCTGATCGATGACGGCGGGCTGAAGCTGCGGCTCGCCGACGGCACCCTGCTGGCGGTGCCGCCGCAGCGCGTCGATCGCTACGGGCCGTACAAGGGCCGCAGGATGACGCTGGGGCTGCGACCCGAGCACCTGACCGAGCCGCATCCCGCCGACAGGCCCGGCACCGTGCATATCCAGGCATTGGTCGACGTGGTGGAGCCGATGGGCATGGAGACGCTGCTGCATTTCTTCATCGAAGGCGAGCCGGTCTGCGCCCGCATCGACCCGACCATCGAGGTGCATCACGGCCAGGTCTTCACCCTGGCCGCCGACCTCAACCAGATGCACCTGATCGAGAACGACAGCGGCCGCGTCGTCTGAGCCGTCCTAAAGGAAACCCGATGGCTGCGCCCACCCACATCATCCCCGCCGGCACGCTGCGCGACCTCGTGAGCGCCATCTTCCGCGGCGTCGGCTGCGACAAGGCCGAGGCGGCCCGCATCGCCTTCTACCTCGTCTCGGCCAACCTCACCGGCCATGACAGCCATGGCGTCATCCGCGTGCCCCGCTATGTCGACGATGTCCGCGCCGGCCGCACCCTGGTCGGCCAGTCCATCGACATCGTCAGCGAAAGCCCGACCCATGCCGTGGTCGACGGCCAGTACGGCTTCGGCCAGACGATCGCCCCGCAGGCGGTCGATCTCGGCATCCGCAAGGCCCGGGAGGCGGGCCTCTCCGTCATCGCGCTGCGCCGCTCGGCCCATGCCGGGCGCATCGGCGACTGGGGCGAGCGCGCCGCCGAAGCGGGCCTGATCTCGCTGCATTTCGTCAATGTCGAGAACGGCGAACTGGTCGCCCCCTATGGCGGCACGGCACGGCGTTTTGCCACCAATCCCGTCTGCATCGGCATCCCGCCCATGCCGGGTCGGCCGATGCTGCTGCTCGACTTCGCCACTTCGGTGGTGGCCGAAGGCAAGGTGCTGGTCGCCTCCAACGGCGGCAAGCCGGTCCCCGAAGGGGCGCTGATCGGGGCCGACGGCCGGCTCTCGACCGATCCCGCCACGCTGTACGGCAGCCTGGAACCCAACGGCCCGCGCAAGCCCGAGAACGGCACCGGCGCCATCCGGGCCTTCGGCGAACACAAGGGATCGGGCCTGGCCTTCATGTGCGAGATCCTCGCCGGCGTGCTTTGCGGCGGTGGGCCGTCCGGGCCCAGGCACGGCCCGGAACGGCGCATCGGCAACGGCATGCTCTCGATCTATCTCGACCCACAGCATTTCGGCGCCCGCGATTTCGTGGCGGAGACGATCGCCTACGCCGAATACGTGAAATCCTCATCGCCGGCGGACGGCTTTGCCGAGGTGCTGCTGCCGGGCGAACCGGAAGCCCGCACCCGCGCCGAGCGCGAGGCGCGGGGCGTGCCGTTGCAGATCGACACCTGGACCAACCTGTGCTGGATCGCAACTGCTTTGGGGGTGCCGGTGATTGACTGAAGAAAGGCCAGGGCTCCGCCCTGGACCTGCCAAGGGCCACAAGGCCCTTGGATCCCATTCTCGCTGCGCGGCACAGAGTATCGGGTTCCAAGGGCGAAGCCCTTGGCCAGGTCCAGGGGCGGAGCCCCTGGTGGGGGCGGGGCAACGCCCCGCGAACTTATCCGATGGCCAAAGCGCCTTCACGCAATCTTGCGTGCAGCGCCTCCACGTCGGCCCGCGCCGGATGCGCGGTGCCGGTGTGCATCACCGCGGCGGCGCCGCCGGCCATGCCCCAGGCGAACGCGTCTTCGTCGGTGGCACCGCGCGCCAGGGCCATCACCATCGCCCCCATGAAGCTGTCACCCGCGCCGACGGCGCTGTGGGCCTCCACCTCGACCGGCGGCATGTGCAGCACCCCCGCCGCCGTGGCCAGCATGGCGCCGTCCCGGCCCATCGTCACCGCGATGCGCTCGGCCGCGCCGGAGCGCACCATCTTCAGCGCCGCCTGTTCGAGGTCCTCGCGCCAGCGCAGGTGCTTGCCGATCAGCCGCTCGAACTCGCCCAGGCTGGGCTTGACCAGGGCCACGCCCTTGCCGAGCGCCGCGCGCAGCGGTGGGCCCGAGGTGTCGAGCACCAAAGGCCGCCGCTGCCGTGCCGCGATCTCGGCCGCGCGGGCGTAGAAATCCTCCGGCATCCCCGGCGGCAGGCTGCCGCTGGCGACGATCCAGGCACCCTCTCCCTCCGCCGCTTCCAGCGCCTCCAGCGCGCTGCGCCACTCCGCTTCGGTCACATGCGGGCCTTCGGGGACGAAGCGGTATTCCTGGCCGGACCCGCGGTCGTGCACGGTGTAGCTGACCCGCGTGCGCCCGGCGATGCGCAGCGCCTGGCAGGGCACCTGCTCCTCGGCGAGCAGTTCCTCCAGGAAGCGCCCGGGAAAGCCGCCCGAGAGGATGATCGACAGCACATCCCCGCCCAGTTCGTGGATCACGCGCGCGACGTTCACGCCGCCGCCGCCGGGATCCTGCATTTCGGCATAAGTGCGCACCTTGTGGATCGGACGCACCGCGTCCGTATCCGAGGCGATGTCGACGGTCGGATTGACCGTAAGGGTAATGATTCGGGGCTCGGTCACGATGACAATTTCATTCCCTGCCAGCGAACCGCCTGATCCTGCGCCGGGAACTTGCGGCACGTGAACGGACGGCCCGAATGTTACGGCCGGTCCAGGTCCCGCGTGGGGCCAATCCCGGACCACTCCGGGCGCACCTTGGCATAAAGCGCAGGGCAGATGCCAACATTGCGGAGGGAACCCGTCCGGCCCGGGCGGGAGGAACGGCCCTCGCGGGCAATGGCATAGCCGTCTATGATACGCCGCTGCGTCGGCATGACCAGTCCCGTCCTGGGTGGCGCTTGCGCTTCCACACGTATCCGCAGGCCTGATACGGAGCGCCCCGTATGCCACCGTGGCTTGACCAACCCACCGGAAAGGCGAAAGATTTCCGCGAGGCTTGTCGCCTGGGGGTGCACGGCCACGGGCTGGCGCGGTTGCGGCAGGGTGTGCTCCGTGGCATGGCCCGGGGTGCCCGAGCAACGGAGGCCACCCATGCAACTCGCCCTCTCCACCTGGCAGGAGGTGGAGGAATATCTCCAGACCCGGTCCGGCATCATCGTCCCGATCGGCTCGGTCGAGCAGCACGGCCCGAACGGCCTGATCGGCACCGATCACCTGACGGCGGAATTCGTGGCCAGGGGTGTGGGTGATGCCATCGGCTGCATGGTCGCCCCGACCCTGGCCTATGGCATGTCGCAGCATCATCTCGGCTTCGCCGGTTCGGCGACGCTGCGCCCCGCCACCCTGATGCTGGTGGTGCGGGACGTGGTGCAGTCGCTGGCCGTGCACGGGTTCCGCCGGTTCTTCTTCATCAATGGCCATGGCGGCAACATCGCCAGCGTCACCGCCGCCTTCGACGAACTTTATGCCATGCGCTCGCTCGGCGAGGCGGACACGCCGGTGCGCTGCCGCATGAAGCTGTGGTCCGACGGTCCGCGTACCCGGGCGCTGTCACGCGAGCTGTACGGGGACGCCGACGGGCACCACGCCACCTGCACCGAGGTCTCCGTGGCGCAGTTTTACCAGCCGCAGGCGATCAAGCAGGCGCAACTGGCACCGCACGTCGCGCCGCCATCGGGCGGCTTCTTCGAAGGCGCCGATTATCGCTCGCGCTTCCCCGACGGGCGCATCGGCTCCGCGCCGGCCCTGTCATCGCCCGAACATGGCGAACGTCTGTTCGCCGCCGCCGTGCAGGACATGACGGAGGCGTACCAGGCCTTCCTCGCCTACTGAACCACGGCCGGGGCCATCCGCCCCCTGCCTCCGGGCCGGGCCACGCGGCATGGCCCGCCGGCCAGACCCCGGCTTGGCAACGGATCGCAGTCCCAGTAACGATTCGTATTCGAAGCCTTGTGCCCCAGGCCTCACGAACCTGATCAGATGGAGGTCTGTTTGCACTCTCTTCGGACCGTGGCAGCATCCATGGCCATGGTGACCCTTGCCGTGTCGTCCGCCCAGGCGGTCGAGGGCAACTCGATCATCTATCCCAATGGATTCGAGAATTTCGGCGCCGGCATCGTTCCCCCGCCCGGCACCTATTACCTGAACAACACCGAGTATTACACCGCGCGTCGCATGAATGACGGCGCCGGCAACAATGCCATCCCCGGCTTCGGGCTGAATGCGCTGGTGAACGCCAGCCGCGTGATCCAGTCCTGGGACCTGCCCGTGCTGGGCGGCAACCTGTTCAGCCAGATCATCGTGCCCCTGGTCTATCTCAACGTGAACGTGCCCGGCCGCGCACAGAACCGTGCGGGCATCGGCAACGTCACGCTCACGCCGGCCGGCGTGGCCTGGCATTTCGGCGACCTGCACGTTGCCACCGCGGTTGACGTCAACCTGCCGCCGCCGGCCTGGAACAAGAACTGGCTGGCCAATCTCGGCCACAACTACTTTCAGTTCGAGCCGGTCCTCGCCGTCACCTATGCCCGCCCCGGCGGCATCGAGGCGAGCGTGAAGGCGATGTACGACTTCAACACCGAGAACACTTCCACGAATTACCTCTCCGGCCAGACCGCGCATGTCGACTTCGCGCTCGGCTACAATGTCTGGGACACGCTGAAGGTCGGCGCGGTCGGCTACTACCTGACGCAGACCACCGCCGATTCCGGCAGCGGCGCCGCCGGCGCGAACCGCACGGAAGCCCTGGCCATCGGCCCGGGCATGACCTTCATGTACAAAGGTCTGTTCTTCTGGGCGAACTGGCAACATGAGGTCATGGCACATAACCACACCCAGGGCGATGCGCTTTGGCTGAAGGTCGGCCTTCGCTTCTGAACATGGACACGGTCCGGCCCTGCGCTTCTCCGCCCGGCCGGGGCTGTCTATTTTCGTTTTGCACGGACACAAAAAAGGAAAACGCCATGGCCGACACGGTGAAATACCTTCTCGACGAGACCAGGATTCCGAAGTCCTGGTACAATATCGTCGCCGACCTGCCCTCCCAGCCCGCCCCCGCCCTGCATCCCGCCACCCGCCAGCCGCTTGGCCCGGCCGATCTCGAACCGCTGTTCCCGATGGAGCTGATCCTCCAGGAGGTCGCCACCGAGCGGGAAATCGAAATTCCCGAGCCGGTACGCGAGATCTACCGCGCCTGGCGCCCCTCGCCGCTGGTCCGCGCCCGCCGGCTGGAGGCAGCCCTCGGCACGCCCGCGAAGCTCTACTACAAATACGAGGGCGTCAGCGCCGCCGGCAGCCACAAGCTCAATACCGCGATCGCCCAGGCCTTCTACAACAAGCAGGCGGGCGTGAAGCGGCTGACCACCGAGACCGGCGCCGGGCAGTGGGGATCCTCCTTGGCCTATGCGGGCGGCATGTTCGGCCTCGAGGTCAAGGTCTTCATGGTGCGCGCGAGCTACAACCAGAAGCCGTACCGGCGCGCCATGATGGAGACCTGGGGCGCCACCTGCATCCCGAGCCCGAGCCCGCTGACCGAGGCAGGCCGCGCCATCCTTGCCCACGATCCGGATTGCCGCGGCAGCCTGGGCATGGCGATCAGCGAGGCCGTCGAGCTCGCCGTCCAGGACAAGGACACCAAATACGCCCTGGGCTCGGTGCTGAACCACGTGCTGCTGCACCAGACGGTGATCGGCCAGGAAGCGCTGCTGCAACTGGAGATGGCCGGCGACTATCCGGACATCCTGATCGGTTGCACCGGCGGCGGCTCGAACTTCGCCGGCCTGGTGTTCCCCTTCCTCGGCGAGCAGTTGCGCGGCGGGCGGAAGGTGCGCGCCATCGGCTGCGAGCCGGCGGCCTGCCCCACCCTCACCCGCGGCAGGTTCGCCTATGATTTCGGCGACACCGGCCATCTGACGCCGCTGGTGAAGATGCACACGCTCGGCTCGACCTTCGTGCCGCCGGGCTTCCATGCCGGCGGGCTGCGCTATCACGGCATGGCGCCGCTGGTCAGCCTGGTGCAGGAACTCGGCCTGATGGAGTCCCGTGCCTTCACCCAGACCGGCTGCTTCGACGCCGGCGTGCAGTTCGCCCGCACCGAAGGCATCGTGCCGGCCCCGGAAGCCACCCACGCCATCCGCTGCGCCATCGACGAGGCGTTGCGCTGTCGCGAGGAAGGCGTCAGCCGCACCATCCTGTTCAACCTGTCCGGTCACGGCCATTTCGACATGCAGGCGTACATGGACTACTTCGCCGGCAAGCTCGAGGACCGCGACTACGACGATGCGGCGCTGCAATCGGCGCTCGCCGAGCTGCCGGAGGTCACGGCGGCCTGAGACCGCGCGGCACGGGAGGCGCCTCCCGCCCTCCCGTGCCGACATTCCGGGTACCACTCCGCCCCTCCCGGCGAACGCCACCGGCACCACCGGCACGGCGTTCCCAGCCGCTCCGGCCCTGGCTTACCCAGCCCGGCATTCCCTTCCGACAGGGGAACCACCCGCGCGTCCGGCTCGGCCGGCGCGCCAGGGCGAAGCCCTGGAGTGGTGTTCGTGTACCTGTCTTCTCCTATCCTATCCTCTCCTATCCTGTCCTGCCGCGACGTCACGCCGGACATCGCCGTGACGTCACGGGCGTGCCCCTGCGGCCTCGCGTCCGCCATCCGCCCGGCCTGCGCGTGAGAAATGCTCGGTATCGAAAAACGCATAGCTTCATCCCGCCAACATGGGCCATAAGCCGCGCCCGCTTTCGCCCGGAAGGGCGGAGCGTTTTGACGCATCGTACGTGCCGCGAGCCCCGCAGGGGCACAGCAACGACGTGACGCGTCCTTTTCGGTCTGGCCGGTCCCGCGGGGCCGGGGTCGTGAGGGAGACGCCTGTGTTGGCTGTTCGGTTGGCTGCGATGCGAAGTCCGCGCAGCATCGCCTGAATTCCGTCCCGGGCTCCCGCGCCCGCTGACGGCCTGCCGCCTGGCCCGCCCTGGCCCGGGCGGGTCGTGCGCGTCCGCCTGCTGTCGCGAGGACTGTCACATGAATGTCCCCCCTGCCGGTCGCATCCTGTCCCGGGGGCGCCATCACGGCGGCGCCTTGGCGCTGGTGCGCCCTGGCACCGATGCTCCGGTCCGCCGCCATTTTTCCCGTGCCTGCATGGAGAGACACTGATGAAGCACATCGCGTTTTCGGGCCGCCTGGTGATCCTGGGCTTCGGCAGCATCGGCCAGGGCGTCCTGCCGTTGATCCTGCGGCACATCGACATGCCGCGCGAACGGATCCACATCATCACCGCCGAGCCTCGGGGCCGCGAGATCGCCGCGGAACACGGCGTGCGGATGACGCTCGCCCCGCTGACGCGCGACAACTACCGGGACCTGCTGCTGCCCGAGCTGGGCGCGGGCGATTTCCTGCTGAACCTGTCGGTGGACGTCTCCTCGGTCGCCCTGATCGAGCTGTGCCGCGGCATCGGCGCGCTGTATCTCGACACCTGCATCGAGCCCTGGGCGGGCGGCTACACCGATCCCTCGCTCACGCCCTCGCAGCGCTCCAACTACGCCCTGCGCGAGAGCGCGATTGCGTTCCGTGGCCAGCCCGGCCCGACCGCGGTGCTGACCCATGGCGCCAATCCCGGCCTGGTCTCCCACCTGCTGAAGGAAGCGATGCTGATCCTGGCGCGCGACACCGGGGTGCAGACCGATGTGCCGGCGGGTCGCGAGGCCTGGGCGCTGCTGGCTGAACGCCTGGGCATCAAGGCCATCCACATCGCCGAGCGCGACACCCAGACCGCGAACCGGCCCAAGCAACCGGGCGAATTCGTCAACACCTGGTCAATCGATGGGTTCGTCGGCGAGGGCTGCCAGCCGGCCGAGCTGGGATGGGGCACGCACGAGAAGGCATTGCCGGCGGATGCGCGGCGCCATGACTTTGGCTGCGATGCCGCGGTCTACCTGCTGCGCCCCGGTGCCTCGACGCGGGTGCGGACCTGGACCCCGTTGGCGGGACCGCTGCACGGCTTCCTGATCACCCACAACGAATCGATCTCGATCGCCGACTACTTCACGGTGAGTGAGAACGGCGCCCCCCGGTACCGGCCGACGGTGCACTACGCCTACCATCCCTGCGATGACGCGGTGCTCTCGATCCACGAGCTGGCGGGCCGGAACTGGACCATGCAACCGAGCCAGCGCCTGATGATGGACGAGATCACGCATGGCATCGACGAACTCGGCGTGCTGCTGATGGGCCATGCCAGGGGGGCCTATTGGTATGGCTCGCGGCTTTCGATCGAGCAGGCGCGCAGCCTGGTGCCGCACAACAACGCCACCAGCCTGCAGGTGACCGCCGCGGTGCTGGCGGGGATGGTGTGGGCGATCCGCCATCCCGATGCCGGCGCGGTGGAAGCGGACGATCTGGACCATGCGGAGATCATGGAGGTGTGCCGCCCTTATCTCGGGGAGGTGACGGGCGCCTACACCGACTGGACGCCGCTGGCCGGTCGGGGCCGGCTGTTCCCCGAAGACGTGGATGCCGAGGACCCCTGGCAGTTCCGCAACGTCCGGGTCGGGTGAGGCGACGCGGGCCGGCCCTGGCGGCCGGCCCGCATGCCCGCGGCTACCAGCTCGCCAGACGCCGCAACTGCGGGGTCTTCTTGTTCTGGTGCTCACCCATGCGGGCAAACAGGCGATCGAGCTCGGCAATGGCTTCGAGCACATACGGGCCCTTGTTCAACATCACGCCTTCCGCGCGCGCGGCCATGGCCGCGTCGGTCATCTCCCCGCGCAGCGGCGTGCCGGTGCGCACCAGGCTTTCCAGCACCTGCGTGGCCCAGATGACAGGCACGTGAGCGGCCTCGCCGATCCACAGGATCTCCTCCTGCATCTCCGCGGTGCGCCCGAAGCCGATCTCGGCGGCCAGGTCGCCGCGTGCGATCATCACCGCGGTGGGCTGGCGCGACGCCGCCTGCACCAGCATCGCCGGCAACTGGTGCAGTGCCCGCTGCGTCTCGATCTTCAGCACCAGCGACAGGCGCTGCCAGTCCGCCGGCCGGCGCTGCGCCAGCGCGTCCTGCAGCAAGGCCACGTCCTGTGGCGACTGCACGAAGGAATAGGCGACCCCGTCCGCATGCTGCGCGACGAAGTCGAGATCGGTCAGATCCCTGGGCGTCAGCGGCGGCACCGTCAGCTCGGTGTCGGGAAAGCTCAGCCCCTTCTCCGGACGCAGCTTCACGCCGCCCGCCTTGGTCCGCTCCACCTGCAAGGTCAGCCCCCAGGGCATCACCTGCTCGATCACGGCGCCGACCTTGGCATCGTCGAAGAACACCCGCTGTCCCGGCCGCGCCAGGTGCAGGGCTTCCGGCAACAGGCATTCGGCGGCGAAGGAGGGCGCATCCGCCGGCAGCGCATCAAGCCCGCCAGGAGGCACCAGCGCCAGCCTCACCTGTGGGCGCAGATGCTTCCCGTCGTCCGGCCAGCGCACCGCCCCGGTGCGGATCTTCGGGCCGGCAAGGTCCATCAGCACCTTCAACGCCCGCCCCGCCTTGCGGCCCGCCGCGCGGGCATGGCCGATCATGCGCCCCCACGCCTCCGCGTCGTCATGCGCGCAGTTGATGCGGACCGCCTCGACATTGGCGGCGACCAGGCCGCGCATGAAGGCCGGATCGTCGGCGGCCGAGGACGGACAGGTCACCAGCACCGCCACCCCATGCGGCTCCACCGGCGGGCCGAGCACCTCGCGCGCGCGTTCGGCCAGCAGGGCCTCGCCGGTGAAGAAGGCTGCCGCCGGCGGCCAGGACCGGGGGGGCTTGCCCGCCAGCACCGCCAGGCTCGCCGTCACCGCGTCCAGGCCCGGCAGGACACGGCTCTCGAGGCGGCCGAGCGAGGACAGGCCGACCGTCATCAGCCGGCGCTGCAACGGCCGCAGGTCGCGCCGCCGCAATGCCAGATAATGGGCGAGATTGGCCGCGCTCAGGGCAAAGCCGCGATCGTCCGGCACGGCCGGCCAGCCGGCGGCGATGGCAGCCGCCTCGGCGCGGACGGCATGGCCGAGCGCGACGACCTCCTCATGCAGGGCGTCCAGTTCCATGCCGGGCCGGCCGGGCGCCTCGGGGGCTGGGGAAGCGAGAACCGGGGCCGCGATATCGGATGACGCCTGATCCTGCATGGCTCGCTTCCCCAGGTTGCGGGCAGGAATGTTACCCGTCTTACCCCAATGCCGACATCACGGCCGTATGACAGCCTGCCGGAAGCGACGGAGCCCGGGGACATGCTTCAGGCCAGCTTGATCAGGGACTTGTTGCATTGGAAGCTTGAGCATTCAGAAATTACGGCAGCAAACAAAGTAAAAACCCATCTATAAGCCCGACATATCTATTCGCATCATACGAAATTAACTTTCGTCATTGGTGATATTGGTAAATATCTTGCCATTTTTTCTTGTTTTTTTCTTTTTCATATGTTAAAAATCACAAAAATGTGAGGTTATTGCCGGACGAGTACAATCGTTCGCCAGGTGGGAAACATACGCCGTGAAAAGCCTGTTCGGACGCCTGCTGCTCATCACCGGCCTCGCCCTGCTCCCCGCCCTTGCCTTCCAGCTCTGGACCGAGATCGGCGCCCGGGACATCCGCCGGCAGGCGATCCATGACGAGGCCCTGCGCCTCGTGCACATCGCCTCTTCCGAGCAGGTGCAGGTGCTGGAGGGCGCCCGGCAGCTCATGACCGCGCTGGTCAACCTGAGCGCCCTGCGCGGCCACTGGGAAAACGAGTGCGCCCCCTATTTCCCGAACCTGCTGCAGCAATTCCCCCGCTACGCCGCCGTCGCCGGGACCGATCGCGATGGACGGGTCATCTGCTCCTCCCGCCCCGGCGACATCGGCAACACTGTCGTGGACCGCACCTATTTCACCCGCGCCATGGCGGAAGACGGGCTGGTGGTGGGCGACTACGCGATCGGGCGCGGCTCCGGGCGGCCGAGCGTCCACTTCGCGCAGCGCTATCGCAATCCCGATGGCCGGATCGCGGGCGTCATCACCATCGCGCTGGATCTCGGATGGCTGCAGCAAAGACTGGACAGCCTGCCTCTGCCACGGGGCGCCTCGGCCTTCATCACCGATGCCAACGGCACCATCCTCGCCCGGCGCCCCGAGCCCGGCCGCCATGTCGGGCAACCCGTGCCCGAGCGGGTACGCAGGCTGCTGGACGCACCGCAGACCGGGGTCGGGGAAGCCGCCGGGCTCGATGGCATCACCCGCATCTACGCCTACGCCCCGATCCACGTCGAACCGGATGGATTTGGTCTCGGGGTCGGGCTGGACCGTGACGCGACCTTCGCCGCCCTCAGCCAGGAGCAGTATCGCGGGCTGTTGCTCCTGGGGCTCAGTGTCGCCCTCGCCATGGCCATCACCGCCGCCGTGGCCGGCCCGACGATCACCCGCCCGATGGGGCGGCTGCTCGCCGCTGCCGCACGCTGGCGGGACGGCGACTTCTCCGCACGTACCGGCCTGGGACGGCAGAAATCGGAATTCGGGCGCCTCGGCGCGGCCTTCGATGCGGTTGCCGAGGCCGCCGAGGCACGCGAGCGCGCCCTGCGCTCCGCCCTGGAGAGCACGGGCGACAGCGTGTTCGTGCTTTCCCCTGACTGGCACTTCACCTTCCTCAATCGCCAGGCACAGGCGCAGATCGCCGGGCAACGCACCCTGATCGGGCAGGTGATCTGGGACAGCTTCCCCGAGGCGGCCGGCGGCCCGTTCCGCCAGGCCCTGCGGCGCTGCATGGCCGAGCGCATGCCGACCCAGGCCGAGCAGTTCCATGACCCCCTCGGCCGCCATCTGGCGGTGCGCGCCTTCCCCTCCGATGACGGCAGCATCACCGTGTTCTGCCGCGACGTCACCGAACAGCGCCGCACCGCCGCCCGCCTGGCCGAACGCGAGGAAATGCTGCGCGCCCTCGGCGAGGCCACGCCGGACCTGCTCTATGCGAAGGACCGGGCGGGACGGTTGCTGTACGCCAATCCGGCGGCCCTGGCCGTGCTCGGCCGCCCGTTCGAGGCGGTGCGCGGGCAGACGGCGGCCGAGTATGCCACCGACGCGACCGTGGGACGGACCGTGCTGGCCAACGACCTGCGCATCATGGCCCGCGGCGAGACCGAGACGCTCGACGAATCCGCGCACGATGCGCAGCACGGCGAGACGCGGCACTGGAAATCCACGAAGACGCCGCTGCGCGACCCGGAAACAGGCGAGGTCGTCGGGCTGGTCGGCATCAGCCACGACGTGACCGAGCAGCGCCGGGCCGAGCAGGCATTGCGGGAGAACGAGGCGCGGCTGCGCGACCTGGTGGAGACGCTGGATCTCGGCACCTTCATGGCGCGCGAGCCCGACGGGATCATCCGGGTCTGGTCGAAGGGCGCCGAGCGGCTCTACGGCTGGACGGCGGCCGAGGCCATCGGGCGGACATCGGACGAGCTGCTGCGAACGGTCTTTCCCATCCCGCGCGCCGAGGTCACGGCCGCGCTGGAACACGAAGGCGAATGGTCCGGGGATCTGCGCCAGCGCACCCGCGACGGACGGCAACTCGTCATCGCGGCGCGCAAGGTGTTGCGGCGGGGGGCGGACGGGCGGCCGCTGATGGTGCTGGAGGCGCTGACCGACACCACCGCGCAGCGACGGGCCGAGGCGGACCTCGCCGAGCTGAACCGGCACCTGGAGGAACGGGTGCGCGCCGAAGTGCTGGCGCGGGAAGAAGCCCAGCAACGCGCGGCCCATGGCGAACGGCTGCAGGCGCTTGGGCAACTGGCCGGCGGCATCGCGCATGACTTCAACAACATCCTGCAGGCGGTGCAGACCGGTGCCGGGCTGATCGCGCATCGCGCCGCGGATCCGGAGAGCGTGCGGCGCTTCTCCCGCACCCTGCTCAACGCGACCGAGCGCGGCGCCGCCATCACCCGCCGGCTGCTCGCCTTCGCCCGGCGCGGCGAGCTGCGGGCCGAGCGGATCGATCCCCTCGCCCTGCTCGAGGGCCTGCGCGACGTGCTGGCCCATACGCTCGGCAGCCCCATCACCGTGCGGCTGGAGGTGGGGCCGGAGCTGCGGGAGCTGATGGCCGACCGGGGGCAGCTCGAGACCGTGCTGGTCAATCTCGGCACCAATGCGCGCGACGCCATGCCCGAAGGCGGCACGCTCACGCTGGGGGCGATGATGGAAGAGGTCGCCAGGCCCGCCCATCCCGAGGGCCTGAACCCCGGCACCTATGTCCGCTTCTCCGTCACCGACACCGGAACCGGCATGGATCCGGCCACCCTGGCGCGTGCGCTGGAGCCCTTCTTCACGACCAAGCCGCTGGACCGCGGCACCGGGCTGGGCCTGTCCATGGCCCGCGGCTTCGCCGAGCAATCGGGGGGCACCCTGGCGATCGAGAGCACGCCCGGCCGGGGCACGACGGTCACGCTCTGGCTGCCCACGGCGGACGGGCGGATCATGACAGCGGAGCCGCGGCCGGATTTCGGGTCCGCCTCGCCCAGGGCGCGGCGCGTGCTGGTCGTGGACGACGAGGACGTGGTGCGCGAAACCCTCGCGGTCGGGCTGGAGGATGCCGGCTTCGTGGTGCTGACGGCGCAGGGCGGGGTCGAGGCGCTGGCCTTGCTGGAAGCGGGCGAGGAAGTGGACACATTGATTTCCGACCTCAGCATGCCCGGCCTCAGCGGCATCGCGCTGATCCGCGAGGCACAGGCACGCCATCCCGGCCTGCCGGCCGTGCTGTTGACCGGCTACATGGGCGAGAGCGCCCAGTTGGCGATGGGCGGCGCGATGAACGGTCCCTTTTCCATGCTGCGCAAGCCGGTCACCGTCAGCCAGATCGCCGAGAAGGTCGCGGCCCTGCTCGCCATCGGGGAATATCGCGCGGAATGAACATGGCCCCGCCCGCGGGCGGCTACGGATACGGCCCGGTTGGAATGCCGTTCGCGCGCAGTTCGACGGCATCGTACCACCGGATGAAGGCCGCCTGGGTGTTCACGATCGTCGCCGTGACATCGAGCGGATAGCCCAGCCCCGTCAGCCACCGGCGAAGATGGGCGTCACCGTCATGCGTTTCCGTGCGCCTGCCGTCGCGGATCATCGACAGCGCATGCAGCCCGATCCGCGCGCCGGTGGCCAGCATGCGCGTCTCGCCCGCCAGCCAGACCATCGCGCAGGCCGACGCGCAGGAGGCCCCCTCCGGCACCAGGGTCGACCATCCCCGCGCGCGCGTCTCGGTCCCGATCGCGAGGGCCGGGCCAACGCTGCCGCCGGGACCGGTGGTGATCACGACCGCCTGGCGCAGCGTCGTCGCCATGGCGTGGAACGTGGCCTCGTCGCCCGCGGCGATCACCCCGGACAGCAGGATGCCGTGTCCGCCCCCATGGGGCAGGTCCACCTGACGGAACTCGGCGGAAAATCCGGTGCCGCTTCCGGCCACCCACATGATCGAAGCCACCAGAACGGCGCGCCAGACCCGCATTCTCTCCTGTCCCGATGTCGGTGGCGACCCGATGAGAACACAGTCGCAACTATTCGGGCATGGCACCGCAATGGAAAGTTCTGCTGGTTCTCCGGCTATTCCAGATGATCCTGGGCGGCGGCCTGCAGAACATAGGTCGCTTCCCACAGCAGGACAGCGAGCCGGCCCACGCCATCCCCGGGCGTGAGCGTACCGTCCCTGACCAGGAACCTGGTGGCGTTTGCCCGGGCCTTCAGTATCTCGACGCGCCGAAGCAGTTCAGTTGGAGAGTCATATGCCATGTCGCCACCGTTGTTGTGCGTGATCCAAAACCTGAGCAAGTAATTCCAGTCTTCGCTCGAACCGGGGCGAAATGCAACCTATGGTTGATAATTTCTGGAAATTCCTGGCTCTGGTTGAGAAAGCGCGAAGCCTGCTGACGCAGCCCGCTGGGGGCGATACGCTCGTATATCGTAACTATCGAGCCGGTTTCATGGACATCCGCGACTACACTCCCGCCGATTTCGCCGCCGCCACCGCGCTGTGGACGCTGTGCGGCCTGCACCCCAGCGCGTCCGACACGCCGGAGCGTCTCGCCGTGGTGGCACGCCACAACCCCGGCCTGTTCCTGGTGGCCGAGGCGGAGGGCATGCTGATTGCCACCGTGATGGGGTGCTGGGACGGACGACGTGGCTGGATCAACCGGCTGGCGGTGCATCCGGACCGGCGCGGCGAGGCACTCGGGCGACGGATGGTGGCCTTGGTCGAGGACCGGCTGCGGGCCCGTGGCTGCGACAAGGTCAACCTGCTGGTCGAGCCCGACAACGCCGCGGTCGGGGCCTATTACGCCGCCGCCGGATACACCTGCGATCCGCTGATCTTCATGGAGAAATGGCTATAGAGGCAGCGCCGGCCGGGACGGGGTTGGCAAACGCGGCGGATTAACTTTATACCCCGCACCTCTGGACGGATGGCCGAGTGGTTTAAGGCAGCGGTCTTGAAAACCGCCGTGGGAGTTACCCTTCCACCGTGGGTTCGAATCCCACTCCGTCCGTAGAGCCGCGATTTCTGCCGCCAGCAGGTCCAGTATTTCCCTTTACTTCAGGAACGGTGCGCAGGGTCTTTCGGTTCCCGTCGCGCCCCCGCCCTTCCCCGGCGCGCCCACAACTGCGTGATTAATTAATTCATGGCGAATTAATTATTGCCCACGCCCCGGGCCGGGCCTACAAATCCCCCGCGAGACCACGCCGGACACCGAGAGGAAGGAACGGGCGGTGGACCACTCAGCCAATGGCCAGGGCAGCAATTCCGCCGTCGTCAGGGACTACAACGAGCGTGTGATCCTGGCGGCGCTGCGGCGCATGGGAGAGGCTTCCAAGGCCGACCTCGCCCGTCAGGCCGGCCTGACGCAGAACACCGCCGGCCAGATCGTCCGCAAGCTCGCGCAACAGCAGCTTGTCTGCACGGTTGGCAAGCGCACCGGCGCGCGGGGCCAGCCCGCGACCATGCTCCGCCTTGCCCCCGAGGGCGCCTATGCGATCGGCATCAAGCTCGGCCGCCGCTCGCTGGATGCGCTGCTGATCGATTTCAGCGGTCGGATCCTGCAATCGCGCCGTCACGAGCACGCACTTCCGCCGCCTGAAACCGCGTTGCGGCTCGTGCACGAGGAGATCACTGGGCTACGCGCCGCGATCCCACCGCGGGCGCGCGGACGGCTCGTGGGCGCCGGCCTGGCCATGCCCTACAACATCGGCAGTTGGCGGCGGGAACTGGATCTCTCCGAGGATCTCTGCCTGGCCTGGAACGGCTTCGACCTGGCCGGACAATTGCAGCGGATGCTCGACGTACCGGTCATGGTGGAGAACGACGGCACCGCCGTCGGCATTGCCGAGCTGTTCACCGGGGTTGGCCGGGAGCTCGACGATTTCCTGTGCGTCTTCATCGGCACCGCCATCGGCGGCGGGCTGGTGCTCGGCGGCGAGTACCGCCGGGGGGCCGCGGGCAATGCCGCCGATATCGGCCTGGTGCCGGTCCCGCCCTCGCGGCTGCACAGCGCCCCGAAGCCGACCGGGGCGTCCGACATCCTCCTCACCCGCGCCTCGGTCAGTTCGCTGATCCGCCACCTCGTCCACAGCGGCCTGCGCATCGGCTCGCGCGCGGAGCTGGAGCAGGCGCTCGCCATCCGACCGCCCCCGGTGGAAGACTGGCTGGCCGATTGCGCCGATGCGCTGGTGCAGCCGCTGCTGGCAACGGCCTGCATGCTCGACCTGCAGGCGATCGTGATCGGCGGCGATCTCCCGGATGACCTCGTCGCCGAGCTGATCGGACGGCTGCGACATCTGCTGGTTCAGGCGGTGCCGGAGGCACGCGAGCCGCCCGTGCTCGTGCCCGGCACGGTGGGACGCAATGCCGCCGCCCTGGGCGCGGCCATCCTGCCGCTGCACCTCAGTTACAGTCCGGCCAGACAGATCCTGTTCGGCAACTGAGCCGTTCACGCTCGGCTCAGGCCGGTGGTTTTGCCACCCCGGGGCGGATGCGGATGAGATAGCGTCAAGGCTACGAAAGCCGCGCCCCGGGCGCGCCGACGACCACGGCGCACCGACAGGCAGGCGACAGGGGGAAACAGGACATGACCACCGGTGCGAGCCAGATGCCGGCGCTGGAAATGCGCGGCATCTCCAAGACCTTTCCGGGCGTGAAGGCCCTGAACGACGTCCAGATCAAGGCATGGAGCGGCGAGGTGCTCGCCCTGATGGGCGAGAACGGGGCCGGCAAATCGACCCTGATGAAGATCCTGTCCGGCGCCTACCATGCCGACCCGGGCGGCGAGATCCTGATCGACGGCAGCCCCGTGCAGATCACCGACCCGATCGCCGCCAAACGCCACGGCATCGCCATCATCTACCAGGAACTGGCGCTCGCCCCCAATCTCAGCGTCGCCGAAAACATCTATCTCGGTGACGAGCTGCACAAGCCGGGCGGGCGCATCGACCGCCGCGCGATGAACGCGGGCTGCCGCGCGGTGCTGGAGCGGCTCGGCGCCCCGTTCGGGCCGCAGACCACGGTGAGCACGCTCTCCATCGCCGAACGGCAGCTCGTCGAGATCGCCCGGGCCCTGCATTCACGATCGAGGATCCTGGTGCTCGACGAGCCGACCACGCCGCTGTCCTCGCGCGAGACCGACCGGCTGTTCACGCTGCTGCGCCAGCTCCGCGCCGAAGGCATCGCGCTGATCTACATCAGCCACCGCATGGCCGAGATCTACGAACTGGCCGACCGTGTCTCGGTGCTGCGCGACGGCGGCTATGTCGGCACGCTGGAGCGCGAGGAGATCAACGCCGAAGCACTGGTCAGGATGATGGTGGGGCGCGAGCTTTCGACCTTCTACACCAAGGAGCATGATCCTCACGGCAGCCACGGCCCGGTCGTCCTGGAGGTGCGCAATCTCACCGATGGCCGGCGCGTCAAACCCTGCAGCCTGCGCCTGCATCGCGGCGAGGTCCTGGGCATCGCCGGCCTGGTCGGCTCCGGCCGCACCGAGCTCGCCCGGCTGATCTACGGCGCCGATCGCCGCACCGGCGGCGAGATCCTGCTGAACGGCCGGCCGGTCACGATCCGCTCGCCCGAAGACGCGCTTGCCGCCGGCATCGCCTACCTGACCGAGGACCGCAAGCAGCTCGGCCTGTTCCTCGACATGTCCTGTGCCGAAAACATCAATATCGGCGTGATCCGCAAGGACAGCCGGCCCGGCGGCATCCTCGATCTCGCCCGCGCCCGCGAGCGGGCCGAACAGGCCTTCGCCGCCCTGCGCATCCGCGCGGCGAGCCCGCAGATCAGCGTCGGCAGCCTCTCCGGCGGCAACCAGCAGAAAGTGCTGCTCTCGCGCTGGCTGGAGACCGGCCCGGCCGTGCTGATCCTCGACGAGCCGACCCGCGGCGTGGACATCGGTGCCAAGTCGGAAATCTACCGCATCATCGACGATCTCGCGAAGCGCGACATCGGCGTGATCGTGATCTCGAGCGAACTGCCGGAGATCATCGGCATCTGCGACCGCGTGCTGGTGATGCGCGAGGGACGGATCGAGGGGGAGGTCGGCGGCCCCTCCGTCCATCCCATCACCCAGGAAAACATCATGACCTACGCCGCAGGCGTGGCCGCCTGACCGGGGAGGAACCCAATGAGCCAGACGAATGCGAAGGCCGATGCCGCACGGCCGGTTGGCGGCGCCGGGCTGTCATCACGACAGGTGCAGATCCGCAGCATGCTGCAGGCCGCCGGCATGCTACCGGTGCTGGTGATCCTGTGGATCGCCTTCCACTATCTCAGCGACTCCCGCTTCCTCACTGCCCAGAATCTTTCCATCGTGGCGCAGCAGGCCTCGATCAACACCGTGCTCGCCGCCGGCATGACCTTCGTCATCCTGACCGGCGGCATCGACCTGTCGGTCGGCTCCATCCTGGCGATCTCGGCGATGATGGCGCTGCTGACCTCGTTGATCCCCGACTGGGGCATGCTGGGCATCCTCGCCGGATTGCTGACCGGGCTCGCCTTCGGCCTGGCCAACGGCGCGCTGATCGCCTTCGGCAACCTGCCGCCCTTCATCGTGACGCTCGGCTCGCTCACCGCCGTGCGCGGGCTGGCGCGGCTGATCGGCAGCGACACCACGGTGTTCAACCCGGACCTGCCCTTCGCCTTCATCGGCAATGGCAGCCTGCCGCTCGGCGGCAGCTTCGGCATTCCCTGGCTGGTGGTGATCGCCCTGCTGGTGATCCTGGCCTCGTGGTTCCTGCTGCGGCGGACCGTGCTGGGGGTGCGGATCTATGCGGTGGGCGGCAATCCGGCGGCAGCGCGGCTGTCGGGCATCAAGGTCTGGTCTGTGCTGCTGTTCGCCTACGCCGCCTCCGGCCTGCTCGCCGGGCTGGGCGGGGTGATGGCGGCGGCACGGCTGTTCGCCGCCAACGGGCTGCAACTCGGCCAATCCTACGAACTGGACGCCATCGCCGCGGTGATCCTGGGCGGCACCAGCTTCGTCGGCGGCATCGGCTCGATCTGGGGGACGCTGATCGGGGCCCTCATCATCGCCTCCCTGACCAACGGCCTGGTGCTGCTCGGGGTTTCGGATATCTGGCAGTTCGTCATCAAGGGCCTGGTGATCATCGGTGCGGTGGGACTGGATCGCGCCCGCCTGCAAGGCGGAGCCCGCACCTGATCCGGCGTACCACGGCACTGTCACGACAAGCCCCCGGCGGCGACTGGCCCGCCGCCGGAATGGCGCAACCAATGGCCAGAGGAGATGACGTCCGATGTTCAGGAAGGCATTGCTCTGCGGCCTTGCGGCCATCTGCCTCGCCGGCCCGGCCTCAGCGAAGGAACTGAAGTCCATCGGCATCACCGTCGGCTCGCTCGGCAATCCGTTCTTCGTCTCGCTGGCCAAGGGCGCGACCGAGGAAGCGAAGAAGATCAATCCCGCCGCCTCGGTGAATGCGGTTTCCGCCGATTACGACCTCAACAAGCAGTTCACTCAGATCGACAACTTCATTGCCTCCGGGGTCGACCTGATCCTGATCAACGCCTCCGACCCGCGGGCGATCGCGCCGGCGATCAAGCGCGCCCAGGCCGCAGGCATCGTCGTGATCGCGGTGGACGTGGCGGCCGCCGGGGCGGACGCGACGGTGCAGACCAACAACACCCAGGCCGGGGAAATCGCCTGCCAGTACCTGGCCGACAAGATTGGCGGCAAGGGCAATGTCATCATCCAGAACGGGCCACAGGTCTCCTCCGTGATCGAACGGGTGAAGGGCTGCAAGTCGGTACTGGCGAAATATCCCACCATCAAAGTTCTGTCCGATGACCAGGACGGCAAGGGCTCGCGCGAGGGCGGCCTGAACGTCATGCAGGGCTATCTCACCCGCTTCCCCGATATCCAGGGCGTGTTCACCATCAACGATCCGCAGGCGATCGGGTCCAATCTCGCGACGAAGCAGCTCAATCGCCAGGGCATCGTCATCACCTCGGTCGATGGCGCACCCGACATCGTCCCGGCGCTGAAGAGCAACTCGTCGATCCAGGCTTCGGCCAGCCAGGACCCGAACGCGATGGGCCGGCTCGCGGTGGAGGTCGGCAACCAGATCCTCAACGGCAAGAAACCGGAAAACCCGATGGTGCTGATGCCCTCCAGGATCGTCGACCGATCCAATATCGGCGAGTACAAGGGCTGGCAGTAAGGCAGCGGTCGCCCCGGCCGCAACGCCCCGGCTTCGTCAACATCCATCCGGAATGAGCATCCATGGCCGAAATCATCTGCATGGGCGAGTTGCTGGTCGATTTCGTTCCAACGACCACGGGCGTGGATCTCGCGGCGGCGGACCTGTTCAAGAAGGCGGCCGGCGGCGCCCCCGCGAATGTCGCCGTCGGCCTGGCCCGGCTGGGTGTGCCGAGCGCCTTCATGGGCAAGGTCGGCGAGGATGGCTTCGGCCACTTCCTTGCCGATACCCTGGCGCAGGCCGGGGTGGACATCACGCCGCTGCGCTTCACCGCTGCCGCGCGCACGGCGCTCGCCTTCGTCTCGCTGCGTGCCGACGGAGATCGCGAGTTCCTGTTCTACCGCAACCCGAGCGCGGACATGATGTTCGCGCCCGACGACGTGGACGAAGCCGCGATCGCCGGTGCGCGGCTGCTGCATTTCGGCTCGATCAGCCTGATCGGCGAACCTTCGCGCAGTGCCACGCTGCAGGCAGTGGCGCTGGCCCGCCAGTACGGGAAACGGATCAGCTACGATCCCAATCTGCGGCTGGCGCTGTGGCCGGATGAAACGGCCGCACGCACCAGCCTGCGTCTCGGGCTGCAACAGGCCGACATCGTCAAGATCAGCGCGGAAGAGATCCAGTTCCTGACCGGTCTCGACGATCCGGTCGCCGGGGCGCGCGCCCTCTGGCACGACCGGCTGGTGCTGATGGCGGTCACCTGCGGCGCGCAAGGCTGCATCTGGCTCACGCCCGATGCGGCCGGCGAGGTGGCGGGCTTCCCCGTCGCCGCGGTGGACGCCACTGGCGCGGGCGACGCCTTCATGGCCGGCCTGCTCGCCGGGGTGCGCGATCACGACGCGGCGGCCCTGACCCCCGCCGCTCTCGACCGGATCTGCCGCTTCGCCAACGCGACGGGGGCGATCACCACCACCGCGCGGGGCGCGATCCCGTCCCTGCCGGACCGGCCAGCCGTGCATGCCTTCCTCACCGCGCACGGGCACCCCATCTCCGCCTGAGCGCCATGGCCGACGATCCGCCGCAGCAGAGGAGAGAATTTCCGCATGACCATCCAGGCCCGCATCGGCGAAATCACCGAGCGCATCACGCGCCGCAGCCATGACGAGCGGTCGCGTTATCTCGATCGCATCGATGCCGCCGGCGAGGCAGCGGCGAAAATGCCGCGCAAGGGCCTGGGCTGTGCCAATCAGGCCCATGCCTTCGCCGGCTGTGCCCCCGCCGACAAGGCGCTGCTGCATGGCGGCCGCGCACCGAATATCGGCATCGTCACCGCCTACAATGACATGCTGTCGGCGCACCAACCTTATGAACGCTTCCCCGAACTGATCCGCGAGGCCGCCCGTGCCGCCGGAGGCACCGCCCAGGTGGCCGGTGGCGTGCCTGCCATGTGCGACGGGGTCACGCAGGGCGAGACCGGCATGGAACTGTCGCTGTTCTCGCGCGACGTCATTGCGCTTGGCACCGCGGTCGCGCTGTCGCACCAAACCTTCGATGCGGCGGTCTACCTGGGCATCTGCGACAAGATCGTGCCCGGGCTGGTGATGGGGGCGCTGTCCTTCGGCCATCTGCCGGCCGTGTTCATCCCCGCCGGCCCTATGACCTCCGGCCTGCCGAACGAGGACAAGGCGAAGATCCGTCAGCTCCACGCCGAGGGCAAGGTCGGCCGCGAGGCGCTGCTGGAAGCGGAAGCAAAGGCCTATCACGGCCCGGGGACCTGCACCTTCTACGGCACCGCCAACACCAACCAGATGCTGATGGAGATCATGGGGCTGCATCTGCCCGGCGTCTCCTTCATCAATCCCAACACGCCGTTGCGCGACGCGGTGACGCGGGAAGCGACCCGGCGCGCGCTGGAAATCACGGCGCTCGGCAACGACTACACCCCGATCGGGCGCGTGCTCGACGAACGGGCGTTCGTGAACGGAATCGTCGGCCTGCACGCAACCGGCGGCTCCACCAACCACACGATCCACCTGGTCGCGATGGCCGCGGTAGCCGGCATCCGGCTGACCTGGGACGATTTCGCCGCCCTCGCCGAGATCACCCCCCTGCTCGCCCGCATCTATCCGAACGGCCGCGCCGACGTGAACCATTTCCATGCCGCCGGCGGGATGGGCCTGCTGATCCGCGAACTGCTGGAAGCGGGCCTGCTGCATGAAGATGTGCGCACCATCCACGGTCACGGCCTGCGCGGCTATCTCACCGAACCCGGTCTTGCCGAGGACGGCCGCGTGATCTGGCGCGACGGCCCCGCGCGCAGCGGCGATCCCGCCATCCTGCGCGGCGTCGCCGAACCGTTCCAGGCCACCGGCGGGCTGCGGGTGCTGGACGGCAATATCGGCCGTGCCGTCATCAAGACCTCGGCCGTCGCCGCCGAACGCCATGTCATCGAGGCCCCGGCCCGTGTGTTCCACAGCCAGGAAGCGCTACAGGCCGCATTCAAGGCCGGACAGCTCACCGGTGATTTCATCGCGGTGGTGCGCTTCCAGGGACCGAAGGCGAACGGCATGCCGGAGCTGCACAAGCTGATGCCGCCGCTCGGCGTGCTGCAGGATCGCGGACAGCGCGTGGCGCTGGTCACCGACGGGCGACTGTCCGGTGCCTCAGGCAAGGTGCCCTCCGCAATTCATGTAACACCCGAAGCCGCCGATGGTGGCTGGATCGCCAGGATCCGTGATGGCGACATCATTCGCGTCGACGCGGTGCAAGGCCATCTGCAAGCCCTGGTCGATGCCGCCGAGTGGCAGGCGCGCGAGCCGGTGCAGGCGGATCTGGCCGCGTCCCATGTTGGCATCGGCCGCGAACTGTTCAGCGCCTTCCGCGCCAGTGTCGGCCGGGCCGATGCCGGCGCGGCGATCTTCGGATGAGCTGACCCTGGCCCCCGATGCGGCCGGAATCCGGGCCGCATCCTCCCCGATGGAGACCTGCCCCGATGACCTCACACAGCGGCGCCGCGGTGCTTGCGCCGACGGCCCCTTTCGGCCTGCCCCGGCGACGAACCCCGGTGCCGGACTTCGATTTCGTGCTGTTCGGTGCCACCGGCGATCTTGCCGCCCGCAAATTGCTGCCCGCCCTGTTGCAGCGGGAAGCCGAGCAGGTGCTGCCATCGCGCGGCCGCATCATCTGCACGGGCCAGCAGCCGCTCAGCACCGAGGAATTCGCCGATCGCGTGCTCTCCGGCCTGAAGAACCCCGGCGACAGCGCGCTCGAACGCTTCCGTGCCCGCCTGTGCTACGTGCCCGTGGATGCCCGCGATCCGCAGGGCTTCACGCATCTGGCCGAATTGCTGACCGATCCGCAGACGGTACGGGTGTTCTACCTGGCGACCGCGCCGGCACTGTTCGCGCCGATCTGCACCAACCTCGCGGCGGCGGGGCTGGTATCGCCCCACTCCCGCGTCGTACTGGAAAAGCCGATCGGCCACGACCTCGACTCGTCGCGCGTGATCAACGATGCCGTGGGCAGCGTCTTCACCGAGGCGCAGATCTACCGGATCGACCATTACCTCGGGAAGGAGACGGTGCAGAACCTGATGGTGCTGCGCTTCGCCAATCCGCTGTTCGAGCGTCCCTGGTCCGCCGCCGACATCGACCATGTGCAGATCACCTGCTCCGAGAGCCTGGGCGTGGAAGGCCGGGGCGCCTATTACGATCGCGCCGGCGCCTTGCGCGACATGGTGCAGAACCACCTGGTGCAGTTGCTGTGCCTGGTCGCCATGGAGCCGCCCAGCGCCTTCGACAAGGACTCCGTGCGTGACGAGAAGCTGAAGGTGCTGAAAGCGGTGCGCCCGATCACCGGCGAGCGCGTGCGCACGACGACGGTCCGGGCCCAGTACGTCGCCGGTGCCATCGATGGCGCACCCGTCCCAGACTATCTCTCCGACATCGGTGCATCCACCAGCGACACCGAAACCTTCGTCGCGATCAAGGCGGAGATCGACAACTGGCGCTGGTCGGGCGTGCCCTTCTACCTGCGCACCGGCAAGCGCCTGCCCAGCCAGTCTTCCGAGATCATCATCACCTTCCGCCAGGTCCGCCACTGCATCTTCCCCGCCGATGCCGGCCCGATCGGCCCGAACCAGCTGGTCATCCGCCTGCAGCCGGACGAAGGCATCTCGCAGCTCACCACCATGAAGGCGCCGGGCAGCGGCCGGCTGGCGCTGATCCCAGCCAGCCTGCAACTGAGCTTCCGCGACACCAGCGGCGCGCGCATTCCCGAAGCCTATGAACGCCTGATCACCGACGTGATCCGCGGCGACGCCACGCTGTTCATGCGCCGCGACGAGGTCGAGGCATCCTGGCACTGGATCGAGCCCATCCTGGACGGTTGGCGGACCCACATGCCGCGCCCGCAGCGCTACGCCGCCGGCAGTTGGGGGCCGGTCGCCGCGATCGGCCTGATCGAGCGGGACGGGCGTTCCTGGTACGAGACCGTCTGATCCCCCGGGACACGCCGGCCGCCACCATTGACAGGGTCATGCCGGCGCGCCTTGCTGCTGGTTTCCCCTTCCCCCGACCAGCATGGAGAGCGTCCGCGTGCCCGTTCTGCTCATCGCCTTCATCATCGGCACGATCGCCTGGACCGGCGTTTCGGTGTGGCTGTCCGCCCGGCAGATCGCCCATGTGCGGCAGCACCGCGACAGGGTTCCCGCCGACTTCGCCGACAGCGTGCCCCTGGAGGACCACCGCAAGGCCGCCGACTACACGGTCGCGCGCGAACGCCTGGCCGGCATCGGCACGCTGGTCGATCTGGGCGTGACGCTGGGCTGGGTGCTGGGCGGGATCAGCCTGCTTTACGGTGCCCTCGCAGCCTGGATGCCGGCCTCGCTGGGGCGTGGCGTGGCCTTCGTGGTGGCGATGGCGGCGATCGGCGCGCTGCTGCACCTGCCGCTGACGCTTTATGAAACCTTCGCGATTGAACATCGATTTGGCTTCAACCGAACGACGCTGCGGACCTTCATCGCCGACCGGTTCAAGGGCTGGGTGATCGCGCTGGTGATCCAGGTGCCGCTGCTGTTCGCCTGCCTTTGGGTCATGCGCAGCTTTTCCGGCCTGTGGTGGCTGTGGACCTGGCTCGGCCTGCTGGGGGTGATGGTCGCCGCCCCCACCGTCTATGTCCGGCTGATCGCACCGCTGTTCAACCGCTTCGCGCCGCTGGAGAACCCATCGCTGCGCGCGCGCATCGAGAACCTGCTGGCACGCTGCGGCTTCCGCGCCTCCGGCCTGTTCACCATGGACGCGTCACGCCGTTCCAGCCACGGCAACGCCTATTTCATCGGCTTCGGCCGCACCAAGCGCATCGTGCTGTTCGACACCCTGCTCGACCGCAGCACCGATGCCGAGGTGGAGGCGATCGTGGCGCACGAGCTTGGTCATTTCCACCACCACCATGTGCTGTTCGGTCTGTTGCGCAGCGCCGTCATCACCTTTGCCGGGCTGGCGGCGTTCGGCTGGCTGTGCAAGCAGGACTGGCTGTTGCCTTCTTTCGGCATTCCCTGGCGTGACGACGCCCTGGCCCTGGTGGTCTGCTTCTTCCTCGCCTCGCTGGTCGGGCCGCCGCTGACGCTGGCCGGCAACTGGCTGTCGCGCCGCAACGAGTTCCAGGCGGACGATTACGCCCGAAAGCATGCAGGGGCAGCACCGATGATCTCTGCCCTGCTCAAGCTGTCGCGTGACAACGCATCGACGCTGACGCCGGACCCGCTCTACACGCTGGTGCACTACTCGCATCCGCCGGTGCCACTGCGGGTGCAGCACCTGCGCGAAGGCCAGGACGCTGCCCTGGAGCCCGTTGGTTAAAAAAGGGGATCCAAGGGCCTTTGGCCCTTGGTGGAGGTGCAGGAGGCAAAGCCTCCTGCCGGGGCCGGGGCAGCGCCCCGGAAATCAGGCGAGCGCGCGCTTGAGCACTTCGTTCACCAGCGCCGGGTTCCCCTTCCCCTTCATCTCCTTCATCACCTGCCCGACGAAGAAGCCGAACAGCTTCTCCTTGCCGCCCCTGAACTCGGCGACTTTGTCGGCATTGGCCCCCAGCACCTTCGCCACCGCCGCGTCGATCGCCCCGGTATCGGTCACCTGCCGCAGGCCCCGCTGATCGACGATCGCGTCCGGAGCCTCACCGGTTTCCACCATCGCCTCGAACACGTCCTTGGCGATGCGGCCATTGATCGTGCTGTCGGCGATCAGGTCGAGCAGCTTGCCCAGTGCCGCGGCGCTCACCGGCGGATCCTCGATGCTGCGGCCGGTGCGGTTCAGCATGGCGAAGAAATCGCCCATCACCCAGTTGGCCGCTGCCTTGGCGTCGCGCCCGCGCGCGACCTCCTCGAAGAAAGCAGCGGTCGCCTGCTCGGCCACCAGCACGCCGGCGTCATAGTCCGACAGGCCGTACTCCTGGATGAAGCGCGCGCGCTTCTCGTCCGGCAGTTCCGGCAGGCCGCGCCGCAATTCCTCCACCCAGGCCTCGTCCAGCACCAGCGGCAGCAGGTCGGGATCGGGGAAATAGCGGTAGTCATGCGCGTCTTCCTTGGAGCGCATGGACCGCGTCATGCCGCGGGCGGGATCGAACAGCCGCGTCTCCTGCAGGACGGTGCCGCCTTCCTCCCAGACCACGATCTGCCGCTTCGCCTCGGCCTCGATCGCCTGCATGACGAAGCGCACGGAGTTGACGTTCTTCACCTCGCAGCGCGTCCGGTACGGCTCGCCGGGCCGGCGCACGCTGACGTTCACGTCGGCGCGCATGGAGCCTTCCTCCATGTTGCCGTCGCAGGTGCCGAGATAGCGCAGGATGGTGCGCAGCTTGCGCAGATAGGCTCCGGCTTCCTCGGGCGAGCGCATGTCGGGTTCGCTGACGATCTCCATCAGCGGCACCCCGGCGCGGTTGAGGTCAATATAGGTCTTATAGGGATGCTGGTCGTGCAGGCTCTTGCCGGCATCCTGTTCCAGATGCAGCCGCGTCACCCCGATCGCGCGGGTCGATCCATCGGCCAGTTCAATGGTGATGGTGCCGGCGCCGACGATCGGGTGTTCGTACTGGCTGATCTGGTAGCCCGGCGGCAGGTCGGGATAGAAATAATTCTTCCGGTCGAAACGGCTGATCAGGTTGATGCGCGCGTTCAGCCCGAGCCCGGTGCGCACCGCCTGCGCCACGGCCTCGCGGTTGATCACCGGCAGCATGCCGGGGAAGGCGGCATCGATGAAGCTCACCTGCGTGTTCGGCTCGGCGCCGAAATCGGTCGCCGCCCCGCTGAACAGCTTGGCGCGGGTGATCGCCTGGGCGTGCACCTCCAGGCCGATCACCACTTCCCACGGGCCGGTGTTGCCCTCGATCACGTAGCTCATCGCCTTACGCTCCCGCCCGCAGCGAGGGCAGCGCGGTGACGCCGGCCGCCTGCTCGATCGCCGCGCCGACCGCGAACACGGTTTCCTCGTCGAAGGGCCGCCCCAGCACCTGCAGGCCGAGCGGCAGCCCATCGGCATCCAGCCCCGCCGGCACCGACAGCCCGGGAATGCCGGACATGTTGGCGGGCACGGTGAACACGTCGTTGAGGTACATCTTCACCGGATCGTCCATCCGTTCGCCCTGGGCGAAGGCCGCCGAGGGTGCGGTCGGCGTCACCAGCGCATCCACCTGCCGGAACACATCGGTGAAATCCTTCAGGATCAGCGCACGGACTTTCTGTGCCTTCAGGTAATAGGCATCGTAATAACCGGCGCTCAGCACATAGGTGCCGATCAGCACGCGCCGCCGCACCTCGGCGCCGAAGCCGGCGGCGCGGGTGTTCTCGTAGGTCTCGATCAGGTCCCCGCCATCGACGCGCGCGCCGAAGCGCACCCCGTCATAGCGGGCAAGGTTCGAGGACGCTTCCGCCGGCGCCACGATGTAGTAGGTGGCCAGCCCATATTTCGTGTGCGGCAAGGACACGTCCACGGTCTCGGCGCCGGCATCGCGCAGCCATTGCAGCCCCTGCTGCCACAGCGCCTCGATCTCCGCCGGCATGCCCTCGCTGCGGTACTCGCGCGGCACGCCGATGCGCAGACCCTTCACACCGCGCCGGCAGGCCGCCGCGAAATCCGGCACCGGCCGGTCGGCGCTGGTGGAATCCTTCGGGTCATGCCCGGCCATGGAACCGAGCAGGATGGCGCAATCCTCCACCGTCCGCGCCAGCGGCCCCGCCTGATCGAGCGAGGAAGCGAAGGCCACGATCCCCCAGCGGCTGCACCGCCCATAGGTGGGCTTGATGCCGGCCAGGCCGCAGAAACTCGCCGGCTGACGGATCGATCCGCCGGTATCGGTCGCCGTCGCCCCCAGCGCGATCCGCGCCGCCACCGCGGCGGCCGAGCCACCTGACGATCCGCCCGGCACCAGGGCGGCCGCGTCGGCCGGCCGCGTCCAGGGATTGGTCACCGGACCGAAGGCCGAGGTCATGTTCGACGAGCCCATGGCGAACTCGTCAAGATTGGCCTTGCCGAGGAACACCGCGCCGTCGCGCAGCAGGTTGGCGGTGACGGTGCTCTCATAGGGCGGCACGAAGGGGCGCAGGATGTTGCTGGCCGCCGTCGTGCGCACGCCCGCGGTGCAGAACAGGTCCTTGATCGCCAGCGGGATGCCGGCAAGCGGCCCCCCCTCGCCCCGCGCCAGCGCCGCATCGGCCGCCTCGGCCTGGCGCAGCGCCAACTCCGGCGTCACCGTGATATAGGCGTTCAGCTTCGGATTGAGCGCCTCGATGGCGCCCAGGTAAGCCCCGGTCAGCTCACGAGCCGAGATCTCGCGCGCCCGCAGCGCAGCCCGCGCACCGGCAAGCGTCAGGTCGAACACCATCACTCCACCACCTTCGGCACGGCAAAGAAGTCACCCGCCCGGTCCGGCGCGTTGGCCAGCACCTGTTCGCGGATGCCACCATCCGTCACCACGTCCTCGCGCATCTTCAGGGTCATCTGCGCCGCCCCTGCCAGCGGCTCCACGCCGTCGACGTTGATCTCATTGAGCTGCTCGATCCAGCCGAGAATGCCGTTCAATTCGGCCTGCAGCGGCCCCAGTTGCGCTTCGTCCACCCGGATGCGGGCGAGCTTGGCAATGCGACGAACAGTCGCGGGATCGAGCGACATGACTACCCCTGGTCCTGACGAAGGCGCGGGACCATAACGGCGCGCATGTCACTGTTCAACATGACGGACCTGCGGGCGGGCCTGCCCCCCGGACAGAGGCTGATCGGCGTCGACCCGGGCACACGCACGATCGGGATCGCGCTGTCGGATACGCTGCTGATGCTGGCGAGCCCCTATGGCAGCCTCAAGCGCGGCAAACTCGGGGCCAATGCCGCGGAAATCCTGGCGATTGCCCGCCGCGAGGGCGCCGGCGGGCTGGTGGTCGGCCTGCCCCTGTCCATGGACGGCAGCAAAGGACCCGCCGCCCAGGCGGCGCGGGACTGGGCACATGCGCTGTCTGACGCGACCGGGCTGCCGGCGGCGCTGTGGGACGAACGGCTGTCCTCGGCGGCGGTGAACCGGTTCCTGATTGACGAGGCCGACATGACACGCAAGCGCCGGGCGGAGGTGGTCGACCGCATGGCCGCCGCCTACATGCTGCAGGCGGCTTTGGACGCGTCAAAAGCGCAAGAATAGCAAAACAGGCAAGGGCTCCGCCCTTGACCCGGCAGGGGCCACAAGGCCCCTGCACCCCAGTCTCGCTGCGCGGCTATTCGGCGGCTTCGGCTTCCTCTTCAGCTTCCTCGGGCGCGGTCATCATGGCATTGGTCACCACCCCGGATGCGTCTCGGATACGCTTCTCGATCGTCTCCGCGGCCTCCTTGCGATCGCGCAGGAACTGCTTGGCATTCTCGCGACCCTGGCCAATGCGCTGGCTGTCGTAGCTGAACCAGGCACCCGCCTTCTCCACCACGCCGGCCTTGACGCCGAGGTCGATCAGCTCACCCACCTTGCTGATGCCTTCGCCATACATGATGTCGAACTCGACCTGCCGGAACGGCGGCGCCAGCTTGTTCTTCACCACCTTCACGCGGGTCTGGTTGCCCACGATCTGGTCACGGTCCTTGATCTGGCCGATGCGGCGGATCTCCATCCGCACCGAGGCGTAGAATTTCAGGGCGTTACCGCCGGTCGTGGTCTCCGGGTTGCCGAACATGACGCCGATCTTCAACCGGATCTGGTTGAGGAAAATCAGCATGCAATTGCTGCGGCTGACGCTGCCGGTGATCTTGCGCAGGGCCTGGCTCATCAGCCGGGCGTGCAGGCCGACATGGCTGTCGCCCATCTCGCCTTCCAGCTCGGCGCGCGGCACCAGCGCGGCAACGCTGTCGACCACCAGCACGTCCACCGCCCCGGAGCGCACCAGGGTGTCGGCGATCTCGAGCGCCTGCTCCCCGGCATCCGGCTGGCTGATCAGCAGGTTGTCCACATCCACCCCGAGCTTGCGGGCATAGACGGGGTCGAGCGCGTGCTCGGCGTCGATGAAGGCACAGGTGCCGCCGCGCTTCTGCGCCTCGGCGATCGCGTGCAAGGCCAGCGTCGTCTTGCCCGAGCTTTCCGGGCCGTAGATCTCGATGATGCGACCCCGCGGCAGGCCGCCGATGCCAAGCGCGAGATCCAGACCGAGCGAGCCCGAGGGGATCACCTCGATCTGCTCATCGCCCGGACGGGCGCCCATGCGCATGATCGAGCCCTTGCCAAAGGCGCGTTCGATCTGGGCCATCGCGGCGTCGAGCGCCTTGTTCTTTTCCATCAAACTCTCTCCCGGGCTTGCGGCGGTCGGCAGACCACGACCCTCGCTGGCCAGTCTCTCATAAGCGTGAACGGGGCCGCAACGGCTGACAGGGCTCTGATTAAGGATTTGTTCTTTATATGTTCAGAGCGTCCGGGCTTCAAGAACAAAACGGGATCCAGGCCATCACTTCCGCTATGGCACCTCCCCTCCGGGCTCCCTTCTCCCGGTCGCGGCATGGCCGCCACCCGTCATGGATGGCCGGCACGGGCCGGTTTCCGGGCCATCTGGCGGTCCCCGCGGCTGTCTCCGGCCGGCTCCTCCGGAGGGCGCACGAGTCGCCGCAGCGTTTCCAGCAATTCGGGTACTGTATACGGCTTGGATAGATAGGCTGTCGCCTGCGGCAACGCCAGACCACCCATCGCGGCATCGGCATAGCCGGACGCGATCAGGGCCGGCAGGTCCGGCCGGGCGAGCCGTTCCCGGATCGCCAGCACCAGCGAGCCGCCATCCTGGCCGGGAAGCTCCAGATCCGTCACCACGGCAGCCAGGCCGGGATGGGCGTCGGCCAGGGGCAACGCCGTCTCCGCCGAATCGGCCGCCAGCACGGTCCAGCCCGCAGTTTTCAGCGCGCCCTCCATCAACCGGCGCAGCAGCGCTTCATCCTCGACCAGCAGGATCGTGCCGCCACCGCCCGCGGGGGCCGCGCAGAGCGGCAGGCACAGGCGCATGCAGGTGCCAAAGCCGAGCCGGCTTTCGACGGCGATGCTGCCCCCCGCTTCCCGCACCACCTCCTGCACCGTGGCCAGGCCAAGCCCGGTGCCGCGATCCCGCGACGTGGTGAAGAACGGCTCGAAGATCCGGGGCAGGATCTCAGGGGCAATGCCGATGCCGGTGTCCTGGACCTCGATGACCGCGACCGCCGCCCCGGTGGTATTTTCCTGGCGACAGCGCACCCGAAAGCTCCCGCCATCCGGCATCGCCGTGCGTGCATTGGCCGCCAGGTTAACAAGGACCTGGTCGAACCGGGTCGGGTCGATCCGCACCGGCAGATCACTGTCGCCCGCATCAACTTCCAGGCGAATCCCAGGCCCCATCACATGCCGCAGCAATGAGGCAAGATCGGCCACGGCTTCACGCAACTCGATCCGTCGCGGCTCGGACGGCAGCATGCGCCCACACGCGAGCAGGTGGCGCACCAGGCCACTGCCGCGCCGGGCCACCGCCCCGATCTCCGCGATGTCCGCCCGTGCCGCGGCATCCAGTTCAGGCCGCTCGGCCAGCGCCGCGATGCCCGCCTGGATGGTCGCCAGCAGGTTGCCCACATCATGCGCAATGCCAGCAGCACAACGACCGATCAGCACCAACCGTTCCTGGTGCGCCATCGCGGCCGGCGTGCCCTCCGCTGGCGCCGCCGCCGGGACAGACGCCAGGACAGACGGGGCGGTCACCGCCTCCGCCCCCGCGCCATCCCACGCAGCCGCCAGACATAGGCGATGATTTCCGCGACCGCCTTGAAATGTTCCGCTGGAATCTCGGTATCCAGCTCGACCTTGTAGAGGGCCCGGGCAAGCGGCGGATTGGCAACCAGCGGCACCTTGTTCTCCTCGGCGATCGTACGGATCCGGGCAGCCACGGCGTCCACTCCCTTGGCCACCACGCGGGGGGCGCCGCTGGCGGCACGGTCGTAGCTTAAAGCGATAGCGTAATGAGTTGGATTCGTCACGACCACGGTCGCCTTCGGGACCGCCGCCATCATCCGGCGCCGCGCCCGTTGCAGGCGTATCTGCTTCAACCGCGCCTTCAGATGCGGATCGCCTTCGGACTCCCGCATCTCCTGCTTCAGATCTTCGCGGCTCATGCGCAGGTCGCGCGCGTGCTTCAGCCGCACCCGCAGCACGTCCAGTCCCGCCACCGCCGCCTGCACCGCGATCGTGGCCAGCACCGCCTGCAGCAGCAGCCGTACGATCCGGTCGAGCAATTCCGGCGCCGTCCAGAACGACGCCATCCGCAGCGCGGGCAGCGCGTCGGACAGCACCATCCACAGCACCCCCGCCGCCACCAGCGCCTTCACCACCGCCTTGCCGGCTTCCACCAGCGTGCCCGGGCCGACTATGCGGCGCAGCCCCGCCACGGGATCGAGCCGTTTCAGATCGACCTTCAGGGCCTGGAGATGAAACAGAAAGCCGGTCTGCAGCAGGACCGCGGCACTCCCCGCCAGCAACGCCGCCAGCGCGAAGGGCGCTCCCCCGGCCAGCGCGGCCAGCCCCGCACTGCATAGGGCGGCGCCAAGCTCGATCTCGTGCGCCCGTTCCAGCAGGACCGCCAACCGTCCGCCCATCGCCCGGGCGGCCCCCGGCGCGATCATGCCCATCACCAGCGCGCAGGCCGCCAGCACGGCAAGGGTGGGCAACTCGCGTGACAGCGGCACCTGGCCTTGCTCGCGGGCCTGCTGCAGCCGTCGCGGTGTTGCTGCCTCGGTCCGGTCCTCGGCCTCGCCAGCGTTGCCGGCCACCGCTCACAACCCCGGCAGCAGCGCGAGCATCGGCCGGATCTGGTCGTCCCAGGCTGCCAGCATGGGACCGGTCAGCAACGCCAGCAGCAACAGGCCGGCCAGGATCTGTCCCGGCAGGGCGGCCATGAAGACCTGCAGGTTCGGCACCAGCCGCGCCAGCAGGCCGAGCGCCGCCTGCCACACCAACCCCGCCGCCACGAACGGGGCCGCCAGCCGCAGCGACAAGGCAAAGGCCTCGCCCACCGCGCGGACCACGTCCTGCGCCGAATCCGCCACCGGCAGCAGTGCCCCCGGCGCCACCAGACGATAACTGCCCGCCAGCGCCGAGAGCGGCAGCGCATACAGCCCGGATGCGAGCACCAGCACCGGCGCCGCCAGGGAAAACAGCCGTGCCAGGGCGGTGGATTGCGGACCGAGCGACGGATCCGGCTGCAGCACGTTCGCCAGCCCGATCATGCTGGCGGCGAACTGCCCGGCCACCGGCAGGGCCTGCACCACCAGCCGCGCCAGCCAACCGAGCCACAGCCCGGTCATGATCTCGGCCACCACCATCGCCGCCACACGCCACGGCATCTCCGGCGCCGCCGGCACCAGGGGGGCCAGCACGGGAACCAGCAACAGGGTCAGCGCGAAGGCGAAACCACTGCGCACCATGACCGGCAATTCGGCTTCGCCCAGACCCGGCAGCACGATGCAGGCCGCGCCGATGCGACTGGACAGCAGCACCACCACGAAGGCCCAGCCGGGCAACTCGGCGAGCAGTGTCTCCATGATCAACCGCCGGAGGCCACGAGGCGGTCGAACAGCAAGCGGGTGAAATCGGCGAGCTGCCCGAGCATCCAGCCCCCGGTCAATAACAGCGTCGCCACGATCGCCAGGGCTTTGGGCACGAAGGACAGCGTCGCTTCGTTGATCTGGGTCACCGCCTGCAGCAGTGACACCGCCAGCCCGACCACCAGCGTCGCCGCCAGCGGTGGCCCGCCGAGCTTGAGGATCAGCAGCAACGCATCGCGCAGCAACAACCCCAGGTCACCGTCCTGCATCCCGCCCTCCTGGTGGGAAGTTCCATTCCAGGCCCAGGCCACATGGCCTAGCCCGTCGGCACGGCGCAACGAGGGCCAGAGCAGTTCCAGGCTGACCGCGAACGGTCAGCGTGCTCCGGTTCCCTGCTTGGTGGATCACTCTGCCGGCGGGGTGTCACCAGTCCCGGCCAACATGGCTTTGCTCACGCGCCCTGCCGGCCCCGTCCGGCCCCACGCACGACGCGTGGTCGGGCAAAGCCGCATGGAGAGTGCAGGGAGTGTTTCAGATTCCCATGCGCATGATGTCCTGGTACGCCTGCACCACGCGGTCGCGAATGGCAACGGTGCTCTGCAGCGCCAGCTCCGCCTTCGAAACCGCGGTCACCACATCGGTGATGTTGCCGTTGCCGGCGATCGCCGCGGTGGATTGCCTGTCCGCCTCGTGCCCCGCGGCGACAGCGCTTTCGAGCATGCGCGACAGCACGCCGCCGAAATCAGCGCCACCGGATACGGCGGCGGCCTGGCCGGACTCGACGGCGCGATAGGCCTGTGCCGCGGCACCGGGCGAGACGCCGATGGGAGAAACCGCCATGGCGCGCCTACTTCAACAGCTCGATCGCGCGCGTCAACATGCCGCGCGCAACCTGCATGACGGAAAGATTGGCATTGTACGCACGTTGGGCTGCCCGCATGTCCATCATCTCTACGAACGGGTTGACGTTGGGAGTGCTCACGTAGCCTTGGGCATCGGCGGCCGGGTGCGACGGATCATAGTGCCGCGGCAACTCACCCTGATCGGTGCCGATCTTCTTCACCTTCACCGTCGAAACACCGATCACACGATCAAGCTCGTTGGTGAAGACCACCGTCTTGCGCCGGTAGGGCCCGGTTTTCGGGTCAGTGCCGGTGGTGTCCTGGTTCGCCAGATTCTCGGCGATCACCCGCAGGCGCAAGGTCTGCGCCTCCATGCCGCGGGACGAAATGTCGAGCGCCTTGGTCATGTCCATCGCCGGGCCTCCCTGTTCATCGTCCCAGTGCGGTGTGGAAGAGTCCGAAATATTTCTTCCACAGATCGCCCACCAGCATGTGGGCCGTTTCGGTGTCGGCGACCTTGGTCAGTTCCACGTCCAGCCGTACCGCGTTGCCGTCCGGCGAGCGTTCGCCCACCACCGGCCGCGCCGCCGGGTCCTCCGTCGAGGTGCCCGGAAGATGGCGGAGATTGGTGCGCAGCGGCGTCACCCCGGCCTGCGCCAACGCCAGCGTGAAAGGCTGCAGGTCCTTCGGCACCCAACCAGGCGTGTCGGCATTGGCGACGTTCTGCGCCAGCACGGTCGAACGCCGGTCGAGCCAGGCCAGCCGCCGCTCCGCCAGATCGAACAATCCAATATGCGTAGGATCCACCTGCCCCTGCCTCTGCCCCAGCGATCCGAGTGAAAACGCACACCCCACCTGAAGGCGTGCGCCGGAACTCCTGCGCTCCGAACATCCGCGCTGCGAACGCCGCGCCGGATGCAACCTTGCCGCGAGAAACCTAAGAAGCTGTGAACAACAGCACGCTGCTGCCCTGGAAAGCTTTTCTCAACCTATCCCTGCTTCAATCGGCCGCATGGTGATCCCGGCGCAAAAAGTGCCCAGTTCCGCATCCGCGCAGCATGCCCAGGCGCTCACAGAGTCCCTGGCAGCCACGTTGCACCTCGCGCGCGCGCTCGTTGCAGCCCGCCGCAACCTCGACCTGGCGGGGCTCGATCAGGAAGCCGGCCGGCTCTGTGCCGCCATCCTGGATCTCCCGCCCGCCGAGGGCCTGGCCTTGCGGCCGCGGCTGATCAGCCTCCTCGCTGATCTCGATGCGCTGTCCGCTGATCTCGCCGAAGCGGCCGGGGACGTCCCATGAAGCACCTCATCCCACGCATCATGCCGGTTCTGCTGCTGCTCGTGGCGATGCTGCTGGCACCAGACGCGGCGCACGCGCAATCCGTCAGCATTGATCTCGGCAATGCCGGTAGCGCGGGCGCCACCGCGCGGTTGGTGCAGATCACCGCGCTGATCACGGTGCTGGCCCTCGCCCCGAGCCTGCTGGTGATGGTCACCGCCTTCACCCGCATCATCGTCGTCCTCTCGCTGCTGCGCAGCGCGCTTGGCACGCAGGGTGCGCCACCGAACACCGTGCTGATCGGGCTGGCGCTGTTCCTCACCTTCTTCGTCATGCAGCCGGTGCTCGACCAGGCCTGGACCACGGGCCTGCTGCCGATGACGCAGGGCCGCGTCAGCGAGATGGAAGGTTTGCGCCTGGCCGCGGAACCGTTCCGCCGCTTCATGACCGCGAGCGCGCGGCCGGACGATCTGCGCCTGTTCCTCGATCTCGGCGCCATCCCCGATCCCACCGGCCCACAGGACACGCCCTGGCGTGCTTTGATTCCAGCCTTCATGGTCGGGGAACTGCGCCGGGCCTTCGAAATGGGCTTCCTGCTCTACCTGCCCTTCCTGGTCATCGACATGGTGGTTTCCTCGATCCTGATGAGCCTGGGCATGATGATGCTGCCACCATCGGCGGTGTCGCTGCCGTTCAAGCTGATCTTCTTCGTGCTGGTCGATGGCTGGCGCCTGGTCGCGGGCAGCCTGGTGCAGAGCTTCCCGGGCCTGCACTGAAACGTCCTATGCCGGCACCCCATGCGCCTGCGCGGCCTCGGCGCGCAATGCCGCCTCCTGCCCGCTGTAGCGGGTCGAAAAATGCAGGGGCACCAGCCGCTTCGCTCCGGCACGGCGTGCCAGCGTCCCGGCCTGGACGGCCGTCAGATGGTTCCGCCGCGCCGCCTGTGCCGCATCCGCATCGAGGAATCCTGCCTCGATGAACAACACATCCGCATCGCGCGCCAGTGCCACGATCCGCGCCGCATTCGCGTCGGTGAAACGCACATCGGTGACATAGGCGATTCGCTGGCCCGGCACGACCACGGCCAGGTCCCGCACCGTGCCCAGAGCCTGCCCTCCAACCATCGTCTCGTCTGGCGCACCGCGCAGGATGGCCTGCTTCAGCTCGCGCAGCCACGGCCCCACCGGCAGGCCACGCGCATCCAGCCGGTTCCGCCAGATATTCACATGCGCAGTCTCTTCCAACACGAAGCCGAGGCAAGGCGTGCCGTGATCGAGCACGGCGCAGCGGACCCGCAGCACCGGGGTCTCCAGCAGGACATCCCCGGCAGTCGCGGGCAGATCTTCCCGCATGAACGCCGTGGCGGAGGCAAAGCGTGCGTGCAGCAGCCGACCGTCCCCGGCGACCTCGGTCACCGCAAGCACCAATTGGCCGGCATAGGAACGAATCAGGTTCCAGGTATAGGCGCCCAGCTTGTGCGCGACCTGGTCGATGAATCCGGGTGGCCCGTACAGGCCCAAGGTCGTCTCCCGCCCAAGCAGCAACCGCAACAGCCAATCGAAATCGCCGAAGTGATCCATATGGGCATGGCTGACGAAGGCATGCGCGACGCGCAGCAGCTTGCGCGTCGGCAGCGCCCGCAAATCGCCCATGTCGAACAGCAAGGCCTGCCGGTCGAACATCAGATCGGCGTACATGACCGGATCGCCGAAGACACCGTTGACGAGGCTGCAAGTGATGGCGGGACGCATCGCCGCAGCCTAAAGCGGCTTCGGGCCGGCCGTAAACGACCCGTGCATAAAGAGCCAGGGCTCCGCCCTGGACCTGCCGTCGTGCGCACGCACGCGGTCGCGTGACGGCCACAAGGCCCTTGGATCCCAGGT
This sequence comes from Rhodovastum atsumiense, assembly GCF_937425535.1. Lineage (NCBI taxonomy): Bacteria > Pseudomonadati > Pseudomonadota > Alphaproteobacteria > Acetobacterales > Acetobacteraceae > Rhodovastum > Rhodovastum atsumiense. The sequence goes on from NZ_OW485601.1 coordinate 662,070, forward strand.
GCGCTGCGCGGCACAGAAATCATGGGTTCCAAGGGCGAAGCCCTTGGCGGAGGTCCAGGAGGCGGAGCCTCCTGGTCGGGCGCGGGGCAACGCCCCGCCAACGCCACCTCAGCCGGCGGTATGCAGCGCGGCGATCTCGTCGGCGGACACGACCTCGAAGGACTCCGCCAGCACCTCGGGAATGCGGCGTGGCCGCAGGCGGTCCCGGTCCACCAGCACCCAGCCGGTCTCCGCCTCCGCCAGCACCCGGCCGTCAGCCGGCCGGCGGAACAGGTAGCGCCGGGTCGACAGGTGATGGTGGAAATCCGCGATCCAGGTGTGCAGCGCCACCTCGTCACCGGCGAAGGCCGGGCGGTGATAGGTGATGCCGTGCGAACGGACGACCCAGATGAAACCGGCCTCGAGATAACGCTCCAACGGCCAGCCCTGCGCAGCCGAATGCTCGGTCGCGACGTCCAGCATCCAGTGCAGATAGACAAGATTGTTGACGTGGCCGAAGACGTCGATCGCCTCTGCCGGGACCACGATCCGGCGCGTGAAGATGCGCGGCATCGCCGGGTTCGCCCCGGCGGCGTCAGCCGCGCGCCGGCAGATGCTTCGCGATGTAGGGGGGAAGCTGGAAGGCCGACCAGTGCACCTCCGGCGTCCAGTAGCTGGTGCCGCCCAGGATGCCGGCCGCCTCGGCGCGGGCGCGGATGGTTTCCACCGGCACCGCATCCAGCCCCGGGGCCTTGGCCGCGAAGCCAAGTGTCATGAACCCACCGACATAGGTAGGTACCGCTGCCACATAGGCACCGACATGCGGGAAGAACCGGGCCCGCCGCAAGCTGGTGTCGCGCAGTTCGTCGGCCTGCATGAACGGCACGCCGCACTGGTTCACGATCAATCCGCCAGCAGACAGGATGCGCGCCGCGTTGGCATAGAACTCATCGGTGAACAGGACCTCGCCCACCCCGATCGGATCGGTCGAATCGACGATGATCACATCGAAGGCCGCGTCCGGCGCGCGCTTCACGTAATCGATGCCGTCGCCCACGATGACCTCGGCGCGCGGATCGTTCCAGGCATCGCCGCCGATTCCCGGCAGGAACTCCTTCGCGAGGCGGATGACCTCGCCGTCGATCTCGACCATGACCGCGCGTGCCACGCCGCGGTGCTGCAGCACCCGTTTCAGCACCCCGCCGTCGCCGGCGCCGATGATAAGGACGTTCTTCGCCGCCCCATGCGCCAGCAGCGGCACGTGGGTCAGCATCTCCTGGTAGACAAACTCGTCACCTTCGGTGATCTGCACCACGCCGTCGAGCAGCATCACCCGGCCATGCGAGGCGCTCTCGAAGATCGCGATGTCCTGGAAATCGCTCTGCACCCGGGCAAGCTCGCGCTTGACCAGGAAGCGCTGACCCCATTCGGCGTACAGCGTCTCGTTGATCCAGGAATCGGTGGCCATGGCGCGCTCCGTCAAGACGAGCCAGAGGCATGAGCCCTGGCCCCACCAAAGGCCAGGGACCTTTGGAAACCGTTATTTAAGTCAAGCGATGCAGGGGCCTTGTGGCCCCTGCCAAAGTGGACCGATGGGCGAAGCCCTGGTCTTGCTTCAGGAGACGCGCCCGCGCCGCTGCTCGTCGAGCACGACCCGCTCCGGCCCGAAGGCACGCTGCAGCACGGGCAGCGACAGATGCGGATTGCAGGCGCCACACATGAAGATATCGATCGCCGCGAAGTCGCGTTCCGGCCAGGTGTGGATGGAGATGTGGCTCTCCGCCAGCACGACCACCCCGGACACGCCGCCATTGGGCGAGAAATGGTGGAAATGGCTGTGCAGGATGGTCGCACCGGCCGTCACCGCCGCCTCGCGCAGCGCGGCGTCGATGTGGTCGGGATCGTCCAGCCGGCTGGCTCCCCACAGGTCGATGAGGAGGTGCGTGCCGGCAAACTTCATGCCGTCACGCTCTACGAAGTAGTCCTTCCGTTCGTCCTCGGCGCCCGCCGAGCGGATGTCTGTCGTCTGGTTCTCGCTCGGGAATTCCGAGACCATCCCCAGTTGCGTGAGTGCGTTCATCGCGCATCCCTCCATAACCAGTAGACAGCCTGTAGGGCGTGGGCCGCTTGCGCACGCCCCCGGGGGCCAAGGCGGCGGAACATGGGGAAAAAGGGGTGGCGCCGCAAGAGGGAATCCCCGCTCGAGCGTGGATTTCTTGCATATCCGGCGCGCGCCTCAAGCGAAGCCCTCTCAGCGACCTGCCACGCCCAGCAGCCCGCGCGCGAGCCCCGCCTCCGCCCGGGCCCGCGCCAGGTCATCCGGGGCCTGCACCGGGCCCGCCACCAGCAATCGCACCATATCGGCGGTCGGACCCGACGGCAGGCGCGATGTATCGCGCTGGCGTATCTGCGCCAGCAGCGTCTCGTCGCCGGCCTGCGCGGCCGCCGAGGCCAGCCGCAGCAACAGCCGCGTCTGCGCTTCGTCCAGGCCGCCCCGCTCCGGCAGGCTGCGTGCCACCAGGGTGCGCAGCGTTGCCGTCGCGCCTTTCCAATCCTTTGCCTGCTCCAGCATCTGCAGTCGCAGCTCCTGTGCGGCCGGCGTGTCGAGCCCTTCCAGCACCGCCATGGCGCGGGCGACATCGCCCGTCGCCGCGGTGGCGCGTGCCCAGGTCAACGTGCGGCTTTCCTGCACGGCGGCGGGCAATGTCTCCGCTCCGGTCGCGGACAGGGCGGCCAACGCGCCGGCTGGATCGCCGATCTGCAGTCGATTCGCCGCGAGTTGCCCGCCCAGCTCCGCCCGCACCGGCCCAGGGGCGGCATTGGCGACCAACTTCTCCAGCACCGGCGCGGCCCGCCGCGGCAGGTCGAGCGCCGCCAGCCGGTCCGCCAGGCGGGTCGCAAGCTCCACCCCCTCCGGCGCAGCGGACATGAGATCGGCATTGTCCTCGATCATCGCGACCAGTTCGAGTGGCGGCATCGATGGCGCCCCCGCATCGGTCAGGGCGGCGGCGAAAATCCGGGCCATGGCCGGCCGGACCTGCTCCGCCCGATCGGGCAGCGCCTCGGCGGACTCGCGCAACAGCGTCAGCGCGGCGCGCGGCGCGCCGGCCTGCGCCCGCAACTCGGCGGTTCGTATCCGCAGCGCCGCTTCCATCCCGTCGCCACGCCAGGCATACAACAGCTTTTCCAGCGCATCGGCCGCGACCGATGGCGTGATCTCGCCCGCGGCAAGCCGCCGCTCCACGGCACGCGACGCGGCACGCGCGCGCAGGCGGCGATCCGGCGACTGCGCCAACCGATCCAGCAGAGCAAGCGCCGCCGGGGGATCACGTGCTTCCAGCAGGAAGGCCCGCGCCAGATCCAGCGTCCGGTCCTCCGCCCGCGCCTCGACCAGCCGCCGGGCCGCTTCGGTTTCGCCCCCCAGCACCATGGTTTCCGCCACCAGCGGCAACAATCGCGCCTGCAGCGGCGTCGGATACGCCAACAGCAGGGGCAGCGTCCTGGCCAGGCCGGATGCCGCTTCGGGCGCTCCCTCCCGCAGCATCGCCATGCGGACCGCACGCCAGAACGCCACCTCATCGGTGCCGGACAGACGCGCATCCTCGAGTCCCTCGGCTTCGGCGAGGCGGCCGGCAAGCAAGCTGGCAATGGCGAACAGGCCGATCTGGTCGGGGTTATCCACCGCACGCGGGTCCTCGGAGCCCGCGAGGGTCAGCACCGCCTGTGCCTCGGCGCCCAGGCCCAGCGCGATCATCGCCTGCGCCATCGTCAGCCGGGACGCCGACCGCCGTGCCGGCGGCGCGGCGGACGCAGCCGCGAGCGCATCACGCAGCCGGGACTGCAACGCCGGAACCGACTGCGGCGGCAGGTCGAACCGGCGGGTCAGGGGGGCGGCGTCGGCCAGTGCCGTCAGATCCGCCCCGACGGCGGTCAGCGCCAGCGCGCCCTGCGGGGAGGCCGCCGTCAACGCGAAGCCGCGCGGCATTTCCCGCAGCGAGAGGCCATCCGAAATAGCCGCGACGGCGACACCCTGCCAGGTGGGCAGAAGCATGAATTCGGGGGTGCGACGCAGCGTCGGGAAAGCCTGCCCCACCTTTCGCTGCGTCCCCACCAGCAGCAGGCCGCCGGTCAGTGTATCGGGAATGGCAACCGCCCGGCCCGGCGCGTCCAGTGGCAGCACGAGACGGCCGGCGGCGGCGTCCGGCTCCGGCCGGATCGGGCGGCCCCTGTCCGTTCCGCCGGCGATGCCGACCATCCACCCGCCAGCCCCGGGCGCGAGCACCACCACATGGTCCGCCGACAGGCGCAGGCGCAGCACGGTCGCCGTCGGCAGCAACCTGATCTCGGCCGTGCCGAACACCGGATCGGCCTGCAAGGACGCGAGATCGATCGGACGACGTTCGTCGAACACCAGGACCGCTTCGTCACCACGGCGGAACGCGGCCGCGCCGGTCCCGCTCGTGAACGGCAGCAGCACCTTGCCCACCGGCGCCGCATCCGTGGCAGGCCCGGTCGGTCCGGACGGAGGCGTGCCGCCTGATGCAACTCCGGGTCGCGCGTCTTCGGCCGGCATCGACCGGGCTGGCGGGGCCTCGGCGACGGCCGGGGCCGGCTGGCCGGGCGCCGGCTCCGCTGTTGCGGGGGACGCCCCCGCCTGCGGCACGGGAACCGTGGCAACGGACGGCGCGGCGGCAGACACCGGATCAGCAGCCGTGGAAGACGCCTTGGAAGCGGAGGGCTTGGGGGCAGAAGGCGCACCAGAGGCCGTTTGCGGGCCGGGCTGGCGGCCTGCCGGCCCGGGCTTGCGCCCCGGCGTGGCGGCAGCGGCGGTGGTGGTGGCAGCAGGATCGAACACGTCGATGATCAGCCGCTTGCCCATGCGCCAGTGCCGCAGCGAGACACCCGGCGGCAGGCTCAGCTCGACGCCACCGGATGTCGCCGCGATCGCGCGCACGTTGCGGGGCGGGCGCTGGCCCGGCATCACCGCCTCGCCGGGAAAGAAGACCCGCACCTGCTCGCCCGTGTGTTCCACCCGCCAGGAGGTCCGCTCGGGTGGATCGAACACCACCCGGCCAAAGCCCGGATGGTCCCCGGTGCGCAGGGTGATCGCGGCCGGAGGCCGGGCGGACGCCCCTGCCGGGGCGGCGCCCTCTCCGGCCGCGGCGCCGGCAGGCAGCAGCGCCGCGAGCACCAACGGCAACAACCGGGCCGACCGGAAGGAGCGCCCGCGCATCAGTCGAAACTCGCCAGCAAGGCGTCGATGTCGTTCTGGCCCATGGCATTGGCCGGCAATTGCGGCCCGTGCAGCAAATCCTCCTGTGGTGAGGCAGAGGCCCGCGACGGTTCCCGCGGTGCCGGCTGCCCCTGCCGATCGCTGAACGCCGCCACGATGTGGGCCACCTTGGCTTCGATTGTCTTCAGCGTCGCCACCACCTTGGTAATGCGCTGGCCAGTGATGTCCTGGAAGCTGCAGGCCTCGTAGATGCGCGTGGTCGCTTCCTGAAGCTGGTTGGACAGTTCGCCGTACTCGTCGCCGGCGAGTTTCCCGCCGACGCTGTCCAGCGTCTCGCAGGTCTCCAGGATCTGCTCGGTCGCTGCGGCGGTATGCGCCACGATCGCGTCGAGTTCGTCGGTCGCCGAGGGAATATCGCTGGCATTGATGTCGTGCATGCGCAGCGCCGCGATCTCGGCCTTCGCCGCGGCGATGGTGCGGCCTAGCTCGGCCACCTCGCCGAGCAGGGCCGTCTCCGCCGCAGTCAGGTCGCCCTGCATCGTCTCCAGCACGGCGCGGACGATCTCGGCCACGGCCGTCACCTCCACCGCGGGATGGCGCGCCCGAATGGCCTCCAGCCGCGCCCGCAGGGAGGGATCGTCAGCCATGACCCAGCACCTTCTCGATCTTCTCGCGCAGCGTCTCGGCGTTGAAGGGCTTGACGATGTAGTTGGAGACGCCGGCCTGCTTCGCGGCCACCACGTTCTCGGCCTTGCTCTCGGCGGTGACCATGATGAAGGGCATGGATTTCAGCCTGGCATCCGCCCGCACTTCCTGCAGCAACTGCAGGCCGGTCATCGGCTGCATGTTCCAGTCGCTGATGACCAGGCCGAAATTGCCCGCCCGCAGCTTGGCCAGGGCCTCGGCGCCGTCGGTCGCCTCCTCGACGTTGTTGATGTCGATCTGCTTGAGCAGGTTGCGGATGATGCGCAGCATCGTCTTGTAATCATCCACAATCAGGACATTCATGGACTTGTCCAGGCTCATTGTTTCTCCTCCGGGCGCAGGATTCGCGCCGACGTGGTGGCGGGGGGGGTTGCAGGGACGTTCGCGCGCAGGCGCAATTGCGCCAGTTCGGCGGTCACCAGGCGGGCGCGCTCGGGCTGCATGAATCCCAGCACGGGCGCCGCCTTGGACTCCTTCATCCGGTCCAGCACCGCCAGAAGCACCGGCAGGTCCAAATCGTTGAAGATCGTTGCCGCGTCACGCGGCTTCATGGTCTCGTAGAGCTTCACCAGGCCGCGCCAGTTGGCTTCGCCACGCTCGCGCCGGGTCGCCTCCAGCGCCTCCAGCCGGGTCTGCAACGCCGACAGTTCGTCCAGCCGCGCGGCCAGTCGCTTCTCGGCGGCCTGCAGCGCCGCCTCGCGGGCGCCCAGCGTGGAAGCCTGCGCCTCGATCTCGGTCCGGCGCGCGCGCAGGTCGAGCAACAACGCCCGTTCGCTGTCGGAAACCGGCGGCACCTGCGGCAAAGCCTGCGGCGGCGCCGGTGCTTCGGCGGGCCGCGCGGGCTGGTCCCGCGCCGCCTCGGACGCGGTCGCCGGCTCGGGCCTCGTGGCCTCGGGCCTTGTGACCTCGGGCGCGGGCCGGGTCCGGCCGGTGGAGGACACGGGCGCCGGGCCCCCGCCCGTTGCCGGTGATGGCGGCATGAGCGGGGTCGGCACCGTCGCCGCATGCGCCGTCTCCGGCGGCAGCACATGACCAACCAGCACCACCGACTTCACCGTCAGCAATGCCGCCATCGTTGCGATGGTGGCCGGCAGCAGCCGGGGAGGAGCCAGGACGGCCCGCATGCCTGGTGCCTTCTTCATCTCAGCGCGCCATGCGCAAGGCCCGCAGCAGATCGCGCTCGGCCTGGCTGCGCAGCCGCGGCTCCGCCTCGTCCGGCCGCGACGGATCGCGGGACGGCTCCGGGGCCGGATCGGACGTGTCCTGGCCCAGGGGGCGCGCCACACGCAGCACCCGGTCCAGACGATCGGCGAGCTTCTCGCCGCGCTCGGTCAGGAAGGCCAGGTCGTCCTTCAATCCGGACGCCACTTCCGTCTGGCGCTGCACCTGCCGTCCCGTGCCCTCCGCCGCCGTGCGCAACCGCTCGATCCCCTGCTCGGCCGCGCGGGTGCTGCTGTTGAAGCCGGCCACCAGCTCTTCCAGCATGGCACGATCGCGCTTGAGCACCCCGAGTGCCCGCTCCAGCCGCACCGCATGGAACAGGGTCGCGGTGAGCAACACGAGAAGAACAGTTTCCAGCAGCCATTCCATCATTCAGGTCCTGTTGCGGGGGGCGGCTTGCGCGTGTGCCCATGGCGTCAGCGCTCCATCGGCTGGGGTCGCGGCAGGTCGCGGTCGATGCGCACGGCGATGCGGTTCTTGCGCCGCCCGACCTTGCCTTCGTACAGCGGTGTCGCGCCGCAACGAAGCTGCACCGATGCCCCCGGACCGCATCCCAGCAGGATGCGGCTGCCCGGCTGCAGGGCCAGCACATCGGACAGGCGCATCACCTGTTCGTCCAGCACCACCGCGAGGTCGATGTCGGTGTTCCACAGCTCCTCGGCGAGATGCGTCTCCCAGATCGAATCGCGGCCGAACTTCTCTCCCATGAACTGCTGCAGCAGCAGCTCACGCACCGGCTCGAGCGTGGCATAGGGCAACAGCAGCTCGAGCCGTCCGCCGCGATCCTCCATCTCGATGCGCAACGGCACCAGCACCGCCGCGTTCGACAGCCGGCTGACCGCGGCGAAGCGCGGATTCACCTCGAGGCGCTCGAAGCGGAATGTCACCGGGCATAGCGGATCGAAGCTCGCGGTCAGGTCGGCCAGCACCACCTGGATCATCCGCTCGACCAGGGTGCGCTCGATCGTGGTATAGGGCCGCCCCTCGATGCGCATCGCGGCGGTGCCGCGGCGTCCGCCGAGCAGCACGTCCACGATCGAATAGATCATGGCGGAGTCGACCACCATCAGGCCGTAATTGTCCCACTCCTCCGCCTTGAACACCGCCAGCATCGCCGGCAGGGGGATGGAGTTGAGGTAGTCGCCGAAGCGAAGCGACGCGATGTCGTCGATCGAGACCTCGACATTGTCGCTGGTGAAGTTGCGCAGGCTGGTCGACATGATGCGCACCAGCCGGTCGAACACGATCTCCAGCATCGGCAGCCGGTCGTAGCTGACCAGCCCCGAGCTGATGATCTTCTGCATGCCCGAACGGCTTTCGCCGTCCGCGCGCCGGTTGTCGAAGCCGAGCAGGCTGTCGATCTCGGCCTGATTCAGGTCCCGATGCGCCTGCACCGGCATCGCGCCGGCCGCGGCTTCCTCGGTTTCCGCGCCCCAGGCAGCCGCGAGGTCCTCGTCCGAGCCGCTCATTGCACCAGCAACTCCGTGAACAGCACGTCGGTGACACGGGCCGGGGCGACGGCGAGATTGGCGCGCGCGATCAGTTCCTCGCGCAGCCGCCACGTGCCCATCGACCCGCGCAGTTCCTCGGGGCGCATCTCCCGCAGATAGGTCTGGAACAGGTCGAGCAGCCGCGGCATGACCGCGGTGACGGTGGCGCCGTCCTCGGCCCGCGCAAGTTCCAGCCGGGCCCGCAGCTTCACGAAGCTTGCCCGCCGCCCGGGCATGACATTGAGGTTGGAGATCATCTCGGGCAGTTCGACGAAGACCGGCAGATCCTTCGTGCCCGCACCACCCGCCGCGGCCGGGCGCCCCTGGCGCGCCGCATCGGCACTTCCGGCCGGTTCGCCACCGGCGCTGCGGGATTTCCCGCCCATGCCGAACAGCGGCGGCAGGACGCCACCGAACCACAGCGCCGCCCCCGTGCCCGACAGCAGCACGGGCACCCCGATCAGAAGCAGGCGCCGCCGTGTGTTGACCGGGGCTGGTGCCGCCGTTTCGTCCGATGCCGCCGCTGCCATGGTCACCCTGCCGCTCTGCGCCCGTGAAGAGGGATGTGAATGGGAAAAGAAGTCGCGCAATCTGCTGCGCGTGACCGCCATCCTGGCCCGCCCAGGTTAAGAGATCCTGAACTTCGCGGCTGAACCTGCCGGATATGCGCCCGGCACCCGGCACGGATTGCCGATCGGCATCGGCTGCCCTGCCGGCCATGCGGCGTTTTCCGCCATCCCGGCTCTGGCACGCGCCTTGCGCTAAGGGACTTCGCTTCCATCCCCCTCGCGGCACGCCACCGCCGCCCGCACCGGATCCCGCGCATGGACAACGCCACCAACGTCGCCCTCTCCCGCCTGGTCGCGCAGTCGCGGGCAATGGATGTCACCGCCACCAACCTCGCCAATGCCGGCACGCCCGGCTTCCGCGCCGAGCGCATGGCCTTCAGCGACTGGCTGTCACGCCAGCGCGGCACCCCGCCCGGCGGCAACACGGTCACCTATACCCAGGATCGCGCCACCTATCGGGAACGCCAGGCCGGCACGCTCACCCACACGGGCAATCCGCTCGACCTCGCGATCTCCGGAGACGGATTCTTCACCGTCTCCGGCCCCTCCGGGCCGCGGCTGACGCGCGCGGGGCATTTCATGCTCGCCGCCAACGGCACCCTCACCGATGCCGGCGGCAACGCCCTGCTCGACACCGCCGGCAAGAAGCTGCAGCTCGCGCCGGCCGACACCCACATCAGCGTGGCCGCGGACGGCACGGTCACCAGCGAGAACGGCGTGGTCGGCCGCATCGGCATCGTCAGCGCCGCCGACCCCAACCGCCTGCAGGCCGAAGGCAGCCGCCTGCTGAACGGCAACGACACCAGCACCACTCCGGTGACTGCGCCGCACATCGTCCAGGGCAGCGTCGAGGACAGCAACGTGCAGCCGGTGCTCGAGGTCAGCCGCATGATGAGCGACGTCCGCACCTTCCAGATGGTCGCGCAGTTCGTCCAGAGCGAGGCCGAGCGCCAGCAGGGCGCCATCGACAAGATCACCCAGAAGCGTTCCTGACGGAGAATCCAGCCATGCGATCGCTCGACATTGCCGCCACCGGCATGCAGTCCCAGCAGACCAACGTCGAGGTCATCTCGAACAACATCGCCAACATGGGCACCACCGGCTACAAGCGCCGGCGGGCCGAGTTCCAGGACCTGATCTACCAGAACCTGCGCCGCGTCGGCTCGAACTCCTCGGATTCCGGCTCGGTGGTGCCGGCCGGCGCGCAGGTGGGCCTGGGCGTGCGCACCGCGGCGATCTACCGCATCAACGAGCAGGGCAACCTGCAGCAGACCTCCAACAGCCTCGATCTGGCCGTGCGCGGCAACGGCTATTTCCAGATCACCCTGCCGTCGGGCGACACCGCCTATACCCGCGACGGCACCTTCGGGCTGTCGCCGGAAGGCGAGATCGTCACCGCCGACGGCTATGTCGTCGCCCCGGGCATCACCATCCCGAACAATGCGAAGGACGTCACCATCAACGCCAATGGCGAGGTGCAGGTGAAGCTGGACGGGCAGGTCACGCCCAGCGTGGTCGGCACGCTCCAGCTTGCCACCTTCCCCAACGAAGCGGGGCTGGACGCCCAGGGCGACAACCTGCTGCTGGAAAGCGCCGCCAGCGGCAGCCCGGTCACCGGCACGCCCGGCGCGCCCGGCTTCGGCACGGTCATGCAGGGCTTCGTCGAGACCAGCAACGTCAACGTCGTCACCGAGATCACCAGCCTGATCAACGCCCAGCGCGCCTACGAGATGAACAGCAAGGTCATCACCGCCTCCGACCAGATGCTCTCCACCCTCACCAACCTGCGCTGACGCCTGCCATGACCCCGCGCCTCCTGTCCCTCCTGGGCGCCGCCCTGCTCGCCACGGCCCCGGTGCCGGTCGCGGCGGCGACGCTGCGCCCCGCCGCCACGCTGGAAGCGCCGGTGGTGCGCCTCGCCGACCTGTTCGACGATGCCGGGCCGCTCGGCGAGCGGGTGCTCGGCCCGGCCCCGGAGCCGGGAACGCGCATCGTGGTGGAAGCACGCCAGCTCGCCGCCATTGCCCGCCAGTTCGGCGTCGACTGGCGCCCCGCCTCCTCCGCCGACCGGGCCGTGCTCGAGCGTCCCGGGAAAGGCCTGCCGCGCGAGGCGGTGCTGGCGGCCCTGCGTGATGCGCTGACGGGGGCTGGCGCGCCCGGCGACGGCGACATCGAACTGCCCGGCTTCATCGCCCCGCTGGTGGCGGTGGAGGCGGCCCCCGCGGTCGCGGTGGAGCAGATCGACTACGACGACGCGTCTGGCCGCTTCACCGCGATGCTGGCCATCAGCGGACCGGGCATGCCGGCCCAGCGCCAGCGCCTGTCCGGCCGGATCGTGGAAATGGTCGAGCTGCCGGTCGCGGTCCGGCGCCTGCCGGTCGGCACCGTGCTGCAGCCGGGCGACCTGCAGACCGCGCGGATCCGCGCCGCGGCCCTGCGCAACGACGACGTGGTCCGCGACGCCGCCGAGGCGATCGGGCTGACATTGCGGCGCCCCGCCGTCCCGGGACAGCCATTGGCACGGGCCAATGTCGCCAGGCCGACGGTGGTGCAGAAAGGAGCCCAGGTGACCTTGCAGTTCACGACGCCCGGCCTGAGCCTGAGCGGCCAGGGAATCGCGCTGGAACCGGGGGCGCTGGGCGAGCGCATCCAGGTCCGCAATCCGATTTCGCAGGCCGTGCTGGAAGCCGAGGTGATCGGCCCCGGCCGCCTGCGCGTCGCCCCGGGCAGCACGCCGCTGCGGGCAACGCCGTCCCGGCGCGACGCCATCCTGGCGCGGCGGGACACGGCGCAGGCGGTCCTGCCATGACCCCCCGGCCGGCCGCCTTGCTGGCGGTCCTGCTGCTGCCGCTGCTGGGCGGTTGCGGCGCGTTGCAACGCCTGTCCGAAGTGGGGCGGCCGCCGCAGATGACGCCGAGTTCCGATCCCACCCGCGATCCCGCCTGGCGCCCCATGAGCCTGCCCATGCCAAGCGCGCAGATCGCCGATCCCCAGGCGAACGCCCTCTGGCGGCCCGGCAGCCGGGCCTTCTTCAAGGACCAGCGCGCGGCACAGGTCGGCGACATCGTGACGGTGCTGATCAACATCACCGACAGCGCCAACCTGCAGAACAACACCGATGCCAACCGCAACGGCAGCGAAAGCATGGGCGTGCCGAACCTGTTCGGCTTCGAACAGCAGATCCCGAAGATCCTGGCCGGCGCCAATCCCTCCAGCCTCGTCTCGACCAACAGCGCCAACAGCAATGTCGGCAAGGCAACGATCAAGCGCAACGAGGCGGTGGTGGTGCGTCTGGCCGGCGTCATCACCCAGGTGCTGCCCAACGGCAATCTCGCCGTGGCGGCGCGCCAGGAAGTGCGGGTGAACCGGGAATTACGCGAACTCGCGGTGACCGGCGTGATCCGGCCGCAGGACATCGGCAGCGACAACACCGTGCAGCACGACCGCATGGCGGAGGCCCGCATCGCCTATGGCGGCCGTGGCCAGCTCACGGATCCGCAGTCGCCGCGCTGGGGGCAGCAGGTGCTGGATATCATCCTGCCGTTCTGACCTGCCCGGTCACAGGGAGCGCAGGAACGCCACAAAGGCGTGCCGGCCCCGCGGCGGCGACGGAAGGCACCGTCGCCACCGCGGCACCGGCTTTCGATCCGGCGTTCCGATCCAGCGTGATCGGAACACGGGCCTCAGGCAGCGAGGACCGACACCGTCGGAGTGGCCTGAACCTGGGCATCAACGGTGGCAACGACACCGCGACCATGCGGGAACAAGCGGTTCAACTCGTTGCACGCATCGATCTGGGCATGGCTGACATGGCTGAGCTTGCGGGCCGCCCAGTCGGCAAGCGCGGCGGCATCGGCCTGCGGATTCCCGGGGAGCCCGTCGGGGAAGGTCACCGAAATCCGCATGGTCATCGGAAGCTCGACCACGACGGTCGTATCGTCTGTCATTGTAGCGTCTCCTTCGCGCCGCGAATCAAAGAAGCGGGCGCATGGGCAGGGGCATTGCCAGGAAGTGCCAGGATCGCCGCGAGTGCCTGGCGCACTCCACCGACGACCGGAATGCTCCCTCCCACCCCGGTGGCCGCCCAGAGAACAGCCGCGGGGGAACTCTTCTCTTGCGTTGATTCTACCTTAAGATGCTATGGTGCACTGCACCATTGTCCTTTCCGATTTGCTCCCATGCTGTAATCGGATAATGATGAACCTCGGGTTGAATATCTTTGCGCTGCGGAACAAAAAATCCGCACCCGGCGCTGCGTGATCAAGGTCACGGCGCAGGACTTTCCGGTATTCTTCGGACCCGGGATTGCGTCTGGCAAGATATTATCGACCGCACGACCGCCGCACCGGTCTCAATCTTACTTCGAAACAGTCATTTGATCCATTTTCGTCACGTTGCCGCATGGCGAGCGGACGCGTGGCACGGTCTGTGGCGCACGCACCGTCCCGGGCCCTTTGCTCCGCCCGCGCGCGCCTGATATCTCCCGGCAATGGCTGGAACATTGCCAGAACCCTTTGCCGCCTGGTTCGCCCGCCAGGGATGGACGCCACGCCCGCATCAATGCGAGGTGCTCGCCGCCGCCCAGTCCGGGCGTGACGTCCTGCTGATCGCCCCCACGGGGGGCGGCAAGACGCTCGCCGGCTTCCTGCCCGGCCTCGTCGCGCTGCACGCCGCCCCGCGCCCGGGGCTGCACACGCTTTACGTGTCGCCGCTCAAGGCGCTTGCCACCGACATCGCCCGCAACCTGACGCGCCCGATCGAGGAGATGGACCTGCCGGTCAGCATCGGCACGCGCAGCGGCGACACCCCCGCCGGGCGCCGCCGCCAGCAGCGCGAGCACCCGCCCAACCTGCTGCTGACCACCCCCGAGAGCCTCGCCTTGCTGCTCTCGCTGCCCGACGCCCCCGCGCAGTTCGCCGGCCTGGCCACGATCGTCATCGATGAGATCCATGCGCTCGCCGGCAGCAAGCGAGGCGACCAGCTGGCGCTGGGCCTGGCGCGACTCGGCACGCTCGCCCCCGCCGCCACCCGCATCGGGCTGTCGGCCACCGTGGCGCACCGGGCCGCGCTGGCGGCCTATGTCGCGCGCGACGGAAACAGTGCCGGCGTGGAGGTGATCGCCGTCACCGGCGGCGCCCCGCCCCGGATCGGCATGATCCTGCCGCGGGACCACCTGCCCTGGTCGGGCCATATGGGCCTCGCCGCCGCCCCCGAGATCCTGGCGCGCATCCGCGCCGCCGGGATGACCATCGTCTTCGTCAACACCCGCGCCCAGGCCGAATTGCTGTTCCAGGAACTGTGGAAGCGTAACGACGAGACCCTGCCCATCGCCATCCACCACGGCAGCCTGGAGCCGGAGCAGCGCCAGCGCGTCGAACAGGCAATGGCGGCCGGCCGGCTGCGCGCGGTGGTCGCCACCTCCTCGCTCGACCTCGGCATCGACTGGGGCGGCATCGACCAGGTGCTGCAGGTCGGCGCCCCCAAGGGCGTGTCCCGGCTGCTGCAGCGCGTCGGCCGTGCCAACCACCGCATGGACGAGCCCTCCTCCGCCCTGCTGGTGCCGGCCAATCGTTTCGAGGTGCTGGAATGCGAGGCCGCCATCCTCGGCGTGGCGGCGCAGGAGCTGGACGGTGAGCCGCCGCGTCCGGGCGGGCTGGATGTGCTGGCGCAGCATGTGCTGGGCACCGCCTGCGCCGGCCCGTTCCTGCCGGATGCGCTGTACGCCGAGATCCGCCGCGCCGCCCCCTACGCCGCGCTGCCCCGGCGTGACTTCGACGACGTGCTCGGCTTCGTTGAGAACGGTGGCTACACCCTCGCCGCCTATGACCAGTACCGGCGCCTGTTTCGCGACGCCGAGGGGCGCGTGCACGTCACCTCGGAGCGCGTCGCCCGCCAGCACCGCATGAACATCGGCACCATCGTCGAGGAGCCGCTGCTGCAGGTGCGCTACGCCGGGCGGGGCGGCGCCGCGCTCGGCGAGGTCGAGGAATATTTCGCCAACATGCTGACCCCCGGCGACACCTTCATCTTCGCTGGCCGGCTGCTGCGCTTCCTGCGCCTGCGCGAGACCATCTGCGAGGTGATCGACGGCGGCTCCGGTGATCCCAGGGTCCCCGCCTATGCCGGCGGGCGCATGCCGCTGACGACCAACCTCGCCGACCGCGTGCGCGCGCTGCTGCAGGACCCGTCCGGCTGGGCCGCCTTTCCCGCGCCGGTGCGCGAATGGCTGGCGCTGCAGAAGGCCCGCTCCCGCCTGCCCGGCCGCGACGACCTGCTGGTCGAGACCTTTCCCCGCGGCGACCGCTGGTACCTGGTCGCCTATTGCTTCGAGGGCCGCAACGCGCATCAGACGCTCGGCATGCTGCTGACGCGCCGCATGCAGCGATTCGGCTTCGCCCCGCTCGGCTTCGTCGCCACAGATTACGTGCTGGCCTGCTGGTCCGCCCACGAACCCCACGACATCGCCCGGCTGTTCGAGGAAGATTTGCTCGGCGACGACCTGGAAGCCTGGATGGCCGAAAGCTCCATGCTGCGCCGGACCTTCCGCACTGTCGCCGTGATCGCCGGCCTGATCGAGCGCCACCATCCCGGTGCCGGCAAGAACCGCCGCCAGGTGACGGTGAACTCCGACCTGATCTACGACGTGCTGCGTCGCCATCAGCCCGACCACATCCTGCTGCGCGCCACCCGCGCCGACGCGGCGGGGGGACTGACCGATATCGCCCGCATCGCCCTGCTGCTGCGGCGCGTGCGCGGACGCATCCGCCACATGGTGCTCTCGCGCGTCTCGCCGCTCGCCGTGCCGGTGCTGCTGGAAATCGGGCGGGAGAACGTGCGCGACGACGACGCGGACGATGCCCTGCTGGAAGAGGCCGAACTCGTCGCCGAGGCCACCGGCCTGGCTGAACCACCACCGTTCCGGCCACGCCCGGCCAGGCCGCGGGCAGGCCCGGCCCGGGGGGATCCGCGGCAAGGCCATCTGTTTGGGTGAAAACCGCTCCGGACAACTCTCTTTTTCGTTAATAAAGCAAGACGGATTGACAACTTTTAGTTGATAACTTAGATTACAGGACACTGGAGGGGCACATGGATGCGATGATGACAGCCGTTTCGGGCCTGACTGCCGCGGCAAGATCGCTCGATGTCATTGCCTCGAACGTTGCGAACGCGCGGACAACCGGACGCGTTCCGACCGCCGGTGCGCCGCAAACCACCGCCTACCAGCCGATCGACATCGTTCAGATCGGGAACGCGACAGGCGGCGTCGAGGTCACCTATCGCCCCACCGTCCCGGCCACCACGGTCGAGTACGACCCCACGTCACCGCATGCCAACGCCAGTGGCCTGGTCGCCGCCCCGAACGTCGACCCGGCTGCCGAGGTGGTGAACCAGTATGCTGTTCTCGCCGCCTACGAAGCCAACTCCGCGGTGATGCGCGCCGCGAACCGGATCCAAGGCTTACTGGACAGGCTGGTCTGACACGGCGCCCGGCGGCGGCTCGCGGCATTTCCCCGATCCCGGACTTGATCGGGCGTGCCGTTCTGGCACAGGTGTGGGCTTCAGGCTTTTTTCGCGGATGCCTCTCCGACAGTGACCACTGCCCCTCTCCATCTTGGCGCCGAGCGTCTCATGCTCGATCCCGCCGGCGCGTTGTTCTGGCCAGCCGGACGCCTGCTGGTCGTCGCCGACCTTCACTTCGAAAAAGGCTCGGCCGCGGCCGTGCGGGGCGCGTTGCTGCCGCCCTGGGACACGCGCGCGACCCTCGACAAGCTCACCACCCTGCTGCGCCGCTACGCGCCGCAGCGCGTGGTGGCGCTCGGGGATTCCTTCCACGACGCCGGCGCCGCCGCCCGGCTGCAGCCGCAGGACCATGCCCGCCTCACCGCCATGGCCCAGGCCACTCCGTTCACCTGGGTGCTGGGCAACCATGACCCGGCGCCCCCCGCCGGCCTGCCGGGCGAGGCCATGGTCGAGTTCCGCGCCGGGCCACTCGTCTTCCGCCACGAAGCCGTGAACGGCCCGGCCAGCGGCGAGATCTCCGGCCATTACCACCCGAAGGCCCTGGTCCCGGTGCGTGGCACGGCGGTCTCGCGCCCCTGCTTCGTCAGCGACGGCCGGCGCCTGATCCTGCCCGCCCTCGGGGCCTATACCGGCGGGCTGGACGTGCGCGATCCGGCCATCGCCCGCCTGTTCCCGCGCGGCGGCCGCATCTTCCTGCTCGGGCGCGACCGGCTGTTCAGCTTTCCCTACGGCGCCTTTCGCGCCGATCGCGACAGGATGACCTGACCGTGAACCGGGGGACGCAGATTCGAACGCTCACCCTGGCCAGATCACGCCACGCCCGTATATCGGCGGCACGCATGATCCGGCAGGCCGCATGACCTCTCCCGTTCTCCTCTGGCTGCATCGCGAACTGCGCCTTGGCGACAACCGCGCCCTGCTCGCGGCGGTCGCCAGCGGGCAGCCCGTGCTGCCGATCTTTGTCCTCGATGACGAGACGCCCGGGGCATGGCGCCCCGGCGAGGCGTCACGCTGGTGGCTGCATCACAGCCTCGCCGCCCTGGCGGCCGATCTCGCCCGGCTGGGTGCGCCACTGCTGCTGCGGCGCGGGCGCATCGCCGACATCCTGCCGTCCCTGGTGCGGGAAACCGGCGCCAGCGCGATCCATGCCGGCCAGCCGGTCGAGCCCTGGGCACGGCGCGTGGCCGCCGAACTGCCACGGCTGGCCGGCGTGCCGCTCGTCCTGCACCGCACCGTCACGCTGTTCGACCCGGAGGCGCTGCGCAGCGGCGCCGGCACGCCCTACGCGGTCTTCACCCCCTTCTCCAAGGCCTGCCTTGCCCGGGGGCCGGCCGCCCCCCCTCTCCCCGCGCCCGCGCACATCCTCGCCCCGGAACGGGTCCCGCCGTCCGACCCTCTGGAGGCATGGGGCCTACTCCCAGGCCAGCCGGACTGGGCCGGCGGCTTGCGGGGGACCTGGACACCGGGCGAAGCCGGCGCCCGGCAGCGCCTTGCCGGCTTTCTCGACCATACCATGGAAGCCTATGCCACCGCGCGCGACCGGCCGGACATGGACGGCACCTCCCGGCTCTCGCCGCACCTGCATTTCGGCGAGATCAGCGCCGACCAGCTCTGGCACGCCGCCCGGGCCGCCGGCGACGGCCCCGGCCAGATCGCCTTCATCCGCGAAATCCTGTGGCGGGAATTCTCCGCCCACCTGCTCTGGCATCATCCCACCCTGCCGGAGACCCCGCTCCGGCCGAACTTCGCCCGCATGCCCTGGCAGACGGCCCCGCGAGCGCTCCGTGCCTGGCAGCGCGGCCGCACCGGCCTGCCGATCGTCGATGCCGGGATGCGCCAGCTCTGGCAGACCGGCTGGATGCATAATCGCGTGCGCATGATCGTCGCCAGCCTGCTGGTCAAGCACCTGATGCTGCCCTGGCAGCAGGGCGAGGCCTGGTTCTGGGACACGCTGGTGGACGCCGATCTCGCCAACAACGCCGCCTCCTGGCAGTGGGTGGCGGGCTGCGGCGCCGATGCCGCCCCGTTCTTCCGGATCTTCAACCCGGTGCTGCAGGGCCGGAAGTTCGACCCCGATGGCAGCTATGTCCGCCGCTTCGTCCCGGAGCTGGCCCGCCTGCCCGATCGCTGGATCCACGAGCCCTGGGCTGCCCCCGCCGACGTGCTGGAAGCCGCCCGGTTGCGCCCCGGCATCACCTATCCCGCGCCGATCGTCGACCTAGCCGCCGGGCGGGCCCGCGCGCTGGCCGCCTTCGCCAGCCTGTCGGCCACGTGATCCCGCCGCGTACCCCGCTGCGGGTGGTGGGCGACGTGCACGGCGACGCCGTCGGCTTCGCCCGGGCCGCTGACACCGAGCGTTTCGTCATCCAGCTCGGGGACCTGACGGATAACGGCCCCGACAGCGCCGGTGCATTGCGCATCGCCTTGCGCCTGCGGGCGGAGCGCCGGGGCCTGTTCCTGCTCGGCAACCATGATCACAAACTCGCGCGGCGGCTGCTCGGTCGCGAGGTGCGCACCGATGCCGCCCTGGCAGCGACGCTCGCCCAGCTCGACCCGGCGCTGCAGGCAGAGGCGCTGGAGGCGATCCGCCAGGCCCCGGCCTGGCTGCGCCAGGGCACCCGTTTCTTCGTCCATGGCGGCTTCCACACGACCATGCTCGCCACCCCGCCGCCCGCCTTCGGCACCAGGCCCACCGGCGCGCTCGCCCGCGCCCTGTTCGGCCAGACCACCGGCCGCATGCAACGCGACGGCTACCCCGAGCGCGTGCTCGACTGGATCGACCGCATCCCGCCCGGCCTGACCGTCTATTGCGGCCACGACATGCGCTCGACCGACGGGCGCCCCTGGATGCGCCAGGGCGCGGCCGGGGGCACGGCGGTGTTCCTGGACACGGGGGCCGGAAAGGGTGGACATCTCTCCTGGATCGACCTCCCCGGAGAGGGCTGAGATGTCTCCCTGTCTGCCCGGGCCGGGCTGACGCCATGCGCGCCCTGCCCGCCGTCCTGCTGCTCTCGCTGGCCGCGGCGGCGCCCTCCGTCGCGCCGGCCCCGTCCGCCACCCCGGCCACCCCCTGCGAACCCTGCCATGTCCCGGGCGGCATCTATCACGTCCATGCCCCGCCGGGCTGGAACGGCACCACGCCGCTGCCGCTGCTGGTGTTCCTGCACGGCCATCGCGGCAGCGGCGCCGGCATCCTCGACAACCCCGAGGTGACCGGCCCCGCCGACCAGCTCGGGTTCCTGCTGGTCGCCCCGGACGGCGCCGGCGGCGACTGGTCGCACCAGGGCGCGCCACGCCAGACCCGCGATGACCGCAGCTTCCTGCGTACGGTCGTGGCCGATGTGCGCAAGCGCCTGCCGGTTACTCACACCATCGTACTTGGCGGCTTCAGCAGCGGCGGCTCGATGGTGTGGGACATGGCCTGCTTCGCGCCGCTCGGCTTCACCGCCTTCCTGCCCTTCGCCGGCGGCTTCTGGGAACGCATGCCCACCGCCTGCACCGCCCCGGTCAACCTGCGGCACGTGCACGGCACCGCCGATCCCGTGGCGCCGCTCGCGGGCCGATCGATCGGCGAGCGCTGGCGTCTGGCCGACATCCACCGCGGCTTCACGATCTGGCGCGAAACCGACCGCTGCCAGGGCGAACCGGACCACCGGGTCAGCGCCGGCGAACTGGATTGCATGGTCTGGTCCTGCCGCACCCGCCGCACCCTGGAACTTTGCCTGCATCCGGGGGGACACGAGATCGAAGGCACCTGGCTCGGCGAAGGACTGCGCTGGGCCAGCCGCCTGCCGGCGCAGCGCTGAAAGGCAAGGGCTCCGCCCTTGACCCGGCAGGGGTCAGGGGACCCCTGCACCCCAGGTGCGCTGCGCGGCGAAGAATGGGATCCAAGGGCGAAGCCCCTGGCGAGGTCCAGGGGCAGAGCCCCTGGTCGGGTGCGGGGTGAAACCCCGCGCTCATTCCGGCAGGTAGGTAATCAACTTTCCATTGCGGTGGAACCGCAATCCCGCCCATCGTCCTTCCAGGTCGTACCAGACATCCACATCGGTGCCGACCGTCACCGAGTGCCGCCACCCGCGCAGGCTGCCATCACCGCCGGGCAGCGTCTCCAGCGGACCCGCCGTGACCTGCTTGTCGTACATCTGTCCGTCCTGGGCGCTGAACAGCGGCGCGGCCAGCACCGCGCGGTTCCACCAGGTCGAGGGCAGTGCGGCCGCCGGCGCGATGTGGCGGCCGGCGCTGCCTTCGACCGTCACCCCTCCGCCTTGCCGCATCGCCCGCATCCACAGCTTCGTGCCGTCGTCATTGGTCTGGCTCTCGATCCGGACGAAAGTCTGTCCCTGCCATGTCTCGACGGCCTGGTGGGTGAAGCGGAACACGGTCAGCGGGCCGACCGTCACCGCCAGCCTGATCGTGCTGGACGCTTCCAGCGCCTCGCCACGGCGGCTGAAGCGTACGGCATGGGTGCCGATGGGCCTGCCATCGGCGAGCACGCGGAAACTGCGGTCGGTCGCGAGCAGCGCGGCGCCGGCCGCGCCGGCTGGCAATGCCAGCAAACCGGCCAACATTGCCCGCCGGCCAAGCCGCAGCCATGGGCGCTCATGGGTCATCACGATGGGTGTTTCTCCAAGCATCCCGGGAACCGCCGGGCGCTGCCCAAAGCTTAGGCATGGGCGCAGACACGACAAGCGGCGCAGGACGTGGCAGACTTCCGCCCGATCGTTCCCTGGAGAGGCAGACCGCCGCCTTGCGCCAGTTGTTGCTGATGCGTCACGCCAAGTCCTCATGGGACGACCCGAAGCTGTCCGACCATGCCCGGCCGCTCAATGCTCGCGGCCGTCTGGCGGCCGCGACCATGCGTCGCGCCATGCGCGATCTCGGGCTGTCCCCCGATGTGGTGCTGGTGTCATCGGCCCGCCGAACGCTGCAGACGCTCGAAGCGCTGGAGCCGTGGGACGAGACGCCGCTGGTCGAGCCGATGGACGCCCTTTATCTCGCCACCACCGGGCAATTGCTGCAGGTGCTGCGGGGTGTGGCCGAAACCGCCCGCAGCGTGCTGCTGATCGGCCACAACCCGGGGCTGCACGAGCTGGCCATGACCCTGGTCGGCGCGCATGCCATCACCCTCGGGGGCAACGCCGTGCAGCGCCTGGCCGAGGGCTACCCGACCGGTGCGCTCGCCGAGTTCGCGGTGGCCGGCGCCTGGCGCAACCTGGGCGAGGGCGGCGGACGGCTGCTGCGTTTTCTCTGTCCCCGTGACCTGCCGGAGCTGGCGGTCTGAACGCCATGCACATACGCCTGCCGGATACGGCCGAAGCCACCGTTTCTCCGTCGCGTTCGCCATCGCTTTCGCTCGATCTCGCCCTTGCCCCCGACGAGGCGTCGCGCCTGCCGCGCCTGCTGCAGGCGACACGGAATCGTGCCACGACGCTGCGCCTCATCTGGCACGACACGGCGGATGGCGCGCTCGCCGCCGAAGGGCTGGCGCTGCTGGAGCGCCGCCAGGGCCGCACCACCATCTGGCTGCTGCAGCGGATCCTGCCCGGGCCGGAGGAGCTTGCGCCGCCCGGCACGCCCTTCCCGGTGCTGGCCGAGGCCGCGTCTCCCGAGCTGCTCGGGTCGGACCTGCCCGCCGACCTGACCCCCATCGCCACGCTCGAGGGGCGGGCGCGGCCCTTCGCCGGCGCCGGAGGCGTGGAGGCGATGCTGCTGGCCGGCACGCTGCACGCCGGCGATGTTGAAGGCCCCTGCGCGCGCCTGCTGTTGCGCGGCCCCGCCGGCGCCGTCGCCACGGTGGTCACCACGCTGGCCAGTACGGTCGCGCTCACTGTCCCGGCGGCTTCGCTGGCGGCGGAAGCGGCGGCGCTCGCCGGCCGGCCGCTGCCGCCGCGCCGGCTCGGGGCCCCCTCCCTGGCCGCGCGCAGCACGGTCGGCGAAGCCTTCGCGCACATCGTCGCGCACCTGACCGACGTCGTCCTGCACCATGCCCCCGCCGCGACGGCGGCGCAGGCCCCCGTGCCGGTCCACCAGATGCGGGTGGCGCTGCGTCGCCTGCGCTCGGCCACCGGGCTGTTCCGGCGCGCCGTGCAGTGCGAGGAACTCGATGCTGTCACGACCGGCCTGAAGACGCTGGCCCGCACGCTCGGGCCGGCGCGGGACTGGGACGTGTTTACCACCGGCATCGGCGCGAAGGTCGGCACCGTCTTTCCTGCCGATCCGGCGATCACCCGCATGCTTGCCGCCGCCGAGCGGCGGCGCCAGGAGGCCTATGGGACGTTGCGGGCCTGGCTGGACGGCCCCGAGTTCCGTCACCTCGCCCTGGCGCTGGCGATGCTGGCCGCGGCGCGGCCGTGGGACGCGCCGGGCGATGGCGATGGCGAACGGGCCCGACAGGCGCGCCGGCTGGCGATGCCGCTGTCCGACTTCGCCTCTCGCGTGCTGGAGCGGCGACTTGCTCCCTTGCGCAAGGCCGGCGACGACGTCACCGCGCTGCCGGTGGAAACCCTGCATCAGCTACGGAT
The DNA here is from genome assembly GCF_937425535.1 of Rhodovastum atsumiense. Taxonomy (NCBI): domain Bacteria; kingdom Pseudomonadati; phylum Pseudomonadota; class Alphaproteobacteria; order Acetobacterales; family Acetobacteraceae; genus Rhodovastum; species Rhodovastum atsumiense. The sequence goes on from NZ_OW485601.1 coordinate 685,309, forward strand.
TGCCGGCAAGCGCCTGCGCTATGCGGCTGAATTCTTCGCCCCCCTGTTCCCCGGGCGCGGGACCCGTCGCTTCATCCGCCGCCTCACCGCGCTGCAGGAAGCGATCGGGCATCTCAATGACGCGGCCGTGGCGGCGGGGCTGCTGGAAGAAATCGGTGCCGCCGGCAGCTACGCCGGCGGCGTGGTGCAAGGCTTCGTCGCCGCGCAGGCGGGTGACAGCCGGGCCGAGATCGCACGCTGCTGGAACCGCTTTCACCGGCTGGATCCTTTCTGGAACTGATCGGGCGAGGCGGCTTTCCAGGCGAGGTCCCGGAGACAACGGTTGAATTCGCCCGACCGACGCGATAGGCGTCGGCGCCCCGGAATACTCCCGCGGGGTCCCGCCTGGTTCCAACATGGTCGCCCCGGACCATCCCCAGGGGCGGATCCTGCGTTGTCGTGAGGGAGTCGGCCGGGCGGCGGGGTGCCCTTCAGGCATGCCCGGACGGGGAATTTCGCGATGACGGAGGTGTAGGCACAGGCCAATGGCGTGGGCTGCGGCGGGACGGCACCAGGCCGAACGCCTCCCTGCGCGGTTTTTGCTGCAGGCGCGAAGGTTGCGTGTCCGCCATCCCGGTCCTAGTGTCCCGCATAGCCGAGGGGATCGCGCCGGATCGCGGCCAAGGCGCATAAATGCGGCGGCGAATACGCCGCCTGGAAATGAGGGAAGATTCATGAGCGGCACGAATGGCGGCGGATCGATCACGGTCACGCTCGATGGCACGAACAAGTCGACGCGGCTGCCGCTGATCCCGGGCAGCATCGGCCCACAGGTCGCCGACATCCGCAAGCTTTACGACAGCGTCGGGGTGTTCACCTACGATCCGGGTTACGGCAACACCGCCTCCTGCGAAAGCAAGATCACCTACATCGACGGCGACGCCGGCATCCTGCTGCACCGTGGCTACCCGATCGAGCAGCTCGCCGAGCATTCCAACTTCCTCGAAGTGGCCTATCTGCTGCTCAACGGCGACCTGCCGACGCCCAAGCAGAAAGCCGAATTCGAGATGGGCGTGCTGCGGCACAACATGGTGCACGAGCAGCTGCGCAGCTTCTACAACGGATTCCGCCGCGACGCGCATCCGATGGCGGTGATCTGCGGCGTGGTCGGCGCGTTGTCGGCCTTCTATCACGACAGCCTCGACATCAATAATGCCGACCATCGGCGCATCGCCGCCTTCCGGCTGATCGCCAAGGTGCCGACGATCGCTGCCTGGGCCTACAAATATTCGATCGGCCAACCGTTCATGTACCCCCGCAACAATCTCGGGTACGCAGAGAACTTCCTGTACATGATGGGCGCGGTGCCGCCCGAGGAATACAAGCTCAATCCGGTGCTGGCGCGGGCGATGGATCGCATCCTGATCCTGCATGCCGACCACGAGCAGAACGCCTCGACCAGCACGGTGCGGCTGGCCGGCTCGACCGGCGCCAACCCCTTCGCCTGCATCGCCGCCGGCATCGCCAGCCTGTGGGGGCCCGCCCATGGCGGCGCCAACGAGGCGGTGCTGAAGATGCTGGGCGAGATCGGCCATGTCAGCAACATCAAGTCCTTCATCGAAAAGGTGAAGGACAAGAACAGCAACGTCCGCCTGATGGGCTTCGGCCACCGGGTCTACAAGAACTACGACCCGCGCGCGAAGATCATGGCGCAGACCTGCCACGAGGTGCTCGAGGACCTCGGCATCAAGGACGATCCGCTGCTCGACCTTGCCATGGAGCTGGAGAAGATCGCGCTCGACGACGAGTATTTCGTCAGCCGCAAGCTGTACCCGAACGTCGATTTCTACTCTGGCATCATCCTCAAGGCGATGGGCTTCCCGACCAGCATGTTCACCGTGCTGTTCGCGGTGGCGCGCACCGTCGGCTGGATCAGCCAGTGGAAGGAACAGGTCGAAGACCCGAGCCAGCGCATCGGCCGTCCGCGGCAGATCTACACCGGCGCGGTGCAGCGGAATTTCGTGCCGCTCGCCCAGCGCGGCTGAGCCTCCGCCATTCCTCTTGCGCGGCCCGGTCGGCACTCGCCGGCCGGGCCTTTTTCATGGCGCTCGCCGCGGGACGACGGCGCTCTATGCGCCCGGCAGCGGCAGCCCCGCCCGCGCCATCACCGTCCGCGCCAGATCCGGCCGGTCGGTGCAGATCCCATCGACCTCCCAGGCGATCAGCCGTTCCATGTCGGCCGGGTCGTTCACCGTCCACGGCACCACGCGCAACCCGAGCGCGTGCGCTTCCTCGATCTCGGCACGCTGCAACCCGACATGGGAAGGGGCCCAGCACGCCGCTCCCGCCTCGGCCGCCACCGCGCGCGGCACCGAGCCGCCGTAATCGGCGGGCGACGGTCCCCCCCACCACAATGCCGCCGCGGCCACCGTCCTGGCATTGGTGAGGAAGGTCAGTTTCAGCCCCGGCCGCAGCGCGCGGGCATGGCGCAGGCCGCGCCAGTCGAAGGAGCGCAGGTCGAGCCGCCCGAGCGCCCCCGCCGCTTCCGCCACCGCCAGCACGCGCTCGGCCATCTCGGCAGGGGGCACGGTCAGCTCCGGCCGGTCGGCGATCGTTTTCAGCTCGGCATCGATGCGCACGCCACCGGTGGCGCCGAAGGTGGCGGCGAGCGTGGGAATGCGCGCGCCGTCCTGCGCCACCTGCGCAGCGGCATAACCGGTGTCGGGCCGCAATCGTCCGACGTCGTACTGCATCAGCTCGGCGAAGCTCAGGGCGTGGATCGCCGGCCCCTCGCCGGCCAGCCAGGTGCCGTCCGGGCCGCGCACGATGTCGCCATTGAGCGTCGCATCGTGGAACACCACCGGCACGCCGTCGGCGGTGACGCCGATGTCGAGCTCGATCGCGTCCACGCCCAGGGCGATGGTCGCCCGGAATCCCTCCAGCGTGTTCTCGGGAAACAATCCCCGTGCGCCGCGATGCCCTTGCAGTTCGAACCGACGTGCCATGCATGACCCTCCTGCCGGGCGCTTAGGCGCGTGCTTGCGCGTCGGTCAAGTTAGCGGGAGGCTGGCCGCATGAGCGAACGCATTCTCGGCGTGCTCGGCGGCATGGGTCCGCTGGCGAGCGCGCAGTTCATGGCCCGGCTGACATTGCTCACGCCGGCGGCCCGCGACCAGGACCACGTGCCCGCGATCCTGTGGTCGGACCCGCGCGTGCCGGACCGGACCGCGGCCCGGCTTGGCGGCGGCGAGGATCCGCTGCCCTGGTTGCGGCGCGGGCTGCGCGGACTGAAGGCGGCCGGCTGCGGCGCGGTCGCGATTCCCTGCAACACCGCCCATCTCTGGATCGACGGGATGGCGGAGGAAGGCCTGCCCATCCTGCATATCGTCGATGCCGCCGCCGCAGCGCTGCGCGCCGTGGTGCCATCCGGCCCGGTGGGGGTGCTGGGCACGGCCGCGACGTTGCAGACCCGGCTTTATCAGGATCGTCTGGACCGCATGGGCTGGACCTGCGTGACGCCAACCCCCGAGGAAATGGACGGGCTGGTGTCGCCGGGCATCGCCGAGGTGAAGGCCAACCGGCCGGAAGTGGCCTTCGCGCCGCTCGCCGCCGCCGTGCGCGCGCTGGCCGGACGTGGCGCGCAGGCGGTGGTGCTGGGCTGCACCGAGATTCCGCTCGGGATCCAGGCCGGCCCCGCCGACAGCCTCGGCGTGCCGGTGGTCGATACCATCGACGCGCTCGCCCGCGTTGCCATTGCGTGGGCCAAGGGCGACTGACAAGCCGTCACGTCAGGCCGCGTTTTCTTCCGCCGCCCCGGGCGGGTGGATGCCGCCACGCCCCGTCATCACCTGGGCGATCGCATCGGCGAGCCGGTCGGCGCTGATCGGCTTGGTGGCGAAGTGGTCCATGCCGGCGGACAGGCAGGCCACCTCGTCGCCGCGCAGGGCATTGGCGGTCAGGCCGATGATCGGCACGCGCGCTTCCGGTCCGGGCAGGCGGCGGATCGTGGAAGTGGCGGTCAACCCGTCCATCTCCGGCATCATCACGTCCATCAGCACCACGTCGGGCATGGCGGCGCTGACCGCCTGCAACGCCTCCAGCCCGTTGGTAACGGCGGTGACCCGGTGGCCGAGCCGTTCCAGCATGCGGGTGGCAACCAGGCGATTGGTGGCATTGTCCTCGGCCAGCAGCACGTGCAGGCCCTGGGGCCGTTCCGCCGGCTCGGCCGGATCGGCTGCCGGCGCCATGCCGCCGGGCGCCGGCTCGGCGGCATCGGCCCGCAGCAGGATGTCGAAGCGGAACGTGCTGCCCTTTCCCGGCGCGCTCTCGACGGCGATGCCGCCGCCCATCTGCTCGACCAGTCGCCGGCAGATCGCCAGGCCAAGCCCGCTGCCGCCGAAACGACGCGAAATCGAACTGTCGACCTGGGTGAACGCCGTGAACAGGCGCTCCTGCGCGTCCGGGGCGATGCCGATGCCGGTATCGGTCACCGTGAAGGCAAGCCGCACGCGGCCGGGCTCGGCCGGCAGCGCGGCAACCCCCAGGCGCACCGAGCCCGCCGCGGTGAACTTGATGCCGTTGCCAAGCAGGTTCAGCAGCACCTGGCGCAGCCGCCGGGCATCCCCCGAGGCGCGGCGCGGCACGTCCCCGGCAATGTCGAGCCCGAGCGTAAGCCCCTTGGCGCGGGCCTCGGACGACAACAGCTCGATGGCGTTGCCGGCGACGTCGCGCACGTCGAAGGCGGTATCATCCAGCTCGAGCCTGGCGGCATCGAGGCGGGAGAAATCGAGGATGTCGTTGATCAGTTGCAGCAGGTGATTGCCGGATTCGAGCACGATACGCACATAGTGCTGCTCGGTGGCGCCGAGCTTCATCTCGAGCAGCAGGCCGGCGACGCCGATGATGCCATGCAGCGGCGTGCGGATCTCGTGGCTCATCACCGCGAGGAAATCGCTGCGGGCGCGCCCGGCGGCCTCGGCGGCATCGCGGGCGGTGGCCAGGGCCTGCTCGTTCTGGCGGCGCTCGGTCACGTCGGTATAGGTGCGCACCGCCCCGCCATCGGCCAGCAACTGGGTGCGCACTTCCAGGACGGTGCCGTTGAGGCGCTCGCGCTCGTAGATGCCGTATTCCATGCTGATGCCACCGGAGACGACGAAGCGCAGGAAATCGGGATCGATGTGCTCGGGCGGGCCGAACTCGCCGCTGTCGAGCTGATGGCGCAGGATGTCGTTAAAGGCGGGCCTGTGACGGTCGAGCAGTTCGGGCGGCAGGGAGAGCAGCTCGATGGCGCGGCGGTTGATCACCGGCACCCGCCCCTCGGCATCGATCATGATGACGCCCTGGCTGACATTCTCGAGCGTGGCGGTCAGCGCCGCCTGCGACTGCAGCAGCCGCCAGCGCTGCACCAGCAGCGCCGCGGCCGCGGCCGCCACCAGCAAGGTCAGGCAGGCGCCGGCCACGTTGTACTTGCGACGGTCCTGGTAATACGGGGCCAGCGCCTCGGTGGTGTCGCGGCCGACCACGACATAAAGCGGGTGCATCAGGCTGGGCAGGGCAACGCGGCGAAAGCCGATGACCCGCTCGATGCCGTCCACCTCGCTGATCCCGCGGAACGCCCCGCTATCCCGCCCGGCCGCGGCTTCCTCGGCCAGCCGTCCGACGACATGCCCGGACGCGGGATCGGCGGCAGCGGGGGCGCGGGCCCGGATCACGCCGTCGCCGCCAACCAGCAGCACGATGCCCCGGCCGATTTCCAGCGACCGGAAGAAGCGCTCGAAATGGCTGGGATCGACCGTGACCACCAGCGCACCGCCATAGCCGCCATCGGGACGGATGATCCGGCGGGACGTATGCAGCGCGGCACGGCCGGAAAGGCGGCCGATCACCGGGACGCCGACGCACAGCCGGTCCTCGGTGCTTTCCTTCTGGCTGCGGACGTGTTCGCGGTCGGACAGGTCGGTTCGGGATGGAATCAAAAAACTGGACTGGCGAACGATGCCATCGGGTCCCACCAGGCTGAGGTGAAGGTCAGGCGCAGTGAGAAATTGCCGGCGCACGAAGGCGGGCAGGTCGAAGGCATCCGGATCGGCGGCATAGGCGTCGCGGGCGAACAGCAGCAGGGCGTCGATCTGCTGCAAGGTGGCAAAGGTGGAATCGGCCAGCGCGCGGGCGAGGTTGCTCGCTTCCAGCCGGGCTGCCTGCTCAAGCTGCAGGCGCTCCTGGCGGAGAAAGATGCCGATGCTCGCCCAGATGCCAAGGATGATGCTGAGCACAAGGACGTAATGGAGGATGCCGACGTCACGGCGGCGTCGGCCGCGCACGGCCGGGGCCGGCAGCGGCATGGTGGCGTGGCGCAGGCGCCGGCAGACCGTGGAGATCGGACCGGGAAACATGGCTGGCCTTCCCCTGCGGGCACGGGAGACAACACCGGGGCCATGCCTGCCTCCGAAGGCCAGGCGACCCGGGAGTGGAGGCGATGCCTGGCACTCGTGCGGATGATACCACGCCATTGTTTGCCTCAAGATCAACGGCGCGTCGAGATTTCGTCCCGGCCGGCCGCGGCGGTGCGGCTTGTCCGGCACGACGGACGGATGGAATAGTGCCTCGCAACGGCAAGACGGGAACGGGGGACATGAACCTCTTCGACCTGACGGGCAAGGTTGCCATCGTGACCGGTGGCAATGGCGGCATCGGCCTGGGCATGGCGCGTGGCCTGGCGGAGGCCGGGGCCCGCGTGGTGCTGGCCGGCCGCGATGCCGGCAAGGGCGGGCAGGCGGCGCGCGACCTTGGCGGCGAGGCCGGCTTCATCGGCGCCGACGTGACCCGCAAGGCCGATTGCGAGCACCTGGTGGCCGAGACCGTGCGGCGCTGCGGGCGGCTGGATATCCTGGTCAACAACGCCGGCACGGCGATCCGCAAGAGCCCCCAGGACTACACGGAAGCCGAATGGCACCAGGTGATGGACACCAACCTGACCAGTGCCTTCCTGATGTGCCAGGCGGCCTATCCGGCGCTGCTGCAGGCCGGGAGCGGCAAGGTGATCAATATCGGCTCGGTGATGTCGCTCTTCGCCGCACCGCATACCGCGCCCTATGCCGCGAGCAAGGGCGGGCTGGTGCAGTTCACCAAGGCGATCGCGACCGCCTGGGCGAAGGATGGCATCCAGTGCAACGCGGTGCTGCCCGGCTGGATCGACACCGAACTGACCCAGGGGGCACGCAGGCAGGTCGAAGGGCTGAACGACGCGGTGCTGGCCCGCACGCCGGCGGGTCGCTGGGGCGAGCCCGCCGACCTCGCGGGGATCGCGGTGTTCCTGGCCGCCAGGGCTTCCGATTTCGTGACCGGGGCGGCGATCCCCTGCGATGGCGGGTACTGCGCCCGCGGCTGAGCGGAAAGCCCCGGCGAAGAAGCGGGAAGGTTTGCTCAGGAACCGGCCGCCCCCCCCAGGCGCATGCCCTGCGGGGAGCGCCGGCCGGGCCTGTGGCCGGCAGCCCCGGCACACAGCGGATCCGGCAGCGGTCTCCGGCGCGCGCCTGCCGGGCGCGCCGGCCAGGGAGCCAGGACATCAGGACTGGCCGGGCCCGGACAGGCACAGGTGACGATGTCGGGAAAAAGCAGGCCGAAGGCGGCACGGGCGGCGGCATCTCCCTTGACGGCCACCACGCGCTGCGCCTCCAGATCGATGCCGGCCTGCCGGAACAACGCCGGCGTCGCAGGCGTCGGACGCTCGCCGAGCAGGATCGAGAGCCGGCCGGACTGCAGCACGGCGGCTTGCGGCAGCAGGCGGGCGACCCGGACCCTCAGATGGAGGGGTGGGCCATAGACCGGGGCGACCCCGGCGCCCAGCGATTGCTCATAGCTGGCGCCGACCCCGGCGGCATGGGCGAGCGCAACGGCATCTGCATCCGCCAGTACGCCGAACGCCATGGCTCCAGGAAAGCCGGACAGCCCGGCAAGGGCACGCAGCAAGGCGGTCGTGTCGCCGACGCCGCCTGCCTCGGGCGCGTCGGCGGGGTCGAGCATCAGCACCCGGCGCCCCCCCGCGCCGAGCCGCACCAGGGCCTCGGCCGGGAACGGCGCGACAGGCAGGTTGGCGGCGTGGCCCGATGCGAACCGCGACGCCAGCCGGGCGGCCGCCTCGCGGGCCAGGCCGGCGTCACGGTCGGCCCAGGCCAGGGCGGTGGGGATGGCCCAGGGTGTGTCGTTCCAGGGAAAGCCGGTGAAGGCACTGGCATCCAGCAATTTCCGGCCGGACGCCCCGTCGCCGCCGTGCCGCAACGGGGGAATGGCGGATAGCGGGCCGGCGGGCGGCGGAGCCCGCGCGATCGCGCCCACCGGACGCACCTGGCCGGCGAGGATCGCCTCAAGCAGCGAGAACATCCGGGCGGCGGCGGCGCCCCCCTCCCCGGGGGCCTGCACCACGGTGGTCCCGTCGAGCAGCAGGGCGATCTCGTCGGAGATGCTGGCGCGCGGGTCGAGGGTCGCAACGATCGGCAACCGGCGCGCGACCATGCGCAGGCATCTCAGGATGGTGGTTTCGACCGACCGATCCCCCTCGGCCTGCGCGGCCCCGTGCAAGGAGAGGTAAAGCGCGTCGAATCGCCCGGGGCGCAAGGCAGCCGCGACATCGGCGAGCCAGGCCCCGACGACCTCCGCGCCGAGCGGGCCACCGGGAGGCGCGGCGGCACAGCGCAACATGGCGACGTCCCAGCCCGGACGGGTGGCCAGGAAGGGAGCGATGGCATGGAACTCGCTGCCGGGCAGACGGGGATGCGCCAGCGCGTCCCCTCCCTTGACCCATTCCCAGCGCTGCAGATCCGCCAGCCGCGTTCGGCGCGGATTGAAGCTGTTGGAGCAAAACCACAGACGGGCGACGGCCAGACGCGCCATGGCTGTTTCCGGAAACGGAATTCCGGGTCCTGGATCGATGGGATCAGTGTTCTGATATCGTATTGATTCCGAGATGTAACGTGGAAGTGATGTCGATTTTATGTCATCAGAAATCAGCCAGCCATGTGTTACATATTGTAATTTATTCCTGTTTCGCGACAACGTGGCGGGTCAGTGCGATGACCCGGGTGGGGGTGACACGATGTCATCCAGGATCGCACCGCGCCGTCCGGCGCCCGAACAAAAGCCGGCTGGCTGGCCTGCGCCAGATCTCAGCATGGTCGAGATGCCGCAGCGGGCGATGGGGGAAGGTCCCTGGCACAACCCGCGGGAAGCGTAACACTTCCCTTGTCCCATGACTGTATTTCGGCACGACCATCCACGTGCGCAATGTATAAATCACGATACAAATTCTGCTTCCGATTATCATTTTTCATGGAATATCAGCATTCTTCCTGATGTCCGTTGCGATGACATCGTCGATGACGGCCGGCGCATTTCTGCTGCGACGGCGGCGCAGGCAACGGCATCTTGGCGAAAGCGACGAAGTACCGTAACAGCAGGCCAACATGCCACAGAGGGTTATCGTGTCGGACAGGACATGGCCGCCACCTCAGGCGTTTGCCGGCGCCGGCACGACACGTCCCAGCAGGACCATCTGACCCCATCATGCCCAGCGACATCAATGGGATGCCGCCAGCCGCGCTGCGGCGACGCCTGGATCTGCCGGGCCTCGTGTCGATGGCGATCCTGCTCGGCGCGCTGCTCCTGGTGCTGATCACGGCGACCGGATCGCCACAGAAAGACGACGTGGCGTGGCTGCTGTACGTCGCCCGCAAGTGGCTGGGCGGGCAGCGCCTCTACGACGACATCATCGAAGTCAACCCGCCGCTGATCGTCTGGCTCTACGCCCTGCCGGCACAGGTCTCGGTCTGGACCGGCCTGGCGCCGAAGACCGTGTCCGCGCCGTTCTTCGCGGCCATCCTGATGGGCTGCGCCTGGTGGACCGCCACGCTGTTGAAAGGGCAGGCCGCGCTGTTCGCGCGCAGGCTGCCGGTGTTCGGCGCCATCGGCACGGTGCTGCTGCTGCTGCCGGGCGTGGAGTTCGGACAGCGCGAACATCTTCTGGTGGCGACCGCCCTGCCCTACCTCGCCCTGTTCGCGCGGGAACGCGCCGGCACCGGCGTCTCTGCGCGCCAGGCCGCGCTGATCGGCGCCGTGGCGGCCCTGGGCTGCGCCCTGAAGCCCAGCTACGTGGTGGCCTTCGCCGCCCTCGAAGCGATGGGGCGGCTGCACGGCCTGCGGCTGTTACGCCCCGCGCCCCTGGCCGCCGCGGCGACACTGGCGCTGTACGGGCTGGTGGTGCTGACGGTCTGCCCCGCCTTCCTGGAAAAGGCGGTCCCCCTGGCGCTGGCGTTGTATGGCGGCACCGACACACCGATGTGGGACCTGCTGACCGAAGGCCGCCTCCTGATGGCCGGGGTGGCCGTGCTCACCATGCTGGCGCTGCTGGCACGCCCGATCCTGCCCAAAGGGGAAGCGCTGCCGCGCCACCTGCTGGTGGCGGCCGCGGTCTTCGCCACGGCGGCCACCCTGTCCTACCTGCTGCAGGGCAAGGACTGGTTCTACCATCGCCTGCCCGCGACCACCGTGACCATCCTCGCGCTGCTGGCGTGGAGCGCCGCCATGCTGGGGCAGAGGCCCTGGGCAAGCCGGCGACACCTCCTGCGCGTCGCGGTCCCGGCGACCCTGGCACTCTCGATGCTGGCCTGGTTCGGGCAGGATAACTACCAGCGCATGGAACGCTGGATCACCGCGGCGGTCGAGCCCGACCTCTCCACCGAGGTCCGGCTCGAGCGGCTGGTCAAACGCGAGCACGCCAAGACCTATATCGCCTTCTCCGAATGGATCGCGCTCGGCTTCCCCGTGGTGAACGATACCGGCGTGACCTGGGCGAGCCGGTTCGATTCGATGTGGGCCCTGAAAGGCGAGCTGTGGCGGGCCCGCCAGGACGGGGCGGCGCCACAGGCATGGCCGATCCGACGCTGGATCGCCCGCGACTTCGTGGCCAACTGCCCGGATCTCGCCGTGGTGGATACCCGCGAAGGCATCAACTACGTGGCGGTGCTCAGCGCCTCCGATCCGGACTTCGCCGAAGCCTGGTCCCGCTACCGGCAGATCGCCTCCTTCGACGGGTTGCGGGTGCTGCGGCGCGACGAGGCCGGTTGCGTGCCGACGCCACGGCCCGGTCGCGCGCGGATGACGGCGACCGCGATGGAGCCGCCCTGAACGACGAAAAAGTCCAGGGCTCTGCCCTGGACCCGGCAGGGGCCATAAGGCCCCTGCACCCCATAAGCGCTGCGCGGCACAAGGCCTCATGCCGCCTGGACGCGCTCGATCCTGCCCATCACCAGCAGGTAGACCAAAGCTGCCACCACGCAGTGGGCGGCGACGAAATACAGGCCCACGCTGTAGCCTCCGGTGGCCTGCACCAGATAGCCGAAGATGATCGGCGTCACGATGCCGCCGATATTGCCGATGCAGTTGAAGATCGAACCGGCCAGGCCCACCGCTTCCTTCGGCGCGGTGTCGCTGACCACGGCCCAGGTTCCCGCCCCGACAGCCACGCCCTTGCCGAAGAAGGCCAGCGCCATCAGCGCCACGATCAACGCGTTGTCCTCGGTGAAGGCGGCCAGGACCAGGCTGGCCCCCACCATCATGCCGACGATGTAGGGCGTCTTGCGCGCCCAGGACACCGACCAGCCGTGGCGGATCAGCGCGTCGGAAGTCGCGCCGCCCACCATGCCGCCGAGGAAACCGGCAACCGAGGGCACGAAGGTGGCGAAGCCCGCCTGCATGATGTTCATCCCCCGCCCCTGCACCAGATAGATCGGGAACCAGGTGATGAAGAAATAGCTCAGCGCGACGCCACAATACTGGCCGATATAGGCGCACCACAGCATCCGGTTGCCCAGCAGCGTACGCACGATCGCCCAGGACGCATGCTGGCGGACCTGCAATTCCTTTTTCGAATCGATGTCGACCAGCGCGCCACCGGCGATGATGTGGTCCAGCTCGGCCTGGGACACCCCGGGATGGTTGCGCGGCGTGCGCATCACCACGGCCCAGACGACGGCCGCGAACACGCCGAGCACGCCCAGCGCGAAGAACGGCGCCGGCCAGCCGAACATCGACACCAGCCAGCCGGAAATCGGCGAGAAGATCGCCACCGCGACATAGGACGCGCAGGCGAACACCGAGGTGGCCAGTCCACGTTCCCCCTTGGGGAACCACATGACCGCCACGCGCGCATTGGCCGGGAAGCTCGGGCCTTCGATCAGGCCGACGGCGAAGCGCAGGGCAAAGAGCAGCGCGACCGCGATCGACACCTCCGCCGTGATCTCGCCGATCACGCCGATCAGGAAGGTCGCCACCGACCACAGCACCAGGGCGGTGCCGTAGACCTTTTTGGTACCGAAACGATCGAGCAACAGGCCGCCCGGAATCTGCCCGACCACGTAGGCCCAACTGAAGGCCGACAGGACATAGCCGAGCTGGATCGCCGACAGGCCGAATTCCTTTTTGATCCCGGCCGCGGAGATCGACAGGATTGCCCTGTCGGCATAAGCGATCGTCGCGAGCAGCAAAATGACCGCGAGAATCGTGTAGCGGACGCGGGTGATGGTGCCTGTCCTCGCTTGTTCGGCAGGCATCGCTTGCACCATTCCTTGCATTGTTCCCTCCCCTGCGGGGCTTCGGGTCAGACGGGGTTGATCGGTGGTTTCCCGGCCATCACGGCCGCGATGTTGTCGAGCGCGTCGAACCCCATGCGATTGCGGGTGGCGACCGTCGCGCTGCCCATGTGCGGCGTGAGGAACACGTTGGGCAGTTTCGCCAGGCGCTCGTCGAAATCCGGCTCACGACGGAACACGTCGAGGCCGGCGGCGAAAAGCTGGCCGGATTGCAGCGCGTCGATCAGCGCGTCCTCGTCCACCAGCGAACCGCGCGCGGCGTTGACGAACACCGCCCCGCGCGGCAGCCGCGCGAAGGCCTCGCGCGTCATCAGCACATCGGACCCGCCGGGAAGATTGAGCGAGAGGATGTCCGACTGCGGCAGCAACGCCGCCAGGGTCGCGCAATAGGTCGCGCCCGCTTCCAGTTCGGGCGGCAGGCGGTTGCGGTTGTGATACAGGATGGTCATGCCGAAGGCGCGCGCGCGATGCGCCACCGCCCGGCCGATCCGCCCCATGCCGACAATGCCCAGCCGGCAGCCGCCGATCTTGCGCCCCAGCATGTCCGGCAGCCCGAAAGGCCGGCGCCAGCCATCGCGCATGATCGCCTCGTACTCCGCGGCCCGGCGGCAGGCGGCGAGGATCAGCAGCAACGTGAAATCGGCCACGCAGTCGGTCAGGGCGTCCGGCGCATTGGTGACGATGATGCCGCGCCCGCGCGCCGCTTCGACATCCATGTGGTCATAGCCGGCGCTCGGGTTGGCGATGATCTTCACCGAGGCCGGCAGCCGGGCGATGTCGGATGCGGTGAAGCCGGCCTTCTTGCCGCTCAGGATGGCTTCGATGCCCTTGGCATGACAGGCTTCGATGACGGCATCGGCATTCAGATCGCGGTCGGCGATGACGGCGTCGAATTCGGCCCGTGCCCGCGCGATCGTTGCCTCCGGCATGCGCCGCGCGATGAGCACGCGCGGCTTGTCTGCGACCCTCTCCATCCCTGCTGACCTCGTCGTGTAACCGTCTTGCCCGCAACTGTCATTGACGGTACGACCTATCGTCAATATTGATTGAATTGATCAACATGACCGCCTGGTACACACAGCAGGAAGCCTGCGCGGCGCTCGGGGTCCGGCAGCAGACCCTGTATGCCTATGCCAGCCGGGGCCAGATCGAGGTCTGCCCCGACCCCGCCAATCCGCGTCGCAGCCTCTACCGCGCCGAGGACATCACGGCGCTGGTGCGCAAGCGCGAGCGCGGGCGCACGCGCGACAGCATCGCGGCGAGCACCATGTCATGGGGCGAGCCGATCATTCCGACCCGGATCTCGACGATTTCCCACAACCGGCTGTTCTACCGCGGCACCGACGCGGTGGCGCTGGCCGCCACCGCCACGCTGGAAGAAGCGGCGCAATTGCTGTGGGCCGCGGAGAAGCAGCCGCATTTTCCCGCCTGCGCCTGCGACATGACGCCGTCGCTGCCGCGCGCACGGGCCTATGGCGCGCTGGGTCTCGCCGCCGCGGAAGGATCGCCGGCACATGCCCTGTCGGCGGCGATGATGCAACAGGAAGCGGCCGCGCTGGTCGGGCGGCTGGCCAGCGCCTTCGTCGGCATCGCCGGGGACGAAGCCCCGCTGCACCGGCGGGTGGCCCGCGCCTGGGGCTGCGAAGCCCGCGCGGAGCTGCTGCGCCGCGCCCTGGTGCTGCTGGCCGACCAGGAACTCACCAGTTCCGCCTTCGCCGCCCGCGTCACCGCCTCCACCGGCGCATCGCTGGGGGCCTGCGCCCTGGCCGGGCTGGCCACGCTCTCCGGGCCGCTGCATGGCGATGCGACGGTGCGGGTGCAGGCGCTGCTCGATGACGCCCAGCGCAGCGGGGCGGAGGAAGCGGTGCGACGCTGGCTGTCAGGGGGCCTGCCACTGCCGGGCTTCGGGCACCCGCTCTATCCGGACGGCGATCCGCGTGCCGCCGATCTGCTGGGGGCCTTCGTGCCCTCGCACAGCACCCGCAGCGTGGTGGAATGCGTCTCCCGCCTCACCGGCCTGCGCCCGACCATCGATGTCGCCCTGGCGGCCCTGGTCGAGCAGTGCCGCCTGCCGCCGGGCAGCGCCTTCGCCCTGTTCGCCATCGGGCGCAGCGTCGGATGGATGGCGCACGCCATGGAACAGGTGGCCCATGGCAGTCTGCTGCGCCCCCGGGCCCGCTACATCGGGCCGGAGATCATCGCGGCGGATCCGCCCGCCGGGACCGTCCGCGAGCCTGGATAGGCCAGGCCCCGGACAGGTCGGCGGCGAAACTCCCGCAGGAGGACCGCCGCCGTGCCGGACCGATCAGAGCCCTTCGAACAGGGCGGTGGTGATGTAGCGCTCGGCGAAGCTCGGGATGATCGTGACGATCAGCTTGCCCGCGTTCTCCGGCCGCTTCGCCACCTTCAGCGTCGCCGCCAGCGCCGCGCCGGAGGAAATGCCGCCGGGGATGCCTTCGGTGCGGGCCAGGCGGCGCGCCTGGACGAAGCTCTCCTCGTTGCCCACCTGCACGATCTCGTCGATCAGCTTGGTATCCAGTACCTCCGGCACGAAGCCCGCGCCGATGCCCTGCAGCGGATGCGGCGAAGGGGCCCCGCCCGAGAGCACCGGGCTGACTTCCGGCTCGACGGCGATCAACTGCAGCCCCGGCTTGCGCGGCTTCAGCGCCTGGCCGATGCCGGTCAGCGTGCCGCCGGTGCCGATGCCCGACACCACGATATCCACCTTGCCGTCGGTGTCGTGCCAGATTTCCTCGGCGGTGGTCACCCGGTGGATCTCGGGGTTGGCCGGGTTGGTGAACTGGCCGGGAATGACGGCCCCGGGGGTGCTTTCGAGCAGTTCCTGGGCGCGGGCGACCGCCCCCTTCATGCCCTTCTCACGCGGGGTCAGTTCCAACTGGGCGCCGAGATAGCCGAGCATCTTGCGCCGCTCGATCGACACCGATTCCGGCATCGTCAGGATCAGCTTGTAGCCACGCGCGGCGGCGACGAAGGCCAGGCCGATGCCGGTGTTGCCGGAGGTCGGCTCGATCAGCACCGTGTCGGGGCCGATCTTGCCCTCGCGCTCCAGGGCCAGGATCAGGTTGACGCCGATGCGGTCCTTCACGCTGGCGATCGGGTTGAAGAATTCCAGCTTCAACGCGATATCGGCGTTGATGCCGTCCTCCCTGGCGATGCGGGGAATCCGCACCAGCGGGGTGTTGCCGATCGTCTCGGCGATGCTGTCGTAGATACGGCCACGCAAGGGGCGGTCGAAGGTGAGGGGCTTGCGGTCGGTTGCTTCGGTCATCGTGACACCTTCCAGTAAATCACATTTCCAAGCTGTGATTTCGGGATCATACAGATCCCTCAGGGAAACTCAATCACGATCGCCGGGCGCACAAGGGTCAATGTCGAAAATATTCCTTTACTCACCTTGCAAATCTGACATGATTCCTCGCTTGCGATCCGTCCCGGAGGCGTCACACTACGGCGTGAAACTGTCGTCTGGGGAGCGGCGTGCAAGTGGCGGAATTCTGGGCCGAGTGGGGCATTCTTGGCTATCTCGGCGCGGCCGGGTGGGCATTCTTCGAGGGTGAGACCTTCGTCCTGATCGCCGCCGCGGCCGGGCGCACCACTGGTCTGATCGATCCCTGGATCCTGATGATCTGCGTCTGGCTTGGTTCCTTCGCCGGCGACCAGGTCTGGTTCACGCTCGGGCGCCGCTACGGCAAGCAGGCGCTCCGGCGTTTTCGCGGCGCCGAGCCGAAGGTCGAGGCCGCGACCCGGTTCCTGGAACGCTACGGCGACCTGTTCGTGCTGACCTTCCGCTTCGCCTACGGCATCCGCAACGTCGCCTCGGCGGCCTGCGGGCTGGCGGGCATGAACCATCTGCGCTTCGCCATGCTGAATTTCATCGCCGCCGGGATCTGGGCGGCCAGCTTCGTGACCGCGGGCTGGTTCCTGGCCGGCTGGCTCGGCGCCAAGGGCGTGGGCTGGACGATCGGACTGGT
This sequence comes from Rhodovastum atsumiense, assembly GCF_937425535.1. Lineage (NCBI taxonomy): Bacteria > Pseudomonadati > Pseudomonadota > Alphaproteobacteria > Acetobacterales > Acetobacteraceae > Rhodovastum > Rhodovastum atsumiense. The sequence goes on from NZ_OW485601.1 coordinate 701,921, forward strand.
CGGGCTGGCGGTGATCATCGGCCTGATCTGGCGCTTCCACCGCCAGCGCAGCGCGACTCCGGCACGGGCGGGGGCAGTTCCATAACCTGTAATCGATAAGTCACGACGAATAATTGACGTTCCAGGGGTGGGAGTGCTCCATACCGCCCCGTGATGACGCCCAATCCTCTCTTGCCCCGGAGGCTTCAGCCGCAACTGGCGGCGGTGGCCTTCTCTTCCCTGCTGCTGCTCGCCGCCTGTGGCTCCCGGCCGGCGCCACGGGCAGCACTGCCCTCGGCGCAACAGCCACGCGTGTCCGAGATCGCCGCGATGCACGTGCCGCCCTTCGCGGAACAGCCTTTCGAGCGCTTCTCGCGCATCAATGTCCTCTCCATCGCGCTGCGGGAATGGCGCAGCTTCGGCCAGCCGGTGCGCGACGACCCGCCCGACAACCGGCCGGAGATGAGCCAGGCGGAGATGCCCGACCACCAGCCCGGCCTGTGGCAGCGGGTCGGCGAATACTGGTGGCTCGGGCAGGATGCCGACGCCCCCGCCCGGGCCTGGACCAGCAAATACGACGGCGATGGCCGGCCGATCCCGGCCGGGCGGGAAGACAGCTTTGCCTGGTCGGCGGCCTTCATCAGCTACGTCATGCGCACCGCCGGGGCGGGCGCGGGTTTCCCCTATGCGATCGCGCATGCGACCTACATCAATGCCGCCACCGCCGCGGCGAATCCCGGCGCGGCCGGAATACGGCTGCGGGCCGAGCCGCTCACGTCCTATGCGCCGAAGCCGGGCGACCTGGTCTGCACCTCGCGCACCCGCGAACCCGTCCGTTTCAGCGACCTGCCACGCAGCCGCTTCCCGGGCCATTGCGACTTCGTGATCGACCGGGTGGGCAACGAGATCCGCGTGATCGGCGGCAATGTCGCCCATGCCGTGACCATGAAGCACATCCCGGTAACAGCCGCTGGCCTGCTCGCCACGCCGGACGGCATGACCCTGGACACGCGCTATCACTGGTTCGTGGCGCTGCGCGTCCTCTACGACGACTGAATCATCCCCTGCCCCGCGCGCGGCCGCCCGCCGCGCGCGGGGCCCTAACGCTGCCGCCAGGGCAGCCCATCGGCTTTCCAGCCGGCGAGGCGTCCGCGATGGCCGGACGGATCGAGCGGCCCTTCGAACCCGTCGGCGACGTTGTAGACATGCGCGAAGCCGGCTTCCCGCGCCGCTTCCGCAGCGGCCAGGCTGCGCACGCCGCTGCGGCAAATGAAATAGACATGCTGCGTCGGCTGCAGCCCGGCGTGGGTCAGGTGCGCGACGAAGGCCGCATTGACCTGCATGGCAGGAAAGATCTGCCAGGGGATCAGCACCGGCTCCTGCCCCGCTTCCGACAGGTCCGGCAGGCCCACATAGGCCCATTCCGCATCCGTCCGTACATCAACGAGGCGGGCGTCCGGATTGGTCCGCAACGCCTGCCAGACGTCCCGCGGGGGAATGTTCTCGATCATGGGCCACCTCCGGCTGATGATAGGGCGCCATCGCATCGCGATCGGCAGTGTTCAATTCTGGATGGGAGCCTTCTGGAAGTCACCATGGGACAGTCGCCGCACATCACCGTTGCCCCGCCCATTGCCGACGACCTCGCCGCTGCCATAGGCAACACGCCGCTGATCCGGCTGCGCCGGGCCAGCGAGGCGACGGGCTGCGCCATTCTCGCCAAGGCGGAGTTCATGAATCCGGGTGGTTCGGTCAAGGACCGGGCGGCGCTGGCCATCCTGCGGGATGCGGAGCGCCGGGGCCTGCTGAAGCCCGGCGGCACGGTGGTCGAAGGCACCGCCGGCAACACCGGCATCGGGCTGACCCTGGTCGGCAATGCCCGCGGCTACCGCACGATCATCGTCATGCCTGAGACCCAGTCGCAGGAGAAGATCGACACGCTGCGGATGATCGGCGCCGACCTGCGGCTGGTGCCGGCCAAGCCGTTCCGTGATCCCGGCAACTACGTCCATGTCTCCCGCCGGCTTGCCGAGGAAACCGACGCGGTCTGGGCCAACCAGTTCGATAACCTCGCCAACCGCGAGGCCCATCGCCTGACCACCGGCCCGGAGATCTGGCATCAGAGCCATGGGCGGATCGACGCCTTCACCTGTGCCTGCGGCACCGGTGGCACGCTGGCGGGGGTGTCGCTGGCGCTGAAACATCGGGACCCCGCGATCCGCATCGTGCTCGCCGATCCCGAGGGCAGTGGCCTTTATGGCTGGGTCACGTCCGGCGACCTCAGCATCACCGGCAGTTCCATCACCGAGGGCATCGGTCAGTCGCGGGTTCCCGGCAATCTCGAGGGCGCGCCGATCGACGATGCCGTGCGCATCCCCGATGCGGAAGCGCTGGAGCAGGTCTTCGATCTGCTGATCCACGAGGGTCTTTCGGTCGGCGGATCGAGCGGCATCAACGTTGCCGCGGCGATCCGTGTGGCGAAGGATCTCGGCCCGGGCCACACGGTGGTGACGGTGTTGTGCGACAGTGGCAACCGCTACCAGAGCAAGCTGTTCAATCCCGCTTTCCTGCAAAGCAAGGGCTTGCCGGTCCCCCCCTGGCTGTCGGCCTAGGGTCTTTTCTGTGCCGCGCAGCGCTGATGGGGTGCAGGGGCCTTGTGGCCCCTGCCGGGTCCAGGGCAGCGCCCTGGCCTTCCCTTGATCACGCCAACGCCTGCACGGCATTCCCCGCGAGCAGGGCGTGTCCCGTCGTCGTCGGATGGAGCGTGTCGAAAAACAGGTACTGGTTCTGCGCGGTGCCGGTGGCCTGCAAGGTGCCGCCGCTGTTGGGGAACGGGCCGCCGCTGTAGACGGGCTGGTCGACATTGGCGAAACCGAAAGCCGCGGGGTTGGTAGCTGCCTGGTCGAGCAGGCCGTATGTGTCCACCAGGTCGATGTCGAGTTGCCGTGTCTGTTCCAGCTCTCCCAGCGCCTGCTGCAGTTGCTGGTTGAACTGTGCCGCGAGCGACGAGGCCGTTCCCGCCTGCGCCGGCCCGGCCGCTGCCTGATCGGGCGTATGCCCGAGGTCCGGGACGTTCAGGATCAGGATGTTGCGCGCGCCGCTATCGGCCAGGCCGCTGACGAACTGGGTGACATTACCAACGGCCTGGGTCACGGCCTGCTGCGCCGAGGCCGGATCGCTGCCGGCGATTCCGGCCACCGCCAACATGTCGTTGCCGCCGATCGAGAGCGTGTACAGGGCATCCGGGTTGGGTGCCTGCACCTGCGCGCGGAACTGCAACAACTGCGAGGGCAGATCGAGCGGTGTCTCCTGGTGCACGGTAGTGGCGCCGGTCTGGGCGCCGCCGAAGGCGAAATTGCCGCCGCCCTGCAGGCTGGGCTGGGGCAAGGGCAAGCCGAGCTGGCCGGCCAGGTACTCCACCCAGACCGGCCCGTTGCTGAAATTGCCATCGGCGTACGGCGCGACCGGCACGATGCCGCCTGTCGTTGCCTGGTCGTTGCCCGTATCCGAAAGGCTGTCGCCGAAGGCATAGAGAACGGGATAGCGCGCGCCCGCGACCGGCGCGGGATCGACCGCAGGCAAGGCCGCTCGCAGTGATTCGACCGATGCGCCCGTGCCGCCGCCGTTGCGCAGCCACAGCGCCTGCAACGCCGTGCCGAGCTGGCCGGCGGCATTGGAGACATTCGCTCCGGGGTTGCCGAAATCGATGGAGGGCAGGCTGAGCGCGCCCAGGTCGATGCTCGTGATGTCTTCCGGTATTATTGCCATGTCCTCTCAACGCGGCACGGCCCGGAAGGACGCAGCATGGCAGGTTTTCGCTGAAGCCATCGTGATCGCCGCTCAGGACGGCTTCGTCGCCCCGGCCCCGGCGAGGACGCGCAGCATGCGGCGCAGCCCGGCCCATTGCTGGGCGGCGTAGCTGCCGGTCGCCAGCGCTTCCTCGGCGGTGGGGTCGCCGGTGCGCACGTAGGCGCGCGAGAAATCGGCGGTGCCGAAGATCATGTCCCACCACGGCAGCACCGCGCCGTAATTGACCGATTGCTGCCCGGCCGCGGTGGTGCCGTGATGCGCCCGGTGAAACCGGGGCGAGATCAGCAGCCGCTCGCCGATCCGGCCGAAGCAAAGCCGGGTATTGGCATGGCTCAGGCTTTCGATCAGGCGCAGCAGCAGCACCAGCAGCGGGAACTGCATCGGCGGGATGCCGATCAGCAGCGCCACCGCGGTGAACCAGACGAAGGAGATCACCTCGTCAAGCAGGTGGTTGCGGTCATCCGACCAGAAGGTCATCTGCCGCTGGGCATGGTGGACGGCGTGCAGCGAGTACCACCAGTCGAAGCGGTGGCTCAGCCGGTGCCGCCAGTATTCCGAAAAATCGAGAATGACGACATAGAGGCAGAAGGTCAGCACCGGCTGGCCGAGCAGGACGGGAAACAGGCGCTCGAGCGTGGGCGGCACCCAGCCCTGGTCGGCCAGGAAGCCGTTCAGCATCACCTGGATCTTGTAGAACAGCACGAAGGTGATCAGCGGCAGCAACCCGACCCGCGCGATCAGCGTGTAGAGCACATCGACCGTCACCGCGCGCGCATCCGGCCATGCCTCCACCGGCCGCCAGCGTTCCAGCGGCACGCAGACGGCATAGGTGACGATCACCTGCGCCATGCCATAGACGGCGAACAGCGCCCAGCCGAAGGAAACGTCCTCCCACTCCATCATCCCGAGCGCGTAGAGCAGCGGCAGCAACAGGTTTTCCTGCAGCCAGCCGGCGAGGAAATCGAACGGCGCCGTCATGGTTCAGCGTGCCGCGACCGAGGTGGCGACCATCGCCGCCGGATTGAGGAAAATGCCGTGCGGCGAGCGCCCCACTGCGATCGTCTCGTACTGGCCGCTGGCCGGATCCAGCACCGCCACCTTGTTGGCGAAGCGCAGCGTGAACCAGAGATGCCCGTCCGGGGCGAAGGCGATGTCGTCGGGGCCGCCCGGCAGGCGGTAGCTGCGCAGCGGCGCCAGCGTGGCCGCGTCGAGCACGCTGACCCCGTTCGCATCCAGCCGGTTGTTGACATAGAGCAGCCTGCCGTCGGGGGAGAGGAACAACTGGTGCGCCCCCTTGCCGGTGCGGATGCGCCGTTCCACCGCGCCGGTGGCGGGATCCACCACGCTGACGTCGTCGCTGCCCATGTTGGCCACCAGCACGCGGCCGTTCAGCCACATCACCCCGGCCGGCGTGCGCCCGACAGGAGCGTTCCAGAGCGGCTCCATGCGGCGCAGGTCGATCGCGGCCAGCCGGTCCGTGCCCTGCAGCGAGACATAGACGACGCCTGAATCCGGCGAGAATGCCAGGTGGCTCGGCATCGATTTCAGTGGGAAGCGCTTGACCAGCCGGTAGCTGCCCGCCTCGTAGACATCGACCTGGGCGCGCGCGAGCGCATTGACGACCAGCAGCTTCCCGTCCGGGCTGAAGCCGAGCTGGTAGGGATCGGCCACCGGCACGCGCCGGCGGATCGTGAAACGCGCGGGATCGAGCACGATCAGCTCATTGGCCACCGTGTCGCCGACCAGCAGGTCCTGCCCGTCCGGCGTCAGCGCCCAGTGATGCGGCTCGCGCAGCACCGGAAGGCGCCGCAGTTCCACCCGGCGCGCCAGGTCGATCACGCTCAACGTCGCCTCGTTGGAGTTCATCACCAGCACCGCGCCCGTGGCGGTCCCTTCCGCCCGGACCGGTGCGCCGGCCATGGCCAGCAATGCTGCAATGCAAAAAGGCAGAACCCGTCGAAGACACGTCATGAGGCCTCGCGGAAAAGAGAAAACGTGCCCGACCCGGTATCCATCAGGGACCTGCACGCCGGTGCCTTAGCATGTTGTTGTCAGCGCCCGCCAACATAGTGATGCCAGGGCGGTTTTCTGCCCCCGATCGTTGAAAATAATGCGGTACCGCAAAGTCATCCCGGCCCCAGGCACCTTCGTTACCAACAAGAATATATTGCCGGCGCACAGGCAGCCGGGCTCCCCATGACCCGGACGGGACCTGCGCGTTTCGGCGCCACTGCGGACGGGGTGTGATCGTCCTCGTGGCAGAACCGGTGCAGGAAAACCCACCGGAGCGATCTCTCCGCAGCGTGATGGCACTGGCATGGGCGTTGCTATGCCCTGGCCGCGGCCATCGCCAGGGCCGCCCCGCGATGCGTCCCCCGCGCCGCGGGAAAACCGCACAAGGGAGATCCCATGGTTTCTGTCCGCCGCTGGCTCCGCGGAGCAGGCCTCGCCGCAGCCGCTCTGGCCGCCGTGCTGGGCCTGGCGCCCGCGACCGCGTCGACCGCCCTCGCCCAGGGCGCCGCGCCGATCAAGGTCGGCATCCTGCATTCACTTTCCGGCACCATGGCCATCAGCGAGACCACGCTGAAGGATGTGATGCTGATGCTGATCGAGCAGCAGAACAAGAAGGGTGGCCTGCTCGGCCGCAAGATCGAGGCCGTGGTGGTGGATCCCGCCTCCAACTGGCCGCTGTTTGCCGAGAAGGCCCGCCAGCTCATCACCGTCGACAAGGTGGCGGCGGTGTTCGGTTGCTGGACCTCGGTGTCGCGCAAGTCGGTGCTGCCGGTGTTCGAGGAACTGAACTCGATCCTGTTCTACCCCGTCCAGTACGAGGGCGAGGAAAGCAGCAAGAACGTCTTCTACACCGGCGCCGCGCCGAACCAGCAGGCCATTCCGGCGGTGGACTACCTCGCCGCCAACGAAAAGGTGCAGCGCTGGGTGCTCGCCGGCACCGACTACGTCTACCCGCGCACGACCAACAAGATCCTCGAGGCGTACCTGAAGTCCAAGGGCGTCAAGGACGAGGACATCATGATCAACTACACGCCGTTCGGCCACAGCGACTGGCAGAACATCGTGGCGCAGATCAAGCGGTTCGGCTCGGCGGGCAAGAAGACTGCGGTGGTGTCCACCATCAACGGCGACGCCAACGTGCCCTTCTACAAGGAACTCGCCAACCAGGGCATCAAGGCCACCGACATCCCCGTGGTCGCCTTCTCGGTCGGCGAGGAGGAACTGGCCGGCATCGACACCAAGCCGCTGGTCGGCCATCTCGCCGCCTGGAACTACTTCCAGAGCGTCAACACTGCCGCGAACCGCGGGTTCATCAAGGACTGGCACGACTTCACCAAGAATCCGAAGCGCACCACCAACGACCCGATGGAGGCGCACTACATCGGCTTCAACATGTGGGTGAAGGCGGTGCAGAAGGCCGGCACCACCGATCCCGCCAAGGTGATCGACGCCATGATCGGCATCACCGTGCCGAACCTGACCGGCGGCTATTCGGCGATGATGCCGAACCATCACATCACCAAGCCGGTGCTGATCGGCGAAGTGAAGAACGACGGTCAGTTCAACGTGGTCTGGCAGACGCCGGGCACCGTGGTCGCCAACGAATGGTCGCCGTACCTGGAAGGCTCGAAGGACCTGATCGCCGATTGGCGCTCGCCGCTGTCCTGCGGGAACTTCAACGTCAAGACCGGCAAGTGCGGGGGCGCCTCCAAGTAAGATTCCGTCTCCTCCCCTCTCCCGCCACGCGGGAGAGGCTGCCGGGCGGGCGGGGCCGGTGCCCCGACTGCCTTTTCTCCGGCCAGGGGCCTCGCATGACATTCCTCCGCATTTTCCTCGTCCTGCTCGCGCTGCTCGCCGGCCCGGCCGCGCGCGCCCAGGATGATCCCTTCGCCGGCCTCGCCTCCGACGATTTCGCCGCGGTCTCGGCCGCGGTTTCCGCCCTCGCGCTGTCGGGCGACCCGCAGGCCGGCGCCGCCATCGCCGCGCTGAAAGCCGATGCGCTGTTCGCCGCCCCCGACGGGACGCTGCTGATCCGCGGCGATGACGGCTATGTCGACGCCCGCACCGGCCGCAAGGCCGAGGACGTCAACGAGGACGACCTCAACCCGGTGCGGGTCAACAACGCGGTGCGCCGCGCCGTCGATGCCGCGCTCGGCAGCCTGAACCTGTTCGCCGCCGACGCCTCCGCCCGTGCCCGCGCCGCCGAGGACGTGTTCCGCTCGCATGATCCCGCCGCCCTGCCCGCGCTCGGGCGCGCGCTGGCGCAGGAACGCGATGCCGGCGCGCGGCGGGTGATGGAACAGGCCCGCGCCGCCGCCCTGCTCAATGCCGAGGACGCCCCCGAGGCCGACCGCCTCGCCGCCGTCGCCACCCTCCGCGCCCGCGGCGACATCGAAGCCAGTGCGCTGCTCGGGGCATTGCACGACCAGCCGCCCGCCGTTGCCACCGCCGCCGCCGAGGCCCGCGAGGCGATCGCCCGCCACCTGCGGCTCTGGAGCCTGGCGCAGAGCGTGTTCTACGGCCTTTCGCTCGGGTCGGTGCTGCTGCTCGCCGCGGCGGGGCTGGCCATCACCTTCGGGGTGATGGGCGTGATCAACATGGCGCATGGCGAGATGGTCATGCTCGGCGCCTACACCACCTTCGTCGTGCAGGAAGCCGTGCGCGGCTACGCCCCGGCCCTCGCCGCCTGGAGCCTGCCGATCTCGGTGCCGCTGGCCTTCCTGGTCGCGGGCGGCATCGGCATCGCCATCGAGCGCGGCATGATCCGCTTCCTCTATGGGCGGCCGCTGGAAACGCTGCTGGCCACCTGGGGGCTGAGCCTCGTGTTGCAGCAGGCGGTGCGCAGCCTGTTCGGCGCCTCCAACCGCGAGGTCTCCACCCCGGACTGGATGAGCGGGGCGGCGCAATGGGGCGGGCTGACCATCACCTGGAACCGGCTGACCATCATCCTCTTCGCCATCGTGGTGGTGGCGGCGCTGATGGCGGCGCTGCGCTATACCGCGCTCGGCCTGCGCATGCGCGCGGTCACGCAGAACCGCCGCATGGCCGCCGCCATGGGCATCCGCACCCCCTGGATCGACGCGCTGACCTTCGGGCTCGGCTCCGGGGTCGCCGGCATCGCCGGCGTGGCGCTCAGCCAGATCGACAATGTCAGCCCCAATCTCGGGCAGGGCTACATCATCGACAGCTTCATGGTCGTGGTGTTCGGCGGCGTGGGCAACCTGTGGGGAACCATCGTCTCCGCGCTCACGCTCGGCATCGTCAACAAGTTCCTCGAACCGGTCGCCGGTGCCGTGCTGGGCAAGATCCTGGTGCTGGTGCTGCTGATCCTGTTCATCCAGCGCAAGCCGCGCGGATTGTTCCCGCTCAAGGGACGGGCGGTGGAAGCATGACCCGCACATCGACGGCGATCTGCCTGGTCCTGGTGCTCGGCGGCGCGGTCGCGCTGGCCGCGCTCAACCTCGCCACCGCGCCGGGATCGGCCCTGCACGTGCCGCCCTATGTGGTGTCGCTGGTCGGCAAATACCTGTGCTACGCCATCCTGGCGCTGGCGGTGGACCTGGTCTGGGGCTTCGCCGGCATCCTCAGCCTGGGCCATGCCGCCTTCTTCGCGCTCGGCGGCTACGCCATGGGGATGTACCTGATGCGCCAGATCGGCGCGCGCGGCGTCTACGCCAATCCGGTGCTGCCCGATTTCATGGTGTTCCTGAACTGGCAGGAATTGCCCTGGTACTGGCACGGCTTCGACAACCCGCTGTTCGCGATGCTGATGGTGGTGGCGGTGCCGGGCCTGCTCGCGCTGGTGTTCGGCTGGCTCGCCTTCCGCAGCCGCGTCTCCGGCGTCTATCTCTCCATCATCACCCAGGCCCTGACCTATGCCCTGCTGCTGGCCTTCTTCCGCAACGACATGGGCTTCGGCGGCAATAACGGCCTGACCGACTTCAAGGACATCTTCGGCCTGCCGCTGCAGGCGGACGCCACCCGCGCGGGGCTGCTGGTGGCCACCGCGGTGGCACTGGCGCTCTGCCTGCTGCTTTCGTACGGCATCGTCACCAGCCGCTTCGGCAAGGTGCTGATCGCCGTGCGCGACGCGGAAAGCCGCACCCGCTTCCTCGGCTACCGGCCGGAAAACTACAAGCTGTTCGTCTGGGTGATCTCCGCCATCATGGCGGGCATCGGCGGCGCGCTGTACGTGCCGCAGGTCGGCATCATCAATCCCTCGGAATTCGCCCCGGCCAATTCCATCGAGGCGGTGATCTGGGTCGCCGTCGGCGGCCGTGGCACGCTGGTCGGCGCCGTGCTCGGCGCCATCCTGGTCAGCGGGGGCAAGACCTACTTCACCGGCGCGCTGCCCGAGTTCTGGCTGTTCGCGCTCGGGGCGCTGTTCATCCTGGTCACGCTGTTCCTGCCGGCCGGCATCGTCGGCGCGCTCCGCCGGCGCCGCCGCACCCCCGCCACCGTTCCCGCCCCGGAGCCCGCCGAATGATCGCGCGCGGAAAGAGCCCCGCCGAGCTGGGCGACACCCTGCTCTATCTCGACAACGTGACCGTCAGCTTCGACGGCTTCCGGGCGCTCAATGCCCTGTCGCTGGTGCTGGAACACGGCGAGATGCGCGCGGTGATCGGCCCCAACGGCGCGGGCAAGACCACGATGATGGATGTCATCACCGGCAAGACCCGCCCCGACGAGGGCGAGGTGATGTTCGACCGCACGGTCGATCTCACCCGGCTCGACGAGCCGGCGATCGCGGCCCTTGGGATCGGCCGCAAGTTCCAGAAGCCGACGGTGTTCGAGCCGCACAGCGTCTGGGACAATTTCCTGCTGGCGCTGGCCGGCGACCGCCGCCCGCGTTTCACGCTGTGGGCGCGCGAAACCGCCGAGGAACGTGACCGCATCGAGGAATTGCTGGTGCTGACCCGGCTGCAGGAGGTGCGTCACCATCGCGCCGGTGATCTCAGCCACGGCCAGAAGCAATGGCTGGAGATCGGCATGCTGCTGGCGCAGGACCCGCAATTGCTGCTGGTGGACGAGCCGGTCGCCGGCATGACCGATGCCGAGACGGCGCAGACCGCGGAGCTGCTGCGCGCGATCAACCGGACCCATTCGGTGGTGGTGGTCGAGCACGACATGGATTTCGTCCGCGCGCTCGGCGTGAAGGTCACGGTGCTGCACGAGGGCTCGGTGCTGTCGGAAGGCTCGATCGACCATGTCAGCGCCGATCCGAGGGTGGTCGAAGTGTATCTGGGGCGCTGAGCGATGCTGGAAGTGAGAGGCGTGGACCTGCACTACGGCGCGGCGATCGCGCTGCGCGGGGTGTCGCTGACGGCCGAGATCGGTGAGGTGACCTGCCTGCTCGGCCGCAACGGCGTGGGCAAGACCTCGATGCTGCGGGCGATCACCGGGGCGCATCCGGTCAGTCGCGGCGAGATCCTGTGGAACGGCGAGCCGGTCACCCGGCTGCCGCTCTACGAGCGCGCCCGCCGCGGCATCGCCTGGGTGCCGCAGGGGCGCGACATCTTCCCGCTGCTGACGGTGCGGGAGAACCTGGAAACCGGCTTCGCCGTGCTGCCGCGCGGCCAGCGCCGCCTGCCCGATGAAATCTTCGAGCTGTTCCCGGTGCTGAAATCGATGCTGCGGCGCCGCGGCGGCGATCTCTCAGGCGGGCAGCAGCAGCAGCTCGCGATCGCGCGCGCGCTGGTGATGAAACCGCGGCTGCTGGTGCTGGATGAACCGACCGAGGGCATCCAGCCCAGCATCATCAAGGATATCGGCCGCGTCATCGACCTGCTGCGCGGACGCGGCGACATGGCGATCCTGCTGGTGGAGCAGTATTTCGACTTCGCCCGTGACCTCGCCCAACGCCTGCTGGTGATGGAGCGGGGCGATATCGTGCTGGCCGGCCGGCGCGACCAGCTCGACGAGCAGGAGGTGCGGCGGCGGCTGTCGGTATGAGGACGGCGCACCTTCGCGCGATGGGTCCGAACCCCGCTTGACCCGACTCTCCGGACAGGGTCGGCTGAAGGGGTTTGCACCCTTGTTCACGGGACCGGTGGAGAGGAATGTCACGACGCCGGCGCGCGGGAGAGGCCGGGACGCCGGCCGGGAAATCCCCGACCGGCATGCCCGAAGCTCGTCCCTGGCAGGATCAGGGCTTGCGCGGCGGCTGCGGCGGCTGCCCCGGGCCGGCCTTCTTCTCGCCGACCTCTTCCAGGGACCGACGCTCCTCCTCGCCCGGCTTGGCGGCCGGTGTCGGCGCCGGGCCCCGGTGCTCCTCGGTCCCGTGCAGCAGGGTCACCGGGGTGCTGCCGATCTCCTTGGCGGCAAACTCGGCCGGACCGTTCTCGTGCTCGACATCCACCACGTCGCGGCGCACCGTCTCGCGCACCCGCTCGGTCCGCTCGGTGACCTGCTTGCGCAGCACCACTTCCTCGGCGACGTGCAGCGACTTCCAGACGGTGGGCACCTGCCGGCTGTCGCTCAGTTCGATGACGGTCTCGGTCAGCACGTTGTTGCGACCGTCGGTCGCGCTCGGACGGCGCCGTTCGATCACCACCTTCTCGTCGCGCAGCGTGACCTGCTGCTCGACGGGCTGGGAGACGACCCGGCGGCGGACGCGGGTGACCTCGCCGGGCACGGTGCGCGTAGCGACGTTCAACCGCTCCTCGCCGACCGGCACGACCTGGATTCCGTCGGTGGAGCGCTCGGTGTACCGCTGCGGCACGCTGCCGCTGATGCGGGTGCCCGCGGTCGGGCTATAGGACGAGAAAGACTGAAAAGAGGCACGCTGCAGCTCACGTTGAAAGTTTGTCCACAAATCAAGCCACGCCAAACCCGCACCGAATGCTGTATTTAGCACATTAGTGGTAGATTTGTTGGCGAACTCACCCGTTCTGGCAAAGTTACTATTATCGCTCGGCATGATGTATTCTTCCCTGTTTTTCGTTGTAAAACTGCGGTTATCCAATTCCCGCGGTCGTTGACTACATATGAACGGCAATCATGCACCGCAAGCTTTGTTTCGCCGCACCGCAGCATCAGCGCAGGAGAAGGATGCGGGTTCCATCGGAAATCCTCCCGATGCGTGACGGGACTAACTTCCCTGCCGGATCATGCTAGGTGAGAGCCGGAATCTGTCCTACGCATCCGGTGCCGTGTTCTTCCCCGCCGACATCCCCCTTCGTTCCACCTTGCCCGGTCCTGCCTTGACGCATGCGCGCGCCTCGTCGCACCAACGTTCCCACGGGGTGCTCGAAATCGCCTTCCGCCGCCGCGGCGAGCGGACGGTGCTGGCCGACCTGCGCCAGGAAGGCTGCCTGAAGGCCCGCTTCCCCCGCCCGCATGACGGGCTGGAGGCGGTGACGCTGAACACCTCCGGCGGCATCGCCGGCGGCGACGGGCTGCGCAGCGCCATCACGCTGCACGAGGCCACCCGCGTCACCCTCGCCGCCCAGGCCGCCGAGCGGTTTTACCGCACCCTGCCTTCCGACCTGCCGGCCCGCATCCGCACCGCCGTCACCCTGGCCCCTGGCGCCGCGCTGGAATGGCTGCCCCAGGAGGCGATCCTGTTCGACGGCTGCGCCTTCGACCGGGCGCTGGATGTCACCATGGCGGCAGATGCCGCTTTCCTGGGCGTGGAAAGCCTGGTGTTCGGTCGCGCGGCCATGGGCGAGCGGCTGCGCAGCGCCCGCATCGCCGATGCCATCCGCATCCGCCGCGGCGGGCAACTGGTGCTGCACGACTCGATCCGCCTGTCCGGGCGGGTGGAAGCCGTTCTGGCCCGCCCCGCCGTGGCCGCCGGCGCCCAGGCGGTGGCGACCCTCGTGCTGGTGGCCCCGGACGCCGAATCGCGGCTGGAGGCGCTACGGACCGCGCTCGCCCCGTTCGAGGCCGGAGCCAGCGCCTGGAACGGCATGCTGCTTGCACGCATCCTCGCCCCCGATGGCGCCGCGCTGCGGGCCGCGGTGGTGGCAGGCTTGGAATGTTTGCGTGGCGGGCGCAGTCTGCCGCGCGTCTGGATGTGCTGAGGAAGCGACGATGAACCTGACGCCGCGCGAGAAGGACAAGCTGCTGGTGGCCATGGCCGCGATGGTGGCGCGCCGGCGGCTGGAGCGCGGGGTGAAGCTGAACCACCCCGAGGCGGTGGCGCTGATCACCGATTTCGTCGTGGAAGGCGCGCGCGACGGCCGCTCGGTCGCCGACCTGATGCAGGCGGGGGCGCATGTGCTCACGCGCGAGCAGGTGATGGAGGGCGTGGCCGAGATGATCCCCGACGTCCAGGTCGAGGCCACCTTCCCCGACGGCACCAAGCTGGTCACGGTCCACGAGCCGATCCGGTAACGCTGCCTGCGCCGGCCGGTGGCGGGGACGCCCCGTCCCGCCCGGCGCCTCCCCCGACTCCCGAGCGGAGCTTCCGATCATGATTCCAGGCGAGATCGAAACCGCCCCCGGCGACATCGAGCTGAACGCCGGCCTCCCCCGCACCCGGCTCAACGTCGCCAATACCGGCGACCGGCCGATCCAGGTCGGCAGCCACTACCACTTCGCCGAAGCCAACCCCGCGCTCGACTTCGACCGGGAGCTCGCCCGCGGCCAGCGGCTCGACATCGCCGCCGGCACCGCCATCCGCTTCGAGCCCGGCCAGACCCGCGAGGTCACGCTGGTGCCGCTGCAGGGGCGGCGGCAGGTGTTCGGCTTCCGCGCCGCCATCATGGGAGCGCTCGACGAATGACCCGCATCACCCGGGCCGCCTATGCCGACATGTTCGGCCCGACCACCGGCGACCGCGTGCGCCTGGCCGACACCGAGCTCTGGGTCGAGGTGGAGAAGGACTTCACCACCTATGGCGAGGAAGTGAAGTTCGGCGGCGGCAAGGTGATCCGCGACGGCATGGGCCAGTCCCAGCACAGCCATGACGAGGGCGCGGCCGACACCGTCATCACCAACGCGCTGATCATCGACCACTGGGGCATCGTCAAGGCCGACGTCGCCATCACCAATGGCCGCATCAGCGCGATCGGCAAGGCCGGCAATCCCGACGTGCAGCCGGACGTCACCATCGTCATCGGCCCGGGCACCGAGATCATCGCCGGCGAAGGCAAGATCCTCACCGCCGGCGGCATCGACAGCCATATCCATTTCATCTGTCCCCAGCAGGTCGATGACGCGCTCGCCGGCGGCATCACCACGCTGGTGGGCGGCGGCACCGGCCCGGCCACCGGCACCGCGGCCACCACCTGCACGCCCGGGCCGTGGCACATGATGCGCATGCTGCAGGCGGCCGAGGGCCTGCCGGTCAACCTCGCCTTCGCCGGCAAGGGCAACGCCTCGCGGCCGGCGGCGCTGGAGGAGATGATCCGCGCCGGCGCATCGTCGCTGAAGCTGCACGAGGACTGGGGCACCACGCCGGCGGCGATCGATTGCTGCCTCGCCGTCGCCGACCGCTTCGACGTGCAGGTGATGATCCACACCGACACGCTGAACGAGAGCGGCTTCGTCGAGGACACCATCGCCGCCTTCAACGGCCGCACCATCCACGCCTTCCACACCGAAGGCGCCGGCGGCGGACACGCGCCCGACATCATCAAGGTGGCGGGCCTGCCCAACGTGCTGCCCAGCTCGACCAACCCGACGCGGCCCTACACCGCGAACACGATCGACGAGCATCTCGACATGCTCATGGTCTGCCACCACCTCGACGCCTCGATCCCCGAGGACCTGGCCTTCGCCGAAAGCCGCATCCGCAAGGAGACGATCGCCGCCGAGGACATCCTGCACGATCTCGGCGTGCTCTCGATGATCTCCTCGGACAGCCAGGCGATGGGCCGGGTGGGCGAGGTGGTCACCCGCACCTGGCAGACCGCGCACAAGATGAAGGTGCAGCGCGGCGCCTTGCCGGGCGATGGCGAGAAGCACGACAACGCGCGGGTGAAGCGCTACATTGCCAAATACACCATCAACCCGGCGATCGCGCAGGGCATGGCCCACGAGATCGGCTCGGTGGAGGTGGGCAAGCTCGCCGACCTGGTGCTGTGGTCGCCGGCCTTCTTCGGCGCCAAGCCCGATCTGGTGATCAAGGGCGGCTCGATCCTGCTGGCGCCGATGGGCGATCCCAATGCCTCGATCCCGACGCCGCAGCCGGTGCATTACCGCCCGATGTTCGCCGCCTTCGGCCGGGCGCTGACGGCGAGCGCCATCACCTTCGTCCCGGCCGCGGCGCTGGAGGCCGATATCGGCGCGCGCTACGGCCTGTCGCGTCCGCTCGCGGCGGTGCGCAACACCCGTGGCGGCATCGGCAAGCGCAGCATGGTGCACAACGACGCGACCCCGGTCATCGAGGTCGATCCCGAGACCTACGAGGTCCGGGCCGACGGGGTGCTGCTGACCTGCCAGCCCGCCACCGTGCTGCCGCTGGCGCAACGCTACTTCCTGTTCTGACGCATCGCTTCGCAGCCGCCGCCCTCCCCGCGGAGGGCGGCCGAGGAAGGAAACGGGCACGCATGACACGCGCCGATACGGTCCTGCCCGCGGGCAGCTGGGACAGCGCCGCCGCGTCCGACCATGTGCTGGTCGACTTCGATCGCCGCCACCGCCGCCGCATCCTGCTGCGCACCGAAGGCGGGCGCGAGGTGATGCTGGACCTGCCGCATGCGGTGCGGCTGCGCCATGGCGACGGGCTGGTCCTGGAGGATGGCAGCCGCATCCGCGTCGAGGCCCGGCCGGAACCGCTCGCCGAGATCCATGCCCATGCCGAGGGCGATCTCGTGCGCATCGCCTGGCATCTCGGCAACCGCCATCTGCCGGTGCAGTTGCTCAAGGCCGAGGACGGCAGCGACCGCATCCGCATCCGCGCCGACCACGTCATCGAGGAGATGGTCGAGGGCCTCGGCGGCCATGTCGAACTGATCGAGGCGCCGTTCGACCCCGAATCGGGCGCCTATGCGGGCGGGCACGACCACCTGCATGACGAGGACGGCGACGAGGGCGGCGACCACGTCCATGGCTGACACCGCCCTGCTGCGGCTGCTGTCCTGGCTGTCGCCGACCTTCCCCACGGGGGCCTTCGCCTGGTCGCACGGCCTCGAATGGGCGGTCGAGGCGGGGGACATCCACGACACCTCCTCGTTGCGCGGCTGGCTGACCGACCTGCTGGCGCATGGCAGCGCCCGCACCGACGCCATCCTGCTGCGCCATGCCCACCGCGCCTGCCGCGACCGCATGGCGCTGGCCTCGGTCGCGGCGCTCGGACGCGCCGTGCAGCCCTCGCGCGAGCGCCTGGCCGAGACCGTGGGCCAGGGCAACGCCTTCGTGCGGGCGGCCACGCCCTGGGGCATCGACGCGGTGACCGGGCTGGGCGAGCTGCCCTATCCGGTGGCGGTCGGGGCGCTCGCCGGCACGCACGGCATCGGCGAGGACGATGCCTGCGCCGCCACCCTGCAGGCCGGCATCGCCAACCTGATCTCGGCGGCGGTGCGGCTGGTGCCGCTCGGCCAGTCCGCGGGCCTGTCGGTGCTGGCAGCGCTGGAGCCGCTGGTGCTGGCCGTCGCCGCGGAGACCCGCGATGCGATGCTGGAGGATATCGGCAGCGCCTGCTTCCGCAGCGACCTTGCGGCCATGCGGCATGAAACCCAGTACACTCGCCTGTTCCGATCCTAGGAAAGGTCCCGCGATGAAATCCCCTCATGGCCCGCTGCGCGTCGGCATCGGCGGACCGGTCGGCACCGGCAAGACCGCGCTGATGGACGCGCTCTGCAAGCGGCTGCGCACGCGCTACGACATCGCCGCCATCACCAACGACATCTACACCAAGGAAGATGCCGAATTCCTCACCCGCGCGGGCTCGCTGCCGCCCGAGCGCATCCTCGGCATCGAGACCGGCGGCTGCCCGCACACCGCCATCCGCGAGGACGCGTCGATCAATCTCGCGGGCGTGAGCGAGTTGCGCCGCCGCTTCCCCGAGCTCGACGTCATCCTGATCGAGAGCGGCGGCGACAACCTGGCCGCCACCTTCAGCCCCGAGCTCGCGGACATCACCATCTACGTCATCGACGTGGCCGCCGGTGACAAGATCCCCCGCAAGGGCGGGCCTGGCATCACCCGTTCCGACCTGCTGGTGATCAACAAGATCGACCTCGCCCCCTATGTCGGCGCGAATCTCGAGGTCATGGACCGCGACGCGCGGAAGATGCGCGGCCAGCGGCCCTTCGTCTTCAGCAATGTCCGCGGCGGCGAGGGAATCGACGAGATCGTGGCCTTCATCGAACGCGCCGGCGGCCTCGCGTCATAGCAGGCCGCAACAACAGGTTCCCCACGAACGACAATTAACCAATCGATGTTGTTGCCCGTAAGCATTTTAACTTTTAGATGTGGAAGTATGCCCACGGCAATGGCAGGATATCTGCCGTCGTGGGGGCAACGGAGATGGCATTTTTTCTGAAGCGAATCTGGCACGCCCTTTTCGCAACCGAGAGCGAGCAGGCAGCGCAGGTCGATCCATTGGAAGTGCAGGCCCGTGACATCATCGTGCCGGCGATGCTCGAGGCGCTGGGACGGGAGGGGCTGGCGAAGGATTGCCTCGGCATGATGCCCCAGCCGGCCTATCGCAAGCCCCGCAACGACAACGATATCTGCCTCATCTGGATCGTCGCCCCCATTGCGCTGTTCGACGTGGCACTGAACCGGCGGGGGGTGCTCGTGTTCACCATCGTCCCGCCGATCTGCATCGGCCGCCTGCTCGGCAAGCGCGTGACCTGGAGCGGGATGGGCAGCCCGGTCACCTATGGCGCCTCGGTGATCGGGAGCATCATGGATCTCGAGATCTGGAAGGGCGCCATCGAAGCCAAGACCCGGGAATTCCTGGCCGATATCGAGGCCTCCCGGGAAACGCAGGGCGACGAGCAGACCCCCGCCCCGGCGTCGCCGGACTCACCGCCGCGCCAGTCGGCGGCGGGCGGACCAATGGCCATCGTCTGAGCGGAGTCTCCGCGGCCCGCGCCGCGGCCGTCAGCGTACCGGGGCCAGGCAACGCTGTCGCAGACGCAGGATGCCCAGCTCGGCGGCGCGATCGGCCGGCGAGAAGCGCAGACGCAGGACATTGTCCTCGCAGGCCACCACCACCGCATCCATCCGCACCATGCCGTCGAGGATCAGGCCGGTCCGGGTCCCGGGCCGGAGCGGTGCGCCCGGCCAGTGCAGCGCCGCCCCGCCGAGCGAGACATTCTCGACCTGTGCGCCGCGTGGCTTGCCGCCGATATCGGCCAGGCCGACCCGGAACGGCGGACAGGCCAGGATGCGGGCGGCCTGGCGGCGGTTGCTGGTGCGATAAAACCGGCATGGCCGCACGCGGGCGCGCCGATCCTTCCGGCCCCTGAACAGAGGCGGCAGCACCACCAGCATCGCCCCCGCCCCGCTTGCCCCCATCGCCGCGAGCACCTGGCCGGCTTTCGGCAGGTCGAAGCCATTGCCCCCCGTGCCGCCGGCCTCTCCCGCCGCTTCGCCCGACTCCCCCGGCGCGGCATCGCCGCCGCCCGGGACGGCAGCAAGGCGAGCCTCCCCCTGGCCAATCATCGGCTCCTCCGGCGTGGCGGGCCCGGCAGGCTGCTCCAGGCTGTCCCAGCCGATCATCCGCGCCGGGGAACAGCCGATCAGCACACAGGACAGGATCAGCACAAAAATCCGAAAACCAGCAAGCATGTTCTGCACTGGCGACAAATAAATGTTGAACGAGGAACAAAGCTCCCCGCCGCATTTTACATGCCGTGTGACAATTTCATACTGTTATCTGATTCGGTTTTGCATCTGCCTGGATGCCCGTGCCGATCCGGGGCCAGGCCATGCCCCTGCGGGACAGCCGAAGGCCGGCGTCATGCCGACGCCGGCCTGTCCGTCCGCGGATGGCGGTTCGCCCCGGATCCCGAAGGAGACCGGGGCCGGCGCCGTCTATTGCAGGATGGCGTGCTGAAGGAACGCGGTCATGCTCTGCGCGCCCTGCCCATACAGCGTCGCGATCCCGGTCCAGGATCCCCAGCCCGCCGGCTTGACCGCCACCTGCAGGTCGGCGCCGGAATTGATCTGCCGCACCGTGAGATAGGTTCCGAGGTCGGCCACCTGCCCGCCCCAGCCGATGCCCTTGAGCGCCGTGCGCAGGTCGAACTTCGCCCCGTTGGTGAACACCGCCCCGAAGATCCGGTCGGCCCCGGTCGTGGCCGCGGGCAGCACGAAGGTATTGCCGAAGCCGTTGTCGGTGATGGTGTTGATGCCGGTGCCCGGATCGATCACGTCGCCGGCCCCGCTGACCGTGATCTGGTCGTTGGCGGCGCCGGTGGTGATCCGGGCGCGGTCACCGCTCGCCGTCACCGTCTCTATGCCTCCGGTGGCCGTCAGGACCTGGTCGCTGCCCGACATCACGAAACCATGGTCACCGGCGGTGGCGAGGACGGTCTGGCAGTCGCTGGTCGCGGTATAGCTCGCCTGGGTTGACGCCACGGTCACCGTCGTCGGGGTGGGCGGCGAAGCCGGCGGCGGGGACAGCCGGGCGCGGGCCAGGAAGCTGCTCATGGTCTGGCTGCCCTGCCCATACAGGGTCGCCACCCCGGTCCAGCCCCACCCTGTCGGCCGCAGCGCAACCTGCAGATCGGCCCCGTTGTTGATGGCCCGCACGGTCAGGTAATTCGACAACTGCGTCATGTCGCCGTTCCAGCCGGCGGCCTTCAGGGCGGCCCCCAGATCGAACTTCGCGCCGTTGGCGAACTCCGACCCGAAGATCCGGTTGGCCCCTTGTCCGGCCGCGGGCAGCACGAAGGTGTTGCCGAAGCCGTTGTCGGTGATGGTGTTGATGCCGATGCCCGGATCGATCACGTCACCGGCCCCGCTGACGGTGATCTGATCATTGGCCGCCCCGGTGGTGATGCGGGCGCGATCGCCGCTTGCCGTCACCGTCTCTATGCCGCCCGAGGCCTTCAGCGTCTGGTCATTGCCCGACAGCAGGATGGTGTGGTCCCCCGCGGTCGCGATCACCGACAGGCCATCGGTGGTGCCGGTGAAATTCGTCTGCGTTGCCAGCAGGGTCACGGTGTTCGACGGCGGATAGACCGGATCCGGCACGGGCTGGCCCGGCAGCATGGCGCGCGCCAGCAGGGCGTCCAGGGTCTGCCCTCCCTGGCCGTACAGCGTCGCCACCCCGGTCCATCCCCACCCCGTCGGCCGCACCGCGATCTGCAGGTCCGCGCCGTTGTTGATCGCCCGGACGCTCAGGTAATCCGCCAGACTCGACATCTGGCCGTTCCATCCCGCCGCGGTCAGCGCCGGCCGCAAATCGAACCGGGCCCCGTTGGCGAACACGTTGCCGTAGATCCGCATCACGCCCTGTCCCGCCGGCGCCAGCATGAAGACGCTTTCACGGCCGTTGTCATTGACCGTGTTGATCCCGGCACCGGTATCAACCACGCTGCCGGTGCCGCCGAGCGTGACCTGGTCATTATCCGCGCCGAGGGTGATGGAGGCCCGGTTGCCGCTCGCCGTCACCGTATCCACCCCGCCCGAGGCCCGCAGGATCTGGTCGTTGCCTGACAAGGTGAAGCCGTGGCCACTGGAACTGGCGACCACCGTCTGGCCATCGACCGCCGTGGCGTAGTTCACCTGCGCCGCCGGGATCACCACCGTGGTTGTCCCCGGTATGAGCTGTGGCTGGGCATCCTTCCGTTCGGAGACGCTGATGCCGTAGACGGTCATGCTGACGCTGCTGCTGACCGGGTTGGTCCCGGCAGCGACGACTTCCACCCCGATGGCTTCAGGCGCGGCCGGAACATGCTGGGTGGTCGAATGTACCTGCACGCCGTCGATGTAATAGATAAGTTGTGTTGGCTGCCAATCGACAGCAAATGTGTGCTTTTGTGTCAGGTCAATGTTAATTGTTTGGGTGCTGTAGGAATTACCGCCGTCATCCCCTTTCCAATGTATGGTGTACCACCCGGTTTGACGGGTTGGATCGACGGATTCCATCAGGTCGACTTCGGGTCCTGGCCAGACATTGTTTGCCGGCCACAGGCAAATGCAGGGTCCCACCCCCTCGCCGGCATTCAATGACACCGTGATCTGGAATAATCCGTAAGTCCAACCAGCCAGACCGCCCGTCGTCGCAGTACCGAAGCCGATATCGGACCAGCCTTCCGAAGCCCGGGAGGTCAGCGTGATGCCACCATTGGTGAAGGCAAGATCGCTGCTGGGATTTCCCCATACATGCGAGAACACGGTGCGATCGAGGCTGGTGGCATTTTGAAAATCAGCATTGAAGACGACCTGGTAATTTGAAAGGTCGAGAGCAGCCATGGCATTCACGCTCCAGCTCAGGACGATCTCACGGAAATATGAGATCAAGATTTGAGGAGGAGGATATCCATAAATCCCGCCCTAACTGAACAAGAGCGTACCGAAACACCATCGATTTAATCCGGCAGTAATTTTGTAACTTTTGTGTATCAATCTTTTGTAAGAATCTTTCATTCTCACGTATTTTGGATAGGATTTCACTAATTTTCTGCTAATTCATTTAAAATATTATAATTAACTAGCTATTATCTTGAAAAGATTATGGAATCTATCATGATTTATTATTATAGTGTTTCATATAAATAACAATGTCGCATCGAATTTCAACCAGACGCGAAAGGCAAAATTGACCTGCTTGCCTTCCCGCAAAGCCTCCATACAAGCGCAAGACGTAATTTTATGATTTCATAATAATTCGATATTAATATGAAATGCCCCCGGCGACCGGACACGCAGCTTCAGGCCGCCGTTCCCCGACGGATCAACCGGTCCCGCAATCAACCAATAAGGTGAACACGCTCCGGGGATCAGGAACACGCAGACGTGGCTTGCCCTGCCGGCGCGGCTCTTCTACGGGGGGAACCATGCCCGGCCGCAAGATCCTGATCGTCGAGGACGAGTTCCTGATCCGCCTCACCCTGGCGGAGGCCCTCGCCGACGAGGGATTCGACGTCATCGAGACCGGGGCGTCCGACGAGGCGCTGACGAAGCTGCAGGCCGGAAACGGGATCGACCTGCTGCTGACCGACATCCAGATTCCCGGCGGCCTCGACGGCATGGAACTGGCCCACCGCGCGCGCGAACGTCATCCGGACCTGCCGGTGATCTTCGTGACCGGACGGCCCGATTCGATGGCGGGCGCGGGCCGGGGGCCGCGCGACGCCATCATCTCCAAGCCCTACCTGCCCTCCGAGGTCGCCGCAGCGGCCCGCCGGCTGCTCGGCGACTGATCAGGCACTCAGCTTCTGCAGCAGGCCGGCGTGCTCGCGCGTCACCACATGGCGGCGAATCTTCTGGGTCGCGGTCAGCATGCCGTTGTCGATGGTGAAGGGCTTGACGATCGCATGCCGACGGATGCGCTCGGTCACGGACAGTCGCTTGTTGACGTTGCTGACCGTCGCCGCCACCGCCACCTCGTCGCAGCCATCCGCCGCCACGACCAGGGCGGTCAGCCCCGCCTGCCCCTCGCCGAGCACCACCGCCTGGGCGATCTCCGGCTCGGCGATCAGCATGCCCTCGATGCGGGCGGGGGAAACGTTCTCGCCCCCCGACAGCACGATCATGTCCTTCTTGCGGTCGGTGATGCGCAGGTAGCCGTCCTCGTCCAGCTCCCCGATGTCGCCGGTGTGCAGCCAGCCGTCGCGGATCGCCGCCGCGGTCTCGTCCGGCCGGCCCCAGTAGCCCAGCATCACCAGGTCGCCACGCACCAGGATCTCGCCGTCATCGGCGATGCGCAGTTCCACCCCGCGCAGCGCCCGCCCCACCGTCTCGATCCGGGTGGCACCCGGCGCATTGGCCGCGATCACCGGCCCCGCCTCGGTCTGGCCGTAGCCCTGCAACAGGTTCAGCCCGAGCCCGAGATAGAACCGCCCGACCTCCGGCTCCAGCCGCGCGCCCCCGGAGATCGTCGCGCGCAGGCGCCCGCCGAAGCGCTTGAGCACCTTGCGGCGCACCATCCGCTCCAGCACCACGTCCTGCAGCCGCTCCAGGACCGAGAGCCGTTCCCCGTCGACGCGCCGGCGGCCAAGCTCGATGGCCCGGTCGAACAGGCGCCGCCGCCAGGCCGGCTCGCGCGCGACCTGGCCGAGGATGCGGGCCCGGATGACCTCCAGGATGCGCGGCACCATGGTCATGATGGTCGGCCGCACCGTCAGCATGTCGGCGGCCAGGGTTTCCACCCCGCGCGCGTACACCACCTCGGCACCCTCGCTGAGCAGGAAGAACTGCCCGGCGGTATGCTCATAGCTGTGCGACAACGGCAGGAAGGACAGATAGACCTCGTCCTGGCGCGGCAGGGCGTGCAGCAGGTCGGCCGCCCCCTTGCAGTTGGACAGGATCGCCCGGTGCGGCAGCATCACGCCCTTCGGGTTGCCGCCGGTGCCGGAGGTGTAGATCAGGCAGGCCAGCGCATCCCGCGAAATGGTCCGCGCCTCGGCGGCGATGTCGTCGAAGCCGCGCGTGTCGGTGGTCAGCGACGACCAGGCCGCCACCTTCAGCCCGGGATGGGTGAAGGGCTCCATCGTCACCAGCAGATCAAGCTCACCCGCCAGCGCGACCCGGCGCGCCAGCTGCGCGCCGGAAACGATCGCCACCCGCGCCCCGGAATCGCGCAGGATATGCGCGTGATCGGCGATCGTGTTGGTGATGTACGTGGGCACCGGCACCGCCCGGATGGCCATCAGCGCGGTCTCGGCGATCGGGTATTCCGGCCGGTTCTCGCTGACGATCAGCACGCGATCGCCCGGGGAAACCCCGGCCGCGCGCAAGGCCCGGGCCACGCTGGCAGCCTGGCGCGCGAACACGCCCCAGGACATGCCTTGCCACGTCCCGTCGCGGAACCACCTCAGCATCGGCCGATCGGCCCACGCCCGGGCACGATCGAACATCATCGTGGCCAGGTTCGGCCACCGGTCGTAGCTGTCCAAGCGCATTTCCTCACCGCCTGGGCCGGAGGCTGCCCTCCCGAGCCTGTCCAGCCCTTTGACGTCGCCCCCGCATAACTTATGTCTGCCCCTGGGACCAGATATCAGGACGAACGACCCGCAATGCCCCACGCTCCGGCTGGCGCCAACACGCTGCCCAGTTCCCCCGCGCATTCCCTGCCGGCACAGCCCGGGCTGCCCAGCTGGGACCTTCGCGACCTCTATCCCGGTCCCGACAGCCCGGAACTGGCCACCGACCTCGACCGGGCCGAGGCGGATGCCCGCGACTTCGCCGCCAGCCACGCCGGGCGGCTCGCCGGCCATTCCGGCCGCGCGCTGGCCACCGCGATTTCTGAATACGAACGTATCGAAGAAGTGCTGGGCCGGGCGATGTCCTACGCCCAGCTTCTGTTCAGCGCGGACTCCAACGATCCCGCGATCGGCCGGTTCTACCAGTCGATGAACGAACGGGTGACGGCGATCTCCAGCCACCTGCTGTTCTTCACGCTGGAGCTGAACCGGCTGGACGACGCGGTGCTCGAGGACAAGCTGATCGACCCGGCGCTGACCCGCTGGCGCCCCTGGCTGCGCGACCTGCGGGTCTTCCGCCCGCACCAGCTCTCCGACGAGGTGGAGAAGCTGCTGCATGAAAAGGAAGTCACCGGCCGCTCCGCCTGGTCACGTCTGTTCGACGAGACCATCGCCGGCATGCGCATCAAGCTGCGCGGCGAGGACCTGACCGTCTCGGCGGCGCTGAACAAGCTCTCCGACCGCGACCGCGACCTGCGCGAGGCCGCCGGGCGTGCCATCGGGGACGCCTTCGGCACCAACATCCGCCTGTTCTCCCTGGTCACCAACACGCTGATCAAGGACAAGGAAATCGTCGACAACTGGCGGCGCTACCCGCGTCCGGGCAGCTACCGCAACCGCGCCAACATGGTCGAGGACGAGGTGGTGGACGCGCTGGTCGGCGCCGTCACCGCCGACTACGCCCGGCTGTCGCACCGCTACTACCAGCTGAAGGCACGCTGGCTCGGCCTGCCGAAGCTGCAGCACTGGGACCGCAACGCCCCCCTGCCCGGCGACGATGACCACGAGATCCCCTGGACCGAGGCCCGCAACCGCGTGCTCTCGGCCTATGGCGCCTTCTCCCCCGACCTCGCCGAGGTGGGAAAGCGCTTCTTCGACCGCCCCTGGATCGACGCCGCGCTGCGTCCGGGCAAGGCGGGCGGCGCCTTCGCCCACCCGACCGTTCCCTCGGCGCATCCTTATCTGTTGCTGAATTATCACGGTCGTACCCGCGATGTGATGACGCTGGCCCACGAACTCGGCCATGGCGTGCACCAGGTGCTGGCCGGGCAGCAGGGCTACCTGATGGCCGGCACCCCGCTGACCCTGGCGGAGACCGCCAGCGTGTTCGGGGAAATGCTGACCTTCCGCGCCCTGCTCGACGCCGAGACCGATCCACGGCGGCGGCGCATCATGCTGGCCTCCAAGGTCGAGGACATGCTGAACACGGTGGTGCGCCAGACCGCGTTCTACCGCTTCGAAACCCTGCTGCACGACGAGCGCCGCTCCGGCGAACTGATGGCGGAGCGAATCGGCGAGATCTGGCTGCAGGTGCAGACCGAGAGCCTGGGGCCGGCCTTCGAATTCACCCCCGAATACCGCGTGTTCTGGGCCTATGTGCCGCATTTCGTGCACACGCCCTTCTACGTCTACGCCTATGCCTTCGGCGACTGCCTGGTGAACGCCCTGTATGGCGTGTTCCAGTCCGGCCATCCCGGTTTTCAGGCCAAGTATCTCAACATGCTGCGCGCAGGTGGTACCCTGCGCCACCGCGAGCTGCTGGCACCGTTTGGCCTGGACGCCTCCGACCCCGCCTTCTGGCGGAAGGGGCTCGACGTCATCGCGGGCTTCATCGATGAACTGGAGGCAACGTCCTGATGTCTACCGCCGAGGATCGTTCGACCCTGTTCGGCGAGTTCCGCCGGATGGTCCGTACCTCCGGCGCGGTCGGCGGCATCGCCGCCCGCATGGTCGGCGCCCGCGCCTTCGGCGTGAAGACCGACCGCTCGGCCCATGCCGAGGACCTGAAGGTCATCCTCGGCGGGCTCAAGGGCCCGCTGATGAAGGTGGCGCAGTTCCTCTCCACCGTGCCGGACGCGCTGCCGGATGAATATGCGGCCGAGCTGGCGCAGTTGCAGTCCAACGCCCCGCCGATGGGCTGGGCCTTCGTGCGCCGGCGCATGCAGGGCGAGCTTGGGCCGGACTGGCAGTCACGGTTCGCCGAGTTCGGCCAGGAAGCCGCCGCCGCCGCCTCGCTCGGGCAGGTGCACAAGGCCCGACTGAAGGACGGCCGCGTGGTCGCCTGCAAGCTGCAATACCCGGATATGCCAAGCACGGTGGAAGCCGACCTGCGCCAGGTGAAGCTGGCCATGGCGGTCTATCACCGCATGGACGGCGCCATCCGCCAGGACGAGATCATCAAGGAACTCTCCGAGCGCCTGCGGGAAGAACTCGACTACACCCGGGAAGCCGCGCAGATGCGGCTCTATCGGGCGATGCTGGCCAACGAGCCCATGGTTCACCTGCCCGAGCCGGTCCCGGAACTGTCCACCCGGCGGCTGCTGACCATGACCTGGCTCGACGGCCGCCCGCTGCTGAAGCGGCTTGAGGAAGACCCGCCCCAGGACGAACGCAACCGCATCGCCGAGGCGCTGTTCCGCGCCTGGTACGTGCCGCTGTACCGCTACGGCATCCTGCACGGCGACCCACATATGGGGAACTATCAGGCGCGGCCGGACGGCTCGTTGAACCTGCTCGATTTCGGCACCATCCGGGTGTTCCACCCCCGATTCGTGCGCGGCGTGATCGACCTGTTCGAGTCCGTGCGCGACAACGACCTCGACAAGGCCCAGCAGGCCTATGCGAGCTGGGGCTTCACCGATCTCGGGCGCGAGAAAATGGAGGTGCTGAACCAGTGGGCGCGCTTCCTCTACGAGCCGCTGCTCGACGACAGGGTGCGCCCGATCCAGCTCACCGATGACCCGAATTACGGCCGGGCCATCGCCATGCGGGTGCACGAAGGGCTCAAGAAGACCGGCGGGGTCACGCCGCCGCGCGAGTTCGTGCTGATGGACCGTAGCGCCATCGGCCTGGGCAGCGTGTTCCTGCGGCTGAAGGCGGAACTGAACTGGAGCCGGCTGTTCCGCGAGCTGATCGCGGATTTCGATACCGACACCCTGGCCCGGCGCCAGGCCGAGGCGCTGGCCAAGGCCGGGGTGCCACCGACCAGCATGCAGCCCTGAGTTCCGGGGCGCTGCCCCGGCCCCGGCAGGAGGCTTCGCCTCCTGCACCTCCACCAAGGGCCGTAGGCCCTTGGATCCCATTCCTTGCCGCGCAGCGCTTATGGGGTGCAGGGGCCTTGTGGCCCCTGCCGGGTCCAGAGCCCTGGCCTTCCTGTCACACCAGCCCCCAGCCAACGAAGATCATGGCCCCGATCGTCAGCAGCAGCATCGGATTGACGCGGGTGAGCATCAGCGCCGCCGTCGAGGCCAGCGCGACCCCCTGGGCCAGCCACCCGCCTTCCAGCGCCTGCATCAGCACGTAGACCGAGGCGAGGATCATGCCGGCGGCGATGGGGCGCAGCCCTGCTTCCAGGGCCTGCTGCCAGAGCGCGCCGCGGTAGCGTTTCCACAGATGGGAAATGCCGAAGATCAGGAAGGTGGTCGGGCCGAAGATGGCGATCGTGGCCACGACCGCGCCCCAGGCGCCGGCCACCTGCCAGCCGACCAGCGTCACCAGCAGCGAGCCCGGCCCCGGCGCCATGCGCGAGATCGCGAAGGCGTTCACGAACTCGCCCTGCGTCATCCAGTGATGCACGTCCACGATCTGC
The DNA here is from genome assembly GCF_937425535.1 of Rhodovastum atsumiense. Classification (NCBI taxonomy): domain Bacteria; kingdom Pseudomonadati; phylum Pseudomonadota; class Alphaproteobacteria; order Acetobacterales; family Acetobacteraceae; genus Rhodovastum; species Rhodovastum atsumiense. The sequence continues at coordinate 730,586 of NZ_OW485601.1, forward strand.
CGCTGGATGTCGGCGACGACGGCCTGTCCGCCGCCGACGGTGACCAGCGACAGCGGCACGAAAACCAGGGCGAGCGCCCAGAGCAGGCCGACCACCGGCTCAGGCCCGCGCCAGGCGGAGATAGGTGATGCCCACGCTCACCGTGCCGCCGACCAGCACGACCCAGGGCAGCGGCCAGTGCAGCAGCCCGACGGCGACGAAGGTCGCCGCCATGGTGGCGAGCGGGAAGGCCCGGCGGGGCACGCGCCACGCCGCGGTGATCCCCATGGACAGCGACAGGCCGATCGCCGCCGCCGCCGCGCCGTCCAGCGCCAGATGCGTCAGCGGGAACCGCGCCACCGCGGCGAAGCCAACCGCGAGGACGATGATGAGGATGGCGGGCGGCACGACGATGCCCAGCAATCCGGCCACGCCGCCCCGCACGCCGAGCAGGCGGTAGCCGATCCAGATCGCCATGTTGGTGACGTTGACGCCGGGCAACGCCTGCGCCAGCGAGAGCCCGTTGAGGAATTCCTCCTCCGTCATCCAGCCGCGGTCCCGCACGAATTCCCGGAAGAACCAGCCGCTGAGCCCACCGCCGAAACTCGTCAGGCCGATGCGACTGAAAATGATGAAAAGCTGCAATGCCGATTGCGGCGGCGCCGCCGGGGGCCTGGTGTCGTGCATCTCAACCGATCCTGATCAGATCCCGTAACGTGCAGGGAGACCACGGCCCGGCCAAGCATCGCTCCGGCAGATGACGCCGGCGCGATTTGCGTGCCTCGTTCTCTCGTTATGCGGCCCCGTCGCCGGTGAAGACCGCGCGGTACAGCGCGATGATCTCCGCCGGGTCCGGCACGCGCGGATTGTTCGCCGGGCTGCCGGATGCCAGCGCCTGCGCGGCCATCAGCTCGAGCTTCTCCTCCCAGGCCGCCGCGTCGATGCCCCAGGCCCGCGGCGTGGGCACGCCGAGCTCCTGGTTCAGCGCGACCAGCCCCTCGGCCAGCCGCGCGGACGCGACCGCGTCGTCGTCGGTGGGCGCGGCGAAGCCGATGCGCCGGGCCGCCTCGGCGTAGCGCGCCGGCGCCGCCGCAAGGCCGAAGCGGGTCACCGCCGGCAGCAGCATGGCGTTGGACAGACCGTGCGGCACATGGAAATGCGCGCCGATCGGCCGCGACATGCCATGCACCAGGGCCACCGAGGCATTGGAAAAGGCGAGGCCGGCGAGGCTGGCGCCCAGCATCATCGCCTCGCGCGCCGCGGCGTTGCGCGGCTCGCGATAGACGGTGCGCAGATAGGGGCCGATCCGTTCCATCGCCTGCAGCGCCAGCGCATCGCTGAACGGGTTGGCCCGCCGCGACACGAAGGCTTCCAGCGCGTGGCTGAGCGCATCGACGCCGGTATCGGCGGTGGTGCGCGGCGGCACCGAGAAGGTCAGCTCGTAATCGACGATGGCGGCGAGCGGCAGGGCACCGAGGCCGGCGATCAGCATCTTTTCGCCGCCTTCGGCATCGGTGATGACGGTGAAGCGGGTCGCCTCGCTGCCGGTGCCGGCGGTGGTGGGCACGGCGATCACCGGCAGCGCCGCATGATCGGCCACGAAGGGCACCTTGTAGGCGCGCATCTTCTCCTGCCCGAGCGCCAGGATCGCCATGGCCTTGGCGGTGTCGATCGGCGAGCCGCCCCCGAAGCCGATCAGGCAGTCGTACTCGCCCTGGCGCAGCACGCGCAGCCCGGCCTCGACCACGGTGTCGGTCGGTTCGGGGATGGTGTCGCTGAACACCACCGGCCGCATACGGGCGGCCCGCAGCGGATCGAGGCAGCACCGCACCAGGCCGGAGGACACCATGAACGGATCGGTCACCACCAGCGGGCGCGACAGCCCGAATGTCTGCAGCACGGCGGCGATCCGGGCGATGCTGCCACCGCCCACCTCGATCAGGCGAGGAGCAACCAGGGTGAAGGCCATCCGCACCTCCTCATGCGTGACCACCGACCAGCCGGGATGGCGGATCACAACCCGATGAAGAATGCACGGCCCTGCGCGCGGTTGCCAATGTGGCTGGAATATCTCCCGCGCCGTGCCCCTGTTACCCCGTCGACACGGCCTGCCCCGCCCGCCGCCCGGCGTACAATGCCATCCGCCGTGCCGCCGCGGGCGACGGCGCGGGCACCTCGTCCAGGGCGGAGGCCGGCGGCAGGGTTTCGGCGTAGTGGCAGGCGGACCAATGCCCATCCGCGACCGCGCGGAGCGGCGGTGCCTCGGCGCGGCAGCGTTCGGTGACGAAGCCGCAGCGGGTGTGGAAACGGCAACCCGGCGGCGGCGCCATCGGGCTCGGCACGTCGCCCCCGGGGATCGGCCGCCCCGATCCACGCCGGCGCGGATCGGGGCGCGGGATCGCCGCGAGCAGGGTCCGCGTGTAGGGATGGCGCGGGTCGTCGAACAGCGCCGCCCGTGGCGCGAGTTCGACGATCTGCCCGAGATACATCACCGCGACCCGGTCGGCGGCATGCTTCACCACCGCGAGGTCGTGGGCGATGAACAGGTAGGACAGGCCCAGCCGCTCCTGCAGGTCCTTGAGCAGGTTGACCACCTGTGCCTGCACCGACACGTCCAACGCCGAGACCGGCTCGTCGCACACCACCAGCGCCGGCGACAACGCCAGCGCCCGGGCGATGCCGATGCGCTGGCGCTGCCCGCCGGAGAATTCGTGCGGGTAGCGCCCGGCATGGGCTGCGGCCAGGCCGACCAGCCCGAGCAGTTCCTCCACCCGGGCCCGGCGCGCGGCGCGGTCGCCGGCCGCATGGACAATCAGCGGCTCCTCGATGATCTCGCCCACCGTCATGCGCGGGTTGAGGCTGGCGAAGGGATCCTGGAAGACGATCTGCATGCGCCGGCGCAGGCGGCGCAGCGCGGGCCCGTCCAGGCGGGTGATGTCGGTGCCCTCGAACCGCACCGTGCCGGCGCTCGGTTCGATCAGCCGCAGCACCAGCCGCGCGGTGGTGGATTTGCCGCAACCCGATTCCCCGACCAGCGCCAGTGTCTCGCCGTGATGCAGGGTGAAGGAGATGCCATCGACCGCGCGCACGGTGCCGACGCGGCGCGACCACAGCAGGCCGCGGCGCACCGGGTAGTGCCGGGCGAGATCCTCGACTTCCAGCAGCGGGCTCACGGGATGGCCGCCTCCAGCGGGGCGCGGATGCAGGCGGCGCCATGGCCGGGCGCGACCTCCAGCAAGGGCGGATCGACCGTACGGCACCGCGGCGCGGCGAACACGCAGCGGGGATGGAAGCGGCAGCCTTGCGGCAGCGCCGCCGGGGCCGGCACCGTGCCCTCGATCGCCAGCAGCCGCGCCCGCGTCTCCTCCAGCCGCGGCATGCTGCCGAGCAACCCCAGCGTGTAGGGGTGCTGCGGATCGGCGAAGATGTCGGCGACGGCGGCGCGCTCGACCACGCGGCCGGCATACATCACCGCCACCTCGTCGGCCATCTCGGCCACCACGCCCAGGTCATGGGTGATCAGGATGATCGCCATGCCGGTCTGCGCCTGCAACCGGCGCAGCAGGTCGAGGATCTGCGCCTGCACGGTGACATCCAGCGCCGTGGTGGGCTCGTCGGCGATCAGCAGGTCGGGCTCGCAGGCCAGGGCCATGGCGATCATGACCCGCTGGCGCATGCCGCCGGAGAGTTGATGCGGGTATTCGTCGAAGCGCCGTTCCGGGGCCGGCATGCGCACGCGCTCCAGGGCGGCGATCGCGCGCGCGCGCAGGGCGGCCATCGGGCTGCCGCGGTCATGCGCCCGCATCGCCTCGACGATCTGCGCGCCGACCGTGAACACCGGGTTCAGGCTGGTCATCGGCTCCTGGAAGATCATGGCGATGCGCCGGCCGCGCAGCATGCGCATCTGCTCGGGGGGCAGCCCCAGCAGGTCGCGCCCGTCGAACACCACCCGCCCGCCGGCGATCCGGCCGGGCGGCGGCACCAGGCGCAGCAGCGAGAGCGACAGCATCGACTTGCCGCAGCCGCTCTCGCCGACGATGCCCAGGGTGCGCCCCTTCCCCACCGCGAGCGAGACGCCGTCGACCACGGCGACATCCTGCCGCCCGGACGGGAACACCGTGCGCAGGCCCTCGATCGAAAGCAGCCCGGTCATGCCGGCCTGAACGTCGCCGGGGTCATCCGGTCACCGGCGGGTCCGCATCGATTGGCGCGGCGGATCCAAGCTGGCATACCACCGCCGTCGAGATGCGCCCGGAACGCAACGGAGAGGTGATGGAACGCAACATCGAGATCCTGCTGCTGGCCACGCGCTGGCTGCTCGTGCCGCTCTACCTGGGATTGCTGGCATCGGTGCTGGGCATCTACGCCATGGTCGGACGCGAGCTTCTTCACCTTGTCACCAGCCTGACCACGATCAGCGAGGCGGAACTGGTCCTGGTCATCCTCTCGATCCTGGACCTGGTGCTGGTGGCCAATCTGGTGGTGATGGTGGCGATCTCCAGCTACGAAAGCTTCGTCTCGCGCATCGACGTGGATCGTGAGAAGCCGGAATGGCTCGGCAAGATGGACGCCTCCAACGTCAAGATGAAGGTGTCGCTGTCGATCGTGATGGTTTCGGCGATCAACCTGCTGCGGGCCTTCATGATGGATACGCCGGCCGAACGGCTGCCGCTGCTGGCGGGCGTGCACATCGTCTTCCTGCTTTCCACCCTGGCGGTCGCCGTAGTCGAGCGGGTCCACGGCAAGGACAAGTAACGATCCGGGCCGGCAAAAGCAGCGGCTGGTGGTGCGCCCCTGGTGAAACCCCGGTCCGCCCCCGCAAAGAGATCCAGGGCGAAACCGTTTACATCGAAACTATCTCTGATGCAGGCGCAGCCGGCGTGCCAGACTGAGCGGAACATGGCCCCGGCTGCGCACGCGCCCGTTGCGGCGCGGGGCGGGTGCAAGGCAGACCAGCCCCATGCCGACCAGGCGAAGCGGCCGGGGATCGATCGCCGTCTCGCCGCTGGCGTTGCGGTGGGCGAGGTTGAGGTCGGCGACGAACACGCCCCCCGTTTCCTCGGCGAAGGGGTCGGGATGGCGGGTGGTCACATTGAGGTCGGCGGCCTGCGGGCCATCCTGGCCGAACAGGATCGCCGGCACCGGCCGGCGCGCCACCAGCAGGTCCAGCGCCTGCCGCACCGGGGTGGGTGAGAACGGGTTCCATGCCACCGTGGGATCGGGCCCGCTGACGATCGTCGGCAGCCGCCCGAGCACCCGGGCGGGCACATAGGCCGCGACCAGCGACCGGTTGGCCATGGTCCGCGCCAGGCCAGGCCCGAACAACGGCAGGGCCAGCGCCAGCATCGCCTCGGCGGCCAGGGCGCTGCGTTGCGAGGCCATCGCCGTCTTGACGCCTGACAGCACGCGATGGGCAGGGGAATAGAGTTCCGCCTGGGCCACGTACATCTTCACCGGCTCCACGGGCTCCAGGGTGGCGGCAGCCGGCCGCACCGGGGCGGCAGCCAGCAGCAGCAGCAGACCCAGGACGGTGCAGGAACGCGGTCGCATCATTCCTCCTCCATGGAGCCAACGCGGGTCAGCCGAAGAGCCGTCGCTTCCGATTCGCATCAAAAGGCACGGCGCGAGGATGTGTCATCAGAATTCAAGGGTCAGGACATCACGAACGGTTGATAATATAGGCCATTTATCCATCTGAGCGAGCGGTCCCGAGTCCCGTAAACTGCGGCATAGTGCCTATTGCCTGCCCGTCCCGGCGACACCCCGGACCGAAGGCAAAGCGAAAGGATTCCACGCGGTTGCGTCCAGGCCCCGGGCCGGCTGGCGGACTCAGCGGACGGGCCGGCGCAGGATCGTACGCAACTTGGTGGCGACAGTGCGGCGGGGATCGGACAGGTAGATTTCGTGATGATGCCCTGCAAAGGCCATGCCGGCGGCGGTGGCGGCCTGTTCCAGCCGGGCAATGGATTCCGGCTCGGTCGCATAGGGGCCGACATGCAGCACCTGCAGGCAGCGCCCTTCCTCGAGCCGCACCCGGGCAGCCCGGGCCGCATCGGGGGCCCGCCGGCGCGCGGCGAGATGGGCCCGTGCCGCTTCAATGGCAGGCTGGTCGACCATGTCGGGCACGCGGATCAACAGGCACCACCGCCAGGCGGAGCGCGGCGCCTGCCAGAACGCCCCCGGACGATCCGTCCACCACAGCGCTTCCAGCTTGCCCACGGCGAAGTCATATCCCGCCGCCTCGCGCACCACCGACTTGAGGGTGAAGGCCAGCGCGAACAAGGCCGCCAACCCGCCCTGGAACGGCATGTCCTCGGGCGCGCCGCCCCCCTGGATGCCGATGTAGCTGGCGGGCGCCACCTCGACGACGGAGGGCTCCGGCCGCGCCAGGTATTCGTCGGCGTGTTGCCGGAACAGGTCGATCTTCCCGCTCATCCGCCTCCCGTCATGCTCCCGCAGCTTCGTGGTCCGGCCATGGCAGCCGCGCCCGCCTGTCAGGTCACGCCGGAACACCCGATCACGCGAGAGTCCCGTGGCGCGACGGTACTCCCCGCCGTGCCACAGCACCAGAGCCACGCATTCCTCAGCCGAGGCGCGTGCGCAGATGCAGGCGTCTCCCGAGCAACACGGCCGCGCAGGTCAACCCGGCGATCAGGCCCATCCATACGCCCGGAGCCGCCAATCCCCCCGGAAACGCCAGCACCAGCCCCAGCGGCATGCCCACCCCCCAGTAGCTGAACGCGGTGATCAGCATCGGCACCCGCGTGTCCTTCAGCCCGCGCAACGCGCCGGCCGCCGCCACCTGGATGCCGTCGGAGAACTGGAAGACGGCGGCCAGCAGCAGCAACCCGGCGGAGGCGGCGATGACATCGGCATCAGCGGTGTAAAGCCCGGCGATCACCTGCGACAGCACGGCCAGCATGGTGCAGGACAGGGCCTGCGTCACCAGCACCAGGGCGAGCCCCGCCATCGCCGCCAGGCGCACCCCCACCGGATCGCCCCGCCCGACCGCGTTGCCGACGCGAACCGTCATCGCCATCGACAGCCCGAGCGGCACCATGAAGCAGAGCCCGGCCACGTTCAGCGCGATCTGGTGCCCCGCCACCATGGTCGGTCCGAAGCCGCCGATCACCAGGGCCGCGGCGCTGAACAACCCGACTTCCAGCAGCACGGACACAGCCATCGGCGCCCCCAGCCGCAGCAACGCCGCGATGCCGGCCGGATCGGGGCGGCCCCGGGCGGCCTGCCAGCCAAGGCCCGCATAGCGCGACGAAACCGCGATCCAGGCCGCGAAAGCCAGCCCCTCCACCCAGCCCAGCACCGCCCAGGCGATGCCCGCCCCCTGCGCGCCCAGCGCCGGCAGGCCGAGCCGGCCATACATCAGCGCCCAGCCGAGCGGCGCCAGCACCAGCAGGCCGATCGAGGAAAACACCATGCTCGCGCGGGTCAGCGACAGCCCGTCCGACAGGCCGCGACAGGCCAGGAACAGGCCGAGCCCGGGCGCGCCGAACGCCACCGCGTGCAGGAAGCGCCGGATATCCGGCAGCAGAGCGGAATCGACACCGGTCAGGACCGCCAGCGACGGCCCGAACAGATAGGTGGCCGCCCCCAGCACCACGCCGAGGCCCAGGCCCAGCCAGACCGCCTGCACGAACACCGGCGCGACCTCGCGCCGGCGCCGCGCCCCGTCGAGCTGCGCGACCGAGGGCGACAGCGCCATCATCACGCCCACCAGCGCCATGAAGGCCAGCGCCCAGACCGAATTGCCCACCGCGACGGCACCGAGCACCTGCGCCCCGAGATGACCGGCCAGCATGGACTCGATCACGCCCGCCCCCATCTGCGCGACCTGCCCCGCCACCAGCGGCAGGGCGAGCCGAAGCGTGGCCCGCGCCTCCTGCGCGAAGCCCGGGACAATGAGGGTGACGGCGGTGGACATTCCTGGCCTCGGCAACGGGGCGCGGAACCAACCATACCGGCCCCGTCGATGCAAACGCCTCCTGGTCCGTTCGGATGATGCCCTAATGAATCTCGCCGGCCACCCGCAACGCCTCGCGCATCTTCGCCGCGGTGAAGCCCGGGCTGCGGGCCATGTCGAGGATCACCCGCTCGCGCCGCGACACCAGCTCGATCGCCGCCGGCAATTTCGTGACGCAATCGTCCGGCACGACGACGGCGCCATGATGGTCGGCATGGATCACGTCGTCATGTCCGGCCAGCATCCCGAACACGTTCACCTGGCAGTTCATCTGCACCATGTGCACATGGGCATGGCTCGGCCCCACCCGCCCGCCGATGATCTGAAAACCCGGCGCCAGCATGTCCAGGTCACGGAAGGAGCCATTGGTCACGCAGCCGATGCAGCCCAGGGCCTTGTGCACGGTGGTCTGCACCTCGCCCCAGAAGGCGCCGAAGCCGGGCCGGTCGTCGATGTCCTGCAGCACCGCGATGGTCGGCAGGCCCTGCGCCTCGACGTACTCGTACCAGTCCTCGCGCGGCGGAATGGCGCCGCAGGGCTTTTCCCGGGCGCGGATCAGGCCGGAGCGGGCGAGGCCGACGATCGGCGGGAACCTGCGGTCCACCGGCACCATCGGCTCGACCGTGAAGCCCACCGCGCGCCGCTCCGGCACCAGCAGCTCCAGGCCGTTGCAGATGGTCGGGGTATCCCATTGCCGCAATGTCTCGAGATCAGCCGCGGTGAAGGGGCGGTTCGTCATGGGGCATCTCCTCGGTCGGGCGTGCCGGGCCAGTCTCTCCTCCCGCCCCGCGCGCCGCAATTGCCCGGAGAGGTTCTGGACGCAGGACGGAAGCTGGTGTGAAACGACCCGATCTCGGAGCCTTCGTGCTGGAGTGCACCATCATGCCACCCTCTGCCCATGCCCTGCCGCAGACGCCCGGCCTGCCCGTGCCCGGCCCCTGCCCTGCGCCCTGTATCCGGGCGTCCACCCACCGTGCCGTCGTCGCGGAGCCGGCGGCATGATCCAGCTCAGCCTCGCGGCCATCCTCTGGCTGGCGGTGCATCTCGGCATCGCCGGCACCACGTTGCGCCGCGTCATCGTGACGCGCATCGGCGTGAACGGCTTCCGCGGCATCTTCTCGATCGCCTCGATCGCCGCGATCATCTGGCTGGTGCTGAGCTACAACGCCGCCCCCACGGTGCAACTATGGACGGCGCCGGCCTGGCTGCACTGGGTGCTCGCGCTGGTGATGCTGCCGGCCTTCGTGCTGTTCGTGGCGTCCTTCGTGCGCAATCCGACGGCCGCGGGAGGCGAGAAATACCTCGGCCAGGACATCACCGGCATCCAGCGCATCACCCGCCATCCGATGATGGTGTCCTACACGATCTGGGCGGCGGTGCACTGCATCGGTCGCGGCGATGTCGCCAGCCTGCTGTTCTTCGGCGCGTTCCTGATCACCTGCGTGGTCGGCATGCCCTCGGTCGACATCAAGACGAAGGAACGCGACGCCGCCGCCTGGGCACAGTTGTCCGCCACCACCTCCATCGTGCCGTTCATGGCCATCCTGACGCGACGGAACCGTCTGGTCTTCTCCGAAATCGGCTGGCTGGTTCCGGCCATCGGGCTGGCGATCTGGGTGGAGATGCTGATCTTCCACCAACGCATCTTCGGGATCGCGGCACTGCCGGTGTAGGCGGCAAGGCCCGGACGCACCAGGGGCACCATGGCCCCTGGCACGCCGGGCCGCGCGACACGGACGACGAGCGCGGCCCGGCCCGTCTTTACTTGTAGTATCCGACGCCACAGACCTCGTCGGAGATCTTCGTCACATAGGACGATTTCGGCGCCGGATCGGTGCCGCCGGGCCGGGGGAAGGTGTAGTCCACCTGGCTGAAGCTGCCCTCGCTGGCGACGCTGATCATCTCGACGGCGAAGGCCTTGCCGGTGCTGTCCTTCAGGCCGCGGGCGTCCTTGCCCAGCAGCGCCTTGTTGGGATGCGCGTTGAAGGTGCCGTCGCTGCCGATGCAGAAGACATAAAGGTCGCGGTCCTTGAAGCCGCCCTCGCCACTGGAGAATTGGCCGAGCGCCTTCGTCTTGTCGGTCTTCACCGCGGTGACGGCCTTTTCCAGCATGGCCTTGGCTTCAGGGGCCGTGCCGTTGTCGGCAGCCAGCGCCGGCAGGACCAACAGCGACAGACTTGCGGCAAGCGCAATGGTTGATTTCTTCATTTCGACGTCCTCCCTCTGCCTGCGTGTCATTGATCAGATCACGCTGTGGCAGTCAGGTACTTACCATGACGCTACGCATGCTGGTAGTGCGTTATGAAAATACTGAAGCTGGCGCCCCAGGCCCCGTCGGGCGACTCAGGGGGCCGGCGGCAACGCGTCGAGAAACGCCGGCACGCGCTGGAATGCATCTTCCCGCGCCGCGGGATCCTGGCCGGCATGGACGCCGTGGTCGGGGTTCTGGCTGCGTGGAATGTCACGCATCCGGTGCAGCGGCGCGGCCGCATCGAAGTCGTGCCAGGCGCCTGGATACGTTACCAGGGTGATGCGCGGCCCGACGCGCCCGGCCAGATCCCGGCAAGGTGCGGCCGGCGTCCAGTCATCCGCCTCGCCGATCAGCAGCAGCACCGGGGCCACCGGTCTGGCCCCCCGGTTCAACGCGGCCTGCCGGCACCCCGGATAAAAGGCAACGAAGCCACGCAACAATCCGGGCGGGTTATCCTGCCGCCACGCCGCCGTCGCCAGCACCGTGCTGCCCCCGTCCGACCAGCCGAGCACGGCAACGCCGCCGGCCGGGGTGCCGGGCTGATCAGCAAGCCAGCGCGCGGCGGCCAGGGCATCATCGCGCCGCAATCCAGACGCCGTCACCGACCGATTCCCCGTACGGCACTGCGACCCGAGTCCACGGCTGCCGAAGCTGTCGGGCAACAGCACGAGATGGCCAAGCCCGGCCAGATGCCGCGCCCAGGCGTGATCGCGCGCCGGCAGCGGCCCGGCGCAGCCGTGCAGCGCCACCACGGCCGGGGCACGCGGCGGCCCCTCCGGCCGGAACAGCACGGCCTCCAGCAACGCGCCCCCACCGCCCGCGAACCGCACGGTTTCGGCGCGAACGCCCCCCGCCACCACAACCATCAGGAAAAGCAAAGCACCAATGCGCATGAGGAAACCGTAATCTCCTGGCTGCCGGCTTTGCACCCTTTTGCGCCGGGTGCATACGCTGCCGGCAATCGCAGGAGGGCGAAATGAACGACGCCACGTCGCTTGGCCGCTTCCCCACCACCCGTTTGCGCCGCAACCGCACCGACGCCTGGACGCGCCGCCTGGTTGCCGAGACCCGGCTTTCGATCGATGACCTGATCTGGCCGATCTTCGTCATGGATGGCAGCAATGCCGTCACCGACGTCGCCTCCATGCCGGGCGTGCAGCGCGTCACCGTCGACCGCCTGGCCGCCCATGTGGAGCCGGCCGCGCGCCTGGGCATCCCGGCGCTGGCCCTGTTCCCGGTGACGCCGAACGAGAAGAAGGACGCCGAGGGCACCGAATCCGGCAACCCGGACAACCTGATCTGCCAGGCCGCCCGGCTGCTCAAGCGCGAATTCCCGCAGATGGGGCTGATCGGCGACGTCGCGCTCGATCCCTACACCAACCACGGCCATGACGGCGTGCTGCGCGAAGGCTACGTCGCCAACGACGCATCGGTGGAAGTCCTGGTGCGCCAGTCGATCAACCAGGCGCGCGCGGGCATCGACGTGATGGCCCCCTCGGACATGATGGACGGGCGCATCGGCGCGATCCGCGCCGGGCTCGACGCCGAAGGCTTCATCCATGTCCGGCTGATGAGCTACGCGGCGAAATACGCCTCGGCCTTCTACGGCCCGTTCCGCGACGCGCTCGGCTCCGGCGGGTCGCTGAAGGGCGACAAGAAAACCTACCAGATGGATCCGGCCAACACCGACGAAGCCCTGCGCGAAGTGGCCTTCGACCTGCAGGAAGGCGCGGATTCCGTGATGGTCAAGCCGGGCATGCCCTACCTGGATATCGTCCGCCGCGTGCACGAACGCTTCCACGTGCCCACCTTCGTCTACCAGGTGTCGGGCGAATACGCGATGATCATGGCCGCCATCCGCAACGGCTGGCTCGACCATGACAAGGCCATGCTGGAAAGCCTGCTCGCGTTCAAGCGCGCCGGCGCCGCCGGCGTGCTGACCTACTTCGCCCCGGCCGCGGCGAAGCTGCTGCGCGGATAGCCCGGGGCGCTGCCCCGGCCCCGCCAGAGGCTCCGCCTCTGGACTCCGGCAGGGGCCAGAGGCCCCTGCACCCCATGTGTTTGGTTCCTGGGAGGGGGGCGAACCGGCACGAACCCGTCATCAGCGAGGACGCCCCCCTCCCAGGAACCAAACATGGGATCCAAGGGCCTTCGGCCCTTGGCAGAGGTCCAGGAGGCGGAGCCTCCTGGTGGGGGCGGGGCAACGCCCCGCGCTGTCAGGGCTGCAGCAGCGCCGTGTGCAGGGCGTGCCAGCTTGCGGCGTCGGGGGTGCAGATCAGTCCGCCGCCGTGCAGGGCCGGCCGGTACGGAGATCCGTCGAACCGGGCCGAGTATCCCCCGGCTTCCTGGTGCAGCAGCCAGCCGGGGGCATGGTCCCAGGGCATCAGCCGGTTGAACAGCAGGAAGTGGCACTGGCCGCTGGCGAGCAGCCGGTATTCATGGCCGGCGCAGCGGTAATCCCAGCTTGCCGCGATCCGCGGCAGGTTGCGGCAGACGGTGGCCTTCAGCTCCGCCGGCAGGAAGCGCCAGGAGGTGGTGCCGGTCATGGACGCCACCGGTGCCGGGGTGGCGACACGCAGCTCCTGGCGGCGCCCGTCCGGGGCGGCGATCCAGGCGCCCTCGCCGCGCAGGGCGAAGGCGCTGTCATCGCCGACCGGGTCGTGGATCACCGCCGCCACCACCTCGCCGCGCACGATCGCCGCCGCCATGGTGGCGAACAGCGGCAGACCGGCGGCGAAATTGGCGGTGCCGTCCACCGGATCGACCACGAAGGCGAGCTCCGCCTCCCCCACCCGCTCCAGCAGCGAGGGGTCGGCGGCGGTCGCTTCCTCGCCGATCACGACGCAGCCGGGGAAGGCGCGCTGCAGTCCCGCGGTGATGACGCGTTCGGCGGCCTCGTCGGCTTCGGTGACCAGGTCGAGCGGCCCCGACTTGGTGCGCACCCCGGAGGCAGGAAGACGGCGGAAGCGCGGCATCACCTCGCGCGCGGCCGCGTCGCGCAGCACCGTCCCGAGGACAGTCAGCTCGTGCAGGGACAGGCGCATCAGCGTGAGAAATCCGGGCGTTCGAACCGGGCGCGGTCGGCAGGCAGCAGGCGGACTGTCACGTGGATGGCGTCCTCGTCGTCGGCGCGGCCGATCACCTCGCCATGTTCATAGAGCCAGGCCAGGCGCGCGCCATCGGCCGGCGGGATGGCGTAGTCGGCGATCTCCATCCCCGCGGCGATGCGCAGGTCGATCGCCGCGGCCAGTTCGGACAATCCCTCGCCGGTGACGGCGGAAACGGCGACCGCGCCCTCCCGGGAGGGCACTTGCGCAACGCCGCCGAGCAGGTCGGCCTTGTTCAGCACCTCGATGGTGCGGGTGCGCCAGTCCTCGTCCAGCGTGCCGTCGGCCACCATGCCATCGAGCACCGCGAGCACGTCGGCGCGCTGTGCCGCCGAATCGGGATGGGCGGCATCGCGCACGTGCAGGATGACGTCGGCTTCCGCCACTTCCTCCAACGTGGCGCGGAAGGCGGCGACCAGTTCGGTCGGCAGTTCGCTGATGAAGCCGACCGTGTCGGAGAGGATGGCGCGCCGGCCGGAGGGCAGGCGCAGCCCGCGCATGGTCGGATCGAGCGTGGCGAAAAGCTGGTCGCGCGAGAGCACGCCGGCACCGGTCATGGTGTTGAACAGCGTCGACTTGCCGGCATTGGTGTAGCCGACCAGCGCCACCACCGGGAACGGCACGCGCTTGCGCGCGCTGCGGTGCAGCCCGCGGGTGCGGCGGACCTGCTCCAGTTCACGCTTGAGCCGGACGATGCGCTCGCCGATCAGGCGGCGGTCGGCCTCGATCTGCGTCTCGCCGGGGCCGCCGAGGAAGCCGAAGCCGCCGCGCTGGCGTTCCAGGTGAGTCCAGGATCGCACCAGCCGCGAGCGCTGGTACTCGAGATGCGCAAGTTCGACCTGCAGCGTGCCTTCGCGGGTGGCGGCCCGCTCGCCGAAGATGTCCAGGATCAGTCCGGTGCGATCGATGACCTTGCAGTTCCAGGCTTTTTCCAGGTTGCGCTGCTGCACCGGGGAAAGCTGGGCGTCGACCACCGCCACCGTCACCTGGGACGCGGCGAGCTCCTGGCCTTGTTGTGCGACCTGGCCTTCGCCCAGCAGGGTCGCAGGCCGGCGGGCCCGCAGTGGCAGGATGGCGGTATGCAGCACCACCAGGCCGATGGCGGCGGCGAGCCCGACCGCCTCGGCCAGGCGCGCCTCGGCGGCACGGGTCGCCTCCGCGCCGCTCGCCGGCTTCTCCCAGGGGAGAATGACGGCGGCGCGGGTCGGCGGCATAAGCCCGTTGGCTTGCCGCTCAGTCTCCGCGGGCAGAGACCGTCTCCCGATCGCGTTGCGGCATGGTCAGCGTAGTACTGGAGGGCTCCTTGGCAGAGGCCCCGGCGCCGGCGCTCGTGGCATCGAACAGCTGGATCGGCGCCCCCGGCATCACGGTGCTGATGGCGTGCTTGTAGACGAGCTGCGTATGCCCGTCGCGGCGCAGCAGGACGGAAAAATTATCGAACCAGGTGATGATGCCCTGCAGCTTGACGCCGTTCACCAGGAAGACGGTGACAGGGGTCTTGTTCTTGCGCACATGGTTCAGGAAGACATCCTGAACATTCTGCGATTTCTCGTTGGCCACGACGTGATCCTTCTTGTTGTTGCTGGTCCCGGATTGCTCCGGAACCCGATTCAGGCGCCGCCGCGCGGGCGTGGCTCGGCCGCGCACGGCGTCAGATGACCAGTCACCTTCCCCCTGAAGGCGGTACCGTGTACCGCCAGCGAGGGATACCGGCGACCGACGGGTCCGGGAACACCCCACGATCCCGCAGGCAAGCCACGCCACCCTCGGCAAACCCGGCACGGCCACAGGGACAACCGCGCCAGCGCTTCTGGCGCCGTATCACGTTCTTACCATAGCCGTCGCGTCCGCTCCACGCCGAAGCGCGGGCGTATGTCGAAGCGGTTTTCCGGTGTTTCGATTGACACGACAAACAAATCCGCCCCCGACCCGGTCCCGTTTGCCTGGATCAGATCAGTCATGCAGGGCGGTACGACCATCAGAACAGGCAACGTCATGGTCGCGACAGCGGCATGACTCCCTGGAGAAAGACGCCTGCATGCGGGAAGATGCAAGGTGACGAACGTTCCCCGGGGCCCACGCTTACGGGGCTTTCCACCGCGTCCCGTGGCGACTGAGCCCGGAACTGTCGCAGGGACGCCTTGTTCCTGTTCCGTGTCCAGGAGGCAGTGATGGCCGAAACGACAGGCGATGTGCTCGTGCAGGGATTGCTCGACTGGGGAACCGACACCGTGTTCGGCCTTCCCGGTGATGGCGTGGCCGGCATCGTCGAGGCGCTGCGCCGCCGCGCCGACCGCATCCGTTTCGTGCAGACCCGCCAGGGATCGACCGCCGCGCTGATGGCCAGCGGTCATGCCCGGCTGACCGGGCGGCTCGGCGTGTGCCTGGCCAGTGCCGGACCGGGCGGGCTGCAATTGCTGGCCGGCCTGTATGACGCCCGGGCGGACGGCGCGCCGGTGCTGGCCCTGACCGGGCTGCCGCCCCATGACCTGATCGGCACCGCGGGCCAGCAGGACGTGCCGCTCGACCGTGTCTTCGCCGATGCCTGCGGCTTCAGCATCCAGGTGCAGGGGCCCGCCCATGCCGAGGCGGCGGTGAACCAGGCGTGCCGGATCGCGCTCGCCGACGCGACGGCGACGCATCTGACCATCCCGTCCGATATCCAGTCCGCCACGCTCGGGCGCAACCTGCGCGCCGGACGCAACGGAACGGTAGCAGCATCGCTGCCGGCGCCGCCGGCGCTGCTGCCGGCCGAGGATGCGCTCGCCCGCGCGGCCGCCGTGCTGAATGCGGGGCGCCGGATCTGCATCCTGGCCGGACGCGGGGCGCTCGGGGCCCGGGCGGAGCTCACCGCCATCGCCGAACGGCTGGCCGCGCCGGTGACCGAGACGCTGCTCGGCAAGGGGGTGCTGCCCGATCACAGCCCCTATGGTATTGGCGGGGCCGGCCTGCTCGGCACGCGCCCGAGCCAGGATGCGCTGGAGAGCTGCGACACGCTGCTGATCGTCGGCAGCGGCTTCCCCTACCTTGAGTACTATCCGCGTCCCGGCCAGGCGCGGGTGGTGCAGATCGATGCCAATGCACGGCGGATCGGCCTGCGCGTGCCGGTGGAAGCGGCGCTGACCGGCGATGCCGCCGCGGTGTTGCGGGCCTTGCTGCCGCTGCTCGCGCAGCAGCAGGAGCCGGGCTTCCTCGAAGGCGCGCAGGCAACCATGGTGGAATGGCGCGAGGAACTCGACAAACAGGCGACGCGGGGGGATTCGCCGATGAAGCCGCAGGTGGTGCTGCGCGAGCTGGACCGCCTGGCCCCCGAGGATGCGATCCTGGTGGCGGATTGCGGCACCTGCACCACCTGGGCCGCCCGCTACCTGCGCATGCTGGACCGCCGTCGCTTCACCACCTCCGGCACGATGGCGACGGCGGGCTGTGCCCTGCCCTACGCGATCGCCGCCGCCCTCGCCCATCCCGGGCGGATGGTGGTGGCGGTGAGCGGCGACGGCGCGCTGACCATGTCGCTCGGCGAGCTCGCCACCTGCGTGCGCCATGCGCTCGAGGTGAAGCTCCTGGTCCTGCGCAACGATACGCTGGGCGCGGTGCGCTGGGAGCAGATGGTGTTCGCGGGCACGCCCGAATATGGCTGCGCGCTGCAGCCGGTGGATTTCGCCGCGGTCGCCCGGGCCTTCGGCATGCCGGCCTTCACCGCCGACCAGCCGGAGGAATGCGGCGAGGTGATCGAGCGCGCGCTCGCCACCCCCGGCCCGGTGCTGATCGAGGCGGTCGTCGATCCCAATGAACCGCCGATGCCGCCCAAGGTGACGCTGCAGCAGGCGGCGGCGATGGCCGAGGCGCTGGCACGCGGCACGCCGCTGCGCCGGCGCATCGCGCTGACGCTGAACGCCGACAGCGTCCGCCAGACGGTCTGACAGCGGCGGGAACCTCATCCGATTGCATGAACCGGTTGCGCCGGAACATGCTGTCGTTGCGCCACGGACAGGCGGGAGGGAAGCTGCAATGGACATCGACATCGCGCAGTTGCGCGGCTGGATCGGCCGGCAGGAGACGCTGACCGACATCGTCACGCCTTTCCCGGTCGCCGCCCTGGCCGCCACGCTGGATCGCGACGACCCCGCGCCACGGGACGGCGATCCGCTGCCGCCCCTGTGGCATTGGCTGTATTTCCTCCCGCGCGCGCCGCAGTCGCAGATCGGCCCGGACGGGCATCCCCGGCGGGGCGGCTTCCTGCCACCGGTCAGCCTGCCGCGACGCATGTGGGCCGGCGGGCGACTGACCTTCCCGGGCACGTTGCGCATCGGCGATACCATCACCCGCACCTCCACCATCGCCGACGTGACCTTCAAGGAAGGCCGCAGCGGCGCGCTGGTGTTCGTGCTGGTGCGCCACGAGATCGCCGGCCCCGGCGGGCTCGCCATCACCGAGGAGCAGGACATCGTCTATCGCGACGCGGCAAGGCCCGGGGACGCGCCGCCGCCGGCGCGACCGGCGCCGTCCGGAGCCGGCTGGCACCGTGACATCCTGCCCGACCCGGTGCTGCTGTTCCGCTACTCGGCCCTGACGTTCAACAGCCACCGGATCCATTACGACCGTCGCTACGGGACCGAGGCAGAAGGCTATCCGGGGCTGGTCGTGCACGGCCCGCTGCTGGCGACACTGCTGGTGGACCTGGCGCGACGGAATGATCCGCGCCCGATCACGGGCTTTCGCTTCCGGGCGCAGAACCCGGTCTTCGACATCGCCCCCTTCACGACGTGCGGCCGGGTGGAAGGTGAGAAAGCGGCGTTGTGGGCCCAGCGCAGCGACGGCAGCCTGGGCATGGATGCGGAAGCAGTATTTGGTTGAATGATTAATAAATGACGACTTGCGATAGTCCGGTTCTTCCGTTGACCATTTATCAACTTTTGAGCTATTGACTGACCGCGGCACCAGCCGGAAGTTCCGAGATGCATTTCCTCCACAACCGTCGTTTGCCAACCAAGCTCATGCTGCTGCTCGGCATCCTGGTGCTGGCGACGGTTGTCGTTCTCGCTGTCTCCGCACGGCTGACCCACGAGCGCATGATCAACGACCGCACCGCCAAGCTGCGGGCCCTGGTCGATGTTGCGGTCAGCGCGGCATCGCAACTGGAAGCCGAGGTGGTGGCCGGGCGCATCGACCGGGCGGAGGCACTCAGCCGCTTCCGCAAGCTGATCTACGCCACGCGATATGAAAAAGACGAGTATCTGTTCGCCTATGATTTCGACGGGCGCATGGTTGCGTCCGGGCCGCATCAGCAGGCGGAAGGGCAGAACCGGCTGCAGGTCCAGGATGCGAGGGGAACCTATCTCATCCGCGACCTGATCGCCGTGGCCCGCAGCGGCGGCGGAGTGGTCGAATACTGGTATCCCCGCGGCAACGGCGGCGATCCCTTGCCCAAGCGCAGCTACGCGACGGCCTTCGCCCCCTGGCAGATCATGATCGGCACCGGCGTCTACATCGATGACATCGACACCGAGTTCGCCGCCTATCTGCGGCTGGTCGGCCTGATCCTGCTCGGCGGGCTGGCACTGGCCGGGGCGATGGCGGTGGTGATCGGACGCGACATCACCGGTTCGATGCGGCGCACCCAGGAACGGCTGCAACGCCTGGCCGAGGGCGATCACGCGAGCCCCGTGGCGCAGACCGGGCGCGGCGACGAAATCGGCGCGATGGCCCGGGCGCTGGAGGTGGTCCGGCAGGGGGCGGCCGAAGCCGACCGGCTGCGCGGCGAGCGCGAGGCGCTGAAGCAACGGGCCGAGGCGGATCGCATGGCGGCCCTGTCCGGCCTCGCGGACGCGCTGGAGCGCGCGGTGGGCGGCGTGCTGCGGGAACTGCAAAGCGAGGCCACCGAGATGGAATCGGCGGCGGGCCTGCTGTCACGGACCGCCGGCGAGGTGAACACGCGGGTCAATACCGCCGCCCAGGGCGCGGGCGAGGCCACCGGCAACGTCCAGGCCGTGGCGGCCGCCGCCGAGGAACTCAGCCGCTCGATCGACGAGATCTCGCAGCGCGTGGCCCTGGCCGCGGCGGTGGCGCGCAAGGCGTCCGGCCGGGTTTCGACCACCAGCACGCAGGTCGCCGAACTCGCCGGGGCGGCCGGCGAGATCGGCCGGGTGGTGGAACTGATCCAGACCATCGCCGGCCAGACCAATCTGCTGGCGCTGAATGCGACCATCGAGGCCGCCCGCGCCGGGGAAGCCGGCCGCGGCTTCGCGGTGGTGGCCAACGAAGTGAAAGCGCTGGCGGCGCAGACCGCCCGCGCGACCGAGGACATCCGCGGCCAGATCGAGCGCATCCAGTCGTCGACCGAACGTGCCGTGGCGGCGGTCGAGGGCATTGCCGAAGCCGTCACCGAGGTCGACGGCATCTCCACCACCATCGCCGCCGCGGTCGAGGAACAGGGCGCCGCCACCCGCGAGATCGCCGGCAATGTCAGCCGGGCGGCCCAGGCGACCGGCGTGGTCTCGGACAGCGTGACCGCGCTGCAGGACACGTCCGGCACCGTGAACACCACCGCGACGGTGGTGCTCGGCACCGCCGGGAAGCTGTCGGGCTCGGCGAACGCCCTGCGCCAGGAAATGGGGCGGTTCCTGGCGGAAATGCGCACGCAACCAACGGCATAGGGTGGCACAGGCCACCCCGCCGCACTCAACCGGGAGCCCCTGGTTGGACGCCCCCTATGGACGCACGACCCAGGGTAACCCGGCGGGACCAGGCCCGTGGAACCCGCCGGGCGCCAGCCCCTGCTGCTGCACGGCCGTATAGACCTGCTGGCGGATGATCGCATCGACGTCCTGTCCGGCCGGGGCGACGGGCTCCGCCCATGGGCCTGGCGGCAGGGCTGAAGGCTGCAGCAGCCTGGCGAGCAAAGGCAGCCCCGCCCCGCCATAGATCGGATCGAGCCCGAGCGGCACCGTGGCCTGGGTCAGGATCTGGAACAGGCGCTCGACCCGGGCGGCATTGCGCGGGAGCCCACGCTCGCCCAGGGCGGGATGATGGGCGGCGATCAAGGCCAGCAGGCCGGCGACATGCGCCGCGGCCGGGCCGGTGCCGTCCCAGGCGCCGTAGCCGCCCCCCGGCACCGAACTGATGATCGCAACCCCCGGTGCCGCCACCCGGATCAGCGGGCCGCCGGAGGTGAACCCGGCCGCGAAGATCCCGTTGATGCCCCCCGGGCCGGCCTGCGCGCGCGCATGCGTGGTGTGGTCCGGGGCGATGTTGCGCTGGCCGATGGCCGAGACCGCGAAGACACCCGGCAGGTTCGCCGGGAACAGGGACGGACCAGCGGTGTTGCCCGCGCCCACGACCACGGCGACCCCGGCCTTGCGGGCCTGGTCCAGCCGTCGTGCCACCGCCTCGGACACCTGGCTGGTCCCCAGCGACAGCAGCACCACGTCGATGCGATTGTCGACCGCATAGGCCAGGGCCGAAATGAGCCCGTCGAGCCGACCGCCGGGAAACAGCTTCAGCACATGCAGCTCGGCCTGCGGCGCGAAGCCGCGGATGCCGTGACCATTGCCGGCGACGATGCCGGCGAGATGGGTGCCGAGCCCCAGCGTGTCCTGGGTCCAGCCCTGCGGATCGGCGTCGGGATTGGTGAAATCGCGGCCGATGCGCAGATGGGTCAGGCTGGGATGGGTGTTGTCCGCCCCGGAATCGATGATGGCCACCCTGGCCCCCTGCCCGGTCAGCTCCGTCGCCCCTTCGCCGAGCCCGATCAGGCGCTGCCCCCAGCCAATGAAGTGCTGCTCGTTGAAGCCGGCCGGCTGGAAGGCCTTGAGGGGTTCGAGGGTGACGGTATTCGGCCCGGCCTGCCTCAGCTCGGGATTGGGGATCCAGATGTCCCAGTACTCCGCGGAAGGCTTGACATGCAGACCGGTGATGCCGGTCACGGCGGTGCCGAAGATCGACAAGGTCGCCAGCCCCTGGGCATTGGTGACGGCCTGGGTGAGCCCGTGCCCGACCACCGTGACCAGGGCCTTGCCGACCGGTCGTCCCTGCGTGTCCTGCACCTTCACCGGCACGGTGATGGCGGATGTCGCCGTCGCCACGACCGGCCCGGCAACGGGCTGGGGCCCGGGCAGGGTGATGCCGCCGAAATGCTCGAGGTCGAGGTTACGCTCGACAATGAGGGCGGGGCCGGCGTTCAGGCGCAGTTCCAGTTCCTGCGATAAGGAGGTTTCCGCCACCAGCACATCCGATGCCCCCGCGGCATCGGCCGCCAGCACGGCAAGGCCGCTCGGGCGCAGGGCTTTCCTGACCTTGAAATCGGGCAGCGCCGCCAGGGCCTGGGCGATCTGGTCCGTACTCTGGGGGTGCAACGCCCCCTCGCGGTGCGCGATCAGGATTTCGACCCTGCGGGACGCGACCCCACCCGGCGACAGGGCCTCCGCGGCCAGGGGGTGTGGCGAAGCGGTCTCGGGATGCTGCGGGGCCGGTCCGGAGCCTGCCTTCCGGGTGGCGCTGTCCTTGTTCGCACCATCTCTTTCCTTGGTTTCGCTCATGGGGACCTGCCTTCTGTGCGGGGGCATTGCATGTGTGACCGTGGCGTACGGCACGACAGAGGGCCCCGCGCCTCGGCGGCACGGAGCTGCGCGAGATGGGCGCCCGGCCGGGTCCCCCCGGCCGGGCCGGATGGTCAGTGATAGGCGTAGTTGCTCTGGGCGGATTGCGGCACGGACAGCCAGGGATTGTTGAGCCCCTGCGCCCCGAAGGGCTGTGCGCCGAATTGCTGCGCCTGGGCCTGCTGCAGGGCCGAGAGAACCCCGCCAATGACCTGCGGCAGTTGCTGGGTGATCTGCTGGGCTGCCGCCTGGCCGATCACCTGCGCGGCCCCGCCAAGCCACACGCCGAACTCGCCGCCCGTCCCCTGCGACGCGAACTGACCGCCCAGGCCGCTCTGCTGGGCCCGGAATTGCTGGGTGGCCGCGAGAGTGGCGATCAGGTTGGCGATGATGTGGGGAAGCTGCTGGGTGATATGCTGGCTGAGGGCGATCGCCAGTTGCTGCGCATGCTGGGCCTGCAGTCCCTGCTGCCCCACCCCGGCCAGCAGGCGGTTGATATCCGCGCCTCCGTTCTGTTGCTGCAGGGTCGCCGCGAACGGATTGAGCTGCGGGTTCAACTGTCCCTGCAATCCCTGCAATCCCTGCAATCCCTGGTGTCCCTGCAATCCCTGGGCCTGGGCACCAGGGTAGCCCTGGAAACCTCCGGCCTGCTGCGCGATCTGCGGATTGTTCTGCAGGGCCGAAAGGATGACGGGAACGGCGAGCTGCGCCACCCTTCCGGCAATATCCGTCAGGTTCTGGGGATTGCCGAATTGCTGCTGGCCTCCCCCCGTCCCCGTAAGGCCCTGGCCGCCAAAGCCTTGACCGCCAATTCCGCCGAAAGCATTCCCAAGTATGTTTCCTGACATTTGCGCCTTCCTTCCTGTCAATGTTGCTATTCTTGGTCAGAACTATTTGCCATTATTTGGCACATGGCAGCATGAATATAGCAACGTCTCTGTTATAATACTTATAAATTAATCTTGATTACTATAGTCAAAACTATTCATATTTTGGAATCGAACCGTTTGTTATTAAATAACCAATAGCAAATTATCGATAATTTTATCATGATAATATTCTTTCTTCGTGCAATTCATGTCACTTGATTGCAAATTAAACATTGCGTTTAGTGTTAATGATTTATAATTATAGCAAAAATCAGCACTATATTTTCGTTAATGCACTCTTCAGCCCGCTTAAATATCGGCCTATTCGATACGATTTATTTGAACAACTCGTTTTATTGCAGCCAATCCAATGCACATTGGGCGCGGGCCGCAGCATGCGCCCGGAAATAACGGACAAGGGCAGACGCCCCGAAATCCCCGGGCAAAAATCAGTCGCTGGATGTGCCGCGGGGCGCTACAGCGCCTGCCCGCTCATCTTCTGTCCGCGCTTCTTACGGACAGCATGGACAGCATAATGTCAGCATCACCCGACTCTTTTGTTTCGCGTGGCTGTCCAGAGCACCGGCCGCCCATCACCGGATGGCGGACCGAGACACCCTGATGCTAGCGAAGCAATCCGGCCGACGATATTCACATCGGCGTATGCTATATATAATAATATACCGTAAATAAACGTAGATATGTGGGTCGGGAGAGGCGCCGGTCAGCCGCCGCCCCGGTCCTCTCCGCCCACGCCCAGTTGCTTGAGCTTGCGGTGCAGGGCGCTGCGCTCCATGCCCACGAACTGCGCCGTCCGGGAAATGTTGCCGCCAAAGCGCAACAACTGCGCCTGCAGGTACTGGGTTTCGAACAGGTCGCGGGCCTCGCGCAGCGGCAGCCCCATCACATCGGCGCTCGGGTCGGCGTTGAACAAGGCCGGCGCCGCCGAGCCGATCTCCGGCGGCAGCATGTCCGCGCGGATCGGGTCGGCATGCCCCCCCGGCGCCATGATCAGCAGCCAGTCCACCAGGTTGCGCAACTGCCGCACATTGCCCGGCCAGTCGTACGCCTGCAGCGCCGTCACCGCATCGGTGGACAGCTCGCGCGAGGGCATGCCCGCGGCCTCGGCCGAGCGCAGCAGGAACAACCTGGCGAGCGCGGGAATATCCTCCCGCCGCTCCTTCAGCGCCGGCACCCGCAGCGGCACCACCGCCAGCCGGTAGTACAGGTCCTCGCGGAACCGCCCGGACGCGATCTCGGCATGCAGGTCCTTGTTGGTGGTGGACAGCACCCGCACATCCACCTTCACCCGCTGCGACCCGCCGATGCGCTCGAAGGTCTGGTCCTGCAGGGCGCGGACGATCTTGCCCTGGGTCTCCAGCGGCATGTCCGACACCTCGTCCAGCAGCAGCGTGCCGCCATGCGCCCGCTCCAGCACGCCGGCCCGGCGCGGCTGCAGCAGCGGATCGGCGCCGGCCTCCACGCCGAACAGCTCCTCCTCGAAGCGGGCGGGGTTGAGGATGGCGCAGTTCAGCGCCACGAAGGGGCCGGAGGTCCGGCGCGACCGCGCATGGATCATGCGCGCCACCACTTCCTTGCCCGACCCGGCCGGCCCGCTGATCAACACGCGCGACCCGGTCGGCGCCACCTTCTCCACCGCCGCCCGCAGCATCGAGACCGCCGGGCTGTCGCCGGTCAGCTCGGTCTCGGGGCCGGCGCGCAGCCGCAGCTCGGCGTTCTCGCGGGCGAGCTGGGCCGCTTCCAGCGCGCGCCGCACCACCAGCAACAGGCGGTCGGACTGGAACGGCTTCTCGATGAAGTCATAGGCGCCCTGCTGGATCGCCTGCACCGCGGTCTCGATGGTGCCGTGGCCGGAGATCATCACCACCGGCACCTGCGGCTCCTCGCCGTGGAAGGTCTGCAGCAGCCCCAGCCCGTCCAGGCGCGAGCCCTGCAGCCACACGTCCAGGATCACCAGCGATGGCCGGCGCAGGCGGAAAGCGGCGATGGCCGAATCCGAGTCACCGGCCCCGCGGGTCTCGTAGCCTTCATCGCGCAGGATGCCGTCCACCAGCATCCGGATGTCCGGCTCGTCGTCGACGATCAGGATGTCATGCGCCATCACGGAAACTCACGACTCGGTCTGCAAGGGAAGCTTCAGGATGGCGATCGCCCCCGGACCGTCGGGACGATCCTCCAGCGCGACCCGGCCACCATGGTCCTCCATGATCTTCTTGACGATGGCAAGCCCAAGCCCCGTGCCTTTGGGCTTGTGGGTCACGTAGGGCTCGGTCAGGCGGGCGCGATCCTCCTCGGGAAGGCCGATGCCGTCATCGGCGACCCGGATCACCACGTCATCGCCCGCCAGCGCCACCTGCACGGCAATCCGCCCCACCGGCTCGTCCGGCGCGCGCGGGCGCATCGCCACCGCATCGGCGGCATTCTGCAGCAGGTTGGTCAGGGCCTGGCCGACCAGCCGGCGGTCGCACGGCGCCACCGGCCCGCGTTCGGGGATATCGGTGTCCCAATGGATCTGCGGATGCGCCTGTTTCTGCAGCACCAGCGCCTCGCGGGCGACGCGCCCGACATCCTCCGGCCGGATCACCGGATGCGGCATGCGGGCAAAGGCGGAGAACTCGTCGACCATGCGCCTGATATCGCCAACCTGGCGCACGATCGTATCGGCGCACTGGGTGAAAGTCTCGGGATCGGAGGTGATCTCCCGGGCAAAACGGCGCTTCAGCCGCTCGGCCGAAAGCTGAATGGGGGTGAGCGGGTTCTTGATCTCGTGGGCGATGCGCCGGGCCACGTCCGCCCAGGCCGCCTTGCGCTGGGCCGATTGCAGTTCGGTGATGTCATCGAAGGTGGCGACGAAGCCGCGCGCGCCGTCCGGGCCGCCCTCGCGCGGGGGATCGGCGGAGATGCGCACCAGCAGCATGCGCCGCCGTGCCGGCGGACCGATCTGCAGCTCCGCGGTGCGGGTCCGGTCGGGGGCGGCCCGCACCTCGGCCAGCAGCGGGGCGAATTCCGGCACCATCTCGCCGAGATCGCGGCCGATCGCACCCAGCAGGTCGACATCGAGCAAGGCGCTGGCGACGCGGTTGGGCAGTTCGATCCGCCCCTCGGCGTCCAGGCCGATCACCCCGGC
Source organism: Rhodovastum atsumiense (assembly GCF_937425535.1). Taxonomy (NCBI): domain Bacteria; kingdom Pseudomonadati; phylum Pseudomonadota; class Alphaproteobacteria; order Acetobacterales; family Acetobacteraceae; genus Rhodovastum; species Rhodovastum atsumiense. Next base: position 756,515 of record NZ_OW485601.1, read on the forward strand.
GGAAACGCCGGACAGCACCGCCTCGGTGAAGCGGCGCCGCGCGTCGAGCTGGCTGTAGGCATCCATCAGCTCGCGGCGTTGCGCGGAAAGCTGCCCGATCATGCGGTTGAAGGCGCGCGACAGCCCGGCGACCTCGTCGCCCGTCACTTCCTCGGGCACCCGCACCGAGAGGTCGCCGGCGCGCACGCGCTCGGAGGCGGTGATCAGCCGCCCCACCGGGCGGGCGATCGAGTTGGCCATCACCAGGCCGATCAGCCCCGCCGCGCACAGGATCAGCAGCGCGATCAGCGCGAAGATCAGGGCGAAGGTGATCTGCAACCCGGAACGGCTGTCGTCGAGCCGGTGATATTCGCTGACCGCCTGCTCGGTGCGCTGCATGTGCTCGAGGATGGCGGGATCGACCGGGCGGCCGATCAGCAGCATCAGGGTGGGGGTGATGTCGAGCTTCACCACCGCGCGCACCCGGTTCGAATCCTCGCTGCCGAGCACGCCGACCTCGCCGCTGCGCGCGAGTTCGGTGGCCCAGAGCGGCGGCGGATCGGCGGGTGGCCCGACCGAGGCCATCACCTGCCCGGTGACTGGCTCGAAGATCACCGCCTCGGTCAGCCCGCGCAGGGCGGTCTGCGCCCCGAGCACCTGGGCGAAGGCGCCGGCGCTGTTGCCGAGGAAGTCGCTGGCCCGCACCAGGTCGTTGGCCATGCCCAGCGCGTCGGCGCGGATGTTGTTGCGGTGCTCTTCCAGGTACCCCCGGCTGGCCTGCAGGCTTTCCTGCAGCGCGGTGCGCACCGGCTCGTTGAACCAGGCCTGGACGCCGAGATGGAAGAAGGCGGTGGCGAACACCGCCACCACGATGGCCGGCGCCACCGCGACGCCGGAGAACAGCAGCACCAGCCGGATATGCAGCCGCGAACCCGCCGAGCCGCGCCGGCGCTCCACCCAGACGCGGGTGAGCCGCCCGAGCAGCACCGCGCCGAGCAGCAGCACCACGACCAGGTTCGCCAGCACCATGGCGAACACGAGGTTCGGCCCGGGCACGCCCTGCGCGATCGCCACGAAGGTGGCGATGCCCAGCGCCAGCGCGAAGGCGGCGAGCACCAGCGTGACGATCTTGCCGAGCAGGATGTCGACGACCCGCCGCAGCCGCGAGCGCGGCGGCGGGTCGGCCGGCAGCCGCTCGCGGGCGGCAAGCGCGTCACGGGACGGCGCGACGTTCACCTCCGGCGGTCCTTCCCTCCTGGCCGCGATCAGGCAATGCCCCGGACGACGGGGATGTCGAGATCACGGATCTTCTTGCGCAGCGTGTTGCGGTTCAGGCCCAGCATGGCAGCCGCCTTGATCTGGTTGCCCCTGGTCGCCGCCAGCGTCAACTGGATCAGCGGCCGCTCCACCTCGGCCAGCACGCGGTCATAGATGTCGGAGGGGGCCATGCCGTCGCGATGGGCGGCCAGGAAGGCCCGGATATGGCGCTCCACCGCGGCCGACAGCGGCTCGGGCCCCTCCGCCACGGCGGCGGGCGCGCCGGGCAGCGCCATCGGCTCGGCCTCGGCCAGTTCCGCGCGCACGGTCTCGGCGGTGATCACCTCGTCGGGGCAGAGCGCGGCCAGCCGGCGCATCAGGTTCTCGAGCTCGCGCACGTTGCCCGGCCAGCGCCACGCCCTGAGCGCCTCCATCGCACCGGCGTCGAGCGACTTCGTGGGCAGGCCATCGGCCCGCGCGCGCTCGAGGAAATGGCGGGCGAGGTCGGGCACGTCCTCGGTGCGCTCGCGCAGCGGCGGCAGGCGGATCGGCACGACGTTGAGGCGATAGAACAGGTCCTCGCGGAAGGCGCCGGCCCGGATCGCCGCGCGCAGGTCGCGATGGGTGGCGGCGATGATGCGCACATTGGCGCGCACCGGCTGGCGGCCGCCGACCGTGGTGAACTCTCCTTCCTGCAGCACCCGCAGCAGCCGCGTCTGCGCCTCGGGCGGCATGTCGCCGATCTCGTCGAGGAACAGCGTGCCGCCATTGGCCTGCTCGAAGCGGCCGACATTGCGGTTCATCGCCCCGGTGAAGGCGCCGCGCTCGTGGCCGAACAGCTCGCTTTCGATCAGCTCGCGCGGGATCGCCGCCATGTTGATGGCGATGAAGGGACCGCCGCGGCGGCGGCCGTAATCGTGCAGGGCGCGCGCGACCAGTTCCTTGCCGGTGCCGCTCTCGCCGTTGATCATCACCGTCAGGTCGGCGGTAGTGAGGCGGGCGATGGTCCGGTAGATCTCCTGCATCGCCGGGCTGCGGCCGATCAGCGGCAGCCGCTCCTCCGCCTCGCGCGGCGTCTCGGCGGCGACCGGCTCGGGCGCCGGGGCGGCCAGGGCGCGCCCGACCACGGCCAGCAGCTCCTTCAGGTCGAAGGGCTTGGGCAGGTATTCGAAGGCGCCGCGCTGTGCCGCCTTCACCGCGGTTATCAGCGTCGACTGCGCGCTCATCACCACCACGCGCAGGTCGGGGCGCACGCGCTTGATGCGCGGGATCAGGTCGAGCCCGTTCTCGTCGGGCATGACGACATCGGTGATCACCAGGTCGCCCTCGCCATCCTCCACCCAGCGCCACAGCGTCGCGGCGTTGGAGGTGCTGCGCACCTGGTAGCCGGAACGCCCGAGCGCCTGGGTCAGCACGGTCCGGATGGAGCGGTCGTCATCGGCGATCAGGACGGTGGGCGGGGTCATGGCCGGCCCACCCGCGCGGGCCGGCGACATGCGCATGCGTCCCGCCCCCGGCAACCCCCGGACGAAGCCGTCACGCGGCAGCGTGCGGCCCGCGGCGGGAAAACCGGGGCAACCCCCCGGCGCGTGGCAGGCATCAGTGGCAACATCAGGTCAGGTCCGGTCAATTCGCGGGCGTCACAGGCAAGGGTGTGAACAAAGGCGTGTCAAAGACGAGGGCGTCACGAAAGAGGGAGGCAGTCACACCAGCGGGGGTGTCTCGTCGATGAGCATCGGCAGGTGCATGCGCACCTCGGTGCGTCCCGGCCGGCTTTCCACCTCCACCAGCCCGCCGTGGTCATTGACGATCTTCGCGACCAAAGCGAGGCCGAGGCCGCTGCCGGCAGGCTTGGAGGTGACGAAGGGATCAAACAGATGCGGCCGGATGTCCTCGGAGATGCCCGGCCCGTTGTCGCGCACGATCACCACCATGGGCAGGTGCATCCGCCGGTCGGTGCCGGGGATGGCGAGCCGCACGCCATGCTGGAAGGCCGTGACCAGGGTGATCTCGCCATTGGCGACGTTGCCGCCGACGATCGCCTCGGCGGCGTTCTTCACCAGGTTGAGCAGAACCTGCACCAACTGGTCGCGGTTGCCGTGCACCGGCGGCAGGCTGGGATCGTAGACCTCGTGGAAGCGGATGCCGGCGGCGAAGCCGCTCTGCGCGAGCCGCCGGACATGCTCCAGCACGCGGTGAATGTTGACCGCGCCGCGCTCGATCGGCTTCTCGTTGAACATCTCCATGCGGTCGACCAGGGCACGGATCCGGTCGGCCTCGTCACGGATCAGGATGGTCAGTTCCTGGTCGGCCGGCCCGACGCTGCTCTCGAGCAATTGCGCCGCGCCGCGGATGCCGGACAGCGGGTTCTTCACCTCGTGCGCGAGGATCGCCGCCATGCCGGTGACGCTGCGGGCGGCACTGCGGAAGGTCAGTTGCCGGTCGAGCGTGCGCGCGGCCGAGACGTCCTGCATCACCAGCAGCACCGCCCCCGGATCATCCGGCAACGGCGTGCCCTGCACGGCGATGCCGGATTTCTTCAGCCGCGGGCTCTCGAAGCTCATGTCGTAGTCGGCGACGATGACATCGCCCTGGCGTACCTGGTCGATCAGCAGGAACACCGGGTTGTCCTGCGGCAGCAGGTCCACCAGCGCCATCTGCGCCAGTTGCGAGGCGGACACCCCCAGGAACTGCTCGGCGGCGTGGTTGACGTAGGTGAAACGGTTTTCCCGGTCCAGCACCACCACCGGCAGCGGCAGCGCCGACATCAGCGCCGCCGCCTCGGGTGGACGCCGGTGCTCGCCCCGCTCTACCACGGCCAGGGCCGCGCGACGGCCGAACCTCATGCCGCCTCCGCGAGCATGGCCTCGCGCAAGGCCACGCGAGTGACGCCACGGGCGATCAGCGGATCGTAGAAGCGCCCGATCAGCGCCTCGACCGCGGCGGCGTCGGGCAGGCGGTTGACGGTGGACCGGAACTCCGCCGAGCCCGGCAGGCCGCGCGAATACCAAGATAGGTGCTTGCGGGCGAGCCGCACCCCGGCCTCGGTGCCGAAATGCGCCAGGATGGCGTGGTAATGCTCGAGCATGATGCGCTTCTGCTCGGCCAGCGACGGCTCGGGCCGCCGCTGGCCGGTCTGCAGGAAATGGGCGACCTGGGCGGGGAACCAGGGGCGGCCGTAGCAGCCGCGGCCGATCATCACCCCGTCCGCCCCCGAGCGCCGCAGCGCCTCGGCGGCGTCGTCCTCGGTGACGATGTCGCCATTGGCAATGACGGGGATGTCCACCGCCGCCTTCACCTCGGCGATGAAGTCCCAGTCGGCGGTGCCGGTATAGAACATCTGGCGGGTGCGGCCGTGCACGGTGACCATGCGGATGCCGCTCTCCCGGGCAATGCGGGCCAGGCGCGGCGCGTTCAGGCTGGCGTGGTCCCAGCCCATGCGCATCTTCAGCGTGACCGGGGCGTCGACCGCGCGCACCGTCGCCTCCAGGATGCGGGCGGCGGCAAGCTCGTCGCGCATCAGCGCGCTGCCGGCCATCTGTCCGACCGCCACCTTCTTCACCGGGCACCCGAAATTGATGTCGACGATGTCCGCGCCGCGGCCGACCGCGATCCGCGCGGCCTCGGCCATCGCCACCGGATCACAGCCGGCAAGCTGGATGGAGGACGGCTTTCCGTCCAGTTCGGCCATGCGCAAGGTCGCCCGATTCTCGCGCACCATCGCCCAGGAAGCGATCATCTCGGAAACCACCAGGCCCGCGCCAAGGGCACGGGCGAGCCGGCGAAACGGCAAATCCGTCACGCCGGACATCGGTGCGAGAATGACCGGCATGTCCAGGCGCACGCCATTGCCAAGTTCAATCGGCCGCAGACGCGGCATGTGTTGCAAGGGGCTGCCCATGATTTAGGCAAGTTAGACTGCGCCCTGCGCCGACGCAATGCGGGAGGTCGCGTGCCGGCCGCTTTGACCTCCACCGGAGATGCAGCCTTGGCATGCATTTGCATGCAAGAGTGGCGGGGCGTTGCCCCGCACCCCACCAGGAGGCTTTGCCTCCTGGACCTCCACCAAGGGCCAGAGGCCCTTGGATCCCATTCTTTGCCGCGCAGCACGAATTGGGGTGCAGGGGTCCCCTGACCCCTGCTGGGTCAAGGGCGAAGCCCTTGCCTTACCCTTATTCCTTGTCATGCTCCGTTGACGCCGCCGGCGATCACGTTATGGGTGCGCCATGAGCCGTCCCCGCACCGCCCTTCTCCTCGTCGCCGCCGGCACTGGCAGCCGACTCGGCGCCGAGACGCCCAAGCAGTTCCTCCCGCTCGCCGGCCAGCCGGTGATGCGCCATGCCGCCGCGCGGCTCGCGCCGGAGGTGGACCTGATCCAGCCTGTCGGAGACGCCGCCCCGATTGTCGCGGCACTCGGCGACATCCCGCATCTGCCGCCGGTGCCCGGTGGCGCTTCCCGCCAGCAGAGCGTGCGCGCCGGGCTCGAGGCGCTGGCGCCGCACGCGCCGGAGGTGGTGCTGGTGCACGATGCCGCCCGCCCCTTCATCCCGGCCGGCACCGTGGCGGCGCTGCTCGCGGCGCTGCGGGAGGTCCCCGGTGCCATTCCGGCGGTGCCGGTCGCCGACACGCTCAAGCGTGGCGAGGCCGGCCGGATCACCGGAACGGTGCCGCGTGCCGGGTTGTTCCGCGCGCAGACGCCGCAGGCCTTCCGCTTCCCGCTGTTGCTGGAACTGCACCGCGCCGCCCCCGAAGGCGCCACCGACGATGCCGCCATCCTGGAAGAGGCAGGCCACGCGGTTGCCCTGGTGCCCGGCGACGAGCAGAACATCAAGCTGACCTACAAGGAGGATCTGGTGCGGCTGGAGCGGGTGCTGCTGGGGACGATGATCCCGCGCGTGGGCACGGGCTACGACGTCCATGCCATGGCGGAGGCGCGCAAGCTCATCCTCTGCGGCATCGAGGTGCCGCATGACCGTGGGCTCGCCGGTCATTCCGATGCCGATGTCGGCATCCACGCCTTGTGCGACGCGATCTATGGCGCGCTGGCCGAGGGCGATATCGGCCGCCATTTCCCGCCGAGCGAGGCGACCTGGAAGGACGCGGATTCGGCGCGGTTCCTGCGCCATGCCGCCGGGCGCATCGCCGCGCGCGGCGGGGTGCTGGCCAATGCCGACGTGACGCTGATCTGCGAGCGGCCGAAGATCACACCGCACGCCCCGCGCATGATCGCCCGCCTTGCCGAACTGCTGGAGGTCGATCCCGGCCGGATCTCGGTGAAGGCGACCACCACCGAGAAGCTCGGTTTCACCGGGCGGATGGAAGGGATCGCGGCGCAGGCGGCGGTGACGGTGCTGGTGCCGGGCTGACCGGCGCCGGGTCACGGCTCCGGGCGATGGCACACCGCTTCCAGGCGCCAGCCATCCGGGTCGATCACGAAGGCGGCATAATACTGTGGATGATACTGTGCGCGCAGCCCGGGCGCGCCGTTGTCGCGCCCGCCCGCCGCCAGGGCGGCGGCGTGGAACCCGTCCACCATGCGGCGCGTGCGGGCGGTGAAGGCGATGTGGAAGCCGCGCGCCCCGGCGATCCGCTCGGCGGGATCGCCTGAGCTGGTGATCCAGAAGGCGCCCCCCGGATCATCCCAGGCCTCGATCTCCGCGGGCCCGTAGCCGGCCGCCTGCGGCAGTTCCAACCGCACCCGCAGGCCGAGCGGCGCCAGCGCCGCGTCGTAGAAGGCGCGGGCGCGGGCGTAATCGGCGACGGCGATGGAAAGATGCGAGATCAAGACATCCGGGAGACCGGCGCGTCGTCCATCAGGTTGCGCACCACCGTCCGGCGCACCGGCGGCAGGAACTGCCCCAGGCGCAGCGCAGCGCTGCGCATCAGCCGCACCGGCAGCCGGTCGTCGGTATAGAACAGCGCGGTCGCGTTGGTCGCCAAGTACAGCGGCCAGCTCGCGCGGCGGTGCTCGAAGGCGTACCGGCGCAACGCATGCGCATCCGCCACGTCGCGCCCCCGCTCGACCGCGGCGCGGATCTCGGAGGCCAGGACATGCGCGCCGCGCAGGCCCAGGTTGAAGCCATGCGCCGTCACCGGATGCATGCCCACCGCCGCGTCCCCGAGCAGCACATAGCGCCGGTCGGTGAAACGCTGCGCGTAGACGCCCACCAGCGGATAGACATGCTTGGTCGACACCAGGTGCATCGCGCCGAGGCGGTTGCGGTAGCGACGGGTGATCTCGGCGTTGAACGCCGGCTCCGGCAGCGCCAGCAGCCCGTCCATCTCGCGCGCCGGCAGGGTCAGCACGGCCCCGGACACATCGCCGTTCAGCGGCAAGATGGCGAAGGTCTGGCCGTAGTCGAACCATTCGGTGGCGACGCCGTCATGCGGCTTCTCGTGCGCCATGCGGCAGACCAGCATGATCTTGCCGAAATCCTGCATCTGCGCCGGAATGCCCATGCGCCGCCGGGTCTCGGAGAAACGGGTGTCGGCGGCCACCACCAGCCCCGCGCCGATCTCCGTGCCGTCGCCGAGCGTGACGGTGGCGCCCTGCCGGTCGGTGCGCAGGGCGGTGACGGTGGCGCCGGTGATCAGGCGCACATGCTCCATGCCCGCGACTTCTTCATAAAGGGCGCGGCGGATCAGGTGATTGGGGATGAGCACGCCGAGCCGGTCCTCGCCGCGCGGCGGCGGCTCGAAATTCAGCGCGAAGGCCGAACGACCGTTCAGCACGCGGGCCCGACGCAGCGAGGCGATCTCGGCCGGCGGGATGCGGTCCCAGACGCCGAGCGCGCGCAGCAGCGCCATCGACAGATGCGTCAGCGCGATCTCGCGGCCATCGAAGGCCGGATCGGCCAGGGCCGGCGCCGACTGCTTTTCGATCAGCGCCACGCGCAGCCCGGAGCCCTTGAGCGAGCAGGCGAAGGATAGCCCGGCGGGACCGGCCCCGACGACGACGATATCGAACTGCATGCGGCAGACCCCCCTTGGCGGCCCCGGAGCATCGCGCAGTCTTATCCCCGGGCTGAGCGGTTTACCGGGGCAACGACTGCAAGTCCAGGGAGCTCAACCGCCCCCGGCCTACCCTTCCCGCGCCTCTTCCCGCCGCCTGGCATCGCGCAGGCGGCGACGGCCGAGCGTGCGGATTTCGGCCTGCGGCGCGGCGGCCTTGATGACGGCCTGGATTTCCGCGCGCTTTTCGTGAATGGAGGCGATCACCGGCCCCATCGGCACGCCGATATCCACCAGCACGGCCTCCGAGAGCTGCAGGCTGGCCTCCACCGTTTCCGGCACCGCATCGGAAACGCCGCCATGATAGAGATGGGCGGCATGCGCGGCATCGCGGGCGCGCGCGACGATCAGCAGGTCCGGCCGCTCGGCGCGCGCCACCGCCACGACGGTGTCGACCGCGCTGCGCTCATCCATGGTGACCACCAGCGCCCGCGCGGTGCCGATGCCCAGGCGGCGCATCAGGGCCGGCTGGCCGATATCGCCCCAGTAGACCGGCTGGCCGGCATGCCGCTCGCGGGCGACGCGGTCCGGATCGCGGTCGATGGCGACATAGGGCACCGCATGCGCCTGCAGCATCGACGCCACCATCTGCCCGACCCGACCGAAGCCGGCGACGATGACGCGCGGCCCGCTCGCCACGGTGTCGGGCGGCAGCAGCGCCGGATCGATCACCTTCGGCGTGGCGACCAGGCGCTGCACCTGTCGCCGCCCGACCGCCGAGAGCAGCGGGATCGCCGCCATCGACAGCGCCACCGCCAGCAGCGCCTGCTCGGCGGCGGCCCGTTCCACCAGCCCCTCCCCCGCGGCGATGCCGAGCAGCACCAGGCTGAACTCGCCCCCCGGCCCCAGCAGCAGCCCCGCCTGCAGCGCGACCGACCAGGGCGCGCCGAACAGCCGGGTCAGCGGCGCGATCAGCAGGCCGTTGAGCAGCACCAGCGTGGCCGCCCCCCCGAGCGTCCCCAGCGGATCGGACACCAGCCGGACGGGATCGAACTGCAGGCCGACCGAGATCAGGAACACCCCGAGCGCGAGGCCCTTGAACGGATCGATGGTGACCTCGATCTCGCGGCGGAATTCTGTGCCGGCCAGCAGCAACCCCGCCACCAGCGCGCCAAGCGCGGGCGAGAGCCCGGCGGCGGAGGCAGCCAGGGCGGTCGCGATCACCACCAGCAGGCAGGCCGCCATGAAAAACTCGGGGCTACGGGTGCGGGCGACGCTGCGGAACAATGGACGCAGCCCCAGCCGCCCCAGCCCGACGATCGCCCCGAGCGAAAGCACCGCCTTGGTTACGGCCAGCCACAGGCTCATCCCCGGCCCGCCCTCCGGCCCCGTCCCCTGCAGGCCCAGCGCCACCAGGATCGGCACCACGGCGATGTCCTGGAACAGCAGCACGGAGAAGCAGAGCCGGCCGAGCAGGGTGGCGAGCCGCCGCTCCTCGGAGAGCACCTGGATCACCACGGCGGTGGAGGACATCGCCCCGGCCAGCCCGACCACGACGGCCCCGGCCGGGTCCATCCCCGCCAGCAGGCCGACCCCCGCCAGCAAGGTCGTGCTCATGGCCACCTGCGCCGCGCCCAGGCCGAACACCAGCCGGCGCATCACCCATAGCCGCTCGAAGGACAGTTCGAGCCCGATCATGAACAGCAGCAGCACCACGCCGAAGCCGGCAATCGGCGCGATCGCCTCGGCATTGGCGATGGTGACCCAGCCCACCCAGGGCGCGAGGTCGGCGACGCGGCCGAGCCCGAACGGTCCGACCACCATGCCGACCAGCATGAAACCCAGCACCGGGCTGACGCGCAGGCGATGGAACAGCGGGATCACCACCCCGGCCGCGCCGAGCACGATCAGCACTTCCTTGAGCGCGGCGGGATTGGCCGGACCTTCGGTCATGGCGTCGTCACGGCCCCGGCGATCCAGCCAAGATACTCCGGCAGGCCCTCGGCGAGGGGCCAGGCCACGATGCAGGGCAGCTCGTAGGAATGCAGCGCGCGCACCCGGGCCTGCAGCGCCGGCCAGGCGGCACGGGTCGTCTTGGCCAGGAACGCCGCCTCCGGGGCCTGCTCGACGGCACCCTGCCAGCGATAGATCGCTTCATGCACGCGAATGTTCACACAGGCGGCGAGGCGTTCCTCGACCAGGGCCCGCCCGATCCGCCGCGCCTGCTCCAGGTCGGCGCAGGTGACATAGGCGATCAGGATCTCGTCCGGGGCAGATCGGGAAGTCATCGGCGACATGGCCTGAGGAGGATGATCGCAGGAAGATGCCGGAGGACTGCCGGTTCCGGCGTTTCCCTGCATGTCATGTGGTACATCCCGCGGTGCCTCCTCGGATCCGGCCAGTACTCAAAACGTCACGTGTTACTGAAACGTGAGCGCAGTTTCCTGAAACGTGTGCCCTGTCACGCCGGCATGATGTCCGTCCCGATCCGGCCGACGGCGCGCCTTCTGCTTAGCCGGATCGGCCGGCCCGAACGAGCGGAAAGCCCACACCCCCGGGGTCCGCGGGCGCGGGGGAACATCACAGCATCAAAATGGTGTTGATGCCTGCGCCCTCCCCCCGGCCGCGCCGTCCGGCCCTCCCCATTCCGCTGCCGCTACGCTACACCAGCCCCACGTGCCCAAGCCCTCTTGTTCAGCGAGCCCGACATGCCCGTCACCGTGCCCCCTGAAGAGACCGCCTGGTTGTTGCACCATGTGGTCGGCTTCGATGCCCTCGACCCGGGCGACACCGCTGCCATCCTGGTGGAAGCCACCCGCTTCGCCGAGGGCGTGCTCGCGCCGCTCGAACGCGACGGCGACCGCATCGGCGCGAAGCTGGTCGATGGACGGGTGATCACCCCCCCCGGCTTCAAGGAAGCGTTCCAGGCCTATGCCGAGGGCGGCTGGATCGGCACCGCCGCCCCGGAGGAAAGCGGGGGCCAGGGTCTGCCGGACGTGCTGGCGCTGGCCGCCTTCGAGCCGGTGTCCTCGGCCAACATGGGCTTCGGCCTGTGCCCGATGCTGACCCAGGACGCGATCCAGTTGCTGGCGACCCACGGCAGCGCCGACCAGAAGGAACGGCTGCTGGCCCCGCTGGTGGCAGGCAGCTGGACCGGCACGATGTGCCTGACCGAGCCGCAGGCGGGCTCTGATCTCGGCGCGGTGCGCAGCAAGGCCGAGCCGGACGGCAACGGCCTGTATCGCATCACCGGCCAGAAGATCTTCATCACCTATGGCGAGCACGACTGGACCGCGAACATCCTGCACATGGTGCTGGCCCGCCTGCCGGACGCGCCCGCGGGCAGCGCCGGCATCAGCCTGTTCGCCGTGCCCAAGTTCCTGCCCGATGGCAGCCGCAACCCGGTGCGCTGCGTCTCGATCGAGCACAAGCTCGGCATCCATGCCAGCCCGACCTGCGTGCTGGCCTTCGAGGACGCACTCGGCGAGATCGTCGGCCCGCCGCATCGCGGCCTGCCCAGCATGTTCAGCATGATGAACGCCGCCCGGCTCGGGGTGGCGATGCAGGGCGTGGCGGTGGCCGAGCGCGCCTTCCGCCGCGCCGCCGAGTTCGCCACCACGCGCGAGCAGAGCGGCGGACCGATCGTCATCCATCCGGATGTGCGGCGCACCCTCTGGACCATGCGCGCGCTGGCCCTCGGCGGGCGGCTGCTGACGCTGTACGCGGCCGAGCAGCAGCACCGCGATCCCGTCCGCGCCGCCCTGCTGATCCCGGTGGCGAAATCCTGGGCCTCGGATGCCGGGGTGGAGGCCGCCTCGCTTGGGGTACAGGTACATGGCGGCATGGGCTATATCGAGGAAACCGGGGCGGCCCAGCACCTGCGCGATTCCCGCATCACGCCGATCTACGAGGGCACCAACGGCATCCAGGCGCTGACCCTGCTGCGGCGCGGCCTGCTGCGCGACCAGGGCGCTGCGCTCGGCGCGCTGCTCGACGAGATCGTGGCCGCCGAGGGCGTCACCCCGGCGCTGCGCGAGGCGGCGGAGGCG